>NZ_CP019699.1:1209741-1814612 GCF_002005165.1 Novibacillus thermophilus
ACACTCACTTTGACCGTTTTTTTAATCGTCCGGATCGCCTTTAGTTTGACACCGTTTGTGACCGTGCAAGATTTTATTTACACCGTTGTGCAGGAACCGTTAACCGCCTTGGGCAGCGGATTGGCGGCGACGATCGTCGCAGTCGTGCTGATTCAGCTGTTCTGGTTTTTCGGCCTTCACGGGCAAATTATTGTGAACTCCGTGTTCGACCCGATTTGGTTCACGTTGAACAATCAGAACCTGGAAGCCTTCCAGGCAGGAGAACCCCTGCCCCACATTATTACAAAGCAATTTATCGATTCTTTCCTCGTGGGCATGGGCGGATCAGGGATGACGCTGGCTGTGGTGATTTTGATTTTGATTATCGGGCGCAGCCGACAGCAAAAAGAGCTGGGGAAATTAGGGGGGCCTCCCGGCATTTTCAATGTCAATGAGCCGATCATTTTCGGACTCCCGATCATTATGAATCCCCTCGTCTTCATACCGTGGATTCTTGCGCCAGTCGTGGTCACTATCGTCACGTATTTTGCGATGGCAACAGGGTTGGTTCCGCCGCCGGCTGGCATTATTGTGCCGTGGACGACCCCGATCATTCTGAACGGTTTTCTGGCGACGGGTAACGCTTGGCAAGGCGGTGCGCTGCAACTGGTGAACTTGCTCATCGTCATGGCCATCTGGTGGCCCTTCCTTAAAATACTGGACAAAAATTATTACGAGAACGAGAAGAGTCGCGAGAAGTAGTCGATAACTTTTGAAGCCCTGTCATCGACGCAGGGCTCCATTGATTTTACATCAAAGGTGGTAGACGTCGTGGAAAATAACGCAACAGAAGTGGCATTCCAAATCATTCTTTACGCTGGAAACGGAAGGTCCAATGCGATGGAAGCGATCCAGGAGGCGAAGAAAGGCGAGTTTGAAAAGGCGGACCAGTTAATGAAAGAAGCGAGTGAAGAACTGAGCAAGGCTCACGAGTACCAAACGAAACTGCTTCACGAGGAAGCGAGTGGAAACAATCCGTCCGTCAACGTCATGCTCATCCACGCGCAAGATCATTTAATGACTGCGATGACGGTAAAGGATTTAGCTTCGGAATTCATCGAACTGTATCGAAATCGATAACGGAGGGATTTTTCATGTCCGTCACATACACATTTCCGAAAGGTTTTTGGTGGGGCAGTGCCACATCTGCAGCACAAATCGAAGGGGCTTCCAATGTAGGGGGGAAAGGGAAAAGTATATGGGATCACTGGTACGAGCAGGAACCTTATCGCTTTTACGGAAATGTCGGGCCGACGACGGCGTCGGATTTTTACCACCGGTACAAAGAAGACATTCGCCTCATGAAAGCAGTCGGGCACAATTCCTTTCGGATGTCGCTCGCTTGGTCGCGCCTCATTCCTGAAGGACGGGGAAAGGTCAATCGGGAAGCAGTTGATTTTTACGACAGGGTGATCGATGAACTGCTGTCGCATGACATCGAACCGTTCATCACCCTGTTTCACTTTGACCTGCCGATGGCTATGCAGTATGAAGGCGGGTGGGAAAGCCGTCGAGTGGTCGACGCTTACGTTGAATACGCCAACGTGTGCTTTAAACTGTTTGGCGACCGAGTCAAAAAGTGGTTCACGTTCAACGAACCGATCGTTCCCGTCGAGGGCGGATACCTTTACGATTTTCATTATCCGAATGTCGTCGACGGCAGAAGAGCGATACAGGTGGCGTACCACACCATCATCGCCCACGCCAGAGCGGTTGAGGTCTTTCGCTCTTTGGCCATCGAAGACGGTAAAATCGGGATCATCTTAAATTTGACCCCTTCTTACCCGAGAAGCCAACATCCCGCCGATGTGAAGGCATCCAAAATCGCTGACTTATTTTTCAACCGCAGCTTTTTAGATCCGGCAGTGTTAGGCGAATTTCCTCCCGAACTAATTGACCTTTTGAACGAACACGGACACGTACCGGTGACGCAAAAAGGGGATGCTGAGACCGTTCAAAAAAACAAGGTGGATATTCTCGGAGTGAACTACTATCAACCGCGGCGTGTCAAAGCGAAAGAGCACGTGCCCCATCCGGACAGCCCCTTCATGCCGGAATGGTTTTTTGATCACTACGAAATGCCGGGCAGAAAGATGAACCCTTATCGCGGTTGGGAAATATACGAAAAAGGCCTTTATGACATTATGCTCAATTTGCGTGACAACTACGGAAACGTCGAGTCGTTTGTCTCTGAAAACGGCATGGGGGTTCAAAATGAAGAGCGCTATCTCAAAGACGGCCAAATTCAGGACGATTACCGCATCGAGTTTTTCCGCGAACACCTAAAGTGGTTGCACAAGGCCATTCAAGAAGGTTGTAACGTAAAAGGTTATCACGTATGGACGTTTATGGACAACTGGTCTTGGATGAACGCTTACAAAAACCGGTACGGCCTCGTTTATGTTGACCTGGAAACACAAAAGCGCACCCCGAAGAAAAGCGCTGAGTGGATGAGAGCCGTATCAGAGCAAAATGGCTTTTAATTCGCTCAATGTTTGTTTTTGTTTCGGTTTGTGTGGAAGGTGATGTGAATGAACTCCCGCTTACACGTGATACTGCGTGAACTGCTGGCTGCGTCATCTGCACTGACCAGTTCGTATTTGGCGAGCGTGTTACAAGTGAGTTCCCGCACTGTACGGGGTGATATGAAGCGACTTGATCAGTGGCTGAGGGAGCGCGGGGCATCTATTCAGGGGGAAGCGGGAAAAGGGTATCGACTGATCGTTAACGATGATAAAACGTTTCGAGCATCCTTAGAAGAGCTGTCAAGGGGCGATTCTGACCGAGATTCGGTTCCGGTCCTCCCTGAAGAACGAACGGTGTATCTGCTAAAACGACTGTTGTTGAGCGGGGACTTTATAAAAATAGAGCAACTGGCGGACGAACTTTACGTGAGTAAGTCAACGGTGCAAAATGATTTAAAAGCTGTCAAAAACGTTTTGGAAACGTACGACATCGTACTGAAAGCAAGGCCGAACTACGGGTTGAAGGCAGAAGGCCGAGAAGTAGACATTCGTTTTTGCATTTCCGAGTACGTGTTCAACCGGCCAAAAGGGGTTTCGACGGTAAACGGGAGGACCTCCCATCTGCTCTCACCGGAAGAGATGGATCAACTGTGGAGCATTCTGCTTGATGAAATATATAAAAGTCCCCTCAAGATTGCGGACATTGCGATGAACAACCTGTATATTCATATCGCCATTGCGATTCAGCGTATCAGAAACGGATACGAGATCTCTTTAGTTCCGAAAGAAATTCAAGACATCGCACAACAACAGGAATTTCAGATCGCGAAGCGCCTGGTCACCAACATAGAGAGACAGTTCGGCGTGGCGTTTCCCAAAATGGAAGTGGCTTACATCACCTTGCACTTGCTGGGGCCAAAAGGGCGGCGGAAAATGTGGCCGACGATGAGACGGTGAAACATTTATTGGACGACGACATCTACCAGCTTGTCAATACGGCATTGGATACCGTTGAAGAGCACTTGAATGTGGGGCTAAAGAGAGACCGGGAACTCATGATGGGTCTAGGTCTTCACTTAAAGCCGGCCATCAATCGACACAAATATCGCATGAATGTGAGGAATCCACTTCTCGAAGACACCAAGCGAAATTACCCTTTGGCATTTGAAGCGGCCCTCTTTTTTGCCAAAGGCGTGGAGGAACAGATCGGAATTCGGTTTCAAGAGGATGAATGCGGATATTTTGCCCTCCACATTGGCGCAGCAATCGAGAGGCAAAAGGCAGAACAAGACGCGAAAACGTGTTTGATCGTATGTGCATCCGGATTCGGCAGTTCACAGTTGATTTACTATCGGCTGAAAGCCTACTTTGGCGACCAGTTACGCATTTTGGAAACGATCGACTACTATAAACTGCCGAAGACAAATCTGGATGGCGTCCATTTTATTGTCAGTACTGTTCCGATAGAGGAGCGACTGTCCGTTCCAGTCATTCACGTCAATGCCATTTTAACGGATGAGGATGTAGCGAAGGTCGACCGGTATGCCTCCGATGAGGAGTCTATCCTCCGTTTTTTCAAGAGGGATTTACTGTTCCTGCAGCGCGATTTGGCCACCCGCGAGGACGTTTTTAAGTTCTTCCAGGAAACCTTGCAGGAGAAAGGGTTGGTTGGCGATTCCTTTTTGCAGGCACTGTTTGACAGGGAAGAGGTTGCTCCCACTGCTTACGGAAATCTTGTAGCCGTCCCCCATCCCATCACCCCGCAATCGGATGAGACGTTTGTTGCGGTTTGCACACTGAAAAAGCCGATCCAGTGGGCGGAACAGTCCGTCCAGTTTGTCTGCTTGTTAAGTGTTAAAAGGGACAGTCAGGAAGATTTGCAATCACTTTACGAACTGCTGGTGAAAGTGACGAATAACCCGACAACGGTCCAAGCGTTAATCAAATGTGAAAACTACGACGAATTTGTAAAGATCGTGCTCGATGAGCGGCACGCGTAAGGCAGCTTCGTCAATGAATCCGACTTCTTGCGAAAGGTGATCGCCAACGTGAGTGTCAGTGTTGGCGATCTTTGACAGAATGCGCATCTTGTCGCCAGTCGCTCATATGCGAGAATGATGTATAATAGGAGAAGAGGACATGGTAGTGATGTTTGTGGCAGAGCGCTGCGAAAGGTGATGCCATTCATGCACTTGAGCGACAAAACAGTCAAGGCGGTAAGAGAACAATCTCGACAGATGGAGCAAATAGGCAATGTGACGCCACGTATTCTTAAGATCATGTATGACTACAATCTTTTTAAACTGTTTGTCCCGCGAGAACTGGGCGGAGAAATGTTGCCGCTTCCCGACGCTTTAAGGGTATTTGAACAGGCCTCCTGGATTGACGGCAGTTTCGGCTGGTTAACCGACATCGGTTCAGGCGGGGGATATTTCGTATCGTCCATTTTACCGTCCGTGTGCCAAGAGACCTTTTCCGACAAAAAGGCGGTCGTCGCCGGAAGCGGCGCCCCTTCGGGAACGGCGAAAAGAGTGGACGGCGGTTATTTGGTCAGCGGACGGTGGAAGTACTGCAGCGGTTCACCTTATGCGACGGTCTTTACGGTAAACTGTCAAATTGAGGGCGATGCACGAGATTCAAACCCGGAAGTGCGTTCGTTTATCTTGCCTCCGGATCGGGTGAAGGTCATCGAAGACTGGAACGCCTTCGGCTTGAAAGCGACCGCCAGTCATTCCATCGCTGTCGACGACGTATTCGTGCCGGATGAGCGGACATTTAACGTATTTGACGATTGCGTCTACTGGCATGACCCGCTTTACCGATATCCGTTTCTCCAGTTTTCCCAGACATCCTTTGCTGCCGTGTGCATCGGGATTTGTCGGCATTTTCTCGACGAAGCTAAACTTATTTTGAAGCAGAACAAAGGGGTGTGGGAAACGTCGTCTCCTAACCGATACCCGTATGTCCAGCGTAAAGTAGAAGGAGCGGAACGGACTCTGCAGCAAGCGACTGAAAACTTTTACCGGGCAGTCGATGAATCGTGGGATACCCTCGTAAGGCACTCAGACCTTTCCGAACAGGTACAAGAACAGGTTAGTTATGTGTGTCATGCGACGAGCAGGGCAGCCCTTTCCTGTGCGCAGTCTGTCTTTCCTTATTTGGGGATCAGCGCCATTATGGAAGACGCTCCGGTCAATCGGGCGTACAGGGATTTGCACACGGCTTGCCAGCATACGATGATAGTTCCTTTTTATGAAATCGAGGTCAAAAGCTAAGGGGAGAAGCCGGTTGTACGACTTTACGGTCATCGGCGGGGGGATTGTCGGTCTTGCGACAGCGTACCATTTAGTTCACGCGTACCCGCAAGCAGCCGTCCTCGTCTTGGAGAAAGAACAGTCCCTCGGTTTGCATCAGACGGGAAACAACAGCGGTGTCATCCACTCTGGCATATACTACAAACCGGGGAGTTTAAAAGCGCGGTTTGCAACGGAAGGCAACCGGAGGATAGTTGAGTTTTGCCAAAAATACCGCATCCCGTACGAACAGTGCGGCAAAGTGATTGTCGCGACGGCAGAAGCCGAACGCCCCCTTTTACACACTCTGTACGAGCGGGGAATCGCCAACGGACTGACGTTACGCAAACTGACCCCGAACGAATTGCAGGAGAGGGAACCGCATGTACACGGGCTGGAAGCGATATTCGTGCCGAGTACCGGCATCGTTGACTATGTGCAAGTGTTGAATACGTTAGCGCGCGTCGTGGAAGAAAAAGGCGGAGAGATTCGGGTGGGGACCCGAGTTGAAGGCATGGAAGAGGAGGCTGAGTTTATAGACATAGGGACGAATGCCGGAACAGTGCAGACGCGTTTTGCCATCAACTGTGCCGGCCTGTTCAGCGACCGTGTCGCCCGTATGACCGGCCTTTCCCTTGGAATGAAGATCGTTCCTTTCCGCGGCGAGTACTACGAGTTGAAGCCCGAGAAACGACATCTGGTGAAGCATTTGGTCTACCCCGTGCCGAATCCGGCGTTTCCGTTCCTTGGCGTTCACTTTACGCGAATGGTGGATGGCTCCGTCCACGTCGGTCCGAATGCGGTGCTCAGTTTGAAACGGGAGGGGTACCGCAAAGGGGACGTGAACCTGCGGGACAGTTGGGATGTGTTGACGTACCCCGCTTTTTGGAAAATTGCGTTTAGGTACATGTCAGTCGGCTTGAGCGAAATGGTGCGGTCTTATAGTCAACGAGCGTTTGTGCGGAGCATCCAACGGTTTATTCCGGAAATAACCGCCGACGATCTCGTCCCGGCACCGGCAGGAGTGCGGGCGCAGGCGTTGACCCGGGACGGACGGCTCGTCGATGACTTCATCATCGTGAGGTCTAAGAGGGCGGTACACGTGTGCAATGCGCCTTCTCCGGCGGCTACTGCTTCCCTCGTCATCGGCGAGCACATCGTCAGTCTCATGGCTGAGTCGTACACTTCCCATAAAAAACGTGTCACAAAATCTGTCTGATTCCCCTTGCGTCTTTTTATGAACTGTTACAATAACGGTAGGATAACGGACAGCGAGGGGAGTAAGGTGAGCAGACGGAAGATTGCAAGGCTCGAGGTCTGAGAAAATTGTTTCCACACGAAAGGTGGGAAGAACGTTGTCGAAACTCCAAGCGCACATTCAGCAGGAGCTTCACGTCAAACCTTCCGTAGCACCAGAAGAAGAAGTCAGAAATCGGATCGATTTTATCAAGCGCTACGTGACGCAAACCTCGGCCAAAGGGTTGGTCCTGGGGATATCGGGCGGACAGGATTCTTCGTTGTGCGGCCGCCTCTGCCAACTGGCAGTCGAGGAACTGCGGGAGGAAACAGATAGAGACTACGTATTCATCGCGATGCGTTTACCTTACGGCCGGCAGCAGGACGACGCTGACGCAGAACGGGCCCTTGCCTTTATACAGCCCGACAGGTGTATCACCTTGAACATAAAAGAACCGGTCGATGCGTCCGTCCGAGCGTTTGAGGCCGCAACGGGGGAGAAAATCACCGACTATCTCAAAGGGAACATTAAAGCCCGCGAGCGCATGAAGGCCCAATATGACGTGGCAGGGTTTTATCAACTGCTCGTAGCGGGGACCGATCATGCGGCGGAGGCTGTGACGGGTTTCTTCACGAAATTTGGCGACGGCGGATGCGACCTTGTTCCCCTCTTCGGGCTGACGAAGAGACAAGGACAGGCATTGTTAAAATATTTAGGGGCAGATGATGCCATCTATACTAAAAAACCGACGGCCGATTTACTGGACGACAACCCTGGACGTCCGGATGAAGACGAATTGGGGCTTCGTTACACTGACATCGACGACTATTTGGAAGGCAAAGAGGTGGAGGGTCACATCGCCCGAAAAATTGAATCCAAGTATTTAGCGACACGGCACAAGCGACGACTCCCGGTCACGCCGTTTGACACGTGGTGGACTTAAGTTTCACATCGCTCGATTTAACATATGCTTGAATGGTCACTAGAAAATGTCCGGGTACAAAAGTTGGGCGAGCTTCTCAATCCCGGTCAAGAGGCGCGGTGATGGACGGCAGTACAACCCTTCTTCCAGAATGTGAACCCGGTCCCGTTTGGCGAAACGCTGTCCTCGCCACGCGGGACGGCTGACGATCTTCTCCACCTTTACCTTTTCCTTCGGGACACCTGTCCACACGACAAGGGCGTAATCCGGGGCCGCTTGAACGACTCCCTCCCAATCTGTCTGCTTCTTTTCATCCGGATGGTCAGCAAAGACGTTTACCGCAGAGACGGCCTCACTCACATCGGTCAGCCAATTGTTCCCGCCAGGGGAAAACACCGGTTTGGGCCACCATTCCCAGTACAGTCGGGGAGTGTCACCCTGCGACGAACACCTGTCTGCCACTTCCTCTATCCGCTCTTTCATTTGATGCACGAGTTGAGACGCTTGAGCGGTGCGGTTCGTCGCCGCTCCTACGTCTAAAATGTCGTCGTAAATGTCTTCCAACCGTTTTGGATTGAGGACGAGGTAAGGAATGCCGAGATCTTGCAGTTGTTCGACATTTCGCTCCATGCCCGGGACACTCAGGGAGGCGACAATGAGACTCGGTTGCAGTGCAGCCACTCTGTCCATGTCGATGGCGAGATCGGGTCCGAGATCCGGCAGGGAGCGGACGGCGGGAGGCCAGTCAGAGTAGCGGTCGACGCCGACAATGTGATCGGACAAACCGAGACAGGCCAATATTTCGGTGTTGCTTGGACATAACGAGACGATGCGCACGCTCCTCTCTCCTTTCCGTCACGTATCTTCATTCTGTTCGGCCAGCTGGGACAACACGTCTCTTCGCACGTCTTGGATATGGTGGCGCATGGCTTCGTGGGCCTTGTCCGGCTGTTGCGCTTCAATCGCATGTACGATTTTTTCGTGATCCTTTACCGATTGGGCGAAACGTCCCGGGATGCTAAGGGCGTGCTGACGCCCCACTTTCATCAGATCGAGCAAGCTGTTCATGATCCGCAAAATGACAGAGTTGTGCGAAGCTTGGGCGATGGCGTAGTGAAAAGCGTGGTCGTTGCGCGTGGCAAAATCGGGATCCGGAAGGTCGCGCATGTCCTTATTCGCTGCCGCTACGATGGCGTGGAGATTTTTCAATTCGTCGTCGGTGCGCCGGGCAGCCGCCCATTTGGCTGCTTGCGCCTCGAGGACGAGTCGCACGTCAAACAGGTCCATGAGGGTATGTCGTTTCAGTGAGACAGCATTAGCCAGCTGGGAAATGACGGCTTCATCCGGGTCTGCGACGAACAGACCGTGACCGTGCCGGATGTGAATATACCCCATGGCGGAGAGAATTTTCAACGCCTCCCGCATCGGAGTGCGGCTCACATTGAGCATGTTGGCCAACTCCCGTTCTGGGGGCAGCTTTTCTCCGGGTTTCAGCTCACCGTTATAAATTAACTGCTTCATGTAGTCGACGATTCGGTCGGTAATATTCGTACGCTGGTCTACCAACGGTTTAAACACATAGTGTCACCCTTCCTTCCTCATTCCATTGGATTTCATTATAGCAAATCGAAAGCCGCATCACCTCCATACCCGAGGCAGACGGGATCAAGGCATGATCTCGTGGATGAACACGTCAACTGGCCGAGGGAGGACATGTCCCTTCAATGTGACCGTGTAAAAGTGTCGATTCAGGCTGAGACCACTTAAAGAGTAAGCTCGCAAAATGTTGAGTTGTAACTCTTTTTCAATAGCGGCCGCCGAAAGAACGGATACGCCCAAGTTTTCTACTACAGCCCCTTTGACTGCTTCAGTGCTTCCCAGTTCGAGAAAAACCGTCAACTCCGACGGAATGACGCCTTGCGACTGCAGGCGCTGTTCCAACACCTGGCGGGTGCCCGAGCCTTTTTCCCTTAAAATGAGGGGAGCTTCCAGCAGAATGTTGGGGTGGGCTGTTCTCGTTTGTCGGCAGAGGGCGGGGTGGTCGAATACGGGGGAGGCGATCAAGACGAGTTCGTCTTCCTGGAACGGTTGCAGTTCCAGGGCAGGGTCGTCCACAACCCCTTCCACGAGGCCGATGTCCAACACGCGGGCACGTATCTTTTCCACAATGTGCTCCGTGTTCATGATATGCATCGATAACTGGATGTGCGGATACTTCTGTTTGATTTTCCCCAACATTTTTGGCAACACGTATTCGCCGATCGTCAGGCTAGCGGCGATTTCCAGTTTGCCGCTGACCGTATGTTGTAAAGATTCAATTTCTTTCTTTGCCGCATCGAAAGAGTTCACGATCTCTTTGCCGTAGCGGTACAAGATCCGTCCCGCTTCTGTCAATTCGACGCGTTTTGTCGTGCGGTGGAACAGTTGGGTGTCTAACTCGTTTTCCAGTGACTTAACCTGCGAGGTGACCGTCGGTTGCGCCATGTGCAGCGTTTTGGCCGATTCGGAAAAACTTCTCTTTTCAGCGACGGTCATAAAAACTTTAAGCTGGTGTTCGTTCATCCTCATCCTCTTCCTTCTAGTAGAACCATTGTACTAGGAGGACGCCGAACAAGACAAGGGCACTGCTGCCGATGGCGCACGTCATCATCCCTTTTCGGCCGTTGTCACGAAACGCTTGGAACGAGACTCCGAGCCCGACGCCGACCATCGCCATCGCGAGTAACAAACCGCTGAGTGAAAGCAGACCGTTCACGGCGTATTCCGGCAACCAGTCTAGTGTGTTCAAGGCGCTCATGGCGAGAAATCCGACAATGAACCACGGAACCGGGAGGTTTGCGAGCCGTGAGGCGGATTGGCTTTGTACCCTTTCCCAGCGGTGTCTCTTGTTGTAAAGCGTCCCGATGGCAAGGGCGACAGGGATGAGTAAGGCGACCCGACCAAGTTTAACTAACACGGCCATTTCACTGCTTGAAGTTCCCCCTGCCGCTCCGGCGGCAATGACGTGTCCCAGCTCGTGTAGCGTGGCTCCGGTCAAGACGCCGTAAACTGCCGGGTCGTAGGGGAGAAGCGGGTACAGAAACGAGTAAGCGAGAGCGCCGACCGTTCCCGTCAACGCAATAAACGATACGGCGAGCGCTGTCACATCTTCTTTAGCGCGGATGAGGGGGGCGACGGCAAGAATGGCAGACGCGCCGCAAACTGCTGTCCCGACAGCCGTTAGTAACGTCAACTGTTCCGGCAACTTCATGCGCTGTCCAATGGCATGCATGACGATAAGCGTAAACACAATCACGAACGCGTCGATGGCGATCACGTTTATCCCGCTGGCCCATATATCATGCAAATTGAGACGCAAACCCATGAGAATGATGCCGGCTTTCAACAACCTTTTTGTCGTAAACGTAATACCTGCCTGTGCGCCAGCTGGTAAGCCCAGAGACGCGCGCCAGCTCATGCCGAGCAAGATGGCGAGGACGAGTGCTCCGACAATGGACAAGTAAGGCAAGCGCGCCAACTGAAGGGAGGCCAAGGCCAACACAAACGTCAAAAAGATGCCGCGGCTGTATGTCAGAACAGTGTGTTGATATGGAGCAGAGTTCTGGGAGGCGGCGGATAGGTTGTTTCCGTGTACAGACATAAGCATCCTTTCCTTGTACAGTAGGTTATTACTACATAACTGTAGCACGAATTTCTGCACGGATTATTCATAACTCGTAATCGCGTTTATTACATTTTTCAATGAGTAACACGTGTAAAAAACGTCACAACACGATTGACGCATACGCTAAGTGTTGGTAAATTGTTTGTATAGGTATTACCTATTATGTATGAAGATTAAGGGGAGGTGGGATCGGGATGAGCGACAGTACTCAGAGTAGTGTTGCGGCCCGCGATGTTGAGAGACAAGATCAGAAGGTGAAGGTTCATCAATTTCTCATTCATCACAAAGGGGATCATGTCGGTGTGGCCGTCACGGATATCCGTGCAGGGGAGAAAGCTGTTGGTGTCTACATGGACGACGATTCGACAATCGAGGTTGAGGTGAAACACGATGTGCCACTCGGGCATAAAATCGCGTTAGCCTCTCTTAAAGAAAACGAACCTGTCCTGAAGTACGGCATTCCCATCGGCGTGACGACTTGCAAATGGGAAGTGGGCGATTACGTGCACACACACAACATAAAAACGGCGAGGTGGTAATGAAAGTGGAACGTCAACTGTACGGGTATCGCAGGGAAAATGGAAGAGTCGGCATACGCAATCACGTCGTCATTTTACCAGTAGACGACATATCCAACGCTGCGTGTGAAGCGGTTGCGAACCATGTGAAAGGTACGCTAGCTTTGCCCCACTCGTACGGCAGACTGCAGTACGGGGAGGACTTAGAACTGCATTTTAGAACGATGATCGGCACCGGTTCTAACCCAAATGTGGCGGCTTGTGTCGTCATTGGCATTGAAGAGAACTGGGCGAAGAAAATCGCTGACGGCATTGCGCAAACGGGGAAACCAGTCTCATACTTTTCGATTGAAGGTCACGGGGATTTTGAAACAGTGCGGCGCGCGTCGTGGAAAGCGAAGGAATACGTCCAATGGGCTTCCGAACTGCGACGAGAACCAGTGGAACTTAAGGATCTGACCGTCAGCATCAAATGCGGCGAATCCGATACGACGACGGGACTGGGATCCTGCCCGACGGTTGCCCAGGCTGTCGACCGCTTGGTCGATGCCGGAGCCACCGTCATCTTCGGTGAAACGTCGGAGTTGACTGGCGGAGAACACCTTATCGCTGAAAGAATGGCCACAGAAGAGTTAAAGCAGAAGTTTATGCGGGTGTACAAAGACTATGTCGGGGAGATCGAGTCAAAAGGTGTGGACTTACTAGGGTCACAACCGACACAAGGCAATATTGCCGGAGGCTTGTCGACAATTGAGGAAAAAGCGTTGGGCAATATCGCCAAAACCGGGACGAAGGAAATTATCGGCGTATTAGCGCCGGCCGAAGCGCCGAACAACGGAAACGGTCTATACTTCATGGACACCTCGTCGGCAGCCGCCGAGTGCATCACGCTCATGGCGGCCGGAGGAGCTGTCGTCCACTTTTTCCCGACCGGCCAGGGGAACATCATTGGAAATCCCATCGAACCGGTGATCAAAATTACCGCGAACCCGAAGACGGCAGAAACGATGCGCGAACACATTGATGTGGACGTGCAAGGCTTACTGGCGCGCACGATCACGCTTCCGGAAGCAGGCGACATGCTGATGGATTACTTGTACCGCACAGTCAACGGCCGTTTGACGAGTGCCGAAGCGCTTGGACACCGTGAATTCGTCATGACGAAACTGTACCGCAGTGCGTAGAGACAAGGGGATGCGAGTGCTATGAACAACATGCTGGATCATTTCACGGGAGCAGGCAATGAAAGATGGAGGTGCTGATCACAGAGTTTATCGATGAAAGCGCGCTGTCGCTGTTCGATGAAGCCGGTGTCACCTACGCTTACAAACCGGAAGCGTGGCAAGGATTTTCGTTTGATGAGAAAGCATTGGCCAGTTTGAAGGCGATCATCGTTCGCAATAAAACGCGGGTGGGGGCAGACCTTCTAAATCAGTGCCCGCAGTTACAAGTCATCGGGCGTCTCGGTGTCGGCCTTGACAACATCGATGTGGCGGCGGCGAAAAAAAGGGGCGTTTCTGTGGTCAGCGCGCGCAATGCTAACGCCATATCAGTTGCAGAATACGTCATC
Source organism: Novibacillus thermophilus (assembly GCF_002005165.1). Lineage (NCBI taxonomy): Bacteria > Bacillati > Bacillota > Bacilli > Caryophanales > Thermoactinomycetaceae > Novibacillus > Novibacillus thermophilus. Next base: position 1,223,450 of record NZ_CP019699.1, read on the forward strand.
GCCGCCATGTTAGCAGTCGTCCGCCGGCTGAGAGAAGCGGATGAACACGTGACGGAAGGCGGATGGGATCGCCATACGTTCACCGGACTGGAATTGTACGGGAAGACGTTAGGCTTAATCGGATGCGGGGAAATCGCACAGCGCCTGGCCTTGAGGGCGAAGTCTCTCGGGATGAACGTCATCGGACACGATCCGTACGTCGCGCCGTACGACTTTGCTCCTTCCGAGCTCAAGATGCAGTTGCGTTCCCTGGACGAAGTGTTGGAACGGGCCGATTTCGTCAGTTTGCACGTGCCCCTGACGGAGGGGACACGACATTTGATCGACTACAAGAGACTGAAGCAGATGAAGCCGTCAGCGTATCTCATCAATACGTCCCGCGGTGGGGTGATCCAGGAAGAACACTTAAGGCAAGCTTTGCAAGAAGGTCGCTTGGCCGGTGCGGTACTGGATGTCTTGGAAGAGGAACCCCCGCACCGGGATCACCCGTTACTCGGTTTAAAGGGCGTGTTGGTCACGCCGCACATTGCCGGTCTGACAGTTGAATCTCAGGCCCGTGTTGCCCGGCTCGTCATCGGTGAAGTGCTCCACGAACTGCAAGGTGATCCGTCCATATGCCGTGTGTAGAAAGAGGTGTGCCAAAGATGGCCAGACAAACCCGCACAGTTAGTGCTGAAGAGCTGACGGCTCTCGCGGTGGAGATATTGACACAAGCGGGCATGAACGAAGCGGATGCTGTGACGAGTGCGAAGGCCCTTGTCCAGGCGAACTTGGAAGGAGCTGACAGCCACGGCATCTCCCGGCTTCCCGTATACGTCAAATGCTTGAAGAGCGGCAGAATCAACCCGACGCCTGACATTCGAATTTCCCACACAGGAGCGGTCATCACCGTCGACGGAGACAACGGGCTCGGTATGGTTACCTCTATGCGGGCATTGGAAGCGGCGGTGCCGGTGGCTAAGGAACTGGGCATAGCCGCTATCGCGATTAAACACAGCAACCATTTCGGCGCCGCTTCATACTACTGCCGGCAGATGTGTGAGCACGGCCTTGCCACTGTCGCTTTTACGAATTCCCCGAAAGGGATTCCCCCCTGGGGAGGGCGTCAGGCATACTTCGGCACCAATCCCATCGCCTTCGGCTTTCCTTACAAGGATGAACCGATCCTAGTCGATTTGTCTTCCAGTGTCGTCGCCCGGGGGAAAATCATCCTCGCGGCGAAAAGCGGTGAACCCATTCCCGAAGGATGGGCGATTGACAAAGACGGACGCGCGACGACGAGTGCCGAAGCTGCACTGAAAGGCGCCGTCCTCCCAATGGCGGGCCCGAAGGGCTACGCCGTTGCCCTTGCCGTGGAGATGATGGCCGGCATTTTAACCGGAGCTGCTTTCGGACCACACGTCGGCTGGATTTACGATGACGAGACAGAGCCCGCGAATGTGGGACACTTTTTCATCTTGGTAGATATACAGAAATTTATGGACATGAAACAGTACGAACAGCGAGTGGAGAAGATGAAGGAAGAGGTTAAAGGCGTTCCGCTGGCAGAGGGATTCGATGAAATCCTGATTCCGGGCGAACGCAAACGGCGCAGCGAAACTGTGCGGCGCCGCGAAGGCATTCCGCTTTCTGAAGAAGTGTGGAAGGAACTGAATAAATTATTAAAGGGTAAATGATCTAGCTAGTGTTATGTAATTAATTATTAGTATAATGTTTGTAAGCGATTACTATTATAAAAAGGAGGGAATAACGTTGAAAAAAACAGTAAATTGGTTTCTATTTTTATTAATAGCAGGTATTGTTACGGTGTTCGTCGCGTGCGGCAGTGAAACTTCAGAAGGAGAACGCAATGCGGGTGACGACTACCCGTCGAAGCCAATTACGTACATGATTCCGTTTGACGCAGGTGGGCAATCGGATTTAGAGGCGAGGAGACAACAGCCGTTCTTGAAAGAAGAACTTGGGCAATCGATCAACATTACGTATAAACCGGGGGGAGGCGGTTCCGTCGGATGGGCGGAACTCGTGCAGCAAGAGCCAGACGGACACTACATGGCCGGGATTAACATCCCCCACATCATCTTACAACCCCTTTCCCAAGAAGATACTGGTTACGAAACGGAACAGATTGAGCCAGTGGCCGTATTTCAAGCGACCCCCATCGGCCTCGCCGTGATGAAAGACAGTGATATTGAGACGATGGAAGACTTTGTGGCGGCCGCGAAAGAAAATCCGGGTCAAATAACGGTCGCCGGTACGGGAACGTACTCTGGACATCACTTGGCGTTTCAACAGCTGCAAAATCTGGCAGACATCGATATCCAATATGTGTCCTTTACCGGCGCTGCGTCCCAAGTCCAGGGTTTTCTCGGTGGCAACACGACAGCCATCCTCGCCAACTCCAACGATTTGGTCAGTTACAAGGATGAACTGACGATTTTAGCCATCGGGTCTGAGGAGCGATTCGAACCGTTGCCCGACGTACCGACATTTAAAGAATTGGGATACGACATGACAGCGAGCATCGACCGGGGGGTGGCAGTGCCGCCGGGGACACCAGCAGACATTGTTCAAAAGCTGGAAGACGCGTTTTTAAAGATTGCGAATGACTCGACCGTGCAGCAGCAGATGACGGAAGAAGGGTTTGAACCGAAGGCGTTGGGGGCAGAGGAAACGAAAGCCTATATCGAGGAAAAGACAGCAGAATACAAGCCGCTGTTAGAGGAACTGCAATCTTCTGAAAACTAGATGTGAAGGCAGGTGAAAGAGATGTTAGACGTTCTGCCGGAAATCGTTATTTCCCTCACACAACCGACTAACATTCTGTTGATGATCGCCGGTGTTGCCGGTGGGATCGTCATCGGCGCACTGCCCGGTTTAACGGCCACCATGGCCTTAGCTCTGATGTTGCCCTTTACGTTTACGATGGAAGCAGACGCCGCACTGATCACGCTGGGCGGCATTTACATCGGCGCCATATATGGTGGGTGTATTGCAGCGATTTTGATCAATACTCCCGGGACTCCGTCATCGATTGCCACGACGTTTGACGGATACCCCTTGACGTTGAAGGGTAAGGCGGAACACGCTCTCGTCACGGCTGCCTTCAGTTCCAGTTTGGGGGGAGTGCTAGGTGGCCTTGCCCTTCTTTTCATTACACCTCTGTTAGCGAGTCTCGCTCTAAAGTTCGGCCCGCCGGAATACTTTTGGGTTTCCGTTTTCGGATTAACGATTATTGCCACACTGTCGTCTGGTTCACTGTTAAAGGGATTGCTCGGCGGAACGTTAGGATTGTTGCTCAGTACGATCGGCATCGCGCCCATCGGCGGAGAATCCCGTTTCACCTTCGGCTTTCCGCCGCTACAGGCGGGTATTGATCTCATTGTCGTCTTAATCGGTCTGTTTTGTATCCCAGAAGTCATCGGCATGATCGAACAAAAAGGAGGAGCGAGGGACAGAGCATCTTACACGCCGAAAAAAGGGGTGGCCTTCGCTGTCATAAAAGAATTGATTCGCAAACCGATCTTGTACTTGCGATCGTCCGTCATCGGCATCGCCGTCGGGATCATTCCCGGCGCGGGCGGCAATATTGCAAGCTTGCTCTCGTACGACATGGCCGTCCGCTTTTCCAAAGACAAACAGTCATTCGGAAAAGGAAACATCGAAGGTGTCGCTGCTTCAGAATCGGGGAACAACGCGGAAGTCGGAGGTTCTCTCGTCCCCCTGCTTTCCCTCGGGATCCCCGGCGCGGCCCCGGCAGCAGTGCTGTTGGGGGCGCTCATGATGCAAGGCATACGGCCCGGGCCTGACTTGTTCACGACGTCGCCGGGACTGGTGTACACGTTTTGCTGGGCGTTTATCGTTGCGAACATCGTGATGTTCGTCCTCGGTTTTTACGGTTCTCGATACGTCGCTCAGGTCATTAACATGGCAACTTTTTACTTAGCTCCTCTGATCGTCTTTCTGACGGCTATCGGCTCTTACGCCATTCGCAACAACATGCTCGACGTGGCGATGATGATCGGATTCGGTATTTTAGGCTATATCTTAAAGAAAGCCGGTTTTGAACCGGGGCCGATTGTGTTGGGTCTCATACTTGGTCCCATTGCCGAGACAGGACTTTCTCAATCGATGCTGATGGGGCAGGCACAAGGTAGCATCTGGTCGCTTTTCTTCAGCCGCCCCATTTCCGTCACGCTCATACTGTTGTGTCTCTTTTCCCTCATGTGGCCTCTTTTGTCTAGAACGTTGTTGGGCAAATCTTTGGAACACAAGAGGTCAGAAAGGAGCGGGAATCAGCCGTGAAAAGAATCAATCACGATACTTACGCCGCTGTCGCATTTTTGGCCATCGCGTGTTTTGCGCTGTGGGAGACGCGGGGTTTGAACGACATGAGTGCCATGTTTCCGAGGACGATTGGGTTCATCTTGTCAGGTTTGAGTGCAATCTATCTCGCGGCGAGTGTGTTCAACCCCGAGAGGGACAAGTTATTCGCATCGGTAGACAAACGGCGTGCCGTTTCCATGGGGTTGGGAATGATCGCTTACGTGGTGTTCATGTGGTTCGCTGGATTTTTGTTAGCCAGCTTGTGTTTTATCGCTTTTTTTGTATGGTTATTGCAAGGTAAAACGGAGAGGCGGTTACGACGAGTGATGCGAGCAAGCTTCTTTTCACTGTTAGTCGGGGGAGGGTTTTACCTCCTGTTTCGCTTCGTCTTTTTGGTGCCCCTGCCGGAAGGGGTGTTGTTCGGAGGGTAATCACCATGCCGCGGCAATAGAATATGATCCTGAATTATTCATATAGCTGAACTTAAAATATCAAAAAGCGCGTCATACCAGGCCATTAAAAGCATTCCACCTTTTCACCCAATGGGTGAAAAATAGAAATGGAGCCCAACCTTTGGTATTGTAAAAGTGACCAAAACCAATACAAACCAAGGAGGCTCCCTTATGCATAGTGTAAACGAGCAGACCATGCATTTCAACAAAAGTGTGAAAGTCAATTTTGAAGGTGGAAACCTGACCTCAGATGCCGGTTGGTTACTGTATAAAGAATTTGATGAAAAAATCGGGCTCAGTCAAGCGATCACGGATCACCTCAATGTGAATGATCCAAACCGTCATCACATCCATTTTAACGATGACGTCATCATCCAAAAGATCTATCAGCACATTGCCGGGTATCATGCGGATGATCATGCCGATGAATTACGTCATGAACCTGTGTTGACCACCATTTTGGGTAAAGAAGTCCTGGCTTCTCAACCGACCATTTCCCGGCTAAATCAGAAATTGGATAAGGAAACGATGAAGCAGTTGCAATCGGTCAATTCACTGATGCAAAAACGAGTCGATATCATCCAACCCAAGGAAAACATCATGATGGATCTGGACTCGACCAACTTGGCCACCTATGGTGAACAGCATGGATCCGCCTTTAACACGCATTATCAAGCCCAGGGTTACCATCCCCTGATGATGTTTGATGGACTGACTGGAGATTGTCTCAAAGCAGAACTGCGCGCTGGTCATGTGTACACATCCCGGCAAGTCGTCCGCTTTGTCGGCCCTGAAATCAAGCGATATCGGAAGCAAAGTCCATGGGCAACGCTATGCATACGCGGGGACAGCGGTTTTGCCATCCCGGCTCTCTATCAATTGGCGGAAACACATGATGTCCACTATGTGATCCGCTTAAAAGCAAACAACGTGTTGAAACAAAAAGCACAGCCATTTGAAGATGAACTCTGGAAACAGTTTGATCTGAACACGACAGAAGCCAAGGTGTTTTACACATCATTTGACTACCAGGCACGTGCTTGGGATAAGCCGCGTCGTGTGGTGGTCAAGATGGAGAAACCGGAAGGTGAGCTTTTCTTCACCTACACCTTCATCGTGACCAACATGGGGCTCTCACCCAAAAACATCGTCAAGCTTTATGCGAACCGTGGCACGATGGAAAACTTTATCAAAGAAGCCAAGAACGGCTTTGCTTTCGATCAGATGAGCAGTCCATCGTTTTACAGCAACGCCACAAAGCTGCAACTCATGGTGCTCGCCTATAACTTCAACAACTGGTTTCGTCGACTGTGTCTACCCAGAACGATGAACAAAAATCGTATCGACAACATCCGTTTGAAGTTGCTTAAGATCGCGGGAAAGCTGGTTCGTTCAGGCAGATATCTGACATTTAAACTGTGCAGCAGTTGTCTGTATCAAAAGGCTTATTGGCAGACTTTACGAACCATCCATCACCTCCCACGGTTTGGTTGAATGAGATGATATTAGAAAAGTCAATCTCATAGCATTCACATTGACCACAGGATCAGTGTGCCCTTTTACAGCCGATTATGAAAGCTAGCGTATGACTTCCTGCTGTTTTTCCAGTAGATTAGGTAATATATTTGAGAAAACATCTAGGGAAACCAAAAACTTACAAAAATCAGGCTTGAAACTGGTTTTTAAAACATTTGAGACGCGGTTATGAATAATTCAGGTATGATTTGTGATCCATTGTTCTGGAACAGGAATATGATTGATTTTATCCGGATTTGAGATTATAAAGATGCTCTGGATATTTTTTAAGGAGATCACTCTGATGGGATGCCCCTCTTTAACTTGCAAGATTCCTTTTTGACCGTTGACCATCACCGGAAGTGCTCCTTTTTTGGAAATTCCTTTGAGAAACAGAATATAACGGAAAAAAAGAAACAGAAAATCGATGGAAAAAATTTGTCTTGCGCAGGATTCCCTCCTGTTTTAGAGCGGCTCTTTTTGAGATAATGTAAAGAGATACAGCTGAGATGAAGACGTGAATCTTAGGCAAAGGGAGGCCACGTGTGTGAAAAAATTGATTAACCGCCCGGACCGAGTCGTCAGCGATATGCTGGCAGGAATGGCACTGTCGTACCCCGATCGACTGCGTCACCTGGAAGGGACAGGTGTCATCGTCAGGCGCGATGCCCCGGTGACGGGCAAGGTCGGTTTGGTGAGCGGCGGCGGCAGCGGACACGAGCCGGCACACGCCGGGTTTGTCGGCACAGGCATGCTGGATGCGGCTGTTGCCGGGGAAGTGTTCACTTCTCCCACGCCGGATCAGATTCTTGAAGCGATTAAAGCGGTGGACAGTGGCCAAGGCGTGCTCTGTATCGTGAAAAATTACACCGGGGACGTATTGAATTTTGAAATGGCTGCCGAAATGGCGGCGGCAGAAGGGATCGACGTGGATCACGTCGTCGTCAACGACGATGTTGCCGTGGAAGACAGCACGCATACGACCGGTCGGCGCGGCATAGCTGGGACCGTGTTCGTCCACAAAGTGGCCGGCGCCCGGGCACAAGCAGGCGGAACGCTGCACGAAGTTAAACAGGCGGCTCAAACAGTGATTCAAAATGTGCGCAGTATGGGGGTCGCTTTAACGCCCTGCACGCTTCCCGAAGCTGGAAAACCCGGCTTCACTTTGGGCGAGAATGAAATTGAGATCGGCATCGGTATTCACGGTGAACCGGGTGTGGAACGGACAAAGGTGCGAACGGCTGCCGACGTCACGACAGTGCTGGCAGACAAAGTGTTGTCGGACTTACCGTTTCAACCGGGAGACCGGGTGGCAGTTATGGTGAACGGGATGGGAGCTACACCGTTGATGGAACTGAACGTTGTCGGCAAGGAACTGCACGCCATTTTAAAGGAAAAGCGGATCGAGGTCGTGGATACGTGGATCGGCGAATTCATGACATCTCTCGATATGGCCGGTTGCTCGATTACGCTGTTAAAAATGACAGACGACACGGAAAAATGGCTGTCAGCGCCGGCAGACACGGTGGCAGTCAGGAGGTATTGAGATGGATGTCAAACAAATGGTTGCCTGGTTTCGACACTATGCTGACGTCCTGGACGATCAGAAAGCGTTATTGACCGAGTTGGATGCCGCGATCGGTGACGGTGACCACGGCGCGAACATGGCACGCGGCTGGCGGGCCGTCAAGGAAGGGCTGCACGAGTTCAGCGGCAACGTCGGGGACAGCTTCATGCTCGTCAGTAAGACGCTGATTTCAAAAGTGGGCGGAGCGTCCGGCCCGTTGTACGGGACGGCCTTCTTGCGAATGGGGATGGCCGTGAAAGGTAAAGACGCCATTGAGTTGTCGGATTGGCCCAAACTGCTTCAAGCCGCTTCTGATGGCATCGCGCAGAGGGGCAAAGTGTCCGGCGGCGAAAAAACGATGTACGACGTGTGGAAACCGTTATCCGATGGACTGATGCTGCGGGACGATTTCGAAGGTGAACAGTCTTTGGTCAGATGGTTGGCACAAACGGCCGCAGCGAAAGCAGAAGAAACGAAGGAGCTCAGAGCGACGAAGGGACGCGCTGCCTACCTGGGAGAACGAAGTGTCGGTCATCCCGATCCGGGAGCTGTTTCGACGAGTCTGCTGTTTAAAAGTTTGCAGTCGACATTGGCTCCAGACTGAAGGAACAAAGTGTTTTAAAATCAGCCGCGTCTTGTCGTTTAGAATAGTGGCAGCAGAAGAAAAGGTTCAGAAAGGGTATCGGATATGCTCGTTCACATTGTAGGACTCGACCGCACTTACGAGAATACGGTTGTCAACTTGTTGCGCCTCTACTTCGATGACGCTGACGTGACGTACGAAGGGGATAAGGACGCAGACATGACGCTGGCGTTCACAGTACGAGAATCCCATCGCGGGAGTCAAAACGTAGACGTCAAAGTGATTGGCCGCGAACAGGAAATAGGCGCCCGCGCCGAGCGGAACGTTCCAACCCGTTCATTAGACGAGCGGCGGAAGCAGATGAAAAGAACGGTGAGTCAGGCTTTGCTTAAAGCGCTTGGCTCTTTAACTGGTATTCGGCAGCCGTGGGGCATCTTGACCGGCGTGCGGCCGACCAAATTGTGGCATCAGGCAGTGCAGCGGGGATTCGACGATGCAGACATTAGGCGGCACATCGCGGCAGAAACGATGGTGGCACCGGAAAAGCTGGATTTGATGCAGACGATCGTGAAGCGGCAGCGCGAAACGATCCCCGATCTATACGAACTGAAGCAGGCCGTGAGCATTTACGTCGGAATTCCGTTTTGCCCGACAAAATGCGCCTACTGTACGTTTCCCGCTTACTCCATTCGCGGACAGCAAGGTTCTGTCGATTCGTTTTTATGTGGGTTGCACTATGAAATGCGCGAAATCGGAAACTGGCTCAAGGAAAGGGGGATCGCGATTACGACGGTTTACTTCGGCGGCGGCACGCCGACGTCGATAACGGCGGAGGAGATGGACCGCCTGTATGCGGAAATGTACCGCGCTTTCCCCCACATGGACCGTGTGCGGGAAGTTACGGTGGAAGCAGGTCGGCCGGATACGATCACGCGGGAAAAACTGAACGTGCTCAAAAAGTGGAATATCGATCGCATCAGCATCAATCCTCAATCCTACATTCAAAAGACGCTCGATGCCATCGGTCGGCACCACACAGTGGAGGAGACTGTGGAAAAGTTTCACCTCGCGAGGGACATGGGGATGCGCAATATCAATATGGACTTAATCATCGGGCTGCCCGGAGAAAACGTCGAACATTTTGAACACACGTTGCGCGAGACGGAAAAACTGATGCCGGAATCCCTCACGGTTCACACCCTTTCGTTCAAGCGGGCTTCTGAAATGACGCGGAACAAGTGGAAGTACCAGGTGGCAGACCGGGAAGAAGTCGTCGACATGATGAACCGGGCGCGAGAGTGGACGGCAGAGAAGGGCTACACCCCGTACTATCTGTATCGCCAAAAAAACATTTTGGGTAATCTGGAGAACATCGGTTACGCTTTTCCCGGTAAGGAGAGCCTGTACAACATCATCATCATGGAAGAACAGCAGACGATCATCGGCCTTGGTTGCGGCGCATCCAGCAAACTGGTGCACCCTGAGACAGGAAAGATCTCGCGCTATGCTAATCCGAAATCGCCGCGTGTGTACAATGAAAACTTTCAAAAATATACCGCGGACAAACTCGCGTTGCTTGAACAATTGTTTGCCGTGTGACGGCTTGATCAGGAGGTTGACGATGACGACAACGTCAGATGCGGCCATCGTTCTCGTGTCGCACAGTTCAAAACTTGCATCGGGATTGCAAGAACTCATTCAGTCTATGGCCCGGGACGTGACGGTACGGACGGCAGCCGGAGACGGAGAAGGGGGCCTCGGCACTCAGTCAGACGCCATCACGGAAGCGATTCGGACAGCCGGCGCCCGGCGTGTGCTGCTCTTTTTCGACTTGGGGAGTGCCATGATGAACGCAGAACTGGCTGTGGAGGTCATGAGGATGGAGGACAGGAGTGTAGACGTCATCCTGGTCGACGCTCCCCTTGTGGAAGGCGCGTTCGCTGCAGCGATGGCTTTGCAGACAGGGAAGGACATTGAGGATGCCGTACAGGCCGCCGAAAGAACGCGGACAGAGGGGAAGAAGCGGTAGACGTCGGCGCGTTGAACGTTGTGGGAAGAGTCTTGTTCGTGATAAGATGAAAGAAAAGGCTTTCGAAGAGATGCCAGGTGGGATAAAAAAAGAGCTGTCCCACTTCTGTCGTTTGAAAAGATAGTTCAACGCGTTGTGGATATCTTCTCAAATGAGAGGTTTAATTGCTACCGTTAGCACCGACTAGGTACTGCGTTGAAGTATGATCGATTGCATTCGCATCTTTCGAATGGAGACGGTCGAAAGTTTGGCCACGTCCGAGGTGGTGTGATGACGATTCGCGCGATGATTGCAGAAGACGAGCGTTTAGTGCGGGAGGAATTAGCCTATTTATTGCAACTGGAAGACGATGTCGTCTTGTGCCCGAGTGCGGAAACGAGTGAACAGTTGCTCGCTCTAGAGCAACAGTACAAACCGGATGTCATCTTCCTCGATATCCAGATGCCTGGGCTGTCAGGTGTGGAAGTAGCTAAACAGATGAAGGGGGCGAGCAGCGGGTCCCCGACTTCTCCGCTGTTTGTCTTTACGACCGCTTATGACGATTACGCTGTCGAGGCGTTTGAACTGGAGGCAGTGGACTACCTGTTGAAACCGTACGATGAAAAGCGGTTTAAAATTGCGATGGAACGGGTGCGCCGACGGTTATCACAGCCGTCAGCGGGTGAAAGAGGTGGACGTGACACGCCAGTTTCAGTGCAAACGCAGCTTGGGACGGCCAAAATTATGATCCATGACGGTGAACGGTCGGTGATCCTCTCCCCGGAGTCCATCTGTTATGCGGTAAGAGTGCGGCGCGTACTGGAAATTCACACGGAAGAACAAGTGCTGCGGACCAAAATGACGCTGCAAGAGCTGGAAAGGAAGTTGCGAGGCTTCCCTTTCTTTCGCTCGCACAGGGGGTATTTGGTTAATTTGGACTACGTTCATGAGATTACACCGTGGTTTAATGGAACGTACAACTTGATTTTACGGGACGGACATGCAAGTAAAGTGCCGGTCAGCCGGGCCGCGGCGAAGCGTTTGTTTCGCCTGTTAGAGAATCACTGACGCGTGCCGTTCTCTTAAACAGCCATTAAAAGATACGGAGTGAGTAGTTTGTCTGGTCGACCGCCTTACGAATTGCGTTACGATCCGAGATTAAAAATTGAGCGGCCGTCCCTTAACGTCGATTACGAAGCCCTGTCCAAAACAGAGCGGGAGGAATTCGAAGTGATCTGCCAGAAAGTGTGCTCGCGCATTTCATTGCAAATTCGATCGTTTGAGAAAGCGTATTTGGAGCGCTTCGAGGCACTGGAACGGACCGAAGACGACGAGGCCTTTTACGTGCTGTTAGACGAGATGAATGAAATCTCGAGCTGCATCAGTGACTTGAATGTGCTCTTTTTACATATTGAAGGAAGGTTTTTGGCGAGTCGTGAGCACGCGTGACATTCGTTCAAAGTACCACTGTTGCGCCTCCTGCCGCCACTTTGCTTCTGGACGCGAAGACGGCCGCGTGTACAACCGCTGTGAGCGCCTCGGTTACCGCACTCACCCCAAGTATCAGTTTAACTGCTGGGATCCGAAGGATCGCGTAAAGAAGCGCATGATGGAGGAACGGTGAGGGCTTTATGTGGCTAACCATGACGAGACGAAGATGGAGGGAACGAGATGAAGGTATTAGTGTTGGGCGGCACGCGCTTTTTTGGTAAGCGATTGGTGACACGTGCGGTGGAATCCGGTTGGGATGTCGTCGTCGCGACGAGGGGGCATTCTTTCGCTCAACTGCCGCAAGGAGTCCATCACGTCCTGGTTGACCGGCATGACATTCAGTCGATGGGGCAGGCGTTTCGCGATCAAACATTTGACGTCGTGTTCGATCAGGTCGGGTATTCGCCTGACGACGCCCGCTTATCGTGCCAGCTCTTCCGCGGAAACGTCGGCCGTTACGTGTTTACCTCTTCCGCTTCTGTTTACGAGCCGCAGATGATCCCGTTGAAAGAGGAGCATTTCGATCCACGGACCTTGGCGATTCGCTACGGAGGTCAAAGCGAGTTGACCTATCCAGAGGGGAAGCGACTTGCCGAAGCGGTCTTCTTTCAACAGGCGACTTTTCCCGTTGTGGCTGTTCGCTTCCCCATTGTCATCGGGGAAGACGATTACACCGGCCGTTTTCGCTTTCACGTGGAACGGATACAGCAAGGTAAACCGATCGGCATTCCAGGGAAAGCGGCCAAAATGTCGTTTATTTCGGCAGATGAAGCTGGGGCATTTCTACACTGGTTGGCGACGTCAGACTTGCGTGGACCGGTGAATGCCGCATCGCATATTCCCTTGTCGGCGACAGAGGTGATGGACATCATCGCCGAGGAAGTCGGTCAACCCCCTGTCATATCCACAAGCACTCGAGAAGGGGAAAGGTCCCCGTACTTTATATCGGAAAACTGGACGCTAAACTTGACGAAAGCCGTCGAGCACGGATACCGCTTTACGAACAGTAAAGAATGGCTGCCGGAAGTGACGCGAAAGTGCATGACGTGAATGGGCAATTGTGGGGCCGTGCCAGTGATGGGCAGTTCAACCAGACCGTGTGATGATTGACCTAGCAATGACAATGTAAGGTTAAGTGAGAAAGAAAGGGGCAGTGCATTGGCTAAAGAAAGTTCGTTTGACATCGTCTCCCGGGTCGATGTCAGTGAAGTGGGGAACGCCGTCAATATGGCGAACAAAGAGATCAAAAACCGTTACGACTTTAAGCGGAGTATCAGCAACATTGAGCTGCAAAACGACGAAGTTGTCATCACTGCCGACGATGACTACAAGCTGGAACAAGTAAAAGACATTTTAAGTGACAAGTTGGTGAAGCGAGGTGTGTCGCTGAAGAGCGTCCGGTACGAAAAACAGGAAGCGGCCAGCGGCGGAAACGTCAGGCAGCGCGCTCAATTGACGCAAGGAATTGACCAAGAACATGCAAAGAAAATCAGCAAAGCCATCCGCGACAGTAAACTAAAAGTGAAGAGCCAAATTCAGGGTGACCAGCTCCGGGTGACTGGGAAGAGCAAAGACGATCTGCAAAAAGTGATTGCCCTTGTGAAGGAGATGGACCTCCCCATCGCCGTGCAGTTCGTCAATATGCGTTAACGTTGTTTACGCTAAATTTACAATTGAGTGGAGTGGCTGCAGATGAATCGCGAAGAGTACGTGAGACAATTACTAGGTGAAGACGATCCAGTGTTACTCAACATACGTCGACGCATTGCCGCTGCAAAGATGCCAGAAATTTCCGTTGAGCCGGAATGGGGCCGGTGGTTGACGATGTTAGTCCGCATGGTGGGAGCTGAGAGCGTGTTGGAAATCGGCGCACTGGGTGGGTACAGCGGGGTCTGTCTCGCGCGGGGATTGGGGGCGTCCGGAAGATTGATTTCGTTGGAGATCGATGCCCGGTTTGCTGAGTTTGCGCGGGAAAGCATGAAGCTCGCTGGCCTCGACCACTTGGTAGAATACCGGGTAGGGGACGCCATGGACACCCTCCCCCAGCTCGCCAGAGAAGGTCAACAGTTCGATGTCGTGTTTATCGATGCCGACAAGGGACATTACCCGGACTATCTCGAATGGGCTATTGAGCTGTCCCACGCTGGCAGTGTCATCGTTGCCGACAACGCAATGTTGCGGGACCGCGTCTTGAACCCAGACGATCAGCGCCGTTCTACCGTCGCGATGCGAAAGTTTAACGAAATGATGATGCGCGACCCCCGGCTAGAAGGACTCGTCATTCCGTTTCACGACGGTTTCGCCGTCGCCTGCGTCAAATAGAAGGCCACCTGCGTTCGCTGCATGGGCACCTTTCACGCTCTCTCTGTATATATTGTGGGCGTAGAGTGCTCAGAAGGGAGAGAAAATATTGAATAGCTGGAAAGTGGTGGCCCAACACTTGTCAAACGCCAACTTGACGCAAATATTGGAGTGGGCGATACGCAAATTCGGCGAGAAACTGACATTGGCCTGCAGTTTTGGCGCAGAAGATGTAGTGTTAGTCGATGCGTTACAACGCATTCCCGGTGGAAAGAAAGTCGATATTTTTTACCTGGACACGGACCTGCATTTTCCGGAAACGTACGAAACACGCGACCGTTTGGAAGAAAGATACGGGATTCGGTTTAAGCGAGTGACACCCGACTTGACTCTGGATGAACAGCAGGCCTCTTACGGTCCTGCTTTGTGGCGTCAAGATCCGAACCGATGCTGCTATCTTCGGAAGGTTCAGCCGTTGGAGAAAACGCTGTCGGAATACGATGCCTGGATGACGGGGATACGCCGCGAACAGTCGCCGACACGGCGCAAGGCTCAGATTGTGGAAGTCGACCAACGCTTTCTCCTGACGAAAGTGAATCCGCTCGTACACTGGACGAGTGAAGACGTGTGGGCGTACATTCGCGAAAGGGATGTTCCGTACAATCCGCTTCACGATGAACGATATCCGAGTATCGGATGCGCACCCTGCACGCGGCCCGTTCATGAGGGAGAGGATCTGCGGTCTGGCAGATGGAGCGGCTTTCAAAAAACGGAGTGCGGGCTGCATCAAACATGAGATGAAACGAAAAAAGACTTGTGTTATCTTCTACGATTCGATAGAATGGAATCAAAAGGGGAGTAGCTTTTACAACAAAGTCGTCATGACAGAGAGTCTACCTCTCTCGGCTTTGTTGGCAACGACGAGTTGTTAGCAAGACCTTTTACCTAAAGCAGGTAAAAGGTCTTTCTTTTTTGGGGATACTTCGTGATGGGGGTACACGTGATGGTATTGGACTTAGATTTTTTTACGGCACTCTTCAGCATCATTGTCATCGACATCGTTCTGGGCGGAGACAACGCGATCGTCATTGCGATGGCGAGTCGTAACCTTCCCGACAAACAGCGCAATCGAGCGATCGTCTTCGGGACGGGGGCCGCAATCGCTGTGCGTGCCGCTTTAACTTTTGTCGCCGTATACTTATTAAGCGTACCGTTCTTGCGCTTGATGGGAGGGTTACTCCTCGTCTGGATCGCATTCAACTTGTTGACGAGTCGCAAGGAACACGCTGACGTTCAAGCCGGTGCGAATTTGGGGCAAGCGATTCGGACGATTGTCATCGCCGATGTCGTCATGGGACTGGACAACGTGTTAGCTATTGCCGGGGCCGCAGATACTGCCCACAACAGCTACTTCCTCGTCATTCTCGGATTGTTAATCAGCGTTCCGATTATCATTTGGGGAAGCAAAATTATTTTGACATTCATGGACAGGTTTCCGATCGTCATTTACGTTGGCGCCGGTGTGTTGGCGTGGACGGCAGGTAAGATGATTACAGACGACCACATCGTCCACGCTTGGCTTGCCAGTATTCCGCATGCCGCGGTCTGGTTACCGCTGTTGCTTATTGTTGCCGTATTAGCATTTGGCAAACTGAAAAACAGAAAGGCTGCACAAAACTAGAAAAACAAAAATTTACTCTTTCTCATAAAAAAGTTAAACTAGAAACAGAGAAAAATAAGGGAGAAGGGGGCCGATCATCGGTTGCGGCAAAAACCGAGCATACTCATTTTGTCTGCCGGTTACGGGGAAGGTCACCGTCAAGCGGCGACGGCGTTGTCCCGCGCATTTCAGGAGCGGTCAGAGCCGATCCGCGTCCATGTCGTCGACTACATGGAGATGGTTCATCCGGTTTTAAACTCCATCACTCGGCATTTGTATCAAAGCTGCGTCAAATACGCTCCGAATGTGTACGGCGCATTTTACAGGCTGACAGATAAAATTCCGCCGACGTCCGTCGTGCAAAAACTTGTACGCCAATTAGGCGCCCGCAAATTGCTCACATATATCCGCTCGACTGGGCCGGATGTAGTCATCAACACGTTTCCCCTTTCTTCAGGGGCGATGGCGTGGTTGAAAGGGCAGGCATTAACCGACGTCATGTCAGCGACAGTGATCACCGATTACACGGTGCACTCCCAGTGGGTACACGACCAGACTGACCGGTACTTTGTCGGGTCCCAGCATGTGAAGGAAACGCTGCTCGAGAAAGGAGTCCCAGCCGGAAAAATTGAAGTGACCGGCATTCCGGTCCGGCCTTGTTTTCACGAGCGGCATGACCGTTCCCACTTAAAGCAGACGTTGGGGCTTGACGAGCGCCCGACACTGTTAGTTATGGGAGGTTGGCACGGAGTTTTTAATGCCTCGACATGTGAGCGACTGGCAGAAGTGGGCACAACGGTACAGCTCCTGTTTGTTTGTGGCGGGGACCGACAACTGTTTCACCGCATATTGCCCTTGCAGATGAAGTATCCCGATCGGGTTCGCGTCTTTGGGTACGTGTCGAACATTCAGGAACTGATGGCCGTTTCAGATTGCATCTTGACCAAAGCAGGAGGGCTGACAACGTCAGAGGCGTTAGCGATGGGAGTGCCGATGTTGTTGTACCGTCCCATCCCCGGTCAGGAGGAGGCCAATGCCCGTTTTTTGATCGAACGAGGCGTTGCGTGTTTGGCCCGCCATCCGCACCAGCTCATCGAACAGTTCACACACTTGTGTCGCAACAGCGAACAACTTGCATTAATGAAGGAGCGGGCCAACAGCGCAAAACCGGGGAATGCCTCTGAAAAAATTGTGGACTGTGTGCTCACACACACTGAAGGGCGGAAGGTTGTATTCGCCGCTGTCAAGTCTTAAGTTGGGTGAAGGAAAATAGGTCTAACCCGTTTTCGCCCCCATAAGATGTCCATAGGGACAAGATCAGGGGGGATTTGTTTTGAGCCACAGTTTGAAAATGACATGTAAAATCGGTTTTACGTACATCGGCACTGTCGTGGGGGCCGGGTTTGCGTCAGGACAAGAAATTTTGCAATTTTTTACGAATAAAGGCCCTTTTGGATTTATCGCCATCCTCTTGGCGTCTTTGGGGTTCGTCTGGCTGGGAAACCGGATGATGTTGCTAGGAGCCAGGTTGAAAGCTGCTTCGTACGAAGAGTTTAACAACTATCTGTTCGGCCCAACAGTCGGGAAGGTCATGAACGGTTTTGTTACGCTCATTTTATTCGGAGTCACGACGGCCATGATTTCGGGAACAGGGGCGTTGGCCGAAGAACAAATCGGCCTGTCCTTTCACGTTGGCGTGTTGTTTACCCTGTGTCTCGCATACTTTGTCATGTTGCGGGGGCTGGACGGGATTCTGTCAGTCAATTCCCTCGTCGTGCCGATGATGTTGTTTTTTTGTGCACTGATTGGTGTCAACGGATTGGCACAGTTAGTGGATGTATCATCAGATCTTGTGGCAGTGGAGACGTCAACGACGCGTTCGTGGGTGATGGCGGCCGTCACGTACGTGTCGTTTAACTTGGCGATGGCTCAAGCGGTGCTCGTTCCGATGGGAGGTGAAATCAGGGACGAGCGATTGATTAAGAACGGAGGACGTCTGGGAGGTATAGGTCTCGGAGCCATGCTCCTGGCGACCAATCTGGCCCTCGCGTTAGAAGGAACGTCCATTTGGCATCTGGAGATTCCGCTGGCGCCGATTATTGCCGACTTGGGAACTATTGTGAAAGTGCTGTTCCTGACAGTGATGTGGGCCGAAATCTTTACGACACTCATTGGCAATGTGTACGGACTGTTAGCGAATTTGGAAACAGTGTTCCCCTTCAGTCAGAAAAAATGGCTCATGCTGCTGTTTGCTGCTAGTTACATGTTGTCCCTCGTCGGCTTTTCCAATCTGGTCGGTTACGCCTATCCGCTGTTCGGTTATTGCGGTATGGTGACAATGGTCTTGCTGGCGTCGCGCAAAATGCCCCCAGCGCGAATCTAGCGGAAACCGCTATGAGCGGTATGGTGACAATGGTCTTGCTGGCGTCGCGCAAAATGCCCCCAGCGCGAATCTAGCGGAAACCGCTATGAGCGGTATGTGTTATAATATTCTACGAACGGATTACGAACGAAGTTTGGGGGATGTCAATGCCTGAGTCTGGCGTATTCGGCTTCATATACCGTGTCACAGATGTCATTTACAAGTTAGCCTGGAGCAATATTCTCTGGTTTTTTACATCGGGGTTTCCCCTCGTTCTGTTCATCTTCGGAGATTGGATTATTCCCCTCGCGTTGTTTCTCCTCATAGGACCTCCCGGGACTGTGGCACTGTTTCACGTGATGTCCGTCTGGCAAAAAGATGGAGATCTTTCCGTTTGGAACACGTACTGGTCCGGATGGAAAAAGAACTGGAAACGCGCATACAAAGTCGTGGACGTATACGTCATAATCGGCGTTATATTAGTTGTCGATTTAGTTGTCGTGGCGAACGCGCCGCAATCCGTTTTAAAGTGGATCGGCTTTTTGCTCTTTCCGACGGCGACTCTGTACATCCTCACCAGTGTCACATTGTTGCCGCTCCTCGTGCGTTACCCGTGGAAACTGTTCGAACTCGTTAAAAATGCGTTCGTCTTGTCGGTCAGCCACCTGTTTTCATCTACAGCGGTGTTGTTGAGTTTGGGTGTTGTCATTGTGACGGCTGTCAGTTTCATGCCTCCCTTGGCTTTCTTCTTCTCCGCCAGTGTCACGGCGTGGGCGTTTACGTGGCAGACGGGCCGTATCCTTGACAAAATCGACCGTTTGCAAAAAGAGCGCAGTGAGTCTTTGGAAAGTAACGCGATGTAAACAATTTTAGACGGTCGCGGCCAATCTCCCCTGACCATGGGGAGACATTTTTTTTGGTTACAACAAAAATGGTCATCTGGACCATTTACTTATAATCGTTATTATATTATAATCATTATAAATAAGACAACCAAGGTTCATGCTGCCGAGGGCGGCATGAACGTCATTTTAGGCGGAGTTATAAGAATGAGTTTCGTTATCACGTGAAAGGGTGAGGGACGTGGAACTATCGACAGCAAAAACCGTCCAGTTTCATAAGCGAACAGGCAGCCGCAAGGAATTCCTCAAACAGAACGGCGAACTGCTCGCTGCTATTTTGAGCGGGGTTCTGATCGTCACCGGATGGATGCTCAGTGTGGGGGACTGGCCACTGGCGTCAGTCGCTTGTTACCTCACGGCTTTTGTCATCGGTGGGTACGCCAAAGGAAAAGAAGGGATAGAAGAGCTCATCCGGGACAAACAGCTGAATGTGGAAATGCTGATGATATTGGCAGCTATCGGTTCCGCCGTGATCGGATACTGGGCGGAAGGGGCCATGCTCATCTTTATTTTTGCGTTGAGCGGTGCGTTGGAGACGTACGCCATGAACAGAAGTCGGCGGGACATCTCCAGCCTGATGGCGCGGCAACCGGATGAAGCGAGGCTGTACGAAAACGGCGTTGAACGAAAAGTGCCAGTGAAAACGTTGCGCAAAGGACAAGTCGTCGTCGTCAAACCGGGTGACCTCATACCGGTTGACGGGACCGTCGTGGAAGGGGTGACGTCCGTCGATCAATCCGCCATAACAGGTGAATCACTCCCGGTCGAGAAAAAAGCAGGGGACGACGTACTGGCCGGTACAGTCAATGTGCAGGGAGGCATTCTCGTTCGAGTTGACAAGTTAAGCGACGAAACGCTGTTTCAAAAAATGGTTCAACTGGTGCAAAAAGCGCAGTCGGAAAAGCCGCCGCAACAACACTTTATTGAAAAGTTTGAAAGAAGGTACGTCGTCGCGGTACTCGTTTCGGTGGCCTGTGTCATGTTGTTCACGCCGTTTCTGTTGAACTGGAGTTGGAATGAGGCAGCCTACAGGGGAATGGTCCTGTTGGTCGTGGCATCCCCTTGCGCCCTCGTCGCTTCAGTGATGCCGGCTCTGCTCTCGGCCATTTCCAACGGAGCGAGGCGCGGGGTGTTGTTTAAAAGTGGCAATCACGTACAAAACTTGCAAGGGGTGCGCGTCATCGCCTTTGATAAAACTGGAACCCTGACAAAAGGTGTTCCGGAGGTAAGGGACATTGTGGCGTTTCACGGTTACGACGAAAAAGAAGTGTTACAAGCCGCGGCCTCCATCGAGCAACTGTCGACTCACCCTCTGGCAGAGGCCATTGTCAAGCGAGCCCGTGAAAAGGACCTTCCCCTTTCCCGGCCGGAAGGGATGGAGTCCGTCACTGGCTTCGGCATCACAGGGAAGTTGAACGGGGCCTTATGGAAAGTGGGAAAAGAACAGTTTGTGGATGCCCCCTTCGTCGAGCGAGCGAAAGAGCGGGTAAACGAATTCGCCAGACAAGGGAAAACCGTCGTTTTCGTCCAGCGGGAACGCGAACTCGTCGGACTGATTAGTCTGGAAGACGTCATGCGGCCCGCTGCGAAACAGGTGATCGAGGAACTAAAGCGACAAGGCATCTACACCGTCATGCTGACAGGGGATTCTGAGGAGACGGGGAGGTCGCTCGCAGCTCAAGCAGGTGTCGACGCCTATTACGCCAACTGTTTGCCAGATGAGAAAGTGAAACGAATTCAAAAACTGCAAGAGCGGTACGGAAAGGTGGTCATGGTAGGTGACGGCGTAAATGACGCCCCCGCCTTAGCGACGGCGTCTGTCGGTGTCGGCATGGGGGAGGGAACGGATGTCGCTTTGGAGACCGCCGACGTCGTCCTCGTCAAAAATGAGTTAAAGCGAATTCCGTACACGGTGCGGTTGGCGAAACGGGTGGACCGTGTGACCAAACAAAACATCGCCTTTTCAACGGCCGTCATCATCGCCTTGATCACAGCGAACTTTTTCCAATCGATCACACTGCCCCTGGGAGTGATCGGGCATGAAGGGAGCACCATTCTCGTCATATTAAACGGATTGCGGCTGTTGGCGGCAAAATAGGTGCCGAAGGGAACGCGTTTCCTTTGAGTCGTAACTTTGATTTTAACCGTGTATAATTGACATAACATACCGTGACGTTTGATTTGTCATCAGTTTGTCACGACTATTGCCCGAGATTGTGCTAGTCTGAAAGTAGTGTGGTTTTTCAACGATGTGATAGGGAGGAACTGGCATGAAACGCTCCGGATGGCGAATGTTTCTCGCGTTTACAGTGACAGTCGTTTTGCTGCTGTCAGCGTGCGGGACCGGAGGGGGCGGGCCTTTAAGTTCGGCTCAAAGCGACACGTTGAATTGGGAAGTTCAAGATTTTACCTTCACGAACCAGGACGGGGAGAGTGTCAGCCTCGAAGATTTAAAAGGGGACGTCTGGCTAGCCAACTTTATCTTTACGAACTGTCGCACCGTTTGTCCTCCGATGACAGCCAATATGGCTCAAATTCAGCAAGCAATGAAAGAAGAGGGGCTCAACATACCGATTGTGTCGTTCAGCGTTGATCCGGAGAACGACAGCCCGGAAGCGTTAAAAGAGTATGGCGGCAACGTGGGCGCCGACTTTACGAACTGGCACTTCCTCACGGGGTATGAGTTTGAAGACATTCAGCAGTTGTCTCAAGAGAGCTTTAAAGCCCTTGTGGAACCTGAACCCGACTCTGACCAAATCATGCACGGAACCTCCTTTTACTTAGTGAATCAATCGGGAAGCGTTGTGCAAAAATATAACGGACTGGAGCCGCCTGTGGAAGAGATTATCGACGATATAAAAGCGTTAAGGTGATGAAGATGTGGGATCTTGTGACAAGCCAGTTCAGTTTTACCGCATTGTGGAGTCCGGTGTTTCTGGCGGGAACGGTTGTGGCCGCTCTCCTCTACTTAGCTGTGGTCGGGCCGCTCAGGTCCCGTTTTACCCATGCGGTACCCGTTCCGTGGTATAAAAAAATGTCGTTCGTTGCCGGTCTGTTTGCGTTTTACTTAGGTTTTGGGGGTCCAGTGTACTTAATTGGACATTTGATGTTCAGCGCCCACATGTTTAAAATGGCTTTTGTCTATTTTATCACTCCACCTTTGCTGATGTTCGGCACGCCAGCTTGGTTGGTGAGACCGTTGTTCCGCTACCGGGCAGTGGAGAAACTGTTTAAAATCGTTATGCATCCTTTTCCTTCGCTGTTTATGTTCAACCTGCTTGTGTCTCTGTACCATATTCCGCAACTGTTTGACCACCTGATGGCCAATTACACGCTGCACATTGGGTACCAAGCGGTCCTTTTCGTCACGGCGCTCTTCATGTGGTGGCAAGTTTTGACCCCGCTTCCGGAATTTGACAGGCTGTCAGACATCAAGAAAATTGCCTACGTGTTCGCCAACAGCGCCTTGCTGCTTCCGGCCTGTGCCCTCATTATTTTTGCAGATCACACGATTTACGCGACGTACACAGACCCGGCTAAATGGGCGACGGCCCTCGGTTACTGTTTACCTGCCGGAACGACGGTTCCGCCGCAGTTGTTTGAAACGTTTAGCTTGCTGTCTCCTATGGAAGACCAACAACTGGGCGGGATTGTCATGAAATTGACGCAGGAGACCGTCTTCATGATCGTATTGGGGCACATTTTTTACCATTGGGTGAAGAAAGAAAAGAAAGTGGTGGACATACAAGATTTTCAGCGTTATCCGCGATTGTCAAACAAGTAATTTGGGCGCCGTTAAAGGCGTCATTTATTTTTGCTGTTAAATCGTAATGATTACTATTTACAAATCGTCGATCCCCTAGTACAATGTTTTTATCATGTATAGATGACAAGGAGATGGCGATTTTGATCAGAGCGAGGAGAGGGTTGTTAATCGGAGGCATCCTGATGATAGTGGCGGTCACTTCTCTCGCAGGGTGCAGTGACGAGGCCGCTGATTCGAACGAAGGGAAGGAAGCCATTGAACTTGAGTTGATTCACGTGTACACGAGTTTTTATCCGCTGTACGACTTTGCAGCCAAAATTGGAGGGGATGCCGTCAAGGTGCGCAGCATCACCCCGCCCGGGGCTGAACCACACGATTATGAGCCGTCTCCGAAGGACATGGTTTCTCTGGCGGACGCTGATCTGTTCGTGTACAATGGATCTGGGTTTGAGCCGTGGGCAGAACAAGCGTTAAAAACATTGGACGGAACGAACACTCGCATCGTTAATGCGACGGAGCACCTCGACACTGCGACGAGCGGGGAAGGTCACGTTAAACACAGCGATGACGAGGGAGAGCACGTTCACTCTCATTCACATGGAGAACAGGATCCTCACGTTTGGCTGGACCCGAATCTGGCGAAGCAGCAAGCACAGATGATTAAAGACGCCCTGGTGGAGATTGACGCTGATCGTGCTGACGTGTATGAAGCAAATTTTGAACAACTGGCTGCACAGTTTGACGAATTAGACCGAACACTCCGAAATGTGACGCGAACTGCTGAAAAGAAAGAATTTGTCGTCTCTCACGCCGCGTTTGGTCACTTGGCCCATCGCTACGGTCTTGAACAGGTGGCAGTGTCCGGTTTGTCGCCTTCTGACGAGCCGAGCAGTAAAGAGCTGCAACAGGTGATTGATTTTGCCAAGGAGCACGATGTACACTACATTATGTTTGACGTATTAGTCAGCCCTAAAGTGGCAAATGCGGTAAAAGAATCCATCGGGGCAGAGGTGTTGCGGCTGCATTCCCTGGAGAACTTGACGGAGGAGGAGTTGGGACGGGGTGAAGACTACTTCTCGATCATGAAACAGAACGTTGCGAATCTCGAGAAGGCCCTCAACCCGTCAAACGATGATGGAGGAACCGATTATTGACGTTCGGGACGTTACATTTGCATACGGCGCTGTAAACGTGTTGGAAAACGTGAGTCTCGCCGTGAATCGGGGTGAATTTTTGGGGCTTGTCGGGCCTAACGGCTCGGGGAAGTCGACGTTGATTAAAGTTATTCTCGGACTGGAACAGCCCCAGAGCGGTGACATTCGCCTGTTCGGAAAACCGTCATCCCAGTTTCGAGCCTGGTCTCGGATCGGGTACGTATCGCAAAAAGCGAATCGCTTTAACACAAGTTTTCCAGCGACCGTGTTCGAGGTCGTCTCCACCGGACTTTACGGTAAATTGGGCCTGTTCAAGCGTCTGTCCCGCCAGGACCGGCGTGTCGTTTACGACATGATGGACCGGGTTGGGCTGTCGACATATCACAAGCACTTGATGGGGGAACTGTCGGGAGGACAGCAACAGCGGGTTTTTATTGCCCGGGCGCTCGTCAGTCAGCCGGACTTGCTGATCCTGGATGAACCGACAGTTGGCATCGATGCCGAATCAGTCGATCGCTTTTACCGCTTACTAGAAGATTTGAGGAACGAGTACGACTTGACAATCTTGTTAGTCAGTCACGACATTGGAGTGATGACCGCTAAAGTGAGCAGCGTGGCGTGTCTCAATAAACAGGTGCACTACCATGGAGATCCGGAAGCGTTCAACGCGCGTCAAGACGAAATACTGTCCAGGACTTACGGGCACGACGTCCGTATGCTGGAACACAGTCACTAACGCAATAAAAGACTGAATCAGTGTGAAGTGCTAAAGGGCGGAGGAGATCATGCTAGATGTGTTGTTGGAGTACGAATTTTTAAGAAATGCGTTTTGGGCGGGAATGATTATCGGAATCGTCAGCCCGGTTGTCGGCGTTTTTCTCGTTGTGCGACGTCTGTCCCTCATGGCCGACGCGCTGTCGCACATTGCCCTGTCGGGTGTCGCGGCTGGAATGTTATTGCGTGAAGTGTCTCCTGCCTTCGCTTTTTTTAACCCCGTTTATGCCGGCATGGCCTTTTCCGTCGCAGGCTCCCTATTTGTGGAACAACTGCGCAAGCTGTACAGGTCGTATGAGGAACTGGCTATCCCGATCACGTTGTCGACTGGCGTGGCTCTCGGGGTTGTGCTCATCAGCATTGCCGACGGGTTTAACAGTGACTTGTTTGGCTACTTGTTCGGCAGCGTGTTGTCTGTGACGCCGTCTGATTTAATGGCAATCGGCGGGATCGGCCTTGTCGTGCTCCTCGCAGTCTTCGTCTTTTATAAAGAGCTGTTCTATTTGTCATACGACGAAGAGAACGCTGTCCTTTCCGGTTTGCCGCGAAAGGCGTTGAACGTGTTGTACATGGTGCTAGTCGCCCTCGTCATTGCGGCTGCGATGCGAATAGTCGGCATTTTGCTCGTGTCGGCGATGATGACGTTGCCTGTCGCCGCAAGTTTGCAAGTGGCCCGGAGTTTTAAACAGACGTTTTTGTACGCCGTCGGTTTTGCCGAAACATCTGTTTTGGGAGGGCTGACACTGTCGTACTATTTAGACTGGGCTTCCGGCGGCACCATCGTCCTGCTGTCTGTCACAATTCTCGCCATCACACTCACGTTTAAACGGCTCAAACGCCGGCTCGTATCGAGACGCGTTCTGTCCTCTGGTCAGGAGGCGGGACACTGTTGAGTGGGAGGTTATCGGAATGAACGTTTCAGAAGCATTGGCCATTCTAAAAGAGAAGGGGTTCAAATATACCGACAAACGAGAGCTGTTGTTGAACATCCTTGCGCAAGAGGGGCGCTACTTAAGTGCTAAGGCCGTGTTGGAGCAAATGAAGGCCTCTTTTCCGCAGCTCAGTGTCGATACAGTTTACCGCAATTTGACTTTGCTCCACGAACTGGACATTTTGGAAGCAACCGAATTGAACGGCGAGCGCCTTTACCGCATGGTGTGCGCAGGCGACGACCATCACCATCACCTTATATGCACCGAGTGCGGCAAAACGAAAAAAATCGACATCTGCCCCATGCACGCGATGTTCGGAAGACCGGAAGGTTTCCAAATTACTGGTCACAAATTCGAAATTTACGGCGTGTGTGACGGGTGTGCCCCTTAAACCCTCGTAAAGGGTTTCAGGAGGGTGAAATAATTCGAGAAATAACGGGTTTGACCACAAAATGACCACATACGTCTTTTTTACCCACTGTAGGGGGCTTTACGTTGCTCGAAGACGTGCAACCCTCCGCCAACAGGCGGAGGGTTGCTTTTGTGGTGGGGCATGCAGGGCTCGAACCTGCGACCTTCTGATTAAGAGTCAGCTGCTCTTCCAACTGAGCTAATGCCCCTTACTTTTTTGTACGGTGTCATTTTACTACATATCCCTCGGTGAAACAAGGGGATTTAATACGTCAATTACTTGTGGGAGGGTTTACTAAAAGGCTGAAAATTCCCCCTTTGGTGTTTTTTCCGTGACCACACGTACTGGTAGTTTTAATCCACGGCACCGTTTAAAACGGACAAGCGTTCCTTTATCCCGTAATGGCTGAACAGGGCATGAGGCGTTAGACTTTAACTTTTGATGAGAGACCGTTGCGTACTAAACTCCTTGAGAGAGGAAGGGAAGCGATGAAAAAGGACAAAATCACTGGCGCGTTAACAAGACTTTTTCACTGACGTTTGCAGGGAATTCGATTCATTACTGGGCGGACAAGGTCGTTTTTTCGAGCTACTTGGATGAAAACGATTGATAGGGGCGATTAGTTCATCTTTTTCATAGAAACGATTAATAAATGCCAGTATTTACAGCAAAATTGTTCTTTGCTTAAGCTGTTGCAAAGGTGTAAACTGCTACAGAAGTCTCCGAAAATTTTCAATAAAAAAGAGAAATATGCGTTTACAAAGGGTGGAGAGGAGTATCAGCCGTGGATGTTTTTAGGCGCCTCAAGCCATTTTATTGGCCTCACAAAAGGTGGGGAATGCTTTCTGTCTTCCTGCTCATCGGTGTGACGGCTTTAAGCCTCGTGCAGCCGATGTTGTTACAGTTTCTCATTGACGACATCGTCATTGCGGGCCGTTATGAGTGGATTCCCCACGTGTCAATCGGTATTTTGTGCATAGCGGGTGTGCGCTCGATTTGCCGCTATTACCACCAGTACACGGGGCATTTGTTCGGTATTGCCAGTGTTTACGATCTCCGGACCGCCCTGTACGACAAATTGCAAGGATTGTCTTTTTCTTATTACGACAACGCCAAGACCGGAGATCTCATGGCCCGTTTGACAGGAGATGTGGAAGCGTTTCGCATGTTTTTGTCCTTTGGAATCGCCCAGCTGCTCAACATCGTGCTCATGGTCGTCTTGGGAATGGTGGTGTTGGGGACGATTAACGTCGAACTGACGCTGATCACCCTTGCGGTGACGATGCCCTTGCTCGCTTTTGTCAGCATTCGATTTGACAGCGCGGCGCACCCGGCTTTTTCAAACATACGCAAGGCGATTGCTCGCATGTCCACTCGAGTACAGGAAAACATTACCGGCGTTCGGACGGTGAAGTCGTTTTCAAGGGAAGCCCACGAAATCGACAAGTTCGCTACTTCAAATGACGACTATATGGACACGCACTTGCGTGCGGCACGGCTGTGGTCGAAATATTTTCCTCTAATGGAGACGCTGGGAAACCTCAGTTTGGTCATCATGCTGGGCTACGGCGGGTTTCTCGTGATTCAAGGAAAATTGACTCCGGGGGGATTGGCCGCGTTCTTTACACTCACTTCGTTTATTGTGGGACCTCTGCAGGCGCTAGGATTTCAAATCAACAATTTGACGCAGGCAAAAGCGGCAGGGGAGCGGTTGATGGAAATATTGGATACACCCCAGCACGTTCGAGAGAAGCCGAATGCCAAGGATCTTACGGACGTGAAAGGACGAGTCCAGTTCGAGGGTGTAACGTTTCATTACCGGGGAAACGTCCCGGCTCTCTACAACGTTCACTTCGAGGCAAAGCCGGGTTCCGTCATCGCCTTGCTGGGGGCGACGGGATCTGGCAAATCGACCGTCGTCCAGCTGATCATGCGCAGTTACGATGTGACAAAAGGCAAAGTGACGGTTGACGGCAACGACGTGCGGGACCTCACGTTGAAGAGCTTGCGCAGGCACATCGGGATCGTCTTTCAGGATACTTTTCTTTTTTCTGCAAGCATACGCGACAACATCGCTTACGGAAATCACGAGGCGCCGATGGAACACGTCGTGCGGGCAGCGAAAATCGCCCAGGCACACGATTTTATTATGGAAATGCCTGAGCAGTACGATACCGTCGTCGGAGAACGGGGACTCGGTTTGTCCGGCGGACAAAAACAGCGGATTGCCATTGCGCGCGCCATTTTGACGGACCCGCGCATTTTGATACTTGACGATGCGACGAGCGCCGTAGACATGGAAACGGAAATTTCGATTCGAGAAGCGCTCCGTTCCGCGATGAAAGGCAGGACGACGTTCATGATCGCACACCGCATTTCTACGCTGAAAAGTGCTGATGAAATTCTCGTCATGGATCAGGGACGGATTGTTCAGCGGGGCCGCCATGAAGACTTGTTGCAACAGCGGGGTCCCTACCGGCGGATATTCGATGTACAATTTTCGGATCAGCGGGAAGTGTTGCAGGAAATGGAGAGGATGCGGGCATGAAGAACGTCCGGAAGGAACGGTTTGTTTACCGGGACGACCGAAAAATGGAGAAGCCGTTCGACTGGCAACAGTTTCGCCGGTTGCTTGGCTATTTAAAACCGTACCGGCGCCACTTGCCCCTCGTTGTCCTGACGATGCTCATCGTGACCGGGACGAGGTTGGCTGTTCCGTATCTCATCAGTGTCGCCATTGACCATGCCATTTTGGACGACCAAAACATCCCGTTGCTCGTCACGATGGTTGTTACGATTTTCGTCCTTTACCTGGCCAGTTGGGGAGCGAACGCCGTCAGGATTCAATGGACGAACTGGATCGGACAGAACGTCATATACGATTTGCGCCACGCGCTGTTTCAAAACATTCAGCGCCTGTCGTTCCGCTTTTTTGACCAGCGTCCGGCAGGCTCCATTCTCGTGCGCGTCACAAACGACGTGAACTCCTTGCAAGAGTTGTTTACGAACGGCATTATCAACTTGTTGACAGACGTTTTGCTACTCGTCGGCATTTCGGTCGTCATGCTCTCGTGGCACGCTAAACTCGCGCTAGCCGTCATGATCACTGTACCGATCATGTTTTTTCTCTCGACGAAACTGCGCATTAAAATTCGACGCGCCTGGCAGCATGTGCGGCTGATGCAGTCGAGAATTAACGCCCATTTGAATGAGTGCATTCAGGGGATGCGCGTGACGCAAGCTTTTACTCAGGAAGAACCGAACATGCGCTACTTTGAGCGCATGAACCAAGATAACAGCGAGGCCCATCGCGAGGCCGCAAGGCGCAACGACAAATTCGGGCCCCTCGTCGATTTTACGGCAGCCATTGGGACGTGTGTCTTGTTTTGGTACGGTTCGCATTTGCTCTTGACAGCGCCGGAAACGATGTCGATCGGTGTGCTCCTCGCCTTCTCCATGTACCTGGGCCATTTTTGGGAGCCGATATCTCGGCTGGGGCAAGTGTACAGTCAATTGCTCGTGGCGATGGCCTCGTCGGAGCGCATCTTTGAATTTCTCGACGAAAAGCCGCTAGTGGCGGAGCGTAAAGGGGCGGTTACGATGCCGCCGATTAAAGGCCGCGTCGAGTTTCAAAACGTGTCTTTTGCTTATGAGCAAGGGCGACCGGCGCTCAGGGACGTTCAGTTGACGGTTTCACCTGGTGAGACGGTGGCTCTCGTCGGACATACGGGTTCGGGGAAGAGCACGATTGTCAATTTGCTCAGCCGCTTTTACGATCCGGTGCGAGGAAATGTTCTCGTTGACGGCATCGACCTTCGCCACGTGACCATTGACAGTTACCGCTCACAGATCGGCATCGTGCTTCAGGACACGTTCATTTTTTCTGGGACGATTCGCGACAACATCCGTTTCGGGAACTTGGCGGCGACAGACGAGGAAGTGGAAGAGGCGGCCAAAGCCGTACAGGCCCATGACTTCATCTCCAGGCTTCCACAAGGGTACGAAACGGAAGTGGAGGAGCGGGGAGGTGTGTTGTCGATGGGGGAGAAACAACTGATTTCCTTCTCTCGGGCAATTTTGGCCGATCCACGCATCTTGATTCTCGACGAGGCGACGGCTTCCATTGATACGGAGACGGAAGTGCGCATTCAGAAGGCATTGCAGACGTTGTTGCAAGGGAGGACTTCGTTTGTCATTGCCCACCGTCTCTCTACGATACGAAACGCGGATCAAATCGTCGTGTTAGACCACGGCCGTATC
Organism: Novibacillus thermophilus; assembly: GCF_002005165.1. NCBI lineage: Bacteria > Bacillati > Bacillota > Bacilli > Caryophanales > Thermoactinomycetaceae > Novibacillus > Novibacillus thermophilus. Next base: position 1,253,915 of record NZ_CP019699.1, read on the forward strand.
GTCGAAGTCGGGACACACGAGTCGTTGATGGAACAAAAAGGGGTTTATTTCCGTCTGGTCAAAGCCCAGTTTGACCAGTTCGCCGCAAGTTAGGTTTCGTTCGCTAGGGACCGTTATTCGATGTGCCCTTGTCGGCGGTAAGAAGGCATATCAAGCCCGTATTTTTTCTGCAAATAGCGCAAACGAAAGGCGTTCTGGGCTGTTTTCCCCAAGTCGTCCATGAGGGAATGGTTCGCCCACGCCCCGATGACGGCCCCGATCCCGGGCAAAATCTGCAACAGTTTGCGAAATTCGATGTACTGCTTGTAGTCCATGTAGAAATCGCGCCACGCAATAGATTCGGCTATCATTTGTCTGGTGTCTAACGCTGTTTTTTCCCACTGCTTCACCTGTTCAAAGTTCACTTGTCTGCGCTCCGGACTGGAGAAGGCGAGCTGAAACACGTGTAACAGAAAGACCCGTTCGGATTTGTCGCGGATGTCAAACCCGTAGAGTAAAGCGACTTCTTGTAAAAACTTCAGTTTGATCGAAATGAGGGCGGGGAAATCGACAGCGGCCAAAATGAGCCCACCTGCGCCCGTTCCGGCTCCTTCGGCGGCGGCCCATTTTTTGTATGTGTCCAACAGGGGAGGAAGGTGTCGGTCTGCTTCCTCCAGCAGAGGTGGAAACGGCGTCAGACGCTTGTTGTCGACGGGGATTAAGCTCAGGCCGCCTAACAGTGAGCTGACGCCAATGCGCACGCCTTGCGCCATGGCGTCGTGCACTTTGAGCGGAATGAGGCCGTCCAGTTTTCGCTGCCAACGCAAGGACCATGTCCTGAGCAAACCGGGGCGGTGCCATTTCATGTCGGACTGCCAGCGTTCCAGTGTGAGGCGCACCCGTCTCTCGTAAGGGTCCATCGGTAGCAAAACCTCCATATCTCAAAAGTACGCTCTACTAAGTATACGTGCTGCTCCTTCATCCGTTGCATCGAGAAGCAGCACCCGACTCGAGTGCTGCTTCTAATCCCTTAGTCGTTTTCGTCCGTTTGCGCTTCTGACGATGCTTCAGACTGGTCACCCGATTGCCCGTCAGCCTCTTGCTGTCGCTGCCAGTTGTGGAGCAGTTGTTCCAACTGTTTGAGGGCGCGTCCCGCTTCTTCGTAGTTGCCGTCTTGGTTCGCCTGGCGGTACGCGTCGAACTGTTCCTGTATGTCCGTGATCAACTCATAGGGGGTGACGGCGTCAGACGATGCCCCTTCTCGTTGCTGGCTTTCCTCCGCTTCCTGGGGTGACACCCCTTCATCGATTAAATCCATTAACCGCCCGATCGCTTGGTCCAACGTCGGTTCCATGACAATGTAGTCCTGGTAGGCGACGATCACCTGTTTGACTTCGGGCAAGGACGTCTCGTTATTCGATTCGATGTACAGCGGTTCGACGTACAGGACAGTGTCTTCAATCGGGACGACGAGCAAGTTTCCACGAATCACACGGGAACCGCCTTGTGACCATAAGTTGAGTTGCTGTGAAATGGCGGCGTTTTGGTTGATGCGGTTTTCAATTTGTTGCGGTCCGTAGATGTTGCTCTGCTTCGTGAACTCGTAGACGAAGATCTCTCCGTAGTGCTCCCCGTCGTTGCGGACGGCCATCCACGAAATCATGTTTTGCTTCGTGTTCGGCGTAAAGGGTAGCATCAAAATGAATTCTTCCCGCTCCGCATCGTCCAGCTTCATCGTCACGTAGTACGGCTCCATCACCGTGTCTTCGTCAAAGTACTTTTCGGTCGGGATTTGCCACATGTCTTCCCGGTTGTAAAACAGTTCGAGATTGGTCATGTGGTAGATGCGGTACATGTTGGCCTGAATTTTAAACAAGTCGATCGGATAGCGGAAGTGGGCGCGAATGTCTTCCGGAATGTCCGTTTCAAACAGTTCAGGAAAAATGTTTTGGTACGTTTTGGCCAACGGTTCGTTCGGATCTAGTAAGTAAAATCTCACTTCCCCTGTGTATGCGTCAACGGCAATTTTGATCGGATTTTGGACGTAATTCAGCGAACTGTTGCCCGTGTCCGAGTAAGGGTAGCGGTTGGTCATGGTGAACGCGTCCAACAGCCAGACGATGCTCCCGTCTTCGCGTACGACGGGATAGGGGTCGTCATCCAGATCGAGAAACGGGGCGATGCGTTCGACCCGCTCCACAATGTTGCGCGTCTGCAGCAACTGGCTCTCTTCTGTTATTTGGTCGGACACGAGGTAACGGAACGACAGTTCATCCAAGGCAAACAGCAAACGGTTAAACCCCGTCATCGGAATTCCAGATTGAGCTTCGTAACGGTGTGTTTTGTTTTCGTCGTTGTCCGGGTAGTCGAATTCGTCCACTTTCGTGCCGACGATGACAGAATTGTAATCATTCTCGCCGAAGTATATTTGCGGTTTTTCAACGGCGATCGGACCTTTTGGGGGCAAGTCTTTGACCAAATACTCCGGCTGCCCTTCAGGCGTAATTTCGTTCACATTGCTGATAGAAACCCCGTAACCGTGGGTGTAGCGCAAGTTTTTGTTGACCCACGTTTGGGCTTGATCCGGCAAGCGCTGTTGGGTCAGCTCGCGGGCCGAAATGAAAACTTGCTGGTATTTTCCGTCTATTTCGTAGCGGTCGACGTCCACGTCGTTAAAAAAGTAGTACGGGCGGAATGTCTGCAGTTGATTGTAGACGTTGTTGAGCGGACGGGCGTCGTTAATGCGAATGTTGTCGACCGTCAGTTGGTTTCGGTCCAGCATGTCCTGAGAGAGCGTGTCGTTAATTTCTTTATCCTCCACGCGCACCTCGTCCAGTTGGTAAGCTTTGCGCGTGTAGTCCAAGTTGTGTTGCAAGAAAGGCTGCTCTCTGGCAAATTCGTTGGGAGAGACGATAAAGTTTTGGACAATGAGGGAAGCGGCGCCTCCGACTAGCTGCGTGCCGAGAAAGAGCCCCAAGCCGATGGCGAGGAAGCGAAACTTGCGGCGCACGATGGCCAGTGCGAACAAAACGGTGGCGATGATGGTCACGCCGGCCATGATGTAGTCGAACGGGATGTTAATCACATGGTCGGTGTAACTGATCCCGAAAACGGAAGATTCTTGAAAGAGATTGACTTTGTTCGTCAGAGCTTTTTCATACGGCGATAGTAGAAAGTGGGTGGCGATCAAGAGACCGAGGAGAACGACACTGACGAGAAAGTGTCGTTGCGCCCGGCTTGAATATTTAATTAATCCGCGCAGCGAGTATAGTACGAGCTTGACCACGATGGCTGCCCCGACGAGAAGCATGAACACGGACAAGGCGAAATTCCACAGCGGTAACGTGTACACGAAGAAGGAGACATCACGGCCGAAATAAGGGTCCGTCACCCCGAACGGCGTTTGGTTTAAATAGGTGAGGAGCGGTTCCCAGCCCAGCCCCTGTACGAGGACACTGCCGAATATACCGCCGAACGCGGAAACGAGGGCGTTCACCCACAGAAAGGTTTTCCGGTTCTGAACGAAGGAAACAAATCGCTCGTTGGGGAATTCCCGTAAGTAGGTTGAGCGAACATTGAGAAACAACACAAAGGCACTGACAAAGAACAGGACGAACCCGATCAAACCCAACGACACCTTCGCCGTAAAAATCGTGATGAAGATTGAACGGAAGCCGAGGGTGTCCATCCAAATGTAATCGGCGAGCCATTTGACGGCGAGGTTGAAAGCGACAATGAACAGAATAATGGCGATGAGCCACTTGCTAAACTTTTTCAAGCCTTTTGGCGGTTTTGGGTCTTTTGGATGTTCGTTGTGAATGACGGTGAATTCCACTGAATCCTCTCCCCAAACAAAAAGTATATTTCAATTATAAATACGCAGGTCGGCTGTCGCGGTTTCAGTCAACAGTTACGATTATAAAGGAACTGGTCTGAAGTGCCAAGGGAAAAGGGGCCGTCCGGATTCAGGTGTAGGGAAGTGAGAGACTTATGAGCCTAAGGAGGTGGTGATGTTGGGCGTTCAAATTGCGCTTAAGCGCGTGTATGAAGAGGTCACCGACGATGACGGGGTCCGTGTACTCGTGGACAGGTTGTGGCCGAGGGGGATCTCGAAAGGTGACCGGCGCATCGACGAGTGGTTTAAAGAAGTGGCCCCTTCCCACGAATTGCGTCGGTGGTTTCACAAACACGGCGACTTCGAGACTTTTGCCAAACGGTACAGACGGGAATTGGTCGAGGGGAACGAAGCGTCCGCCGCTTTAAAAAACTTGTGCCACCTGGCGAGAAGTGCGGAAAAGCTGACACTCGTCTTCGCCAGTAAGGATGAAACCCATAACAACGCCGTCGTCCTTCAGCGGGTGTTGCAAGACATTTTAGAATAGACCCTGATAGCGCGTCGTGACCCGAACATACCGGGTAAAAATTTATCAGCGTGCGTGCGGAAAAGGGATGTCTGCAGACAATTTCCCGAAAAAGTGACCGTCTGAGGCAGCCTTTGAGGCGGATTCCGTCTAGTTCGTCATAACCGCCTCGCGGGTCGCATCGCCTTTTTTGCGCTGTTTCCGCGGCATTTTGTAGCGGGAAATGTTGAGTAAAATGCCGCTAATCGCCATACACATGAGGAGAGAGGTTCCGCCGTAACTGATGAACGGGAGCGGCACACCCGTCACTGGAATGAGGGCTGTTGCCACTGCGATGTTGAGAAATGCCTGGATGCCGATCAAAGTGACCAGTCCGATGGCGAGCAAAAACCCGAACTGGTTGGGGGAGCGGAGGGCGATCACAATGCCGCGCCATATAAACAACAAGTAGAGAAAAATGAGTCCGCTACTGCCGATAAACCCGAGTTCCTCTGCTATAATCGAAAAGATGAAATCCGTGTGGGCTTCAGGCAAGTACAGCATCTTCTGAATGCTGTTACCCAGTCCGACACCGGACCACCCTCCCGGTGCGATGGCGTAGAGCGACTGCACCGTTTGAAAACCGCTGCCCATCTTGTCAGCGAACGGATCTAAATACGTCTCCAGACGCGTCAGGCGGTACCCCCTTAACAGTAAAAAGCCGATTAAAACCGGGACGGACAGTACTGCCAGCAGGAACAAATGGCGCAGGCGCGCTTTTGAACAGAAGACGACAGCCATGCACGAGACGAATAACATGAACGCCGAGCTGAAGTGCGGTTCCAGCACAATGAGTAAAAACAGTCCGCCAATAATGGTGAGGGGAGGAAACAGGCCGCGCCAAAAGGAATCGAGGCGGTCCTGTTTTTTGGAAAATATGTATGCAGCATAGACAACGGCCGTTATTTTTGCCAATTCTGACGGTTGAAATTGAAAACCGGGAAGAATAATCCAGCGGTGGGCTCCGCCGCGCTCCTCCATGAAGAAAACGGCGATTAAAAGGACGACTGTGACGACCAGCATCGGCGCCATCAGTTTGCGGTACAGCGTAAACTTTACATTCATGGCGAAAAAGAGTGCAAACAGCCCTAATACGGCCGCAAGCAGCTGGCGTTTAAAGTAAAAGTAGCTGTCGTCAGTTTCGGTCATGGCGATGTAATAGCTGGAGCTGAACACCATGACGAGCCCAAACCCCACTAACAAAAAAACGGTGAACAAAAGCAAAAAATCCGGTTTTCCGCGTGTCATGTGTCATCCCCTCAAAACGTCCGACTTTGGACATTTTAACACAGGCAATTATATGATAGCATGATAAAGCAGACGAATCACGTGAAAGGCGATGCCCGATGAACCGTAAGCGCGAACTGAAAATGCTCCGCTACTTAGACGTGCCCATATTGCTGATCATTGTCGCATTAAGCGTGATCAGTTATACGGCGATATCGAGTGCCAAATTTTACGATCCGAGTTTTGCCGAAAAACAGTTAATGTGGTATGCAATTGGATTTGTCGCCATTTTGTTGTCGCTGTTAATCGATTACCGTCACATCGGTCAGTACGCGTACTGGTTGTACGGTTTGGGGATTGTCCTCCTACTCCTTTTGTACGTGCCGGGAATCGGAATGGACCCCACCGATACGAAAGGGGCGCGTTCCTGGATGAATCTCGGAGTTACGCAGTTTCAGCCGTCTGAATTGATGAAAGTTTTTATCATTTTGGCACTGGCTAAAGTGTTGGCCGATACGAAGGAAGTCAGGATTAAGAGCGGGAAGGCCATTTTGAAAACGGCCCTCATTTTTGCAATCCCGTTCGCTCTCATTGTCAGTCAACCCGATTTAGGGACGGCTCTCATTTTTCTCGGCATCATCGCCAGTATGTTGTTAGTGGCGGGGTTGGACTGGCGCATTATTCTCGTCCTTGTGCTCATAGCGGCGCTGGCCGTGGCAAGCGTGTTCTGGTTGTACTTTTACCACAAGCCCATTTTGGAAAAAGTGTTGGAGCCCCACCAAATTCACCGCATCGGTTCCTTTCTAGACCCGACCTCCGATGTGGACGGAAACGGCTGGCAAATTGTGCAGGGAATGATTGCCATCGGCTCCGGTCAGTTACTCGGTAAAGGGTATCAAAACGGGACACAAACGCAAGGGATGTGGATACCAGAAGCCCACAATGACTTCATATTTCCAGTTATTGCCGAAGAATTCGGCTTCGTCGGAGCGAGTGTCCTTTTGTGCCTCTTTATTTACCTCGTTTACCGCATGGTGCACATTGCGCTGGCTGCCCAAGATTTCTTCGGCACGTACCTTGTAGCTGGCGTTATCGGCATGCTTGTGTTCCAAATTTACCAAAATGTCGGAATGACCGTTGGTTTGATGCCGGTCACGGGCATCAATCTGCCGTTTATCAGTTACGGGGGAAGTTCCCTCGTCTCGACCATGCTGGCGGTTGGACTCGTGTTGAATGTTGGGATGCGACGAAAAAAAATTATGTTTTACAGTGAAGATTAACCGTATGAATTCTCCCTTTCATGTAAACAATAATAAATGTAAGCCCTTAGCATGACATAACTTTTTCCACTTATACATCAAGGCGTTCCGCTTACCCTAAAGGCAGGAGGTGATCTCTTTGCCTGAGGTCTACTGCAGTGTCGCCAACTGTTTCTTTTGGGCAGAAGGAAACAAGTGTGACGCTGACGCCATCATGGTGGAAGTGAATGAGCATGCCGATCATCGCTTTAATGAAGAGGTCGGCGGAGAGATGGTCCACACGTCTCACCAGGATTACGCAAAACATTCCAGAGATACGTGTTGCCACACGTTTAAGCCAAGACAGTAACGATCTGCAAATTACCCCCGATGCGGGGGTAATTTGCCATTTCAAGCCGACTGTTAAGAGTAATGCCGCCACATTCGTCTCACAAGTTGAAGTTCCTTAAAACGGCATTCGATGACGGTTGTGTCATCTGGCACGTTTGATTGAGCGGAACGACGTTGTTGCAAGGAGGTTCTGCCGTGCCCGGTTTAGCACTGGCCACTCTCTCACCTTTTGCGATCGCTGTCACGACGCCCTGGGTGAACCGGCGATTTCGCTTTGTACATACCGGATGGTTCTTGCTTATCCTTCCGGCAGTGCTCTTTGGCTATTTTGCCTGTTTTCTGCCGCAAGTATGGCGTTTTGAAACGGTCACGCAACAAGTGAGTTGGATGCCGTCTCTCGGAATCAATTGGACGCTGTACTTGGACGGCTTGTCACTCCTCTTTGCTCTGCTCATTACCGGTATTGGGTTTCTCGTCGTCCTCTATTCCGTTTATTACTTGGCAAAGGACGAACCGCTGCATTACTTTTACGTCTATTTGCTCATCTTTATGGGCTCGATGTTGGGGGTCGTCCTCTCCGACAACTTGCTCGTGATGTACGTGTTTTGGGAATTGACGAGCATCTCCTCCTTCCTCCTCATCGGTTACTGGTACCACCGTAAACAGTCCCAGTACGGTGCCCAAAAATCGATGCTGATCACCATCGCCGGCGGTTTTGCCATGCTGGCGGGCATTGTCCTCACCCATTCGGTGACGGGAACCTTCAGCGTGAGAGAAACGCTCCAACAGGCTGATGCCGTGCTCAGTTCTCCGTATTATGGGGCCATCTTGTCGTTGTTTTTGATTGGCGCATTTTCGAAGTCGGCTCAATTTCCCTTCTACATTTGGCTTCCCGATGCGATGGAAGCCCCGACACCCGTCAGTGCGTACTTGCATTCGGCCACCATGGTTAAAGCCGGCGTTTATCTCATGGCCCGCTTGACGCCCGTATTGGGAGACACAAAACAGTGGTTCTGGTCCGTGACAGGCGTCGGTCTGTTCACCATGTTCTGGGCGGCGTTTATGGCAATTCGCCAGACAGATTTGAAAAGAATATTGGCTTTTTCCACTGTCAGCCAACTCGGGTTGATGATCGCCCTTCTCGGGTACGGGACAGAACTAGCCATTTTGGCGGCGGTATTCCACCTGTTGAACCATGCCACGTTTAAGGGGAGCTTGTTTATGGTCGCCGGTATTGTGGACCACGAAACGGGGACGCGGGACATCCGTCGTCTGGGGGATTGTACGCGCTGATGCCGGTGACGGCAGCTCTTGCGTTTATCGGTACTTTTGCCATGGCTGGCGTACCGCCGACAAACGGTTTCCTCAGTAAAGAAATGTTTTTCCAGGCGTCCGTCAACATGACGGAAGAGGTGTCGTGGCAACTGGTCTTTCCCATTGTCGCGTTTTTGGGCAGCATTTTCACCTTTATTTACTCCATGATGTTGTCGTTTCACGTGTTTACCGGGCAAGCCCAGTTGGAGAAACTGGAAAAGAAGCCGCACGAAGCGCCCTTAGGGATGTTGATACCCCCCGTCACGTTGGCCGTCATGATCGTCGCCGTCGGGTTGTGTCCCGGCTTGGTGGCTAACAGTATTCTGGCACCCGTCGTGGAGGCGATTGTCCCCGGGTCGGAACCCGTTGTACACATCAGCCATTGGCACGGATTGAACTGGCCGCTGTTTATGACGATCGGAGTGTTGGGGATCGGGTTTGTCATGTTTCGCTCTCTCTCCCGTTGGCAGGCGGTCTACAGAGCCTTTCCACCAATATTGTCCCTTAACAGTTTTTACGACAGTTGGCTTGACGGGTCGGAAAGGGTGCCCCGACAGGTGATGAACTGGCACATGACAGGTTCCTTGCGCGATTACCTCGTGTACATGTTGACGTTTATAGTGCTTTTCGTCGGATACGTTTTCTTTGAGCAAAACGCCTTTTCCCTCATTCCGGAAAAGGCATCGCCCGTCAGCACGTACGAACTGTTATTGGCGTTGACGATGATAGCCGCTGCCCTTTACATTGCCGTGAGCGGCCACCGGATCAGGGCCATTCTCGCCCTTGGAGCCGTCGGTTTTATCGTCGCTCTGTTCTTCGTCAATTTCCGAGCGCCGGATTTAGCCCTCACCCAGCTTGTCATTGAAACGGTGACGACGGTGCTGTTTTTGCTCTGTTTTTATCACTTGCCCCGATTGAAGCGCGAACGAAAGAAACGGCGTACCGCCGTCAGTCATCTGATCGTGTCCGTTGCGGTGGGTATTCTGGTGACGGCGTTGGCGTTGTCGTCTTTCAGCTCGAAACTGTTCGAGCCTATTTCAAGCTACTACGTGCAAAACTCTTATGAAGAGGCAGGCGGTTACAACGTGGTGAACGTCATTCTCGTGGATTTCCGGGGGACGGATACGATGCTGGAAATTTTAGTGCTCGGCATTGCCGGACTCGCTGTGTACGGGCTGGTAAAACTGCGTTTAACGGGGGGCGATGTCAATGAAAACAAATGACCTCATCTTACAGACGGTTACGAAGGTCGTCTTGTTTATCATTCTCGTCTTTGCCGTCTTTATCTTAAATGCCGGTCACCATTCCCCAGGGGGCGGCTTTGTCGGGGGATTGTTGACGACCTCTGCTTTCGTGCTCCTGTCCCTCGCTTTCGGGATGGAAACGGTCCAAAAGGCCGTTCCCGTCAATTTCCGTCATGTGATGGCCCTCGGCCTGTCGATCGCCTTTCTGTGCGGCATCGGTGCAACGGTACTTCAATACCCGTTTTTAACCCATGCTTTCGGGTATGTTCACCTGCCGCTTTTGGGCGAGACCGAACTCACGACGGCGCTCATTTTTGACATCGGCGTGTACTTGACTGTGACAGGTGCCACGATGACGGCGATACTCACAATTGGGGAGGACCGGTAACATGGAATGGGTCATGTCTGTTGCCGCAGGAGTTTTGTTCGCTGTCGCGACGTATTTGATACTGTCCAAAAGCGTCTTGCGCGTTGTTCTCGGTTTATCGCTTATCTCTCACGGAGCTCACATTCTCTTGCTCACCATGGGCGGCTTAAAAAGGGGAGCTTCTCCTGTGCTCGACCAGGAATCGGCCGTTTATACAGATCCGCTGCCTCAAGCTCTCATCTTGACCGCCATCGTCATCAACTTCGGGGTAACCGCTGTGCTCCTCGTCCTCGCTTACCGCTCTTATCGAGCGCTTCAAACAGACGACTTGGAACAGTTTAAGGAGACACAGGATGAATAACGTTATTGTCTTTCCGGTCATTGTACCGCTTTTAACTGGCATATTACTCATTTTTTTGAAGGAGCGCGTCGGCGTACAGCGTGTCCTGAGTGCAGCCGGGTTATTTTTGAGCACAGGGATTGCGCTGTTTTTAGTCCGGCAAGTACCAGCAGAAGGGATTCAAACTTTGGCCGCGGGAAACTGGCCGGCACCGTTTGGCATCGTGTTTGTCGCCGACATGTTTGCCGTCCTGTTAATCCTCACCACGCACCTCGTCGGATTGGCCTGTCTCTTTTTCTCGTTTCGGGGGATAGGGGAAGGGCGCGAGCGACATTATTACTATCCGCTCTTTTTGTTTCTCGTCGGAGGCGTGTGCGGAGCTTTTTTAACGGGTGACGCGTTTAACTTGTTTGTCTTTTTTGAAGTCCTCTTGATCGCGTCGTACGCGTTAATCGCGTTGGGCGGAACGCGGCGGCAATTGCGGGAATCCCTTAAGTATGTCGTCGTCAATGTCGTCTCATCGACGCTGTTTCTGATTTCACTCGGCTTTTTGTACGCCGTGACTGGAACGCTCAACATGGCAGATTTGTCCGTGAAGGTCGCTGATAGCGGCCAGCCAGGCGTCCTCACGGCGTTGAGCGTCTTGTTTTTGGTGGTCTTTGCCATTAAAGCTGCGCTTTTTCCCCTTTACTTTTGGTTGCCGGACTCGTACGCCGCACCGCCGACGCCAGTCGCCGCCCTGTTTGCCGGATTGTTGACCAAAGTGGGGGTTTACGCCATTTTTCGTTTCTTCACCCTTATATTTGTAAACGACACGCCCTTTACCCACACGATGATCCTCATATTTGCTGCGGTCACGATGGTCATCGGGGTTATCGGGGCCGTCGGTTCGGAAAATGTGAAGCACATATTAGCTTACAACGTCATTAGCGCCGTCGGTCTCATACTCACGGGTTTAGGATTTTACAACGACGCGGGCGTCACCGGGGCTGTTTTGTACCTCGTACACGACATGATCATTAAAGCGTGCCTGTTTTTGTTGGGCGGTGTCATCGTGGGAATCGCAGGTACGGAGAAACTGGCGCATATGGGGGGATTGATCAAAAAGCATCCCCAGCTCGGCTGGTTGTTCTTCACTGCCGCCATGTCGTTGGCCGGTATTCCGCCGTTGAGCGGATTTGTCGGGAAGGTGCTGCTCCTCCAGGGAGGGATTCAAGCTTCGTCTTACTGGGTGGTCGGTTTATCCCTCCTGGTGAGTTTACTCATTTTGTTTTCTGTCATGCGCATTTTTATATACGGGGTCTGGGGAGAGGAGCGGTTCCCCGCCGGAAAAAAAATGAGGGGAGACGGTGCGCTGCTTGCGCCCGCTGCCTTTTTGGTAGTGTTGTCCGTTGCCATCGGATTAGGGGCAGAAGGGGTTTATCCTTACATATCGCTGGCGGGAGAGCAGTTGATGGACCCGTCCCTATACATTGAGTCCGTAAATGTGAAGGAGTAGATGACAGTGGCAATGCAAGTGTTGGTGAACCTCATACTGGCCTTCGTCTGGGCGTTTCTGAATAACGACTTGACTCCGGTGACATTTGCTGTCGGGTATGTGCTCGGGTTTGTGTTACTGTTCCTCCTGCGGCGTTTTCTTCCAGCGCCGTTTTACGGCAGGCGCATTGTGGCCCTCGTCGTGCTGATCGGTATTTTTTTGAAAGAGTTGATTCTGTCTAACATCGATGTCATCAAACACGTGGCGAAACCGCAACAAGCTTTTACACCTGGAATTGTCGCTCTCCCGATCCATCTGCGTTCCCCGCGGGAAATTACGACCCTCGCCAATCTAATATCGTTGACACCGGGAACGTTGAGCGTCGACGTATCCGTGGACAACTCGACTCTGTACATTCACGTGCTGGATATTTCCGCAGCGGAAGAAGTAAGTGACGACATCAAAAATACGTTTGAGAAACGGATTCGGGAGGTGACTCGATGATCGACATCGTGTGTACAGTCAGTTTGAGTGCCTTGGCCGTCTCGATTGCCGGATGTACGTACCGCGTCTTAGTCGGCCCCACCTTGCCCGATCGGGTCGTGTCCCTCGACACCATCGGCGTCAACTTGATCGGGGTCATTGGCATTTTATCGATTAAGCTGGATTCGCTCACGTATTTAGACGCCATTCTGGTCATTGCCATATTGTCGTTTATTGCGACGGTTGCCTTCTCCAAGTTTTTGATAAAGGGTGTTATCGTTGATTGACCTGATCGTTAGCGGCCTTATTGTCGTCGGTGTGGTGTTCACTTTTTTCGGAACGGTTGGACTGCTCCGGTTTCCCGACATATACACCCGCATGCACGCTGTCACCAAAAGCTCGACTTTGGGGATCATGTGTATTCTACTCGGCTGTATGACCTACTTCATGGCCGAGCACGGTGTCGTCAGTGTAAAACTGCTGCTCGGGATTGTTTTTCTCTTCCTGACCGCCCCGGTTGGCGCGCACATGATTTCCCGCGCCGCCTACCGCACAGGCGTTCCCTTGTGGGAGCACAGTGTACAAGACGACTTAGCTGACGATGGAAAAAGGGGCCCGCGACTAACAGAATAAGCCTTCCTGCTTAAGCGCAAATTAACACCAGGGAGTGATTTCACGTGTACCGACGCCAAGTGCTCACATTTGCTCTAATGTATACGTGTTGTGCCATCTTAAACGGATGTGATCCCGTCTTGGAAGAGCGTAAACGAAACGGGTTGGAAGTAGAGCCGTTCGCTCCTCGCGAGTACATTCGGGTCCGGCAAACAGAAGAGGCGCCTTCGTTTGCAGAGGAGTTGCACGAGTGGGTAGAAGCCATGGAACAAGTGGAAGACGCCGTACTTGTAGAGCGCAGCAGGAAATTGTACGTTGGCGTGTTGAGCTCCGGCGATTTGGCCGTGGAAACAGAGCAAAATATGCAGGAATTGCTGAGAAGCTGGGTCAACCAGCCGGAAGTGGAAGAAGTGTACGTAACGTTCGACACGGATGTAGCGGCCGAGCTGATGTCAAATCCTGACATAGTTGAGGATGAAATCTCACCGCACGGATGGATATTGCTTGAAGCGCAAAAGTGATTTTCGATTTTTAAAAAAGCTGATAAAATAGATAAAAAAGCTGACGGGGAGAGATGGGAGCGATGAAAAAGAACAACAAAGGGATGTGGATCGTCGTTGCACTATTTGTGCTGCTCGTTGCCGGACTCGTGATCAACTTCGTATATGGAAATTAAAAAAAGTTGTCATGACTTGTTTCATGCGCTGCCATTGTTTGTGATAAAATAAAAGTAGGTGTGAAACTAACCTAAAGATCGATCGTATACAAACATAAAAAGGTAGAAGGGGAGGACTGTTTTTCTGCGATGATGGGACTTTTGCTGTTGCTGACGTTTGCCTGCTTTGGGCTCACCATTTGGGCTCAATTTAAGGTCAAGGGAAATTACAACCAATGGTCGAAAGTAGCAGCTTCCTCTGGGTTGACCGGTGCGGAAGTAGCGCGGCAAATTTTGGACCAGAACGGGCTGTACGACGTGGCAGTTGAGCCGGTGCGCGGGGTTTTATCCGATCACTACGATCCGATTAAACGGGTGGTCAGACTCTCGGAAAACAACTACTACGGGAGTTCCATTGCTGCCGTTTCCGTCGCCGCTCACGAGGTCGGGCACGCCATTCAGCACAAGGAGCAGTACAGCATGCTCGTCCTGCGCCACCGCATGTTCCCCGTCGTGAACTTAACGTCCGGGATTGCCCCGTTCTTGCTTTTAGCCGGTCTCTTTTTGGGGTTTTTAGAACTGTTTGGACTTGGCGTACTGTTTTACGCCGGGGCCGTGGCGTTTCAGCTTGTGACACTGCCTGTCGAATTTAATGCCAGCAGTCGAGCGAAAGACATTCTGCTCAAAAACGGCTTTATCCGCAACCAGGAGGAGCGCGGGGTGAACAAAGTGTTGGGCGCTGCCGCCTTCACGTACGTCGCTTCTACACTGTTGGCACTTGTAGAACTGCTTCGGTTTGTGCTCTTGTTCGTCGCTGCCACAAGAGAATAATAGTCGATCGGTTCGTTCGGCTCCCGCTTCGGCGGGAGTTTTTGTGTATAATTCCTCCTTTTTCGCTCACACTATCAGTGTAACCCGTATAAAGGAGGAATTAGCATGCCAATGCGGCAAATCCGATGGCTTCGTTTGGCGATGGTATCCGTACTCGTGATCGCGCTCATGGCAGGGTGTGCGGCCCAAGAGCGGCCGGACGATGACAATCTCAACAACCCCGATCAGACAAGGGCCCCTGGCGACATCGGGAATAATATGGGGGACCGGAATAACGGTTGGATGGGCAACGGCAACCGAGACACGGGGGACAACGGTTTCGCGGACAATGACAGAAACCGAAACATTGGCGGCAACCGATCCGGGATGAATGATAACGGAACTCAGAATAATGCCGGCGGCGGAGTCGAAGGTAACATGCGCCTAGCTGATGACGTTGCAGACAGACTGACGAACATGCGTGAGATTGATGCCGCGACGGTTTTGTTGACGGACGACAATGCGTTTGTAGCCGTAGATCTTCCGGGAGACCAAGAAGGCCGGGTCACAAACGACTTGAAAGAACGCATTTCGGATGAAGTGCGCCATCTCGACCGGGATATTGCGAATGTGTACGTTTCCGCAGATCCAGACTTTTTTGACAGGGTGAACGGATACGCACGGGATATTCGCAACGGACAGCCGGTCGACGGCATGATGGATGAGATCAACGAGACGATTCGGCGTGTTTTCCCGACAGCTCATTGATTTAGGAAAAGCACACCAATACGGGGCTCGAAAGAGCTCCTTTTTTATTTGACTAGACAAAAATACAACCTTGTACGGTATAATAAAGTTTAAAAGGACAAGAGAGGTTAAGGGGGAGAAAATGGAACGATTAACACCACTGGATATATTTAACAAAGATTTTAAATATTCGTTTCGCGGTTACGATGTCGATGAAGTGAACGAGTTTCTGGATTTGGTGATTAAGAATTTTGAATACTTAATTGAAGAAAACCGTGAACTGAAAGAACAGTTAAAAACGTTGCGGGAATCTGTCTCTCAAGAGACCGGGCAAGAAGCGTTACTGCAGGATATGTTGCGCCGTATTGAACGGCTTGAAGAGAAAGTGCGAGGTTAACAGTGGGCTAGGGAGTGTGAACATGTCAGCGTTCAGGCGTTTTTTTACAGGTGTTACAGATACTGGTGAGCATGTAAAAGAAGAGCATTTGCGCACTCGGTATTACCGAGGTGAACAAAAGAAAGTGTGCCAAGAAGTTGTACAGTTTGCCAGGGAAGCGACAGATGTCCAGCTTGTACATGTAAACGAAAACCGCGGCGAAGTGATGATGGAATATCGCGATCCGCTCGGATTGAAACACGACATCGTCGTGACGGTCTACGCCATTACTCCAGTTCAGTCGGCAGTCGATCTGCATGTCGCTTTGCGCAGCCGCTTTGTAGACTTCGGTTTCAATCCGAAACTCGTTGCCCGCGTGTATCACTACTTGGATCGTAAACTGACCCCTTTAGAGCGTGCCTGATGAACAAACTGCGAAAGGGTCAAACCTGTTTTTTGTTCGATGACCATTGACGCGCCTTGTACGAGCGGTATCCAATATATCCGATCATGATGACGATGACGGTAACGATCGTAATCGGACCGAAATAATCGTGAATAAAATCTTGGGCTTGTTCCCCGAGATAGACAATGATGGCAACTTCCAACATAAATCTGGCTCCACGGGATAGGATGGACCACAAGATTACCTGCCTTAATGTGATATTGGCCATACCCGCTGTAATTGTAAACGCTTTGTACGGCAAAGGAGTGAACCCCCCGACCGCGATCGCGGCCCCTCCGTATCTTTCATAGTATTTTTCGACTCTTCTTATTTTGTCTTCAGGGAATAATTTGTAGAGGATCGGTCTGCCAGCTTTGAGGCCGATCCACCAACCAAACATAGCGCCTAGCACTGATGTGCCAGTCGTCAGCATGCCGTACCAAAACGCCAGCTCCGGCCGCGCAATCGCCAGCGGAATGAGCAAGAAATCAGGCGGAACTGGAAAAAAGGAGCTGTCGGCAAAGGAAACAAACATCAATCCCCACATGCCGTGTTCCAAAAAAAATGCCCCTAAGTCGTCCACGAGTTGGCTTAAGGCTTCCATTCGCAAGGCATCCCCTCAAATCCTCAATGTCTCCATGTTAGCACGATGAAACGTCTTGTACAATTATACATGGAAATCACCTTTTCATTCCTTATAACTTCCAATATACATTCGGCTTAAATCCTCCATACTAACGGTATACCTGAAAGGGAGGGTTGTGATGTGGCCGAAGAAAACGGAAAGGATACCCGAGACCGAAAGGTGATTCCGTACGAACAGGCATTCGGGGCGCAAAACAGCGGCCTGACCGAATCGGACGAAGGGAATCGAGTTCAGGACGAGCTTGATGAAAGTGCATATCTCAACGATTCATATCAGGGAGAACTGATGCGTGAAGATCCGGCTGAGGAAGAGGAAATCAGTTCACCATTGGGAGCCGCTGAACCCATCGGAAAAAATGACCGCGACCCGGAAGATATCCGGTCTGAGCGGGAAGACGTAGAGGCGGCTGAGGAAATTGCCGATCCGATGCTGCGTAGCGCTGAAGAACCTGCAGACGAAGGGCGCAGTGCTCAAGGGGATGAAGGGCGTGGATTAGGAATTGCCGGGATTATCCTTTCCTTGGTCAGCATTTTTATTTTGCCTGCCGTTTTAGCTCCGGCAGGGATCATCGTCGGATACCTTGCCTTCCGGCAAGGCTCACGTACGACGGGGATATGGGCGATGGTCATTGGCGCTTTTTCGTTGTTAATGGCCTTGTTGGTCTTACCCGCCTATTTCAGGTAGTCGATATGTACTGTGAAGGCTCCCGTACGCGGGAGCCTTCTGTATATAGCGCGTTTTTTTTATTTTCAGAATAAATCGTCTCGTGTTGGGGGGATTGTAAAGGGAGTGTGTTCTTGCTATAATGCAAGTAGTCCCACGTGCGGATGTAGTTCAATGGTAGAACACAAGCTTCCCAAGCTTGAAACGCGGGTTCGATTCCCGTCATCCGCTCCAATTTTTAATTTTTATCATGAGAAAACTTCGTTAAAAGAGGTCTCGCTCAAGAGATCTCTTTTTCCTTTTGTTTTAAGGCTTGTCATTGCATCCGTTTGCTGTCAATCACAGAAGGATCTAACCGATCCCGAGCTCTGGCCTATCGTTCCACGTCACCCGGCTTTCTTTCGCCTGCACGTACGTTGGCGCTACCGAGATAAACCGTTTGAGCGTGTCAGTACGTGATCGGGTCAATCGAACCCTGTGCTCCATGATTTCATTTTGTTGTATGACCGAGTTGGCGGATGGCTTCTACAGCTTGAGGGTTGTCGAGACTGGTTAGGTCCCCGGCACTTTCGCCGAGGTAGGCGGCGCGGATGGCGCGGCGCACGATTTTGGCATTCCGCGTTTTCGGCAGGTCAGCAACAAAGTGGACGGTTTTCGGACGCAACGCTTTCCCCATACGGTCTGTCACCCACTGGACGAGTTCCTCTCCCAAGTGTTGCGCCGGTTGACAATCTGGCTGTAAGACAACAAAACAGACGGCCACTTCTCCTTTAATGTCGTCTGGAATACCGACAGTAGCCGCTTCCAGTACCGCAGGGTGGTCGACGAGCACCGATTCCATTTCGGCTGGACCGAGGCGTTTGCCGGCGATGTTCAACGTGTCGTCAGAACGCCCGGTGATCACCCAGAAGTCGTTTTCGTCCCGCACGGCCCAATCTCCGTGCACCCACGTCCCTTTCCAGCGACTCCAGTACGTATTTTCGTACCGGGCCGGCTCTTGCCAAAAACCGTTCGTCATCCCCACCCATGGTTGTTTAATCACTAATTCGCCGACTTCTCCTCGCACAGGCTGGCCTTCAGCGTTGAATACATCAGCGTCCATGCCCGGTAAAGGGGCGTTAAAACTCGCGGGGGCAATCGGCTTGACGAGCACATTTCCCAAAATACCGCCTGAAATTTCCGTGCCGCCTGAGTAGTTGATGATCGGTATGCGGTTGTTCCCGACATCACGGAACAGCCAGTGCCACGGTTCGGAATTCCACGGTTCACCTGTCGAGGCGATCGCTTTAAGGGTGGAAAGATCGTGTTTGTGTGCAAGGTCGGCTCCATGAGGCATCAAGGAGCGGATCAGCGTCGGCGAAACGCCGAGATGTGTCAGGCTGTGGTCCGACGCGAGCTTCCATAGGCGATCGGGAGTGGGGAAGTTCGGCGTCCCTTCGTAAATGACCATCGTCGCACCGTTGAATAGAGTCGCAAACACGAGGAAAGGCCCCATCATCCATCCCATGTCGGTCAACCAGCACATGACGTCCCCCGGTTTGACATCCATACCGAATCCGGCATCGAATGCGGACTTGAGGGCGAAGCCGTTATGCGTGTGGACGGCGCCCTTCGGTTTCCCGGTTGTCCCGGATGTGTAAATAATCATAAAGGGGTCGTCGCCCGATGTCACTTCACATGGACAGTCCGGTTGGCCCGATTCGAGTTCGAGCCAATCTGTATCGCGTTCAGGGTGCCAGGGAATGTCAAGTTTCAGGTGGCGTACGACGATTAATTTTTGCACGCTGTCCACTCGGTCACACGCTTTTGACGCCTCCTCTTTCATTCGGACTGGCTTGCCGCGGCGTAGAAAACCGTCTGCCGTCATCAACATGCTCGTTTGGGCATGCTCTAACCGTTTTGCCACAGCGTCGGCGGGAAACCCGGAAAAGCACGGGATGAATATCGCGCCGATTCTGATGATCGCCAGGATGGCAATGACTGTTTCCGGAATCATCGGCATGTACAGAGCGATGCGGTCACCCTTTCGGATGCCGTGCTTTTTCAGTCCGTTTGCCACACGGTTGACGCGTACAGCGATTTCTTCGTACGTGAAGGAACGAACCTTTCCGTCTTCACCTTCCCACACGACAGCTGGGCGTGTGCGGACTCGCGGGTCTTCCAACCACTTGTCGACCGCGTTGTGGGTGACGTTGAGTTTCCCCCGGACGTACCATTTTGGCCACATGTTACCGCGGGAGAGATCGACAACTTTTTCGTACGGCTTGAACCAGCGAATGTCCAGCGCCTTTTCTGCCTCACCCCAAAACCAGGCGATGTTTTGGACCGACGCTTGAAAAAAGTCGTCGTAATCGTCAAAGCCGAGTTGTGTCATCCATCTGTGCAAACGCGTAGACTGTACGAAGGATTCAGTCGGGGTCCATACCGCCTTCACCGTGTACGACACCCTTTCATTCAATCGTAATCGCTTCCAAAAATATTGTACCACACCTCTAGAAAAAAATGGTCCTTTCGCGAACGTGAATTGTGAAAACGCCAAAACTCATGTATAATGGACGTCAGTTAGGAGTAAAGGGGTTGTCTTTTTGTCTACACGTATCGATATATGTGATTATTGTGACGAATTGAAAGAAGTAACCCCTGACGGAATTTCCGGTATTGACGAAAGTGAAGGCACGACCACATTGATTTGTCAAGACTGTCTTGAAAGAAAAATCGAAGAGTACAAAGCGATGCTTAGCGATTTTGACGAGTCTAAGTAAGACTGGTGGCCACTGTCGCGAATGTGGGGGTGTCTGCAGCTGAACTTTCGGCTGGCAGACAGCCCTTTTTTAGTTTTTAGGACTTTTTTCCGTCTGCTGCCGAGATGTGGAACAGCCGATAATAGGAGCAGGTCCTCAACGGTAAAAAAAAGAGGACGGAACGTCGATATCAATACGTAAGAAGGTTTATCGGTTTGCACACACCCGTTTGAGACGGTGAAGGTGGTAGAGCAGATAGGAGGATGGACATGGATTTAACGACATTCGTAGGACTTATTTTAGGCATTCTCGCACTCCTGATAGGGTTTTTGTTGGAAGGTGGACACATTAGTGCCTTGTTTCAAGTGACGGCGTTGTTGATTGTCATAGGCGGGACGTTCGGTGCTGTGATCGCGTCGTATCCGTTCAGCGAACTGAAGCGACTGCCAGCTATGACGATGATGGCTTTTCGCGAACCCGATCTCAATACAAAAGAGACGATTGAACAGCTGGTCGAAATGGCGACAATCGCTCGGCGCGAAGGGGTTCTCGCACTGGAAAGCCACTTGGACAATATGGAGGTCGATCCGATGATGAGAGAGGGATTGCAACTCGTGATAGACGGTAGCGACCCTGAACTCATCAAACAAATGCTGGAAATAGAGTTGGATTTTTTCGAGAAGCAACATGAGACGGGCGCCAAAATATACGAGACGGCTGGAGGATTCTCGCCCACGATGGGAATCATCGGGACGGTGATGGGGTTGGTCCACGTCCTCGGAAACTTGACAGATACCGAGGCGCTCGGTCCCGCCATTGCTGTTGCGTTTATGGCCACGCTGTACGGTGTCGCTTTCGCGAACGTCATTTACTTCCCTCTGGCTAATAAACTGAAGTTTCGCAACGCACAAATGGTCACAGTGCGAGAGATGATGGTAGAAGGTATTTTGTCTATTCAAGCGGGGGAGAACCCCAAAATGTTGGAAAAAAAGCTGCTGGCCTTTTTAACGCCAGAGGAAAAGGAAACGTTGCTCTCCGGAGAAGAGCGGCAGAGAGGAGTCGCCTATGAGGAGACGGCGTAGACGGAGTCATAAGGGAACAGAGAACGTTGACAGGTGGCTTGTCACCTATGCCGATCTGATTACGTTGTTGCTCGCGTTTTTCGTGATGATGTACGCCATCAGTCAAGTGGATGCGGCAAAGTTTGAGTCTATTGCCCGGTCGTTGGCGGTTCAATTCACCTCCGATCCATCGATTATCGAGCTGGGGGAGCGGGCACATATTGCGCCCCACCCTCCTGAAAAAGAGGGATTGGACCTAAGTCAGCTCGACCACAGGGAGTCTGAAGGGGAAAAAGGAGAAGGTGACGGCAGCAGTAAACGAGACGAGGAATTGGACGCCCTGTATGCTAAAATCAAGCGTTACGTGGTGGAGAATCAGCTTGAGTCGGATATTCAAGTGGTCAACGCACGCCGCGGTGTCGAAATTACGTTTGCGGAGCACATTTTATTCGATTTGGGAAGGGCGGAGTTGAAAAAATCGTCCGAACACGTGTTGGAACCGCTAGTCCCACTGTTAAATGAATTGACCAATACGATCAGCATCGAGGGACATACGGATGATTTGCCGATTGTGAGCGGTCGCTTTGAATCTAATTGGGAACTCTCGACAGCGCGTGCTCGCAGCGTATTAAATTTCTTGGAACGTACGGGAATAGATCCTGCCCGGATGGTCATCGTCGGTTACGGAGAGTACCGGCCGGTGAAGCCGAACGATTCGGCCGACAACAGGCAGTTGAACAGACGTGTCAATCTTGTCATCTTGAGATAAGGGAACAGATCTCCGTCGAGGGCTGTTCCCTATTTTTGTGCGGACGACGAGGAGGCGCAAGTTCACTGTGGAGCCACATCTGTCCACGGTAAAGTGGGAACCTGCCAGCCTGTGTGGCTGTCTTGGAGTGAAAGAGCTGTTCAGTTCCCCTGTGACACGATTGTGGGCCGGGACGGGAGGAGTCTCCCGATCCGGATTCCGTAAATTTACCGGTTGGTCCGATTGTGTTATGATAACGTAAGATTTTCCACACGATAAAGCAAAGGACTTTCTGGATATAAAGGGGTAGCTGGCAGTGATTTACTTGGACAACAGTGGAACGACTCAGCCGTTGCCGGAAGTAGTGCGCGTCGTTAGCGACGTCATGCTGAACGTATACGGCAACCCGTCCTCTCTGCACGGAATTGGATTAAAAGGCGAAAGGCTGCTGGAGGAAGCGAGACAGATTGCAGCCGGGCAGCTGGGTGTCGATCCGTCGGAAATTGTCTTTACGTCAGGCGGCACCGAAAGCAACAACCTGGCGATAAAAGGAGCGGCCATGCAGTACCGCGAACGGGGGCGCCACGTAATCACGACCGAAATTGAACACGCCTCCGTGTACCAAGCTTTTGAACAGCTAAGACGTGACGGGTTTGCCGTCACTTTTCTCAAGCCAGACCATTTGGGGCGCGTTTCAGCTGAACAAGTAGAGCACGCTTTGCGGGATGACACGGTTCTCGTTTCGGTTATGTCTGTCAACAATGAAATCGGGACTGTCCAGCCCATCGCCGACATAGCCCGGGTGTTGCACAGGCGGCGGAAAACGCTGTTTCACGTCGACGCCGTTCAAGCGTTCGGAAAAGTCCCTCTGCCCGATGGACTGGAAGGAATCGATATGCTGTCTTTATCCGGCCACAAATTTCACGGTCCAAAAGGAACAGGCGTCCTGTACGTCAGGAACGGAATTCAGTTGCACCCGTTGCTCGCGGGAGGAGGTCAAGAGAGCGGCAGGCGCTCCGGGACGGAAAACGTCCCCGGGATCGCTGGTTTGGCGAAAGCGATGCAAATGAGCCGCAAACGCCTCCACACCCACCGCCGCCAGTGGTCCGAGTGGAAACAGTTCATGTTAGAGCGCTTGGCGGACATACCGGGTGCCAAGCTGAACGGAGACACGACACGGGAAGGCGGCGCACCGCACATTGTCAGCGTGTCTTTTCCGGGATTGAAAGGGGAAGTGCTCCTGCACGCTTTAGAAGAACACGGGGTTTACGTCTCGACGAAGTCAGCTTGTTCATCCAAGCGGAACGTCCCGAGCCGCGTGCTCGCTGCTTGCAATCTTAGCGAGGCAGAAGCGGAAGGGACCTTGCGCATCAGTATGGGACAGAACACTTCCAGGGAAGACATAGAACAAGCCGTTAAAGCTATCGAGCAGACGGTACGACGTCTACGGCGAGAGGTAGGTGAAAACTAGTGAGACCCGATATGTTGCTCGTTCGTTACGGTGAGTTAGCGTTAAAGAAACGGAACCGGCGCATGTTTGAGGAACGGTTACTGCACAACATCCGACAAAAGCTCGACCCGTTTTCAGGTGTTACTGTTCAACAGACGTTCGGTCGGATGTTCGTTCACTTAAACGGCGCCGATGCCGTGTCGATTACCCAGGCGCTTCAACAGGTGTTCGGGATCGTCAGCGTCAGCCCCGTCGTACGGACCGAACTGGACATCGGAGAGGTGAAAGGGGCGGCTTTAGCCTTAATGGAGAAACACGACATGCCAAACGTCACGTTTAAAGTGGAAACGCAGCGGGCCAACAAGCAATTTCCCCTCACTTCCCAGGAGGTCAACCGAGAGGTCGGGGCCCACGTCCTCCGCAATACTCGACACCTCAAAGTCGACGTACACGAACCGGACTACCCGTTAACCGTTGAAATACGTCCGCAAGGGGTTTTCTTGTACACAGAACGCTTCCCGGGCCTGGGAGGGCTCCCGGTGGGCACCAGCGGTAAAGTGATGCTACTTCTGTCAGGAGGGATCGACAGCCCGGTAGCCGGATACTTCACAATGAAACGCGGCGTCGAAATAGAGGCCGTCCACTTTCACAGTTACCCGTACACGAGTGAACGCTCTTTAAAAAAAGTGGAAGATTTGACGCGTCAGCTGGCAGTGTATGGAGGCCCCATTCACTTGCACGTCGTGCCGTTTACAGAGATTCAGACAAACATTCGGGAACAGTGTGAAGAGAGTTTTACGATTACGGTGATGCGGCGATTCATGTTCCGGATCGCCCAGCAGCTGGCGGAAAAACGTGGCGCCCTTGCCCTCTCCACTGGCGAGAGTCTGGGGCAAGTTGCCAGTCAAACGTTGGAAAGCATGCGGGCCATCAACGAGGTTGTTCAACTGCCTGTGTTGCGGCCGCTTATTGGGATGGATAAACAAGAAATTATCGGGGTTTCCAAGGAAATCGGAACGTATGAGACGTCCATTCTCCCTTACGAAGACTGTTGCACTGTCTTTGTTCCTAAATCGCCGCAAACGCGCCCGAACTTGGAGCGGACGAGACAGAACGAAGCGAACTTGGACGTGGAGGAGTTAGTGAACGACGCGGTACAACACACTGAAATGAAGACGTTCACGTTAGACGACAAACGGGAATTTGCCTCTTACTTCGACTGAGCAGGCGTTGCGGGCCTCCCTCGGTCAGAGGGAGGCCTTTTTTATTTTCCTGAAACTGCGTGTGAACTCACCGTATGCATCAAAGAACTTCATTAAATAATAATGAACAGTTCTCGGATGTAAGAGGTGAGACCGCCCATGAACGGAGCGTTGCTGACGACGTGGCGCTTGTGGGACAAAATATACTACCGCTGCACTCGACTGTGTTATGTCGATCAGCAGAACAACAACATTTTTCGCGTCGTCATAAAAAAATATGGGGGGAAACCCTTAAGATCCGAACAAGAAGTCGTGGTCTCTCCCGGGGATTATTACGTTAAACTGCACATTCACAACTGTCAACTGGCCCATCGCCTTGCGGGGATGACAGGCGAAATGCGGCTTGGGTTAGCGGCCCTAAAAGAAGTGAAAACGTCCCTGCCCGCTTTGGCGAAATTCGTGGCGGAGCACCCGAATGCAGACAAAATAACGGGAGTTGTCGGGACGACAATTTTGTACCGCGGCGCTCAACCCCTCGGATTTTTCGTGCGGGATATCGACTCGCCGCTGGTGCGCTGGTACAAAACCTTCTTCTTTAAACTCATCTTGTCCCTTTGCCATCCAGAGGGAGTCGCTCGCATCTACCAGAAATCCGATAAACTGGTGGCAAAAAGGGTGTTTATGTCCAAGAGGGACCTGTTGGAACGGTACCTGGACGATCAGCCACAAACGTGACTGCGACTGAATGAGCGTCAACTGGAATGACGGGCTGACTCCAACGTGTGAACCGTTATTTCAGGGCGGGAACGCAACCGCATGTTGACGCCGGTTTGGCCGAGACCTTCGCTAATGTAAAAAGCTTTCTTGTCATGAAAATGAAGTCCTTTGATTACTTGCCTCTTTGGAAGTTCACTCATTTTGTACAAGTGGTACGCCTTTGGGTAAAGAATCTGTCCACCGTGAAAGTGGCCGGACAACAAGTAGTCGAAAGGGTACGCGTTCATCGTGAGAACGACCGTGGGGTCGTGGGTGAGAACTAAGTTAACTCCGTCTTCAGGCAGGTTGCTGTAAGCTTTGGCGACGTCGCTGTGGCCGCTGTAATAGTCGTCAATTCCAATAATGTTGAGCCGCTTGTTGCCGACTTCAACCGTTCTGTGTTCGTTGATCAGAACGTGGCATCCCCGTTTCTCCATCTCGTTTTTCAATTTCGGAAGAAACGGTTCAATGACATAATCGTGATTGCCAAATACAGCGTAAATGCCGTACTGCGGTTTTAGTTGAACGATGTGATCCAAGTAGGACAAAAACTTGTCCATGCTGTCCACCTGGTCGAGAAAGTCGCCGGTCAATGCGATGAGGTCGATCTGATACGCTCTACACCGTTGTACGAGATCTTCTGCTTTCACAGACAGGCGTTCTACATGCAGATCCGACAAGTGCAGGATGCGCAACCCTCTCTCGTTGAGTGGTTTATCTATATCGAGACGAATCTCGTTCAACACAGCGTGAAATGTGTTACGCCGGGCGACAGCCCAGATGACAACGAAGATGCCAAAGCAAGCAGCTACAATCCACCACATCGTTTTCACCCTTCAAATATCACAAGTACCTATAAGCGTAACGAATCGAAGGGGAAAAGTCTATGCTAAAATGTTGCCAGTCAGAGAGGGAGGTGAGGAGTCTGGAAAAAGGGGAAGTGGCTGGGGAGGCAGGATTCGAACCTACGCGTCACGGAGTCAAAGTCCGTTGCCTTACCGCTTGGCTACTCCCCAGCGCGTGTCACTTTCTACTCTATAGGATGGAATCGAAAGATACATAATATACACCGCTCGACATATTTTGAGTGAATTATTTCAGGCGAAGAAAGCTCCCACTCATTTTCACCGATTGTCACAATTTGAAACTAAAGAACTAGGAGGAATTTATCATTAAATGGAGAATAATAGAAATAAAAGAGTAAAATAGTATGATGAGGGATGCCAGGTGAGTTGGGCCACGTTTGTCCCGAATATGTTGGACGAAGCGGTGGAGGCGCGGGCGAGTGACATTCATATCGAACCGGGGAAAAAACATGTGCGTATTCGCTTTCGCATCGACGGGACATTGCGGTTGTACCGTTTACTGCCGATGGCACGATGCGCCTCTCTCCTATCCCAGTTAAAAATTATGGCCGACATGGATATCGGGGAAAAACGACTTCCGCAGGACGGCGGTTTCAGCCGGGAAAACATCGAGATACGAGCGGCAACAATTCCGACACTTTACGGTGAAAAAATGGTGTTGCGCCTGTTACAGCCGTACAATCCGTTTTCACGTGTGGAGGAACTCGGGATGGACGAAGGGCAGCTCGCACAAGTGCAAAAATGGATTGTACAGCCGAGCGGACTTCTCCTCGTCACAGGTCCTACTGGCTCGGGCAAGACGACGACTTTGTACACGATACTGCGTGAGTTGAACACGACAGAACGCAACATCGTAACCCTGGAAGATCCCGTCGAAATCCGCCTTGACGGAGTCAACCAAGTCCAGATCGACGAGAAGACCGGTTTGACATTCGCCCGCGGGCTGCGATCCATCTTGCGCCTCGATCCCGACGTTGTCATGATCGGGGAGATTAGAGACCGGGAAACAGTGGAAATTGCCGTCAGGACGGCGTTAACCGGGCACCTCGTCATGACGAGCTTGCACACAGCCGATGCTGCCAGCGCCATGACGCGCCTGATGGACATGGGAGTGCCGCCTTACCTAGTCGCTTCATCCGTAACTGGCGTCATTGCCCAGCGTCTGGTACGCAAAATCTGCAGTCACTGTACAGGAGAGGGCGAAGGGTGTCCGCGGTGCGGGGGAAGTGGGTATTACGGGCGGGTTGCAGCGTTTGAAGTGTTGTCAGTGGATGAAGAATTGCAAGAACTGGTTGTACAGTATCCATCCGCGAACCAAATTCGACATCACGTGTTGCAACGGGGGATGGTGCCGTTGCGCGAGCACTTGGTTTCCTTAATGAGCGCCGGTGAGACGTCGCGACTAGAACTGCAGCGGGTCGTGAACATCGATGTTTAACAGGCGAAGGGGGATGCGTGCCATCGAGATCGCCAGCTTTTGCCGACAACTGAACCAATTGTTACAGCAGGGGGTCGGACTGAGGACAGCGCTGTTGCTCGTCCGCGACTCTGGAACGGGGTTGATCGAAGAGGCGATCACGGCTATTGTGAACGAACTCGACCGAGGGATGCCTTTGGGAGAGGCGATGGAACAGAGGGAATTCCCCCCTTTGTTTGTCTCTTTTGTCAAGGCGGGAGAACATCACGGGAGTTTGGTCAGGGCGCTGCAAAAGGGCGAATGGTACTACCGGCGCAAGCACGACATACGGCAAACGCTCCTGAAAGGGCTGATGTATCCCCTCTTCGTCTTACTGTTAATGGCCATGTCGTTCGTCTTGCTGCAGACAACTGTCTTGCCCCGGTTCGCTACACTGTACGAGACCATCGGTCTCGATCTGCCCTGGTACACCGCATGGTTGCTCAGAGCGAATCAGGCAGGCGTTTACCTTGCCATTGCGGCGTTCATTTTGTTCGTTTTGCTCACCATGGTTTACAAGAAAGGCGTGATCCGAGCCCTCATGCGCATCGGTCTTGCGATACCGATGGTTCGGGAGGTCGTGCAATTGCGGGTGACGTCAGTCTTTTGCTGGCAGCTCGGGCTGTTGCTCCAAGCGGGGACGCCGCTTTTAAAAGCGTTTGAAACTGTGTTGGCAGGCTGGCCGTGGAACGGCAGCCGACGCGCGATTTTAAGAGTCCAAGAGCGGTTGAAGAGAGGTTTCAGTTTGCAAGATTCTTTTGTTCCGGAAGCGGACAAGTTTTTTCACCCTTTTTTGCCGAGACAGTTGGCCATTGGAGAGTCGTCGGGAACGGTAGCAGAGACGTTGCTCTACAGCGGGGAAATGGCAGACGAGCAGCTAGAAGAGCGAATTCAGTGGGTACTGCGCGTGTGGGAGCCGTTGCTCATACTCGTCATCGGGATTGCATTAGGCTTGATGGTGTTGGCACTGTTTGTCCCGATTTTGTCACTGGTGGAGGGATTGTAGATTGAAAAGGGGGATTCGCTGAAAATGAGGAAGGATGAGAGGGGCTTTACGCTCATCGAAATGTTGATCGTATTGTTCGTGATTGGGATCATTCTCGCCATTGCACTGCCCAATTTAGCGAAAACGGGAGACGTGGCCGAGAGTCAAGCAGACGAAGCGAACAGAAAAGTCCTGTTGGCCCAAGCGGAAAACTACCGTCTCGCCGAGGGATCGTATCCCGATACAGTACAACAGTTGGTGAACAAGGGCTATCTGGAGGAAGCGCCGAAATGCCCGAATAGTGGGGAGACGTACACATTCAACGTGTCTTCTTCCGGTTCCCTTACAGTGTCCTGCCAGTAGGTGACAAGCGTTGAACAATCGGTGGCTGTGTTCAGGTTTAACGCTGATGGAATTGTTACTTACGTTGTTTGTACTCAGTGTTCTGACGGCCGTCGTCATTCCCGCAGCGGGGAACGTCATTTCCACATGGGAAGCGCGCTCATTCGTGCTGCAACTGGAAGCCGACATCGCGTATGCCCAAAAACGGGCTATGGCGACAGAGCAACCCGTGCGGTTAAACGTCAACAGAGGGGGCCTTTACATGTTGAGTGAACCGGACGGGGTACTGCGGCGAACGATTAAATCGGTCCGCTTTCCCGATTCCCTGTCTGTTGTGAACAACCTGGAAGTGACATTTCAGCCGCATGCGACATTTGCAGGACAGTCCAACGGTGGTACGGTGTACGTCAAGTACAAGGGACAGGACTACGCTGAAATGAGAGTTTCACTCCTCTCGAACCGAACGCGGGTGATCTGGCATTGAATCAGAACAGGCGGGAAGGCGGTTGGACGTACGTCGAGTTGATCGTGGCCCTCTTGATCCTCTCCGTGCTGACAGCGTCGGTGTATCCGCTCATTACCACCTTTCACACATCGGACGTGGAGAGAGAAAGGCAGTTACAGGCGCTGTGGGTCGGACAAATGGCGATAGAGCGGCAACTTGCCATCACATCGACCAACCGGCAAACAGAAGGAAGGGAAACGTTTCGGCTTGACCGCCACGTCTACGATGTCGTCTGGAAAAGGCGGTCCGTCCGAGACGGACTCGATGCAGTGGAAGTGAAAGTAGCATGGAAGGTCCAGGACCAGTCGAGAGAATTGCGTTTAGAGCGCTACGTGACGTTGCAGTGAAGTCCTCTAATGGATTTACGTACATTGAGCTCCTCATCTCGTTCAGTTTGACGGTGTTAATCCTGGCTACCGTTGTACCTGTCATCGGCGCCATCACTCGAGAGGCCGAGCAAAATGTCGACCACGTGGTCCTGCAGCGGGAAGCGAGCGCTCTGCATTTTTTACTGCTGAATGAAATGAAGCAGGGGTATCATTTTCGTGTCATGGGGGGTGATTTATACTTTCAGTTAGACGATGCGCGAACGGTGCAATTGGAGCACAGGCAGGGTCAATTGGGGCGGCGTCTGAGCAAACGGGGGGCACAAGGGCCGTTTGAAGGTTACATCCTCCTCAGTCGCCATATCGACCACATCGACTATCACCTAGACGAAGACGGAAACGGTGTGACCATTCGCGTTTTGTACAAAAAAGGAGATGCTGCCATGACTCTTGAGACGCACTGGCGCAGCCGGATCGAACGGGAAGGGGGGTAAAGCATGTGGGGGTTTGCGCGAGAAGAGCGGGGAGTCGCCTACCTTTCCGTCATCCTGTTGACAACCCTCTTGTTCGCTTGGGTCACGTTCCAGTTGGAGAGAGTGGTGCAGCACCACCAGACAGTGCACGACGATACTGCCATGATACAGGCCCAGTACGCAGCAGAGAGCGGGATTGAATACATGCGCTCCATCCTCCGGGATCAAGGAGATGTCGATCCCCTGACCGTCACGCTTCAAACCGGCGAGGCAGCAGTAGAAGTGGTTCGCCGCGATCCCCTCCGCATCCGGGCTGTCGGTCGAGTCGGTCCCAACGTTCAGCAGACGGTGACCGTAGAACTCGACCCCGACACGTTCGAGGTGGTCAAGTGGATGAGACAGACAGAGTGAGAATAGGAAAAGTTTTTGGCAAAATTGGTTATAAGTGCGTAACGTGGGCCGCTACTCGTCCTGTAGGGAGAAGGAGCAATGACGTATGCATGCGGAACAGTGCGCCGTCATCATACTGGCTTTGAACCCTCCCATTCACTTGATCGATTACGTCAAAACTTTACAGGGTAAAGGGACTGCCCGCATTGTGGTGGTCAATGACGGCAGCAGGGCGGCATGTGGGGACGTATTTAAGGAAATAAGCAGCTATAACGGTTGTACCGTGTTGACGCACCAAACGAACAAGGGGAAAGGAAGGGCGCTCAAAACGGGCTTCGCCTACTGTTTGGAACAGTTCGATGACGTATTAGGTGTCATTACGGCAGACGCTGACGGACAGCACGCGGCAGAAGATGTCGGAAAAGTCACCGAGGCTTTGACAACTCACGACGGCATTGTCCTGGGAGTGAGGGATTTCAGTGAACCTCACGTGCCGGTGAAGAGCTACATCGGAAACAGAATGACCCGTTCCATATTCCAGCTCCTGTCCGGTCAGAAATTAAAGGACACACAGACAGGGTTGAGGGGCATTTCCATCAAGGAACTGCCGTGGATGCTCAAACTGAAAGGCGAGCGGTACGAATACGAAATGAACATGTTAATTCACGCCATCAGGACAAATGTAGAAATCGTTGAAGTTCCGATACAAACACTGTATTTCAACGGTAACAGCGAATCCCACTATAGGGCGGTACGGGACTCTCTCAAGATTTTGAAACAGCTCCTATTCGGATCGGCCAAGTCGGTCCATCTGGGCGATCACGATTGGCCAGGACCGTTTTCCCGCGCTACACGGTTCACATTCCAGACGACATTGAGGGAGAGGGGCCTTTTGTGTACGTTTCCCACCACCAAAATCTCTTTGGCCCTTTTGTCACGTTGCTGTGGTTCCCGTACAGCCTCCATGCATGGGTTCTGCACGTTTTCCTCGATCAAACAACGTGTTATCGACACTACGTCGAGTACACCTTCACGCGAAGGTTCGGCTGGCATAAATCGTGGGCCAAAATGTGGGCTTGGCCGCTGTCGCACGTCGTTTCAAAACTTTTGAACTCCGGAAGGAGTATCCCGGTGTTCAGAGGTTCCCGAAAAATCCAGCACACGTTAGACCTCAGTGTCGCAGCGTTGTGCAGAGGAGAGAGTATCATCATTTTTCCAGATATTGACTACCGCGACAACGCCGCCGACACAAAAGCGATGTACGACGGCTTTCTCTATTTGGAGAAATACTACGACCGAGAGACCGGGCGGCACCTTCGTTTCGTCCCGCTGTTTGCCAGCAAGAAAAAGCGCTTGCTCATCGCCGACCGGCCGGTCACTTTCAGGGACGGAGTACCGTTTCGGACAGAAAGGCGAGTCGTGCGCGACACCATTCACGCCCATCTCAACAAATGGGCCCAGTCGTGCGGAGATGTATGATGTATAGTGTACAATGGCCTTATTTTATCGGATAAAAGTACATCACTCGACCGTTAAACAAATGGAGTTCCGCTTGAAACTGCTTGGCCAAATACTTGCTGAACTCATTTCCTTTAGATTTGTCGCCGTGTTCGGCGTCGTCTGGCAAGACGATTTGAATGTAGTGGATTTCACTGTTCTCTCCACTTGGCGACGCACCGTGCGTGGTGTCGTCACCCGTTGCAGCCGGCTCCCTCCCGATGCCGACAATGAGGCCTTTATACCGGTTGGGGTCTTTACTCTTTAAGTAAAACCACTTCCCTCGCCCTTCCGGGGGTTCTTCAATCGTGTAAGGAAAAGCGGCATCGGTGTAACTCCAGTTCAATTGGCTCCCTGTATACCCCGTCTGTTCGATGTACCGTTCGAATTTCTGTTTGACTTCTTCGAGCGTAATCTCTTTTTGCGTTGAACCTTCGACTAATTTAATGTAGGCACTCTGCGGCAACGGTGTTCACTCCCCCATTTTCTCTAACGCCATATTAGCACGATGAAAAGGGTTTTACAACGGCTAGACGTACGGAAAAAGGAGTGGTAGGATGGGGAAAAAGGGGGAGTTTTCACTTTGACAGTGTTGCAAGTTAAGCAATTGACAGCCCGGGTGGCTGATCACATACAGTTTGTCGATGTCAATTTGTCTGTCGGTGCAGGTGAGATTTACGGGATTCTCGGAGACGCAAAGTCAGGCAAAACAGAATTCATACAGCTGCTGTCTGGCATGCGCACTCCAGACCGCGGATGGGTGAAAGTGGACGACTGCCGCGTACACGACAACATCCGCCGGGCGCAACGACATATCGGCGTCCTGTCCCGGAGACTGGCGTTGTTCCCGATGATGACAGTGGAGAACAATCTGCAGTACTGGGGACGGTTGAGCGAGAGATCGACCCACCGATTAGAATCTGACATAGATCGTGTGTTGCGCTACGTCCACTATCAAAAGAGGAAGGAGGAGGTTGTAGCCGCCCTAGGCGCGCTGGACCGAAAACGGGTTCACCTCGCGGCTGCGCTTTTGCATAAACCGAAAGTGCTGTTGCTGGACCAGCCGACAGAGCCCATGACCGAGAGGGAGAGAGAGGCGTTCCTCCAAATCGTGCAAAAGTTGCAGCGAGACGGGCAGGCGGTAGTGTACGCCACTGATAAAGTCCACGAGATCCAACACATCGCGACTCGTGTGGCGATCATGGATGAGGGAAAGATCCTCGTCGAAGGGACGGTGGAAGAACTGCGCAGTCTACTGGGGGGGCAGTCCCAGATCGTCATTCGCTGTCGTCCACTACACGCGTGGGTGAAACTGGTCGAAGAGACGGCCACAGTGCACACCGTCGACGAGGAAAAGAGGGAATTGCGCCTCTGGACGACAAAGCCGAAGGAACTCTTGTCCCGTATCTTTTCGGACTGGCAGGACAATGGACTCGTGGCCGAGTCCGTCAGAGTGGTCGAGCCGACGCTGGAAGGCGTTTACTTACACTTGACGGGAAAGTCACTCGAAAACGGGTAAACGTCCGGACGTGTTCCAGACGTTTTTGGCTTTACGTGAACGTCCTGAGCGGGCCAATGATCGCTTCCACCCCTTTGGCGTAATGCACGGAATCAGGGCTGCGAGGTAAAGCGATGTCGTACGATTGCAACATCGTATTGACGTCAATCCGGCCCCGCGCTGTTTGCAACGTCCACGGTTCGTGATAAATGTCTCCCCGGTAGATGTGGCGATGCCCGGAAGGCTGGCTGAAAAACGTGTACCGTTCCGTCAACCAGTGTTCGACGGTGCCCTGGGAAGGAGGAAAGCCGCTGGAAACGGTAGTGAACTCGCCGCGAAACCTTTCGACAGGTTCCCGTTTTCTCCTGCGGCTGTGAAACTGAAAGGTGTCTCCCTCGTGTTTAAAGTGGATGTCCGCCTGGTAGTAGGGGAGACGATACCAGCGTTTCGCCACGTGTACCACCCACGGGTCGGCAGCGTCCAGTGTCACAAAAAAAATGGCCGGGTATCCGTTTGCTCTTACGTAAGTGCGCAGATTGATTTCCGAAAAGGAAAAAGGGTACGGCATCGGGATGTACCTCAGTTTAAAGTGGTGCATTTTAAACAGAATAATTCCGATCCACGCCTTACCGCCAAACGTGTCAACCTCCAACGGTTCTGGCACGAGGGGACGTACGACGTCGCGTGGGACCATCCAGTGAAGAAAAAAGAGGTGCTCCCACTTTTGAGTCATCGTCCAGCGGTGTTGCGCTTTCCACTGTTGGATGCGCGCGACCTGTTCGTGCATACGACCCCCTCCCCCTCGTTACGGCTGTTCTGGCGCCCGGTTCGGCTTGATGACGAGCGGAACCTGGGTCACTTTACTCGTCCATTCATCCAACGCCACAAGGTCCTTTGGACCGACCTCTTCCAAAGACGTTTTCCCCAGTGCGCGAATGGCTAATTTCATCTCTTCAGAGTAGGAGACGAGGAAGCGTTCCAAATGTTTGGCGGCTTCTTTCTCGTCAAATTGCTCTTTTTGCGAACCTGAGTAATAAGTAATTTGAGTCGGCGGTTCCCACGGAATGGACTTTGTCACTTGTTCGTGAGTCATCGCCCACAGCAGTGCCGTTCCCATGTAAATCCCGTCTGCCCCGAGGGCCAGTGCCTTCAAGCACTGCCCAGGTTGGGAGTATCCGCCGCCTGACAACAAGGTGATGCGCTCTTTCACTCCGCGCTTTTTCAAATAATGGACAGCCCGGGACAGGGCGAACACGGTCGGCAACCCGAAATCGTCTTCTAAAATGGGAGCTCCACCTTTAGTTCCCGCCTGGCTGCCGTCCAAACTGATAAAATCGACCTTGGCCTTCACCGCCACTTCCAGGTCAGCTTCTAGCTGTGCGCTGGCGCATATTTTCACCCCGATGGGGACACCGCCCGTGATGCGCCGCAATTTGTCGACGAGGAGGGCCAAGTCCTGCTGGCGTTCAATTTCCGCGTGACGGGCAGGTATGATGACCACTTCTTCGTCTTCGACCCCCATCATCTGGCTCGCCCGCCCTTCTATAAACTCTTTCGGAATCATACTGGCTGTGCCCACCGTCGCACCTTGGCCGATGTGAATTTCGACGGCGTCGGCCTGTTTGAGCACCTCCAGGTCGCGTGACCAGTGTCCGGAGCTGTACTGGACGATCACATATTTGGCGTTCTCCCGCTCTTCGGGCAACAACGGCCCTTCCCCTGTATTCGTACACGTGCCGACGGCCGCCGTGCCTTGAGCGATAGCGATTTTCACCTTTTCGCTGACAGCGACGCCGAAACCCATCCCTCCGGCCATGATCGGTATGTCTAAGGTCAGCGGTTTTTTCGCTTTCGGACCGATGGTGATGGAGATGTCGACCTCTTCCTCTTCGTCGCGGGGAAATGTGGCCAACTGCGCCGGCGAGAATACGAGCCCATCGAAATGAAGAGTTTTTCGCGGACTGCCAAAAGGACGTTCGATGACAGCTCCCGACTGGGCGCGCAAGCTGTTTTCAATGGTCGTGATCGGGTCGGTCCGTGTGAGCGCCGTCACCATCTCCCATATGTTGACGGCGTAAAAATCGGACATGAGGCGTTTCATGAAGCGGGCGAGGAGCCACTGGACCAGCTTCCGGAAAGAGGCCATTCCCAGTAAGCCGATGACGACGAGGGCGAGCAGCGCTCCGACGAACGCGCTCGACAACCACAACAACCAGTTGCCGATCATGCGGTTATCATCCTGTTCGCGCCTGTTCTTAAACAGCTTATGTGGTGTACCATCGCGCTATTCTTCCTCTCTTTGGTCTTTAGGATTGACATTTCGTTTCGATGCTTGATCAGGTTGTCGCTTGACGTTTCGGAGCTGCATGATAGCGGGTCGCGTGTACATTTGCCACCACGGCACGCGGACGATGGTGTCCTTCTGGTCGCGTAAGTTAAACGGTGCGATCGGCGCCATGTAAGGTACGCCAAAAGACTGAAGGCGGCACATGTGCAGAACGAGGGCGATGATTCCGATCGTAATTCCGAAAAAGCCCAGAAGCCCTGCCAGAAACATAAAACCGAAGCGCAACATGCGAAAGGAGATCCCGATTTCAAAACTGGGAAAAATAAACCCGGCAATGGCCGTAATGGCGACGACGATGACCATGGCAGCCGAGACGAGGCCTGCCTGCACCGCCGCTTCGCCGAGGACGAGGGCGCCGACGATGGAGATGGCCGTGCCGACAGCGCGGGGCATGCGCACACTCGCTTCCCGTAGCAGTTCGAACACGGTTTCCATGATGAACGCTTCCACGAGAGTGGGAAACGGTACCCCTTCGCGCTGACCGGCGATAGTGACCAGCAGAACCGGCGGCATCATTTCCTGGTGGAACGTCAGAATCCCGATGTAAAAGGCCGGGGCCAGCACGGAGATGAACACCGAGAGGTAGCGCAATAACCGGAGCAAACCGTAGTCCGAATGGTGGTAGTAGTCTTCAGGGGACTGGAGAAACTCGGTCAACCCGGCGGGAACGATTAAAACGTGAGGCGTCCCGTCGATTAATATCGCCACCCTCCCTTCCAGTACGGCGGCAGCGACAACGTCGGGCCGCTCCGAGTTGTTGACGGTCGGGAATACGTACGACCGACTGTCCTGGATAAACTCTTCGATGTAGTTGCTCTCCAAAATGCTGTCGATGTCAATTTTATTCAGTCGGTTCTTAACTTCTTTCAGTACCTTTTCGTTCACGATGCCGTTAATGTACATGACAGCGATGGTTGTGCGCGTAATGCGGCCGATTCTCTTGCGCTCCACCCACAGGTTGGCGTTTTTGACCCGACGCCTGACGAGGGAGATGTTCGTCTGGATGTCTTCGTTAAACCCTTCATGTGGGCCGCGGATGACCGTCTGGGTCATGGGCTCTGACACCTGGCGCTGTTCCCACCCCTTCGTATCCGCAATCAGCGCTTCTTCGGAACCGTCGACGAGTAGCGCCGTATCTCCACTGACGATCGCTTGTACCACGTGTTCCAGTTCCGATTCGTACCGTTTGTCTCCGACGGTGATGATGAGCTCTTCTATGACATCAAGGTGGGGCTCCCATTTTCGCTCCCCAGTGTGTGACAAGAGGGATTCCATGAGGCGAAAGAGGGAGTCTTTGTCTGCGAGGCCGTCCAGATAGAGGAGGGCACACATCACTCCCTCTTTTCCACCGAGGGGGAGCTCCCTCACGACCAGGTCTGCGCTGTTTCCCAAACGGGATCTCAACATTTTCACGTTTTCGTGCAAAGACGGTTTCAGTTTAGACGATTTACGCACGGTGTGGATCACAACCCTTTCGACCGTTACTAGGATTGTTCGCCGTTTGCATCCGTTTTATTCCCTTTCCGTGCATACCTAGACGACGAGGAGGACATGTTATGGAATGGGCGAGGGAAGGAGATTGGAGACGGATGAAAAGAAGTTTCTACATAGCGTTGGTGGCTGTCGTCAGCTGTCTGTTGCTTCCTGGTTGCTGGAGTCAGCGCGAGCTGAGCGACCTTTCTATTGCGTTTGCCCTCGGGATCGACTTGAATGAAGAGGGTAAGTACGTCGTATCGGCTGAAATCGTAAACCCCAGTGCAATATCGCCGTCCAATACCGGCGGGAGCGGAGGAGAGGACCAAGCCTCGGTTTCTACCTATCATACGCAAGGGGAGACACTGTTTGAAGCTTTTCGCCGCATGACCAAACTGGTCCCGCGCAAAGTGTACTTTGCCTACGTCCGCGTCGTCGTCTTCGGAGAAGATGTGGCGAGGCGCGGGATCAAGGACACTTTAGACTTCCTCCTCCGGGAGAGCGAATTCAGAACAGACTTTTACTTGCTCGTGGCGAAGGGAACCTCTGCGAAGGACGTGTTGAGGGTCATGACCCCGATCATGCCGATACCGGCCGTCAAAATGTACGACTCGCTGGAAATGTCGGAGCAGTTTTGGGCCGCGACCGGCAAGATTACGATCGACGAACTGATTGATGACATTATCACGCCAGGGAAAGAGACGGTGTTAACGGCCGTGGAAGTGGCGGGCGACCTCGAGATGGCACAAAAGCCGGAAAATATTCAGACGATAGGGAACAACGCCAATGTGAGGCTGGCTGACATGGTCGCCTTCCGCGGCGACCAGATGATCGGGTGGCTCAGTGAGGAAGAGAGCAAGGGGTACAACTACTTTCAAGACAATGTGGAGGGTACGGTGACAGGCATCCGCTGCCCTGACGGGGGCAAAATGGCAATCGAAATTTTACACGTCGACTCCCAGATCCGTACCGAAGTTAAAAACGGCCAGCCGCGGGGACAGGTCGACATTCGCGCCAAAGGGATTATTGGGGATGTGGAGTGCGCAGTCCAATTGGCGAACAAGCAGACGATAAAGTCTTTGGAAAAGCGGTTGGAGGCAACCATTCGCACAACTTTAGAAAGGTCGCTCACAAGAGCGCAAAAAGATTTGCGAGCCGATATTTTCGGATTCGGCAGGGCGCTGTCTCGCTCGGACCCGCAAGCTTGGCAGGCATTGAAAAACGATTGGGTTGACGTTTTCGCAGACATGCCTGTGGATATCAAGGTTCATATCGAAGTGTTACACCAGGGATCGATGACGGAATCGATTGATCAACTGATGAAGGAGTGGTGAGGCGCTTTTGGCTGCTGTAGTCGGGATGCTTCTCTTTGCAGCACTCGTAGCGGCGAGAGAAATACCACTGTTACGCAAACAGGGGCTGAAACGAGAGATTGTCGTTTTTGTGGCCTTGCTGCTCTTGGGCACCGTCTTAAATATCTTGCATTTTTTAGGGTTGAGAATCAAAAGTCCGCTAGATTGGATTTACGTAGCGTACAAACCGCTCAGCGACTTTTTTTTCCACTTTCAGTAAAGGAAGGGCAAGTGGATGCAAAACGAAAGGGAAATCAACACATTACAGTTTGCGTCGTTAGCGTTTCACTTTACAACGGGGAGTTCGATTTTGATTATTCCTTCGCTACTCGCTGAAAGAGCCAAACAAGACGCCTGGCTCGCAGCTATCGTGGCAACCGCCTGCGGGCTGCTCCTCGTCTGCTTGTACAACGCCCTCGGCAGCCGCTACCCTGATTTGAATCTGGCCGAGTACAGTGAACGCGTTTTCGGCAAGTGGATCGGAAAGACGGTGTCGCTCTTGTTTGCTAGTTTTGCCTTGGTGTTGTCCGCCCTCGTCCTCGAAAATATCGGGGTTTTTATCACGATTGAGATGATGCCGGAAACGCCGATTGGGGTCATTCACGCCCTGATGCTGTGGGTCGTAGTGCTGGGCGTCTTTTTGGAGCTGAAGACCCTGGGGAGGGCGGCAGAAATCTTTTTTATACTGGTGACGGTTATTTACATTTTAACAGTCACCCTTATTCTGCCCCACGCTTCCATTGAAAACATCCAGCCCGTCCTCGCTGGCGGCATCAAACCGGTTCTGCTGGGGAGCCTCACGTTTATTGGTGTCCCGTTTCTCGAGCTTGTCGTATTCCTGATGCTCTATCCACACGTCAAGAAAACGGCGGATGGGAAAAAGGGATTTCTCATCGGGACTGCCCTTTCTAGTTTTTGGCTGTCCCTGGCAGTGTTGGTTACCATCCTCTCCCTGTCTGCCACGATAACGGAACTGCTAGTATTTCCGACCTATTACGTAGTAAAAAAGATTAATGTAGCGGAATTTATTCAGCGCGTGGAAGCCGGATTAGCGGTGCTCTGGTTTGTCAGCATTTTCTTCAAAACCACCATCTGTTTTTATGCGGGGGTTCACGCACTGGCCCGTTCTTTGAGCTTGAGGTCTCACCGTCCGCTGGTCATCCCGCTTGCGCTCATCGTTTTCTTTTTATCCACCAACGCCTTTAAAACGTACGCTTACTTTTACGAGGTTGTCGTTTACATTTGGCCGTTCTGCGCCGCCACTTTCGGCCTCGTGTTGCCGCTGCTTCTCTTGGGAGGAACGTTCATCCGGAGACGCATGGCCGGCGGCACCAGGGGGGAAAGGCCTTCCACGCGCTTCAAGTCATGACCTTGAAGTCAGCGTTCGCATCGAGCATCATAGATGTAGGAAACGTTACAACAACTTAGCTTGCAGGAACATTCCATCGATTTGTGTCGTGCCTCATTTTTTCGGTAAGTACAACCCCTTGAGGTGATGACAGAAATGTGGCGGAACACCAACTGGTTGGAATGGAAGCATGGGGGTGTAACCGTAAGCGGTTGTAGGGCACGTCTCGTGGTGACAGAGGCGACGTCGGGAGAGAAGCACGCACAGTGTTTCACTTTCTCGACTTTCAATTTTTTTTAGCGGGGGTGTCGTGGGGTGAACGATTGGCGTGAGGTCCCGGTGTCTTCAACTCTAAAGGCGAGCTTACTCATTGTGCACGGTGCGGGTGAACACTACAGTCGACATTTAGAACTGGCGCACACCTTCGCCCGAGCCGGCTATTACGTCGGGATGGGGGATTTGCCGGGGTACGGTCGTGCCAAAGGGCGACGCGGCCACATCGAAAACTTTCAGGAGTACGTGGACACGGTTCAGACGTGGGCGGAGAGGCTCGGCAAACAGTGTCCGAGTGTGCCGCGTTTTATTTTTGGGCACAGCTTAGGCGGACTGGTTACCGCGCGCTTGATAGAGCAACAGAAGGGAGACAGGTGGAACGGAGTGATTTTGTCTTCCCCGTGTTTCGGGCTGACACTTGCAGTACCCGGTTGGAAAAAGCGGTTGGCCAGAGTGCTGGAGTACGTGTGGCCGACCCTCAGGTTTAAGAGCGGTATTGACAGTGGCGCCCTCTGCCGCAATCCTGACGTGCGCAGACAGTACCAAACCGATCCCCTCGTCGTAAAGAAAGTGAGTGTCCAGTGGTACTGGGAACTGCAGAAAGCGTTAACCCTCGTCCACGAAGACGTCGACCGGTTTTGCTCACCCGTGTTAATCTTGCAAGGGGGTGAGGACCGGGTGGTCGATCCGGCGGCGACACGGCGCTGGTACGATCGTGTGCCAGTCGATGACAAGCACCTCATCTGGGTCGAGGACGGATACCACGAACTCCTTCAAGACTTTGGAAAAGAGGAGTTGATGAAAAAGTTAGTCGCTTGGGCAGATTTGCGCATACAGAATGACACATTGACAAATAAAGTATAACACATTAAACTTTAATGTAACGCAATATATTAACGGCTCACAAAACGGGGAGGGGAGTACGTGGGCATTATCATCTGCCAGTATTGCGGCCTCGTGATCGAATACGTCGAGCACGAGAAAGTTTCCAAATTGTACGCAGCTTGTCACCAATGCGATGCAACAGAAAACACGGCGGCAGAAGAAGATTGAGCAGAGCCGTCCCGCTTGCGGGACGGTTTTCTTAATCTCCATTTGTTATATATCAGTTTTTGATTAATATTGTTACAGTGGGAGCAAAGGCGATATTGAATAGGAAAATTACGGGGTTGTAGAGTATAACAATGAAAATAATCGAAAGGAACAGTTTTCTTTTGGCGCGGAAACTGATATGATAAACTTGAAATTAGTTTAATTAGCTCGACTCTGAAGGGATTGAAGTTTCACAAAACGATAAAGGCGAGGTGATGTCAAATGACGAGGGAATTGACGTGGAAAGTCGGAGGAGCACAGGGAGAAGGCATCGACAGCACGGGTGAAATATTTGCCATGACGTTAAACCGCCGCGGGCATTACATTTTTGCCTACCGGCACTTCATGTCGTTGATTAAAGGCGGACATACAAACTTTAAAGTGCGAGTCGCCTCCGACAAAGTGGGGTACCACGGGGATGGTCTGGATGTGCTCATCGCCTTTGACCAAAAGACGATTGACTACAACTGGCACGAATTAAATGAAAACGCTGTCCTCATCTACGACTCCAGCAGGATCAAGTCTCCGTCCATACCGGAAGATAAACCGGGCGTGTCGCTGTGTCCCGTACCGGTGACCGACATGGCGAAAGAAGTCGGGAGTGCGATCATGAAGAACATGGTGGCTTGCGGGGTGTCAGCTGCTGTCGTCGGACTGAAACCGGACATTTTTGACACCCTTATCCAAGACCGGTTCGGCAAGAAAGGTGAAAAAATTGTCGAAAGCAATAAGTCGGCGATCAAAGCCGGTTACGACTACGCGATGAAACAGTTCGGCGTGCTGAAGTCGGTCCCGGAAGCCACCCTGGAAAAAGACGGCGGAGGCCACGTGTTCTTGTCCGGCAACGAGGCGATCAGCATGGGGGCACTGTTTGCCGGCTGCCGTTTTCTTGCGGCTTACCCGATCACACCGGCGACGGAGATCTTGTACTGGGCACTGGCCCACTGGCCGAAATACGGGGGGAAAATTGTACAGGCTGAAGACGAAATTGCCGCCTGCATCATGGCCATTGGGGCGAATTACGCCGGCACGCGGGCGATGACGTCTACTTCCGGTCCCGGGTTGTCCCTCATGCAGGAAGCGATCGGACTGGCCGGTATTTCCGAAACCCCCCTCGTCATCGTCGACGTCATGCGGGGCGGTCCGGGAACGGGATTGCCGACGAAGACGGAACAGTCGGATCTGAATGAACTGATGTACGGGTCCCACGGCGAAATTCCGCGCATCGTGCTCACGCCGTCGACAGTGGAAGAGTGTTTTGACTTTACCATTCAGGCGTTTAATCTGGCAGAGAAATACCAATGTCCCGTCATTGTGGCCTCTGA
Organism: Novibacillus thermophilus; assembly: GCF_002005165.1. NCBI lineage: Bacteria > Bacillati > Bacillota > Bacilli > Caryophanales > Thermoactinomycetaceae > Novibacillus > Novibacillus thermophilus. The sequence continues at coordinate 1,296,795 of NZ_CP019699.1, forward strand.
TCTCTTTTTAGGCATGTCCAAGCAGTCCTTAAGCGTCGATGACATCGATTTGGAACACATTGAAATTGACCGCGGGAACATCCTCACCGATGAACAGTTGGCCGCACTGGAGGAAAGGGCTTATCAGCGGTATAAAATCACTGAGTCGGGTATTTCACCGCGTACAATTCCCGGCCAGAAAAACGGGATGTTTACCGCCCTCTCCAACGAACACAGTGAAGGCAGTCCCGTTGAAATCGAAGACCCGGAAACGCGCAAACGGATGATGGACAAACGGATGAAAAAATTAAAGGACTTCGACTTCGGAGAGCGGGCTTATGAGTATGACGGCCCGGAAGAGACGGACATCACCCTGGCCGGGTTCGGATCGACTGTTTCGCAAATGAAAGAAGCGCAAGCGATCCTCGAAAGGGAAGGGCTCAAAGTGGGTCGGTTGACAGTGAAAGTCGTGAAGCCGTTCCCGGACGAAGCAGTGAAGCGCGTGTTGCAGGGAGCGGGCCACATCGTCGTCGTGGAAAATAACGCAACCGGCCAATTCGCAGATCTACTCAAGCAGCGAGTCGGGTTTCACGACAAAATCTCAAACTGTTTGAAATATGACGGTGATCCTTTTACGGTCAAGGAGATTTTGGATCATTGTGAACAGTTTAAAGGGGTGACAGTTTAATGGCGACGGTGAAGGACTTTCGCGTGAAAGAAAAGCCGACGTGGTGTCCGGGATGCGGGGATTTTGCCGTACTGTCTGCCTTACAGAAGGCGTGCGCCAATAACGGCCTGGAACCGGAGAACGTGGCGCTCATCACCGGGATCGGCTGCTCAGGTAAACTCGTCCAGCATTTCGGGTCTTACGGGTTTCACACCCTGCACGGCCGCTCCCTTCCGTCAGCCCAGGGGGTAAAACTCGGCAACCAAGACTTGACCGTCATTGCCGCCGGCGGGGACGGGGACGGTTACGGCATCGGGATGGGACACCTCATCCACAGTATCAGACGCAACATTGACTTAACCTACATTGTCATGGACAACCACATTTACGGTTTGACGACAGGTCAAATGTCTCCGACGAGTAAAAAAGGGTTCAAGACGAAGACGTCGCCGCAAGGTTCAACGGAAGAGCCTGTCCGCGCCGTCGAGACGGCTATTGCCAACGGCATCAGCTATGTGGCGCAAGCCTTTTCCGGCGACGTAAAACATATGACAAAAATTTTCCAAGACGCCATTACCCACAAAGGGTTTGCCCTCGTCAACACGTTCAGCCCGTGTGTGACTTTTAACAAAGTGAACACGTACGAGTGGTTTAAAGACAATCTGATCAATTTGGATGAAGAGGAAAGTTACGACCCGACAGACCGTGAAAAAGCTTTACACATCATGCACGAAAAAGCGGGAATGGTGTACGGCACCATTTACAAAAATCCGCGCCCTGTCTTTAATGAAGAAATGTTGGGGGCATCTGACATTGCGGCGGCTAAGCTGGATTTGAATATCCCACTTGCAGAAAAGAGAGAGCTGCTGGCCACGTTCCGTTAAACCGAATGATGTATATGACGTGATAAAAGGGCTGTTCCTTAAAGTCTTAACGACCGACTTTAGGGAACAGCTTTTTCATACTCAATCGTACGGATGTACATGTTCGTCGGAAATAGTTGCCATGTATTTATATCATCCGTTATACTGACGGTAACGTTTAGGTAAACGACAGTCAACCTGCATGAAGGAGCGAATATGGAAAAAATTTTAATGGTCGACGATGAAGCCGGTTGGATCCAAATGCTAAAACTTTGTTAAGACACCCTTCCAATGGTGTTGATTTTTTTGTTTATAATGCGGAAAACGATATGGCCTTGCCGTTGTCGAAATTAATGTTTATTGGGTTGACCTACCGCGTGTCCAAATGCTCCCCCTGGCAATGAAGGTGTCATTCAAACGACAAGTGGTATAGTGGCTTTACGACAGTGAATGTGTTGCCGATGAGCTCGAGCAATTCATCACGGTTACGAAGGCGATTGTCGTTCCGATTTAACGTGACCCCGCACAGAAACTCCGCTTTTTTTACGTTTTCCAAGCGGTCCAACAAGTTGATGACACCTTCCTTCCCCAATTGGGAAAGCGACGAGACCTCCGGTTGCGTGTGGTCGGGCGAGACAACGAAGTCCTTCGGCAAATTCGGCCATATTTCGTCGAGCTGTGCTTTCATCTGCCGAGCGAAGGTCGGCTTTTTTTCGCACTCGTAAATGAGCGCGAACCAGATGAACGCGTGTGTTTCCCACAGACCGACCTGAAAGTGGGGGAGAGACTTGTAGCCGCGCTTGCTCGTTGACCAAGCCACCCAAGTGCTGTCGGGCGGGTTAACGGTACGGCGGGCGTGTTTGGCCACGTGGGGGAAAAACGTATCACTGCATGAAGCTGTCAAAAAAGAGGATGTTTCTTCCCCGATTTTCGCTAGCTTAGGTTGAAGGCGCTCGCGTATAGCGCGCATGCGCGCATCCAGGCCTTCGATGGTAAACACGTCAAAGTCTTTGTCGGTAAACACGGTGATCCCTCCAATCTTTTCTTTTAATATACCACGCTGTCACCAATCTTACTTCTCGCAAACGGGTCATAGCCGTGACCGTTTGTGCGTGGCCGGAGTACGCTATATGGACGAAACCTTCATCATTTTAATAAATTCTGCCATGTAAGTCCATTCATTGGGTTTAATTGGATCAGGATGAGGGCATGCTGTAATTAAAACAATCTTTCGCAACGGACAGCGAAAGATGACGATTGGAAAGAGGTGCAGCGTGACCGTGGAAGACGTGATCAAGGCGTTTAAATCAAAGGATTCTGAGAAGCGAATACCTGTGTTGAAAATGGAGATTGACTACGAGTTAGCAGAGCTGTATGAGGCGATCCAGGAGAAAAACACTCACCGCGTCGACCAATGTAAAGCCCGTCTAGCCGAATTGCGGCGTGAAATGCTGCAATTGGAAGTGATATAACGCTGACAAAATCAGTCTTCAATCTTTTCTGTGCCGGTCAGAAAGTGTATCCTGTACTGTAGGGTACACTTTTTTCATGAAAAGGGGTTTCGTGCGATGGGTTTAAGAGCTGTCGGATTTATCGGTTTGGGTACGATGGGGTTGCCCATGACCCGTCATCTAATTGAAAAAGGTTACGACGTGCATGTGAAGAGCCGCAGCCGCGGCCCCGTTGAAAAGGCTTTGGCATGGGGCGCGAAAGAAGCAAGCAGTCCCTGCGAGTTGGCCCAGACCGTTGATGTCCTGATGATGTGTTTACCTTTGCCGGAGACGGTGGAGGATGTCGTTTTTGGTGAACAGGGCATTGTTCACGGGGCGCGGGAAGGTCTCATTGTGGCGGATCACAGCACTGTCAGCCCGGCGTTGAACAAGAAAGTGGCCGAATCTCTGGCGGAAAAAGGTGCCGGTTTCCTCGATGCGCCGATCAGCGGTGGCCCGATGGGGGCTGAAGCGGGTACGCTGACGGTGATGGTGGGCGGAGAGAAAGATCACTTCACGCGGGCGAAGCCTGTCTTCGACGCTTTCGGAAAAAACGTCGTCCACGTCGGTGATGTGGGCAGCGGCAGTGGGGTCAAGCTGGTGAACCAGCTGCTCGTCGGGGTTCATACGGCGGCCCTCTCGGAAGCTTTCGTGTTGGCGGTAAAAGCCGGCTTGGACCCGCAGCTCGTGACGGACGTCATTCGGAATTCCACGGGACACAGCTACATGATCGACCGGACGATCGACTTGATTCAAGATCGCGATTTTGCCCAAAGGTTCAGTATCGACTTACTTTTGAAAGACATGAAGTTAGCATCCCAATGGGCCGGTGAACTGAACAGCCCCCTCGACCTCGGTCGGCTGGCGGAAGAAATGGTGCACAATGCGCAGAGAGCCGGCTACGGAAAGCAAGACGTGGCCGCCGTGATCCGCCCGGTTGAGGAGAAAGCCGGGGTCAAAGTTCAACGTCTGTCGCCATGAACTGGCAACGTGTCTATGACGTACTGGCCCATCTGTTCCCCGCCTTGTCCGTCAGTCGCTGGTGGGGAATCGACGATCCGTACGAGAGAAGCTGGGGATGCGTCCTCGTGCAAAATACGACGTGGCACAATGCGTCGTTGGCGTTAAATCGCTTGCGGGAGCACGGCCTCACCAGCATTGTTTACATGTCGGAAGTGGAGGTTGACCGGTTGGCCCAAGTCATTCGGCCTGCCGGTTTTTACAGTCGAAAGGCAGAGACGTTAAAACGATTGGCCGCGTGGTGGGTGCGACACGGTGGCGTCGAAGGAGTGGAGAGCTTAAAGACTGGGCGCATACGCCGTGAGTTGTTGGGCATGAAAGGAATCGGTGAAGAAACAGCCGACACTTTGTTGCTGTACGTGTTGGACCGCAAGACGTTCATCGGGGATCAGTACTCGCGCCGGTTTGTCAACAGGGTGACGGGTGAGAAGAAAAGGACATATGACGCCATACGGCGGGAGGTTCTTGCGGCGGGGTTGAAAACGCACGATTTACAACTGCTGCACGCTTACATCGTAGAGTTCGGCAAGCAGTTTTGCCGCAAGCGAAACCCGGACTGCCCAGCGTGCCCGTTCGCCGAATATTGCCATTATAGTTTCAGGGGGTAGCCCACGTTGGACATCGTGTACGAAGTGTTTGACAATTTTTGGACGGCGTACATCGCCATTTTTGTGATGACCGCCATCATTTTTAGAGTCGCTTTTGTCAAGCGGTTGCCCGTCTTGAAGGCTGTCGCCGCTTATGTCGTGTTAGCCGTGGGGTGTTACATTTTTACGATCATGCACATTTTTCGCTTTCCGGTGATCCCTGCCTTGGCGATCACCCTCGTCATCGTGGCGGTGGCGCGTTTGCGCATGATCATTTCTGACCGTCAGCGCTCGGAGTAAACAGGTGAGGAGGGAAGTAAGGATGCGGATGGAGAACGCTCTGTTTAACTGGCTGCAAATACACGTGGCGTCGAAAGCGCGGCCTGACGACCGGGCCGCCAAAAAAACGGCCGACTTTTTTTATGAGATGTTAGTGGAAGATCACCATTTGCAAGATGTAGAAGCGGAAGCGGACGATACGACGTATACCGTCCGCTACACGTTAAACGGCGAAACGGAAACGAGGCGATACCCCCGCGAAGTGGTGGAGCAGTTGTTGCGGGACATTGAGTCAGAGCCGAGATACAATCAGTGACTCTGTCCAGGCGCACGTTTGTGTTCAGGTGCGTGTCCCCGGCGCCGTTTCGTTTTAGCTGTTATGCGCTCGTGACACGTGGGACACATGTACGTCTGTAATGGTTTGTTACGCAATCTTTTCGCTTCGAGGGAAGTGTCGTCTAACTCGTAGACGGCATCACACAAAATACATTGAACGCGCATAGTATGGCCCCTATCTCAATGAAGCATTAGCATAAAGATAAAAGACGACCCGACCGAAGTCAAGCACCGTGTCTAGTGTTGTGACGGCCGATCTTGGCGGGGCTGCTTCGGAGTTGGCGTCTGGTTTTGCCGTTGTTGTTCCGTTTGGGTCGGAGGCTGTTCTTCCCGCTCCACTTCCCGCGAAGGTTGCGGGCTGATGCGTCCGGCGATATCGGCCAGTTCTTCTACAATTCCTTGGATCGGCCGACCTTGCCTCAAATCTTCGTTCACCTCGCGAATGCGTTGCACGAGATCGGTGTCTGCTGTCACGATGGCGTTAGCGCCGTGTGGATCATCTTTTAACGCTTGAGCGACGGTGTATTTCAACGTCCCGACACGACTGCGGTCCAACGTCGGGTCAACGTCGATGCCGACAACGGCGTAAGGTCCTGCCACGACGGCAGTCGCTCCCTTCACGTTCGGAACGTCCGTGGCGAGCTTCGCCAGGCGGTCCGACTTTTCTTGTGCGGACAGTCGCTCTCGCTGTTCGGGGGCCGTTTGCTTCACCGCCTGCGGTCTCTCTTGGCTCACTTCCGGCGGAGGTGCCGCTTCATTGGCAGGCGGCTTGTTCTCTGTCTGACAGCCGATGAAAGCGAACAGGAAGAACGAAAAGGTCAAGATCACAATCGGATGGCGCATAGTTACCCTCCCTTTCTAATCAATCTCATAAGTAGTGTAACCACGAACGAGGTAATCATTCTTTTTAAGTTTAATCGCTCCAGTCGATAATGAATACGAATAGCGAAAAGGCGTGAATACTGTTGAAGTTTGGCGGTTAACGTGTCATGATTAAATTTAGACAACGGGGAATCGGGGAATGGAGGAGTGACAGTGAGGTCGAAGAAGATCGTCTCGGTTGTCGTCAGCGGGGCGCTGGCTCTGTCTTTGACAGCGCCGTACAGTACATACGCCAACGGCGAGATAGACAAAAAAATTTCAGAGATTGAAGAGAAAATTAACCAAAGCGAGCGCAAACAAAAAGAGATTGACCAAAAGCTGCAAGATAATAAAGCAAAGCAAGAGGAAGAACGGCGCACACTTTCTCAACTGGAAGCGGACTTGGAACAAACGAAGTCGGAAATTGAGTCGTTAAACCGTCAAATTGCTGACACGGAGAGGGAATTAGATCAGACGGAAGAAGAGCTGAAAGAAGCGGAGAAGCGCGTAGCTGAACGGGACAAGCTCCTCCGGGAACGGGTGCGGCTGCTTTACGAAAACGGGAAAGTGTCCTATCTGGAGGTGCTCTTCCAGGCGACGAGCTTCCAGGACTTTTTGTCGCGTTTCGAGGCGGTACGCTCAGTATCGGAACGTGATAAAGAATTGCTGGAGGAGAACCGCCGCGATCGGGAAATCATCGCATCGCACAAGAAAAAGATGGAGGAGCAGCTGGCAACACTGGACGACCTCAAGGAAAAGGCGAATGAGAAGCGCCGGATACTGGCGCAGCAGGAAAAGGAACACCAAACGAAATTGGCTGCCTTACAGAGGGAAGCCGGACATTTGGAGACTATAAGTGAGGAAGAGGAGAAGGCCGTCAACGACCTGATTGGACAACTGGCACAAGCAGAAGCGGAAAAGGAAGAGTGGCAGCGACAGGAGGCGCAGCGCAAGCAACAAGAAGAGAAAAAACAAAGGCAACAAAAGGAAGGACAGAAAAAACGGGAGGGGAAGTCAGGCAGTAGCCAAAGCGCATCCCCTCGAGCTAGAGTCTCGTCGACATCGTCTAGCGCTCCCCAGTCGTCTTCTTCCGGATTCGCATGGCCGGTTCCAGGGTACAAGGCGAACTCATTTTTTGGGATGCGCTGGGGAAGACCTCACAACGGTATAGACATTGCAGCGCCTATAGGTACGCCGATATTGGCGGCTGCAGATGGAAAGGTGATTGAAGCACGCCCCTCCAGTGGGTACGGGAACATCGTGGTGATTTACCACGGGAATGGCATATCCACGAAATACGCCCATATGACATTCAGTTCGATTACAGTCAAAGTAGGGCAACACGTCAAAAAAGGACAACAAATAGCCAGTGTCGGAAATGAAGGGCGTTCAACAGGCCCCCACCTTCACTTTGAAGTGCTGAAGTGGAACACGCCTGTCGATCCGATGCAGTACTATTGAGCTGTGCTTTTCTACTAGCCGGGACATCCTTTTCCCGGCTTTTTCTTCTGTGACGTTTTAGCCTTTCCACGCGATAGGTGCAATGCGCGATTTGGCAGTGAGTGATATAAACAGCGCAATCATGGCCATCGTAAACAGAAAGGCGGCGAAAAAAGGTGAGATGTATGTGCGCAGCGTGCCGGCAATCATCGGCCCTGCGACGTGCCCGCTGGAGAGGAGTGCCGCGTGGACGCCAAACACTTTTCCGTAATCGTGGGGGGAAGCGGCGGCGGTCAAGATGGTCGTTTTGGCCGGAAAGAGCATGCCGTGCGCGGCTCCTTTCACGAATAACAGCAGAGCCAGCGGTACTGCCAGCTGTAATGAGAGGATGTAAAACAGAATCGCTATGGTCAACAGAGCGACGAAGCATCGGGTATAAGGGGAAAAGCGGTTCAGCCATCCCTGACTCAACGTGATGAGTGACCCGAATCCCATGACGGTCAGCAAGAAGCCGGTAGTGGTTGAACTCTCTCCTGATTGGGCCATGACATAGGGAACCTCGTACATTAAAATTCCCTGTCCGAGGGACGTCGTCATCGCCGTTAAAAAAGCTGGGAGCAACATCGTGTCCGACGAGATGGCGAGGACAGATTTTCCGTGGGCGACTTGTTTGGGGGCGGCAGAAGGGGATTGCCGATCCTCTGTTATCGCAATCCACCCGGTCACCCCCCGAACATTAAAATTAAGCCGAACAGGACAAATGTGCGATCGAAACCCAATTGGTCGGCCAACCAGCCCCCGATGACCGGTGACACGATGGAAGCGAGGGTAATCATCATGCCGTTTTTGGCCATGATGCGTCCCTGTTCTTCCAAGCCGGTTCCCTGTTTTCCAAGAAAGGCGAAACAAGCCGGTGAAAGAAACGCAATGACAAACCCCGTCATGAGTCTGAGGTAGAACAGTTGCGAAGCACTGGATACCGTTCCTTGAAACAGTAGGAAGATACCCGCTAAACACAAACTTAAAACGATGAATACTTTGCTCCCGAAGCGGTCGATGAGTGGTCCGGCCATGATGTTCCCTGCCATGTTCGCGGCAGAGTAACCGGCTAATATAAACCCGAGCAGTGCAGCCGACGCACCCAAGCTGTAAGCGTAATGCGGCAGGATCGGATGTTGGGCGTGCAAATCAAAAAAGGCGAGAAACAGTAGCGCGTACAACCATATGGTCCGGTTCGTCACAGAAGTCGTCCTTTCGCGTCTTTTGTAATCAATATATGGGACAACGTCGGACATTAGAACGGAGCAGGGTGTCGGGTGTATTGACAGCCGGAGATCAGTCGTATATAGTATATACCTGTATAGGGTATATACACAGACTAGGGAGACATCGAACGTTGGGAATCCTCAGCTTTCACAGTTGTTTGTCCATCGCTGACACCTGTAGTATACTTCTTAAGTGACCCGTTTTGTCGGGAGATGTTCACACATTTCCCTTCGAAGTGGTCTATCCTTATCTTAAGGCGTATTGTTCAGTTTAACCCCAAATGAAGGACAGGTGCTGATGGGATGCATAAAAAAAAGAGAAGGTACTGGATACGCGTCAGCGTATTGACCTTATTCACGATGCTGCTCGGCTTTGCCATATATCAGACGGTTTTGAGCGACCAGTCAGAGGTGTTGGAAGAAGGGGATAAGGCGCCTGACTTTACTCTGCAGACGCTGGAAGGGGAAGATGTCGCGCTGTCGGATTACCGCGGGCAAGGCGTACTCATCAACTTCTGGGCATCGTGGTGTGAACCGTGTAAGGCAGAGATGCCTGCTATCGAGCGCCGTTACGAGAAGTTCAAAGAACACGGCTTTGAAGTGTTGGCGGTGAATGTAGGGGAATCAAAGCTTTCGGTCAAAGGGTTTGTTCGCGGATTTGACCTTAGTTTTCCCATTTTACTCGATCCGGATAAACATGTGACGACGGACCTGTACCATATCGGGCCGTTGCCGTCCTCCATCTTTGTCAAACCGGACGGAACGGTTAGCAAAATCGTCATCGGACAGATGAACGATTCGCTCATTGAGCAGAACGTACTGAACATACTGCCGGAAGAGTAGTGCGGTCACTTTGTCAGCCGTTTCACGACGTCCATTAATTCATCGATCGCGTCATCTTCATTGTTATTTTTAATCGCTTTACTGACACAGTGCCGCGTGTGATCTTCCATTAACTTCAAGGCCACTTGGTTCATCGCCGACTTGACGGCGGCTACTTGAAACAGTATGTCGATGCAGTAACGATCTTCTTCGATCATCCGTTGAATTCCTCTCACTTGGCCTTCAATGCGTTTTAAGCGGTTGAATAACTCTGTTTTGTGCGGTTGTACGACCGATTTGTCACGCATGCAGCGTCCCTCCGCTTGATACAGGGTATGCTGCTATTTTAGCAACGAGACACAGGGAAGTCAATTTCACAAACCTTGATAGTAAAGGATTTATTTAGGTTTTCTAGTTGAATGTTCAGTTGGAGCCATTTTACAATTTACGTATACCCCCAATACGTATATGAAGCAGGAGGGTAGGAGCTTCCATGTCAACAGATGAGGGAGCAACCCGGACAACAAACGAAACCAAAGTGAATCTTGCCGTTACAGGGATGACGTGCGCCGCCTGCGTCAACCGAGTAGAAAAGGCATTGAACCGCGTTGACGGGGTTGTGCAAGCCCATGTCAATCTGGCGAATGAGAAAGCGTCCGTGACCTACATTGAAGGGAGAGCGACTTCAGCAGATCTTATCGCGGCTATCGAAAAGGCAGGTTACGCCGCGGCCCCGTCAGACGAGGCGACAGCTGAGAAAGAGAAAGAAGAGCGGGAGATTCGATACAGGCGCCAGCGGACAGCGTTTTGGGTCGGAGCCATTGTATCCGTGCCGTTTCTCATACAGATGACAGGCGATTTCACTGGCAACGCGTCCCTTGCGATTCCGCCGATCGCGCAGTTTGCCTTGGCTACACTCGTTCAGTTCTCGATCGGCTGGCGCTTTATGCGCGGCGCGTACAACGCTTTGCGCGGCGGAAGTGCGAATATGGACGTGCTGGTTGCCATGGGGACGTTGGCCGCGTACTTGTACAGTACAGGGTTGTTGATTTTAGGGAAGACAGAAGGATTCTACTATGAGACGTCAGTCATTATTATAACGCTTATCATACTCGGAAAAATGTTGGAAACTCGCGCCAAGGGGAGGACGACGGAAGCGATCAAAAAATTGATGGAGCTTCAACCTCAAACGGCACACCTCGTACAACACGGCGAAACGGTTGACATTCCAGTGGAGAAGGTCCAAACGGGCGATGTGCTGCTGGTGAAGTCAGGTGAGAAAATTCCGGTGGACGGGGTCGTGGTGAAAGGCTATACGTCGGTTGACGAGTCGATGCTGACGGGAGAGAGTCTGCCGGTTCCCAAACAGGTGGGCGACCGCGTCGTCGGGGCAACCGTCAACACACACGGTTCGATCCACGTGAAAGCGACGAGGGTCGGCAAGGACACAGCCCTGTCACAAATCATTCGCCTCGTGGAAGAGGCGCAAGGGTCTAAAGCGCCGATACAGGGGCTGGCCGACAAAATATCCGGCGTGTTTGTCCCCTTGTTATCGGAATTGCAGCCCTGACTTTTGTCATGACGGCGTTTTTTGCCGGACTTACACCGGCGTTTGTCAGCGCCGTGGCCGTGTTGGTGATCGCGTGCCCGTGCGCTCTCGGCCTGGCCACACCGACGGCTGTCATGGTCGGAACGGGGAAAGGGGCCGAACACGGCATCTTGATCAAAGGAGCCGAACACTTGCAAGCGATGCGGGAGGTAGATACAGTCGTTCTGGACAAAACGGGAACCATTACAAAGGGTGAACCGCAAGTGACGGACGTCACCGCATTCAACACGATCCAAGGAAGCCTCCCCGTGGTCAAAGTAAACCGGGGCCGCCAAATAGGCGGCGGGGCAGAAGAAGAACTGATCCGCCTCATGGCCAGTGCGGAACAAGCGTCAGAACACCCCCTCGGTCAGGCCTTGATTAAAGAAGCGAAGAAACGCAACTTGCCGTTGTCCGAGGCGAGGGACTACAGTGCCGTTCCGGGGCACGGAATTCGGGCCGAAGTGGAAGGAAAGGTCGTTTACGTCGGGAGCAAGCAGTGGATAGAGCGGCAACAAGTTGACATCTCAGCCCACGTGGGGCAGATTGAAGCATTAGAAAAGGAAGGAAAATCGATTCTGTTGGCTGCAATTGACGGCCAGTTGGCTGGTTGCGCAGCAGTTGCCGACACGGTGAAAGAGACGTCCGCCCAAGCGGTACACGAGTTGCAAGCCATGGGGATAGAGGTCGTGATGATGACGGGAGATAACAGGCGGACGGCTGAAGCTATTGCGGCAAAAGTCGGGATTGAGCACGTCTTGGCTGAAGTGTTGCCCGAACGAAAAGCCGACGAAGTGGCGAATCTAAAACGTCAAAAGCAAAAGGTGGCGATGGTCGGGGACGGCATTAATGACGCACCCGCCCTTGCCACGGCAGATGTCGGGATTGCCATCGGCACCGGAACAGATGTGGCCATTGAAGCGGCCGATATTACGTTGATGCGGGGAGACTTGCTGTCCATCGTCGACAGCATCCAGCTGTCCCGGGCGACGATGCGGAAAATCAAACAAAATCTGGGTTGGGCGTTCATCTACAATGTAGCCCTCATTCCCGTTGCGGCTGTCGGTCTGTTAAGCCCCATTCTTGCGGGGGCCGCCATGGCTATGAGTTCGGTGTCGGTTGTGGCCAACACGTTACTCCTGAACCGCTGGAGGCCGCGACACGGGTCGTAAGCTCACAGCGACAAGGACACCCCCGGGGGTTGAAATGCACCCCGGGTTTTCGATTGCCACATAACCCCTCATGCCCCTTTGCGGCACCGACGATGGCATGAAAGTCGTGTAACTCGGGTGGGAAGGGGATGTGTTATGTGCGGGTGTTGAACACGGCAACACGTATTTTCAGCGTAGACCTGCTTGTGCAGTTGAGATAGTATAGGAATTAGGTGGTGGCAGTGCGACAAAACCTTTTCAAATTGGCTGTCCTGATTCTTATGTTGTCCATTGGCTTTATGACTGTGCGCAGTTTTGGCATCGATCGGTTGACGCCTGCTGCTTTTCGCGATTTTATACTGTCTTTCGGCACGTGGGCCCCGCTTTTGTACATATTTCTCTATACAGTGCGCCCGCTGTTTTTGTTTCCGGCTTCGCTGTTGTCTATTTCCGGCGGCATTACGTTTGGGCCGTGGTGGGGGACGTTGTACGACTTGATCGGCGCGTCCCTCGGGGCTTACTTGTCATTTGGGCTTTCCCGCGCTCTCGGGAGGGGGACGGTGGAAAAATGGTTCGGGCGGCGTATCCACAAGTTGGACAACTTTGTGGCTGAGAACGGCTTCCGTACCATTCTCTTTTTAAGGCTGATCCCGATGTTGTCGTTTGACGCCATCAGTTACGGAGGTGGCCTTTCTAAAATACGCTTCTGTCACTTTGCGCCGGCCACCACCATCGGCATGATACCCGGCGCGTTCACGTTTAATTTTTTAGGGCACTCTTTGCACGACGTGTTTTCTCCGACATTTTATGTAGCCGTTGGCCTTGTGCTGCTGCTCGTCTTACTCCCCGTCATTCACAAATCTTTCAAAGGAAGACGGCACAAGGATGTCGTCTAGACAACTCCTTCCCATAAGTACATGATGCGGACATGTCGTGCGATTCACTGTGGGAAGGGGATGTCTGAAGACAATTCCAAAAGTAGTGTCCTCTGATGCTCATTTTTCACTCTGCTCATCCGATAGGATCTCTGCCAATTCAAAGATGCTATCTTCTATTGTCTTCAGATATCCTCATGATGTACCGTTCACTGTTGGTGTCGCAAAGAGGGATGACAAAAGCCCCCTCGCATCCTTAGAGTGCGAGGGGGCTGTCGCGATCTGTTACGCTTCTTGCGAAGCGAGGAAGTTGCGCAAGACGAGTTGCAAGATCCCGCCGTTTCTGTAGTAGTCGATGTCGACTTGGCTGTCGAGACGTGCGATCACTTCGAACTCAAACGTCGATCCGTCCGGGCGCGTGCCGGTTACGGTCAGTGTTTGCTGCGGTTCCAGGTCATCGTTCAAACCCGTGATGTCGAACGTTTCGTCGCCTTTAATGCCGAGGGATTGCCAGCTTTGGCCATCTTTCAGCTGCAGCGGCAGTACTCCCATGCCGACGAGGTTGCTGCGGTGGATGCGCTCAAAGCTCTCAGCGATGACGGCTTTGACCCCGAGCAGGTTGGTGCCTTTTGCCGCCCAGTCGCGGGAGCTTCCGGTGCCGTACTCTTTACCGGCAAAGACGACGAGGGGCTCTCCTTCTTCTTTGTACTTCATCGCGGCGTCGTAAATAGGCATGATATCTCCCGTGTGCACGTATTTCGTCACGCCGCCTTCCGTCCCCGGCGCCATCTGGTTGCGGATGCGGATGTTGGCAAACGTGCCGCGCATCATCACTTCGTGGTTACCGCGGCGGGAGCCGTAGGAGTTGAAATCGCGCCGCTCCACTCCGCGACTGATCAAGTACTGTCCGGCCGGACTGTTGATGGCGATGGACCCGGCGGGGGAAATGTGGTCGGTCGTGACCGAATCCCCGAGCAGTGCCAGGACACGTGCCTTTCGGATCGGCTCGATGGACCCTGCTTCAGGGGAGAGGCCTTGGAAGAACGGCGGTTCTTGAATGTACGTGGATTCACTGTCCCATTCGTACAGCGTTCCTTCCGGCGCGTCCATCGCATTCCAGCGTTCGTTGTCGTCGAAGACGCGGGCGTACTCTTGGCGGAACATTTCCGGTGTCACCGCAAGGGAAATCGTGTCTTCGATTTCTTTGGACGTGGGCCAGATGTCTTTCAAGTAAACGGGCCGGTTGTCGCTGTCGTAGCCGATCGGGTCTTTTTGCAAGTCGATGTTCACCGTTCCGGCCAGCGCGTAAGCGACGACGAGCGGCGGAGAGGCCAAGTAGTTCGCCTTGACGAGGGGGTGAATCCGCCCTTCGAAGTTGCGGTTGCCGCTCAGCACGGAGGCGACGGTCAAGTCGTTGTCTACTATCGCTTTCTCGATTTCGGGTTTCAGAGGACCGCTGTTTCCGATACACGTCGTACAACCGTACCCGACGAGGTTAAAGCCGAGTTGTTCCAGGGACGGCATCAAACCGGCCTTTTTCAAATATTGGGTTACGACTTTCGAACCGGGAGCGAGGCTTGTCTTCACGTAAGGGGGTGTTTTCAACCCGCGTTCGACGGCTTTTTTGGCGACTAAGCCGGCTCCGATCATGACGGACGGGTTGGACGTGTTCGTACAGCTGGTGATGGCGGCAATGGCAATAGAGCCGGTGCCGATAGCTGTCTTCGTCCCGTCTTCGAGTGTGATCTCGACTTTTTGGTCCATGTCGTCTTCGGACAAACCAAATCCGCCTTGTTCGATCGGAGTTTGTGTCACTTCTTGGAATTTCTTTTGCATGTCACGCAGCTCGATCCGGTCTTGCGGCCGCTTCGGCCCGGCCAAGGACGGCGTAACCGTCGACAAGTCGAGCTCCAGCGTGTCGGTGTACTCTGCATCTGGCGTTTCATCGGTACGGAACAAGCCCTGTGCTTTAAGGTACGCTTTGACGAGCTCGATCTGTTCGTCATCACGTCCGGTCAGGTGCAAGTACTTCAGCGTTTCGTCGTCGACGGGGAAGAAGCCCATCGTCGCGCCGTATTCCGGCGACATGTTGGCGACGGTCGCCCGGTCGGCAACGCTTATGTTACTCAGGCCTGGGCCGTAAAACTCGACGAATTTGCCGACGACGCCCTTTTTCCGCAGCATGCTCGTCACGGTCAAGGCCAGGTCGGTGGCAGTGGCTCCTTCTGCCAGTTTCCCAGTCAGTTTGAACCCGATCACCTCAGGTTCCAACATGTACAGAGGTTGTCCCAGCATGCCGGCTTCGGCTTCAATACCGCCCACGCCCCAGCCGACGACTCCGATGCCGTTGATCATCGTCGTGTGTGAGTCGGTTCCGACGAGGGAGTCGGGGAAGAGAAACGTTTCGTCCCCAATTTGTTTTTTCTGTACGACTTTTGCGAGATACTCCAAGTTTACCTGATGGACGATCCCCGTTGCCGGAGGGACGACCTGGAAGTTCTCGAAAGATTTTTCTGCCCATTTCAGCAGGCGGTACCGTTCTTCGTTCCGTTCGAATTCCAGATTCATATTGTACTCGAGGGCGTCCTTCGTTGCGTAGCGGTCCACTTGCACCGAATGGTCGATGACCAGATCGACTGGCACAAGGGGGTTAATCCGTTCGGCGTCACCGTTCATCCGGGCCATGGCACTGCGCAGGGCTGCCAAATCGACGACAGCCGGAACACCTGTAAAGTCTTGCAGTACGATGCGCGCAGGCTTAAACGGGACTTCGCGCTTCGCCGGAGACTTAGCATTCCAGTTGGCCAGCTGCTCGACGTGCTCCGTTTTGACGGCGTGGCCGTCCCACTGTCGGAGCACGGCTTCCAGCAGCACTTTAATGGAAAAAGGCAGGCGGGATACGTTGCCTATGCCTTGTTCTTCCAGGGCCTGCAGTCGGTGGTACTGATACGTCTTGTTTCCAACAGTTAACGATGCCTTTGTTTTGAATGGAAACAGTTTGTCAGTCAATGATGTTCACCTCGCACATAATCTCCCATATATACCGTCTTTATCTTAACATTTCCGCGCAAGCTGTACCACCATAAGGATCTTTTGTATTTTTTATAAAAATCGATTCGTATTTTTTATCACATGCCCAAAAATAATCAAACAATCATTTTATTATGTGACTGAATATGATAATGTATACGGTAAGGCTGTCCTCACTTAGCGTTATTTTTCGGTATGAAAGGGTTGAAGTCTGTGCCCAACGATGTGTGCGAAGTTTTTTGTTACGACGAGGAAAAAGTTAAGCGTGTGCGCAAGACTGTGGATCGCGTAGAAGGCGTTGAGATGATGTTCAAGGCTTTAGCGGATCAGACGCGGCTCAAAGTGGCTTACGCCCTTTTACAGGAAGAGGAGTTGTGCGTGTGCGACATCGCCAACATCATCGGCACGTCCACCGCTAACGCTTCCCACCACTTGCGAACCCTTCGCAACATGGGTCTGGCGAAGTACCGCAAGGAAGGTAAACTCGTCTTTTACGCCTTAAAAGACGAGCACATTCGGACGCTGATCGAAACGGCGCTCATTCACCACGAGGAGCGGGAGTAACCGGTCGGGAAGGAAGGTTGATTGCCTTGACGAGGAGCGTTTATAGCGTAAGTGGATAAGTTTGTCCCTTTTGGCAACAAGAAGTATATCACATGTGGGGAGATGTCTGGATGTCCGATCATCACGCACACGGCCACCATCACACGAAGACCAACCGCAAAGCCCTGTTTATAGCGTTTCTCACGATATTTGGGTTCATGGTCGTCGAGGCCATTGGCGGGTGGCTGACCGGCAGTTTGGCATTGTTGTCAGACGCGGGACACATGTTCAGCGATGCGGCTGCGCTGTTTTTGAGCCTCACGGCGATGCGGATTGCCGCACGACCGCCTTCGGCGGCTAAAACGTACGGATACCATCGAGTTGAAATACTGGCGGCGTTCATCAACGGCCTGACGCTGGCTGTCATCTCTTTCGCTATTTTTTGGGAAGCGTACGAGCGGATTCAACAACCGCCGGTTGTTATGAGTTCCGGCATGCTTGTCGTTGCGGTTGTCGGCCTTATCGTCAATGTCATGGCGGCGTACGTGTTAATGAAAGGCGACACGAAAGGAAATTTAAATGTGAGAAGCGCCTTTTTGCACGTGGTCGGCGATCTGTTCGGTTCGTTAGGGGCGATCACAGCGGGAACCCTAATGTTACTGTTTGGTTGGTACTGGGCGGACCCCCTCGTGAGTGCACTCATTGCTGCATTCATATTGTGGAGCGGCTTGCGGGTCTTGCGCGATTCGGTGCACGTCTTGATGGAGGGGACACCGAAACACCTTTCTTTACAAAAACTGAGCGATTCGTTGATCAGCCTGTCCGGTGTAAAAGAAGTACACGATTTACACGTGTGGACCGTGACGTCTGGATTTACGGCGTTAAGTTGTCACCTCGTCGTGGATGAGGCGGTTAACAGCCAGCGTCTGTTGCGAACGGCCAAACAGGTGTTACACGATGAGTACGGTATTGAACACTGCACGCTACAGCTGGAAACTGGCAAGTTGTGTGATGAAGAGAACATATGTGAAGGGCGGCGCACACCGACGCGGACGTAAAAGTGGCAAACGGGTCTCCTTTTTGTGTAAACTGGTATATGACATGAGAAAACGTGAGAAGGTGTCACGATGAGACGGGGAATTTCAGTGTCTCTGATGATCGTGTGGTCCGTGTTTTTCCTTGCAGCCTGCCACACGGATACAGAATTGGCTAAAACCGGAGACGTTAGGGAGGCGACTCCGGCGGCTGACGTATTGCCGACATTTCTGTCCGGGAAGTCCGAGGATGTGCAGTCGGTTTACCGTATTGCCGCCGAACGCCGACAAATGTTGCAGCATATTCCGTGTTATTGCGGATGCGGAGATTCGGTCGGGCACCAAAGCAACGCCGACTGTTTCGTCTACACCGTTAAGGAAGACGGTGCGGTAGTATGGGACGATCACGGGACGAAATGCGGCGTGTGCTTGGAAATCGCCGTGAAGTCTGCCCAGATGGCAGCAGAAGGGGCGGATATCAAAACAGTGCGCCAAACGATCGACGCGCAATACGGAACGGGTTATGCCGATCCGACGCCGACTCCGCTACCGTAACAGCATGTGGACGGCAGGGGGCACACAATTTTGACAAACAGAGGAGGACAGGCAATGGCGCTTCACGTTCGCGCTTTTGTTTTGGGACCGATTATGACGAACGCGTACTTAATGTGGGACGACTCATCTAAAGGTGGTGTCGTAATCGACCCGGGCTCAAATCCGGAGCAGCTGCTCGATCTGATCCGTACTGAAAACCTGACGATTGAGGCAGTACTTCTCACTCACGCCCACTTTGACCACATCGGCGGTGTGGAAGACGTTCGCGCTGTGACGGGCGCTCCGGTGTACGTGCATCGTGAAGAAGCAGAGTGGTTGACGGACCCGGCCCAAAACGGTTCGGCGTTGTTTGGCGTGGGAGACGTCCGCGGAAAAGAGGCCGACGTGCTACTTTCCGGGGGAGAAGTGCTGACGTTTTTCGGCACAGATGTAAAAGTCCTGTTCACGCCTGGGCACTCTCCCGGAAGCGTGAGTTTTTATTGGGAAAAAGATCGTTTGCTCGCGAGCGGAGACGTCCTCTTTCAGGGGTCCGTCGGGCGGACTGATTTGCCCGGGGGGAATTACGAAACGTTAATGGGAAGCATCGAGAAAATTATGGACTTGCCAGAAGAGACGCGGGTCCTGCCCGGACACGGCCCTGAAACGACCGTCGAGCGGGAGCAGACGGGAAATCCGTTTATCAGCGGGCTGTCATAAGCAGGAAATCTAACTTAACCCTTCAACGCTCGTATGGATGTTGGGACCGTACTAAAGCCGACGCTTTCGGTCACTTTTTTTATCGCCCATTCTCGCCATTCGCAACAAGTGGGAAGCTGTCTCTGCCGGGTCTGCGGAGGCAAACGATCCGAATCATTTTCAGAATCATTTGTACGAGAATGTGCCGTTTGTTTTAAGGGAGGGGAGAGGTGTTTTGACACCGCTTGCGGAGTGGATTAAAGAACAGACGTTGAGGCGCGTGGGAAACCGTGTAACATTCAAGGAGTTTATGGAGTGGGCGCTGTACCATCCGACTCTCGGTTACTACCGCCGCGCGGGGACGAAAGTCGGGAAGGGTGGCGATTTTTATACGAGCGCTCACGTCGGGTCTGTGTTCGGCAAGGCTGTGGCGGAGTTTCTGAACAATCTCGCGAAAGCGTTCGAAGGCGAACAGTGGGCAATTGTTGAATTCGGCAGCGGAGACGGAAAACTGGCAGACGACATTTTGCGTTACTTGCGTGAAAAGCCGGCAGTTGAAACGTTGGAAGGTTATTATTTGGTCGAATCTAGCCCGTACCACCAACAGTTGTCTGACACAAGGTTCAAGGGCGATCCCCTCGTTCGCCGGGTGAACAGATTAGACCAAGCCGTCACTGGGCATCCCCTTGTAGTCATTTCCAACGAGTTGATCGATGCCATGCCGGTTCATCGGTTGCAATACGTCGATGGGCATTGGGGTGAACTGTACGTCACGTGGAATGAAGGAAAAGGCACCTTCGAAGAGGTGGTGGGGGAATGTTCGACACCTGACTTAGTCCGCTACGTCCAGGAAGAGCATCCGCCCGACAGGGACGGGCAAACGATTGAAGTGAATTTAGAAGCGTACAGGTGGTTGAAAGAACTGGCCTCGTCACTCTCAAAAGGGTTTGTCCTCACTATCGATTACGGGTACGAAAAAGATGAATTGTGGCGGGAAGAACGGCGTCGCGGAACACTCATGTGCTACTATCGCCATCGTGCCGTGACCAACCCTTACGTTCGCGTCGGTGAACAGGATATGACGTCGCACGTCAACTTTTCTTCCCTCAAGCGTTGGGGACGTACATTCGGATTAACGCCTCTCAAGTTTGTTTCGCAGCGGGAGTTTTTAGTCGAGGCAGGCATTTTGCAGTCATTGCGCGATCACGACAACCCGGACCCGTTCAGCGAAACGGCCAGGCGCAATCGGGCCATCCGCCAGCTCATCATCCCTGGAGGAATGGGGGATACCTTCAAAGTGCTCTTACAGGGAAAAGGGATATAAAAAAAAAAAAACAGGGGCAACCGTGACGGTACCCTCTGTCACGAGCTTCCCATCATAAAGAATGACCAAAAGACCATCCCGATGAAGGCGATGACCATATATCCGCCAAAAACAAACAAGTACGCGCGTTCAGACAAGCGAAAGTAGCTTAATACCAAAAAGACGAGTGCCTGGAATAAGAACAGTCCGGCTACTGTCGCCATATCTCCGGCAAAAAACATCAACGTGATCGCGAACAAAAAGAAGGCCAAGACGCGAAACATGCGATCCATACCCATATCATCCACTTCCTCCTCAAACAGACTCAAACCTTATTTTTGCCCATGTCATCATTTCCATACCCTATTATAAACGACGAGATGGAGAGTGTAAACGACGGAACGGTTCGTCCCTTGACAAAAATGAAAACTTTAAGGACGCAAAGTGTGGAACCGTGTCACGTTTTTTAGGTGAACGTATATTATAGATAAAAAATGGATATACAAGATTCTATGAAGTCTACCATTTGCATACAGATAGATCAGAACAAATTTTTAAGAACAGGAGGGTGACACGAATGCCGTCAACGCGTCAAGACGCATGGACCGAAGATGACGATCTCTTACTGGCAGAGGTTACACTTCGACACATAAGAGAGGGAAGTACTCAGTTAGCAGCTTTTGAGGAAGTAGCCGAAAAACTGGGCAGGACACCTGCAGCTTGTGGTTTTCGCTGGAACAGCTGTGTTCGCAAAAACTACGATGCCGCGATACAGATTGCCAAGTCTCAGCGTCAAGGGCTTAACAAACGACGACGTAAAAAGCAGGTGTCGGTATCACAGAGTGAATTGGAAAGGCAGAGCGACCCCGTCTCGTCCCTCGCGACCGTCATTCGATTTTTGCGGCAGCACAAACAGGAGTACGCCGAAACGAGTAAACGCGTTCGGCAGTTAGAAAAACAGTTGTCTGAGCGAGAGGCGGAATTGGAACAGCTACGCACTGAACACGAAGAATTAAAAAGAAAAGTGAACAACACGGAAGCCGATTATCAATCCATTAACGACGACTACAAGGCGCTCATCAAGATCATGGAGCGGGCTCGAAAATTAGCTCTACTTGACGAAGAAGACAGCAGTGAAGAAAAGCCGAAGTTTAAGATGGACGTCAACGGAAATCTTGAACGCGTCGACAAGTAACAAAACCCTCGGATCGAGGGTTTTTTACTTTAGATCAAGCATCTACGAGGGACACACTTTCTGGCGTCCAAACGTACGGGTTTTCTCCCCGGTCGCGAATCGGGTTGTATTTGACCGGCCGAAACCCCATTTTTAACCAGAATTCGTCTGCACGGCAGCGGGAATTCGTCTTGATGGGGAGCCCCATGTTTTTGGCGTGGTTGACCAGTGCGGTCCCATAATCTTGATTGCGATATTTCGGCAGCACTTCCAATTTCCACAATTCGAAATAGTCTTGGGGAGGATGGAAATACCGGTCGTACTTGCCGTCAATGCGGTAGAGACTCATTCGGGCGATGAGTTGATTGTCCGCGTAAATGCCGTAAAACGGGGAATCGCTGTCGTTTTCAATGATATTTTGCCGCAAGTCGTCAAGCATAGAGAGTTCTTCCAAGCCGTACTCGCGAAATTTCTGGAATTCCTCCAACGTTTTGTAGTTGATCTTCAACCGCTCCACTTTCACGTCACCCATGTGAGCTTCCCCCTTTAACACACTGTTCGGTCGTTATGTTTATTATACACTAAAAAAATGGGTTCAGGGATGATGATTGTTACACGGTTACCCATTGGGATTAAGGAGACAATACACAGGAACGGCTGCCCGAAGGAGACGGCGTGCGCCATTTTTTTCATCTGCTATACTATGGACATACACGTCTTTTAGACGTTCTCTCGACATTTTGCAGGAGGAAGATTTTTATCTCCTTCGCGTTGGGAAAGGGGCGGAATCGTTTGGGACGTTCTCCCAAAGTTATAACTGCTGCTCTCTTTGTCAGTGTACATCTCGCCTTGTTGGACGTCGGCCTTCTCGTACCCTCTTTGACTTCTATCGTTCAAGAGTGGAACGTATCGTACAGTTGGGTTATACAGGTCATCACGCTTTACGTCTTGATGCTCGTCGTCAGTGTGCCCTTCGTCACAGCGTTGTCTCGCCGTGTCGGTCGGCAGTTTACGTTGACGGCTTCGTTAGCGGTGTTCGGAATTGGCGCCATCATCTCTGGCATTTCTCCTAATTTTTTTACACTGCTTGTCGGTCGATTGTTACAAGGCGTTGGCGGCGGTGGTATGTTGGCGTTGGCGGCCCACTTGATCGAAAAGCGGGAAGGTGTGCGGCGTCTTGGGCCAGTTCGTATACCGCTGGCTGCTGGCGCGATATTGGCGTTCATGGTCGGCGGTTTAATTGCAACGACTTTCCATTGGCGCTACATCTTTATTCTTCAAATATGTCCGGCATTGTTGACGCTCGTCTTTATCGCGTGTAAACCGGGAAAAGGGCCTGCTGGCCGAAGGCCGCTTGATGCCGTCGGGCTGTTGCTATTTACTGCTGTCGTCGTGAGCTTGATGGCCGGGATTGCGTCCTTGCGACCGGAATCTTTTGGGGCGTCCGTGTTCAACAGAGACGTATTCCCGTTTCTCGTCGCTGCCGCCGGCCTCTTAGTCCCTTTTTTAATGGTAGAGCGGCTGCACGACGCCCCGATTTTGCCGTTCGATTTTTTTCGACGGCAGCGGAATGTGTTAGGGGCCCTCGTCAGCTTGTTTTCAGGCATGAGTTGGGGGCGTTGCTGTATATTCCGTCTTACGCAGAAAATGCGCTTCGCCTCAAAGGGGGAGCTGGTGGTTACTTGCTTGCCATTTTAGTCGTGGTCGTCGTCGGGGCCGCTGCCATTGCCCACCGGCCGGCTGAACAGTACGGTCAGGGGGAAACGGCGGCTGCCGGATTTATTTTGATGGCCTACGGCTATTTAATGTTGGGGACTGCGGTCACCGAGTTCTGGGGATTCGTGTTGTCCTTGATGATGACGGGACTTGGTATCGGAGTGACCGCAAATATGTTGTCCGAAGAATGGAACCAGCCTTCAGACAGTAGGGGGAAGCAGAACCGTACGATTTTGTCGGTCGTCCGCTATTTTCGCGTTTTCGGCATCACCATCGGTGCGGCGTTATTCTCTACATTTCTTTTACAGGCGACGGACAAAATTCCAGAGAGGGTCAGGGAATCGTTAGGTGTGACATCTCCAGGCGAAGCGGGCGTCTCCGGTGGAGTGTTTGCCGAACTGGTGACCGGCAGTGCCCAGGTGATCGTGCCCGATGCCGATAGGTTGAGGGAATATGTCCCCGATCACATCGCAGATTCAACACAAGAGTTGATCGTCCGACAAATTATGCGCGTCATCCGCGGAACGTTGACAGAAGGCTATCAAGACTTGTTCGTGGCCGCTGCTATTTTTTCTGTCGTCGGGTTCGTATGTGCGTTGGCCGTTGTCCGCATGGAGCGAGACAGTTATGGGAAATAAAGGGGGGGCGATTTAAAGCAGTGGCACATCGTGCTATACTTGAGAGAATGAATGGCTCGTTCCACTTTCAGGACAGATCCCCGTGCCGATTATGCCGCATCAGTAAAATGAAAATCGTGTGGCTCTTCACGCTGCACGCCTTG
This sequence comes from Novibacillus thermophilus, assembly GCF_002005165.1. Classification (NCBI taxonomy): domain Bacteria; kingdom Bacillati; phylum Bacillota; class Bacilli; order Caryophanales; family Thermoactinomycetaceae; genus Novibacillus; species Novibacillus thermophilus. Next base: position 1,320,829 of record NZ_CP019699.1, read on the forward strand.
ATGCTGGCGGCATGACAGCACATTATTTTGAGGGTAGAAAGGGATTGGAGTTCCGATGCATATACAGCCAGTACACCTGCCGCGGCGCCACTCGCTGTCGGATTTATACATACATGATTTTGAGCGCGTTTCGGCGTTATATGAATACCCTCCATACAGACAGGATAGTTTTGACAGGCGGTGGCAGAAGGTGACACGGGCAGAAAACCGCGCAGATCGCTCGGCGCTCGCAGAAGCCCTTCATGTTTACAATGAGCGCGTGAACCGGCACCAGGCGGTTCTCGACAATATTCGTCTGCTTGAACGGAGAGACAGCGTCGTCGTCATTGGAGGGCAGCAGGCAGGCGTGATGACTGGACCGCTCTACACGATCAGTAAGGCGGTTACGATCTTGCAATTGGCCCGCGAACAACAGGAAAAGTTAGGGGTTCCCGTCGTACCCGTGTTTTGGATTGCCGGAGAAGATCACGACTTGCTGGAAGTAAACCACGTCTGGGTGACGGGTGAAGACATGCGGCTACGAAAAGTGAGGATGGGTCAGGACGACGGCTTCAAGCGTTCGATCGGCCTTCGACCGTTGACTTTGTCAGAAGTTGACACATTTTTGAAGGCGGTAGCTGACGCCCACCCGGATTCTCACTATAAAAATACGTGGCTCCATAAGCTGCGTCAGTTGGCTGAACAGTCGAAAACGTGGAGCGACTGGTTTGCCCAAATCTTTCACTGGTTTTTCGCCCGTGCCGGGCTCGTCCTCTTCGACTCGGCCGCAGGGGAGTTCAAGCAGGTCGCAGCCCCGTTTTATGCGCGGTTGATTGAAGAAGCTGAACGGCTAAACGAAGCGGTCTTGGCCGGAACTCGCCACGTAGAGCAGCTAGGTTTTCGCCCGCAGGTCGAGGTGCTCCCGCAGCAGGCTAACCTGTTCGTGGAGGAAAACGGGGAACGTCAGCTGTTGCTCAAACAGGGGGACGCGTATACGAGTAAAGGCGAAGGTGCGCATTACACCGCCAGTCAATTGAAGGATCTCGCCTGTACACAGCCGGAAAAGTTCAGCACCAATGTCGTATCGCGCCCGCTGTTGCAAGATTATTTGTTTCCGACGCTGGCTTGCGTTCTCGGACCGGGAGAAATTGCTTACTGGGGCCAGTACAGGCAAGCTTTCACTTTATTCGGGCATCAGATGCCAGTCCTCCACCCCCGCGTAGGTTTCACCCTCGTTGAACGCCCGGTTGCCAAAACGATGCAATCGTTTGACTTGTCGCCGATTGACGCGATGTTTCGTCTGGACGACTTTCGCGAACAGTGGCTTCGCACACAGGAAGACATAGACGTTGAGGCGTTGTTCTCCCAATTAGCTGAAGGGATGGCACAATTGCACGAGACGACATTACAGCCGTTGCGATCGGTTAACCGCGGCGTAGAGGAACTTGCAGCGAAGAACCGTGAACGCATCTTGCGCGAATTGGAGTATTTGGAAGGACAGGTACAGAAAGCGATTCGTTTGAAACATCGCGCTGTTCTGCAACAGTTCGACCGCGTCCAGCTTAGTTTGATGCCGCACGGTAAACTTCAGGAGCGTGTGTACAATGTGTTTCGCTACGTCAACCTGTACGGACGGGACTGGCTAGATACGTTAATCGGAGAGCGCCTCGATTTAACGCATTCCCACTACATGGTATACTTGTGATGTTTCCGGTCACTTGTAAGTTTTGCCAACCGTTACAGTTCAAATGTGGAGGTAGTCGAGATGAACGCGAGAGAAAAAAGTCAGATTGAGAACATCGGACTAGCAAAAGACGGCCATTTGAAAATCGCATGGGTAAAGGAACACATGCCGGTGTTGAACCGCATACGGGCCCAATTTGAGGAAGAACAGCCGTTTGCCGGTCTTAAAGTCGCTATTTCACTCCATTTGGAGGCCAAGACGGCTTATTTGGCGAAAGTGATTCAAGCGGGGGGAGCCGATGTGACCATCACCGGGAGCAATCCGCTGTCCACTCAAGATGACGTCTGTGCCGCCCTCGTCGAGGACGGCATTACGGTGTTTGCCCGCTACAATCCGGAACCTGACGAATACAAAGAGCATTTAATCCGCACTCTGGAAACGGAGCCAGACTTGATTATTGACGACGGCGGAGACCTCGTCAGCATCTTGCACGACGAGCGCCAAGATCTGATTTCCCGTGTGCGCGGGGGCGCTGAAGAAACGACGACAGGCATTTTGCGCTTGAAATCGCTGGAAAAATCGGGAGAGTTAAAGTTCCCGATGATTGCCGTCAACGACGCCTACTGCAAGTACTTGTTCGACAACCGATACGGAACGGGACAGTCGGTCTGGGACGGGATTAACCGGACGACCAACCTCGTCGTCGCAGGCAAGACTGTTGTAGTGGTCGGTTATGGATGGTGCGGCCGCGGCGTGGCCATGCGAGCCAAAGGGCTTGGAGCAAAAGTCGTCGTCTGTGAAGTGGACGCCATTAAAGCAGTTGAAGCACACATGGACGGACACACTGTGCTGCCGATGACAGAGGCGGCCAAAGTCGGGGATTATTTCGTGACGGTTACTGGCAACTACGGTGCCATTAGTCGAGAGCATTTCACTGTGATGAAGGATGGTGCCGTACTGGCGAATGCCGGTCACTTTGACGTGGAAGTGGACAAGGCGGCTTTGGAAGAAATGGCGGCGGAGAAACGCGAAGTCCGCAAAAATATCGACGAGTATGTCATGCCGGACGGACGAAGGTTGTACTTATTGGCTGAAGGGCGGTTAGTTAACTTAGCTGCAGGGGACGGTCATCCGGCGGAAATTATGGACATGACGTTTGCCTTGCAGGCCTTGTCATTGAAATACGTCAGTGAAAGGTACGAGACACTAGGAAGCAAGGTACACACAGTTCCGTATGAGCTCGACGAAGCAGTCGCCCGCTTTAAACTGGAAGCACTCGGCATCCAGCTCGACACACTGAGCGATGAGCAAAAAAGGTACTTAGAAAGCTGGAAGTGGTGAGATCCTGTTCAGTGCGTTAACAACAATTTCCATAAAAAAATTCTCAATCCTGCACGGTTTGTGCAGGATTTTTTGTGCGATCTGTTGTATACTATAGTTGTGGTGGAAAGTGGGGAAAAGTGGGGACAAAGGGTGAATAAAGGAGGGATAGTGGTATGTTCATGGGTGAATACCGCCATACAATCGACGACAAAGGACGTATCATTATCCCTGCCAAATTTCGCGACGAGTTGGGAAAAACATTCGTCGTCACCCGCGGCTTGGACAATTGTCTGTTTGCCTACCCTTCCCCTGAGTGGCAACAGTTGGAACAAAAATTGAAAACATTGCCGTTTACGCGTTCTGACGCCCGGGCCTTCACACGCTTTTTCTTTTCTGGGGCGACTGAGGTCGAGTTAGACAAGCAAGGGCGAATTAATGTCCCTGGCAACTTGCGGCAGTATGCCAAGTTGGAAAAGGAGTGTGTCGTGCTCGGCGTTTCCAACCGCGTGGAGATTTGGAGTAAGCGCATATGGGAAGACTACTTTCAAGAATCTGAAGAATCGTTTAACGACATTGCTGAAAAGCTTGTGGACCTTGAGTTGTAACGGTTTAGCCGATCGTCGAGCCTCGCTGTCCATAGTGGAGTGACTTTACGATGTTTCGACACCGCCCCGTTTTGTTGCGAGAAACGATTGCCGGTTTAAACATTAAGCCGGACGGAACGTATGTGGACGCCACCCTCGGTGGGGCCGGACACAGTCAACGCATTGCGAGTCAACTGTCAGATGACGGGCGTTTGATTGGAATTGATCAGGATGAAGCGGCCCTGGATGCGGCTCGTCAACGCTTAGCAGACGCGCCGTGCCACGTTGAACTCGTAAAGGCAAACTTTCGTCATCTGTCAGATGTGTTGGATGACCTGCAACTCAAAACGGTAGACGGTGTGTTGTTTGACGTTGGCGTGTCTTCGTTCCAGTTAGAGACGGCTGAGCGCGGATTCAGTTACCACACCGAAGCGGTGTTGGACATGCGCATGGATTTGAACAACCCGCTTACGGCATACAAGGTGGTCAACGAGTGGGACGGGAACGAAATCGCCCGCATCTTGCGGCGATACGGGGAAGAGAAGTACGCGCGAAACATTGCCAGTGCCATCACAAGATACCGGGCGAAAAAAACGATTGAAACGACGACAGAACTGGCAGGAATCGTGAAGAGCGCGATACCGGCTGCTGCGAGGCGTCAAGGACCCCATCCGGCCAGGCGCACGTTTCAGGCGATCCGCATCGCGGTCAACGACGAATTGGGAGCATTGGGAGACGGACTGGACGCGGCCATTGAACGCACGGCAGTAGGCGGCCGCATTTGTGTCATTACGTTTCACTCTTTGGAAGACCGCCTGGTGAAAGAACGGTTTCGCAAAGGGAGTGAAGGGTGCACGTGTCCGCCTGATTTTCCAGTGTGTGTGTGTGGACATCGCCAGACACTTAAAATTGTCAACCGCAAGCCCATTATCCCATCAGAAGCTGAAGTAGAAGACAACCCGCGGGCGCGTTCGGCGAAGCTGAGGATTGCCGAGAAATGGAAGGAGGAAAGCAAGTGAAGACGTACGGAAATCTTGCAACTGTACCAAAACCGAAACCGAGGACACGGCGTGTCACGCGGAAAGTGATCCGCAAAAAAGGACTGCCTGTCAAGGAAAAACTGTTATACTTGTGCACCGTTATCGTGTTTGTCCTCATCACAAGCTGGGTGCTTTCTCAACAGGCGGAACTGGCAGAAATCAATTACGAGATTCAAAAGGTTGAAGAACAGGTAGTTCAAGTGGAAGACCACATCACGACACTGGAATCAAAAGAAAAAGAACTGCTTGAGCCAGAGCGGATTAAAAGGATGGCAAGGGAGAGGGGCCTCGTGTTTGATCCGTCCAGAATTCGGTCGGCCACAGGCGAAGAGGACCGCGAAAAAGAACATTCTGATAATGCCGTGAAAGACAACTTTTAAGTACGGGAGAGAGTGCTCGAAATGAAGCGAACCACCCTGGAAATGCGCCTGCGATTACTTGTGATCGGGCTGGTTCTGGTCGTGTTAATGACGACACTCGTCGGGCGCCTGTTTTACATTCAGGGGGTCAAGGCAGAGGAATACACCGAGCAGGCCAGACAATTTTGGGTCAAAGAAGAAGTGTTAAAACCGAAACGGGGATCGATTTTGGACCGGGGCGGCGATGTCCTGGCCCAAGAGACGCAAGCTTATACGATTGCCGTCTATTTGCCGTCGTTTCGAAAAGGAGACACATCGCCAGAAGAAGCGGCCCGGCAGTTAGCTCCGTTGCTGAGAATGAGTGAAGCAGACATCGCGCAACGCCTTTCACGGAAAGACGTTGACCAAGTGGAGTTAAAGACGTCAGGGTTTAGCTTTAAAGTGAGTAAAGACGTGAAAGACGACGTAATGGAACTCGGGTTAGAAGGAGTGCACGCGATCCCGACGACGGAAAGGTTTTATCTCAACCACTCCCTCGCTGCCCACGTCCTCGGTTTTTTGAACAACGAAGGCGATCCTGTCAAAGGGGCAGAGGCAGCGTACAACGAGCTGATGCAGGGGAAGCCGGGCAAAGCGTTTTTCAGTCAAGACCGAAACGGGATTGAAGTCGCCAGTCGGGAAAAACAGTTTGATCCACCGGTTAACGGGAACGACGTCGTCTTAACCATCGATCGGCGTGTGCAGGAAATCGTCGAAAAGGCGCTGGACGAAGCAGTGCAAGAATGGTCACCTGTCGGGGCGACTGCGATCGTCATGAATCCGAAAAACGGTGAGATTTTGGCGATGGCTAACAGGCCGACGTACAATCCGAACGAGTTTTACAACGCTGACGAAACAGAGTTACTTAACATCGCGACGGAAAGTGTGTTTGAACCCGGATCGACGTTTAAAATTATTACACTCGCTGCGGCACTGGAAGAGGGTAAATTTCATCCCGATGCCACCTACAGATCCGGCGCTATTGAGGTGGACAATGTCGAGCTTCACGACTGGCGCCCTGGGGGATGGGGCGAGATAACGTACGCTGAAGGTGTGCAGCTCTCGAGCAACGTCGCCTTTGTCCGCTTGCAGCAGATGTTAGGGAAATCGTTTGATACATACGTTGAGCGCTTCGGTTTTGGGCCGTACGGCGAAGCGCGCACTGGAACACCGACTGGCATCGACTTAAATGAAGAGAGCGGTTTGTTGCCGGACCCGAAACGCTTGCAGCAAAGCCGTTTGGAAAGGGCAACGTCATCGTACGGACACGGACTGTCGGCCACACCGATTCAGCTCGTCTCAGCCTATTCCGCTGCTATTAACGGTGGGACGCTGTATAAGCCGCAATTGTTGAAAGAAGTGCGGCATCCTGAAACAGGGGCTGTACTGGAAGAAACGAAGCCGTTGCCCATTCGGGACAACATCATTTCGGAGGAGACGTCACGTCACGTAAGAGAGCTGTTGTACAGTGTCGTCAACGGAGAAAAGGGGACTGGCAAAGGGGCCAGCGTTCCCGGTTACAGCATCGGAGGGAAAACGGGGACGGCCAACAAATACAAGTCCCCGTATTCGTACGTTTCCTTTGTCGGTTTTGCCCCCGCCGACGACCCTGAAGTCATCTTGTACGTCGCGTTGGATGAACCGAAGAGCCAAGACGCGACAGGAGGTAACACAGTCGCGCCCATTGCACGTACGATTTTTGAGCAAATGTTGCCCCTTTTGCGCATCGAACCGTCATCGGGTGATCAAGGGGCAGACGGCGGCGTTCCAAGTGAAGAAAAAGAAGTTGAAAGCGAGTTAGACCCATCCACCGTTGTGTTGCCGGATGTTCAAGGAAAACGTCTCGAGGAAGCGCAACAAGAACTTAAGTCCCTGTCCCTCGAAAGCGAAGTGCTAGGAGCGGGAGACGAGGTGTTGGACCAGGTGCCGGAATCCGGGACAGTCGATCGGTCGAGAACGGTTTACTTGCTCACTGAAGAGCCGTCTGCCGTGACAATGCCCGACTTGCGATTTAAATCGTTGCGTGAAGCAATGGCCATTTGTGACATGCTGGGACTCGAGGTCCGTGTGGACGGAGAAGGGTACGTGTACGCCCAGAGCATTGAACCGGGCGCACGCCTGCTGGATACTGACTCCATCAATCTCGTACTCAAATCGAATGCCGAAATATACGAGAGTTTGGCCGAAGAAGAGGAGGAAAGCGAAAATCGGGACCTAGACTGAGAGGAGGTCTCACGGACGTGTGAGACGAATGAGGCGGTAAAAAATTCGCCGTCCATGGCGTGGAAGGCTTTAAGCCGGTGTTGACCGACAGCATTCACAGCCAACCAGCTGCTCCTTCCGTCTTGTTCTATTTGCGGGACAAGGCGAATACAGATGTACAAATGTCAGCTCCGGGAGGAACACAGCCTTGCGCGTTTCAACGGTGACGGTACGAAAACGGCTCTTTTTCGCTTTATGTGCGGCTGTACTCATCTTCGGCGGATTACTCGGCCGCCTGGCTTACGTTCAATTGGTAAAAGGGGAGTGGCTGTCCAGCCAGGCAGAGGAACTGTGGACGCGGAACATCCCGTTTGAAGGGAAAAGGGGACAGATCCTCGACCGAAACGGCGAAGTGCTAGCTTACAATATTTCGGCTCCTTCCGTCCTCGCTATTCCGAGTCAAGTGAAAGACCCGTCCCAAACGGCGGAAACTCTGGCGCGGCTATTAAAAGCAGATGCGAAAAAAATTTACAAAACGTTGACAAAGAGAGAACTGATCGTTCGCATAACGCCGGAAGGGCGCAGGATTTCTGAAGATTTGGCGAAGGAAATCTACGCCCTCAACTTACCTGGCATCGTCATTGCCGAAGACAGTAAGCGCCACTATCCAAAGAAAAGTTTTGCCGCGCATGTCCTCGGTTTTACCGGCATTGACAATCAAGGCTTGAGCGGGTTAGAGAAGGTGTACGACGATAAATTAATGGGCAAACGCGGTTACGTCTCGTTCGAGTCCAAAGGAAGCGGTGAAGAAATTCCGGGAGGGGTTGACCGCTTCACCCCGCCGGAAGACGGGTTAAACCTCGTGACGACGATCGACGCATCGATCCAATCAATTATGGAACGGGAATTGGATCAAGCGATGGCCGAGTACAACCCTGACGGTGTACTCGGCATTGCCATGGACCCGAAAACGGGAGAAGTGCTGGCGATGGCGAGCCGCCCTACGTACGAACCCGAAAATTTCCAAGACGCTGACCCGGACGTGTACAACCGCAACACCCCGATATGGCGAACGTACGAGCCTGGCTCCACCTTTAAAATTATTACGCTAGCCGCTGCTCTGGAAGAAAACAAAATTAATTTAGATGATCACTTTCACGATCCAGGTTACATCGAGGTGGGAGGGGTTCACCTTCACTGTTGGAAAAAAGGAGGACACGGCTCCCAGACGTATCTGGAAGTCGTCGAAAATTCGTGTAACCCGGGCTTTGTCCGGATGGGACAATTAGTCGGGACAGACGATCTCTTTCAATACATCCGCAAGTTCGGCTTCGGGAAGAAAACGGGCATCGACTTACCGGGGGAAGCGTCAGGCATTTTGTTCAAACCGGAACAAGTCGGTCCGGTAGAACTCGGAACGACATCCTTCGGCCAAGGTGTGTCCGTGACGCCGATTCAACAGGTCGCCGCAGTGTCGGCAGCGATTAACGGCGGCACGACGGTCCAACCGCACGTGGCGAAAGAGTGGATAGACCCGGAAACCGGGGAGACCGTGGAACGGATGACACCAAAAGCGGGAGAACGCGTCATTTCGGAAGAGACGTCTGAGAAAGTGCGCCAGTCTCTGGAGAGTGTCGTGGCGAAAGGCACGGGCCGCCGCGCGTTTATTGACGGTTATCGGGTTGCCGGGAAGACTGGAACGGCCCAGAAAGTTGGACCTGACGGGACGTATTTAGAAAACAACCACATCGTGTCGTTTATCGGCATTGCGCCGGCAGACGATCCGGAAATCGTCATCTACGTAGCCGTTGACAATCCGGAGGGGATCCAGTTCGGGGGTGTCGTCACAGCGCCAATTGTCAAACGGATCATGGCGGACAGTTTGCAGAGTTTGGGAGTGGAACCGCGTCAAGAGCAAATCGAACCGGAAGTGGTGTACCCTGACAAGCCTTATGTGGAAGTGCCTGATTTACTTCAGTTAGAGCGGCGCGAGCTGCAAGCTAGTTTGTACGACTTGCAGTTGCAGGTCGTCGGAGAAGGCAGAACCGTCGTCGAACAGTCGCCTGCTCCCGGTACGCGGGTGAAACAAGGGTCGACGATTCGCGTTTATTTGGGTGGGGAATCGGGGAGAGAATAGGCCAATGTGTAGTAAACGTCTTAATGCCGATGTGGTAAAATAGGAAAGGTTTCATGTGCAAGTGCCAGGGAAACCTGGCTTTTCGATTTGGAATGTCTTTCGTGTCCGGAATTGGCAATACTGGAAGACACATCGTGTTGAACCGAGGAGGTGACCCCTTCTTTGCAACTGTCTGAATTGGCAGAGCAGCTCGTCCTGTCGCATGTAGAAGGGAACGGGAACATAGAGATAAAGGGAATTCAGATTGACTCCAGAAAGGTGGAGGCGGGGGATCTGTTTATCTGTTTGCGCGGGTTTACGGTGGACGGCCACACGTTTGCCCGGCAGGCGGTGGAACGGGGGGCTGTCGCGTTAGTCGTGGAAGAGCGGCAACGTGTGAACGTGCCGCAGTTGATCGTACCAGATACGAGAAGGGCCATGGCGATGTTGAGCAGCTATTTTTACGGCAACCCTTCCGAGTCGCTGCACTTAATCGGTGTGACGGGAACGAACGGCAAGACGACAACGACCCACCTTATTCACCACATACTGACAGAGTGGGGAAAGACAGCCGGTTTGATTGGCACGATTCACATGCGTGTCGGCAAACGAACGGTCGAGATGAACAATACGACGCCGGAAGCCCTTGAACTGCAGCGCTACTTGTATGAGATGGTGTCAGAAGGCGCCGAATACGCGGCTATGGAAGTGTCGTCACACGCCCTCGATTTGGGAAGGGTGCGCGGTTGCCGTTTCCGGACGGCCGTGTTTACCAACTTGACGCAGGACCACCTCGACTACCACGGGACGATGGACCGTTACCGCGAGGCCAAAAGTTTGCTGTTTAGCCAGCTGGGAAACAGTTATGCACCGGATGCCCCGTCTTTTGCCGTGTTAAATGCAGATGACGAAAACAGCGCCTATTTTGCTCGGCGGACGGCGGCACAAGTCGTTACATACGGCATCGACCGACCAGCGGATGTACAGGCGAAACACGTCGTCATCGACCAGCGCGGAACGTTTGTTGATGTCGAAACGTTTCGAGGAAATTTGCGTCTAACGTTGCAACTGGTCGGCAAGTTCAGTGTATACAACGCGCTGGCCGCTTTAACCGTCTGTTTGCTGGAAGGTGTTCCCCTCGATGTCATCCAGAAGAGTCTTGAGAGTGTAACGGGTGTCAGCGGGAGGTTTGAGCGAGTCGACGCAGGACAGGACTTCACGGTTTTGGTCGACTACGCGCACACCCCGGACAGTTTGGAAAATGTACTGCAAACTGTAAAAGAGTTTGCCGATGGTCGCATTTTTTGCGTGGTCGGCTGCGGCGGGGACCGAGACCGGACGAAGCGGCCGATCATGGCCCAGATTGCCGTGCAGTACAGCGACTTAGCCGTACTGACATCGGATAACCCGCGCACCGAAGATCCGGTACGCATCCTCAACGATATGGTCGACGGCATTCAAGACGCCAATCGGGATCGGTATATCGTTATTTCGGACCGGCGCGAGGCTATTCACTACGCCGTTGGAAAGGCGAAGGCCAAAGATATCGTGCTCATCGCAGGGAAAGGTCATGAGACGTACCAAGAGATCAACGGGAAACGGCACGACTTTGATGACCGCGAAGTGGCGCGGGAAGCGTTACAGTTACGGGAAAAAATTACCGATGCGTAACTTCCACGTCATGTAACACCAAGTTTCTGAAAGTAAATGTGGTCACGCTTATAGTATCGGCGCGCAATCCGTAGCGGGAGAGGGGTGTCTTGAGACAATGGAAGACAGCTTCCGTGATAAACGATGGCCCTATCGAAACAGCAGAGTGAAGAATCAGCTTCAGAGGCAGTGACCTCGATCGGTCACTTTTTTCTGGAATTGTTTTCAGACATCCCCTCCCCACAACACGTAGCATGATTTTCACTAATCTCGTAGGCATGAGAGTCTATTTTACTCGTCAGAAAGGATGGAGTGTCAACTGTGCAGACGACGCTTCAGCAATTGACCGATTGGCTTGGACTGGACAGTGCCGCAGTACGTCAAACAGAAAAAGGTGAGACCACATTGACCGGTGTTTCCACGGACACGCGTACGCTCGCAGCGGGGAATTTGTACATACCGCTGATCGGCGAACGATTTGACGGCCACGACTTTATCAGAGAGGCAGTGGAGGCCGGGGCAGGGGCCGTCATGTGTCAACAAGACAGGGAGGTGCCGGCAGTCGACTGTCCTGTCATCGTCGTGCGGGATACGCTCGAGGCGTTGCAATGTTTGGCGCGGGCTTACCGCCGTCATTTAGGTATACCGGTCATCGCTGTCACCGGGAGCAACGGTAAGACGACGACGAAAGATTTGACTGCCGCTCTACTGTCCGTCAAGTGGAAGGTGCACAAAACGAAAGGAAACTTAAACAACCACATCGGGTTACCGCTCTCCCTTTTGTCGATGGAAGAAGACACCGATATGGCCGTCGTCGAGATGGGGATGAACCATGCAGGGGAGATCGAACTTCTTTCCCGCATTGCAACTCCGGATATTGCCGTCATTACGAATGTAGGCGATGCGCACATGGAGTTCTTCTCCGACAGACGGGGGATCGCCCGGGCGAAACTGGAAATTGTCGCAGGGTTGAAACGTGACGGCGTACTGTTTTTGAACGGTGACGATCCCCTCTTGGGCGAAGAAGGGGCGCATTTCAAAGGGGACGTGAGAAAGGTCGGTTTTTCTCCCGGATGTGAAGAAGGAGCGACTGACATTCGCATGAAGGCGACAGGGACACAGTTTACGGCAACGCGGGACGGCTTACATTATCACATTCCGGCCCTCGGCAAGCACAATGTGTTGAACGCTTTGTTCGCCATTGCCGTCGGGCGGCATATGGGCTTAACAGGCCACGAGATGGCGGACGGCTTGAAGAGGGCGCTGTTAAGTGGACGTCGCTTGGAATTGAGAGAGACACCGGCCGGCATGTGGATCGTCGACGATTCGTACAACGCCAACCCCATTGCGGTCAAGGCCGGCATCGAGGCGTTGGTAGAACTGGAAGGCAAACCGCGAAAGTGGGTGTTGTTAGGCGATATTTTAGAGCTCGGAGAGCGCGAAGAATCGATGCACCGCGACGTTGGAGCGTTCGTGGGCGATAAGCCGGTTGAATACATTTTTACGGTCGGCCGTCGCGCCCGCTGGATTCACGAAGCGGCACTGGACGTGCGGCGAGACGAGGGGCATGTCATTCATTTTGAAACTGTAGAAGAGGCCATTCGGGAGTTGAAGCGCGTGGAAGATCCGAACGCCGCCTTGCTTGTTAAAGCGTCTCGCGGCAAGGCCCTTGATCGAGTGGTGGAAGCCCTGTGCACTTCCCGTTCTGAACTGTAGGATAGGAGGTTTGGTCCCTATGGACGTGCGCGAAATTTTGATACCGATTGTCGTCTCATTCCTCATAACAGTACTGGTCTCTCCCCTGTTTATTCCAGTTCTGCGGCGGCTGAAGTTTGGGCAGAGCATACGGGAAGAAGGGCCGAGAGCTCATTACAAAAAAGCGGGAACGCCGACAATGGGCGGAATTATTATTTTACTTTCCTTGACGTTGACATCTCTCGCATTTGTACAGCGCAACACCGAATGGTGGATCCTGCTGTTTGCTACGTTAGGTTACGGAGCGATCGGTTTTTTGGATGACTTTATCAAAATAGCGTTAAAACGTTCCCTCGGGTTGACGGCTAAACAAAAATTGGCCGCACAACTCATCGTCGCCGGCGGCTTGTACTGGATTCTCATCCGAAATGGGTTTTCGACTGATCTTTCGGTGCCGGGGACGGATTGGTCCATTGATTTAGGATGGCTGTATTTTCCCTTTCTTGCCCTCATCATGTTGGCGACGAGCAATGCCGTCAACTTGACGGACGGGTTAGACGGCCTGTTGGCCGGTACGGCTGCCATCGCCTTCGGGGCGTTTGCGGTCATTGGCCTGATGTTCAGTCAGTACACGGTGGCGCTGTTTTCTGTTGCCGTCGTCGGCGCATTGCTCGGTTTTCTCGTTTTCAACGCCCACCCGGCCCGTGTGTTTATGGGGGATACCGGCTCTCTCGCCCTGGGAGGAGGGCTTGCCGCGACGGCAGTGCTGACCAAATCTGAACTGTTGTTAATCGTGATCGGCGGTGTGTTCGTCATTGAAACGCTGTCGGTCATGTTGCAGGTGATGTCGTTTAAACTGCGGGGTAAACGCATTTTTCGCATGAGTCCCATTCACCATCATTTCGAGTTGGCCGGCTGGTCGGAGTGGCGCGTAGTGGCGACGTTCTGGGCGGTAGGGTTTCTGTTCGCCGCCGTCGGGTTGTTACTGGGGGTGAAGGGATGACGTTACAGCTAGACTGGTCGGGCAAACGAGTGCTCGTGCTCGGACTGGCCCGGAGCGGCGTCGCGGCTGCAAAGCTGCTGCACCAGGCTGGTGCCCATGTCACGGTGAACGACAGGAAAGAGCGCCGGGATGCACCGGAAGCGGCCGAACTGGAACAGTTGGGCGTGCGTGTCGTGTGCGGCGGTCACCCTCCTGACCTCATTCACGAAAAACTGGACTGCGTCGTCAAAAACCCGGGCATACCGTACAGCATCCCTCCCATCCAACAAGCGTTGCGACGACAGATTCCCGTCGTGACGGAAGTGGAGATCGCGTATTTGTTCACCCAGAGCCCGTTTGTCGGGATCACGGGGTCCAACGGCAAGACGACAACCACGACCCTCGTCGGCGAAATGTTAAAAGCGGGCGGGATTCGCCACGTCGTGACGGGAAACATCGGACAAGCTTTGACAGAAGTCGCCCATAAGACGCATGAACGGGAATGGATCGTGGCGGAGTTGAGCAGTTTTCAACTGAAAGGGACTGTTCGGTTCCAGCCGCGCGTGGCGGCCCTTTTAAATATCGTCCCCGCCCACCTCGATTACCACGTCACGATGGACGACTACATCGCATCGAAACAAAAGCTGTTTGCCAATCAAACGGGAGACGATATGGCCGTCATTAACGCTGACTGCCCAAGGAGCGCGGAACTGATTCCGGAAGTGAACGCCACCGTGTTTACTTTTTCACGGCGGCAACGCGTCGAACAAGGGGCTGATGTGCGCTCAGGGTGGATTTACTTTCACGACTCGAACGGGAAGAGCGAACGGATACTGCCTGTAGAAGAAGTGGCGTTGCCGGGCGGGCACAACTTGGAGAATGTCCTGGCGGCGGTCGTGATTGCTAAACAGTGCGGCTGTACGACAGCGGCCATTTCTGAGACACTGCGCCGCTTTAAAGGGGTGGAACACCGATTGGAGTTCGTCCGCGAACGGGACGGGGTACGCTATTACAACGATTCCAAGGCGACGAATCCTACGGCCACGATTCGCTCTTTGGAATCGTTCAGTGCCCCGGTTGTGCTCATTGCCGGAGGTTTAGATCGCGGCGTAGACTTTCGCGAACTGGTACCTGTGTTTCGGGAACGGCTTTACGGCCTCGTCGTTTACGGTCAAACGGGTGACATCTTGCTGCAGCGGGGTGTCGAGGCGCGTGTCCCCGTCGTCAAACGGGTTGACCGTTTGGAGGAGGCGGTTCGCGAGTCCAGTCACATTGCCCGACCCGGCGACACGGTCCTCTTGTCCCCCGGCTGTGCCAGCTGGGACCAGTTTACGTCGTTTGAAGAAAGGGGAGGCATGTTTAAACAAGCTGTGCATAGGCTTTAACAAGGACTAGCTTTATGGGCTGTTCCTTGCCGTTTTGAACAGTCTGTCGAAGGGTGGCCTTGTGATGCCTGAGGGACAAAAACCTCCCGACATGTGGCTGATGGCAGCCACGGGACTGTTGCTGTTGATCGGTGTTTTAATGGTGTACAGTGCCAGTGCCGTGATCGCTTATCACCATTTTGACGACTCCCTTTTTTACGCCAAGCGGCAGTCGTTGTTCGCCGTTCTGGGCGTTTTGGCTATGATGTGGGTGCTGCGCATCGACTACGGCGCATTCCGAAAGTGGTCTAAACCGGCTCTCATCGCATGTTTTATTTTGCTCGTCGTCGTCCTCATTCCCGGTGTAGGCATTTTGCGCAACGGAGCCCGCAGTTGGCTGGGAATCGGGGCATTTAGCATCCAGCCGTCGGAATTCACGAAGTTGGCCATGATCGTCTTTTTAGCCCACTGGCTCGCTGATCACCAGCGCAAATTAACGCGTTTTACTGCCGGACTGCTCCCGGCACTTGCCGTTCTCACTTTGGCTTTCGCCCTGATCATGCTGCAACCGGACCTGGGGACGGGAAGTGTCTTGTTCGCGTCGGGTTTATTGATGGTATTCGTGGCCGGCATGCGTGTGAAACACATGCTGGCACTGATCGGGTTAGGGGTGGTCGGTTTAGTCGCGTTAATTGTGTCGGCTCCTTACCGCATTCAGCGCATAACCGGGTTTATCGACCCGTGGCAAGACCCCCTCGGCTCAGGTTACCAGATTATCCAATCGCTGTACGCAATCGGTCCGGGAGGGCTGATGGGGTAGGCTACGGCATGAGTAAACAAAAGCACCTCTACCTGCCGGAGCCGCAGACCGACTTTATTTTTTCGGTTACAGCGGAAGAGTTGGGGTTTTTAGGAGGCGCGACCGTTATCATTCTCTTTGCGATTGTCGTCTGGCGCGGTTTGCACATCGCCTTTCGAGCTCCGGATTTGCCCGGCACGTTGATGGCAGTCGGCGTCACCGGACAAATTGGCATTCAAGCGATTATGAACATAGGGGTCGTGACGGGAGTCTTTCCCGTGACCGGGATTACGTTGCCCTTGTTAAGTTACGGCGGATCATCCCTCACGTTGACGATGCTCTCAATCGGGGTACTCTTAAACATATCCCGTCACACTCGCTAGCCATTTCGTTTACGGCCGCAAATTATGTATAATGAGGACATTGACTGTTCGCTTGGTGGTGCCCGTTCAGGCACTAGTGTCTAAGCGGAAAAGGGTGGTTAGTTTGCGCGTACTGTTAACCGGCGGCGGAACCGGCGGACACATATACCCCGCCCTTGCCATGGCCCGTGAACTGGAAAGGCGCTCACGGGATCATGAGATGTGTTACATAGGGACGGAGGAGGGGCTGGAAGCCGACATTGTGCCGAAAGCGGGAATTCCGTTTGAATGCGTGAATGTACAAGGGTTTCGGCGTCAACTGTCATGGGACAACGTGCGGACAGTGAAAAAGTTTGTGCAGGCGACACGTCGGTCTAAGCGATTGATCCAGTCCTTTGCGCCAGATGTGGTGATCGGGACAGGCGGATACGTGTGCGGGCCTGTCGTCTACGCGGCACACAAGTTGGGAATTCCCACTTTAATCCACGAACAAAATGTCATTCCCGGGTTGACGAACAAGTTTTTAGCTCGTTACGCCGATGTCGTCGCCGTCAGTTTTGAAGGTTCGGAACAATATTTTAAAAGGGCAGCCTGTCTCGTTCACACTGGCAATCCGCGGGCGTCGGAAGTGGCTGCCGCCAGTAAGGTGAACGGGCGTACGTCGCTCGGGATCGCGAAGGATGACACGAAACCGATCGTCCTTGTCGTCGGGGGAAGCAGAGGGGCTCGCCCCATCAATGAAGCGGTCGTTCACATGGCGCCGCGCATCCTGGAACAAGATGCGTTTTACGTCGTGTACGTCACGGGAAACGTTCACTATGAGGACGTATCCCGTCAATTGGGCGACGTGTCAAGCCGTCAGCTGATCGTCAAGCCGTACATTTACAACATGCCGGAAGTGTTGGCAGCCTCCAGTCTTGTCGTGAACCGGGCGGGGGCGTCGACGTTGGCCGAAATAACGGCACTCGGATTGCCTTCGATTTTGATCCCGTCACCCTATGTCACTAACAATCACCAGGAGGCCAACGCCCGCTGGCTGGAAAAACAAGGGGCCGCCAGAGTGATACTGGAGCGGGAACTTTCCGCAGACACGCTGTGGCGAGAGATTCGCGAGGTGATGGAGCACCAAAGCCGACGGGAGGCGATGCGCCAAGCGGCCGCTAAACTGGGGCAGCCGCAAGCTGCCGGCCGGATCGTAGAAGAGTTGGACAAGTTAGTGAACAAGCGAGGCGTTCACTAATCTGATCAGTCTCAAAGGGCTGCTGTCACGATTACGAAAAGCCAAGCATAAAATGCAGTATGCCTCGCTTGACGTTGCCGACCGTGTGAGCGGTGGACAAAGGAGGTTCGTACCCGTGCAAAAGATTGTGCAGCTGTTGCGCCAGGCAGGCGTCTCGCGTGTGACGGCCGATGAGCCCTTGGCTCACCACACAACGTGGCGGATCGGAGGGCCTGCCGATGTGTTTGTTTACCCCAAAAGTAAAGATGAGTTGCAAAAGGCGATGCACATCCTCTACCAGGAAGGGATTCCGTGGCGCGCCATAGGGCGGGGGTCTAATTTGTTAGTGAGGGATGCCGGCATTCGCGGTGCCGTCATCAAGTTAGGGGATGGACTGGACCACGTGACGATCGATGGCGTTCAAGTCACCGCGGGAGGCGGGTACTCTTTCGTGGGCCTGGCTGGCAAAACGGCGAAGGCCGGTTTGACCGGATTGGAATTCGGAGTCGGAATTCCTGGCACGGTAGGCGGTGCTGTCTACATGAACGCAGGAGCCCACGGGTCGGACGTCTCGAGAATCCTCGTCTCCGCCGAAGTGATGCTGGACACGGGGGAGTGGGAGATCATGACGGCGGAAGATTTGAAGTTTCGCTACCGCACGAGCGCCCTTCAAGAAGACAAACCCGGCATCGTAACAGAGGCAACCTTCCGCCTAACCCCCGGCAACGCCGAGGAAATTATGGCGAATGTACGAGCCTACAAACAGAGGCGGAGCCGCACACAGCCTATTCAATACCCTTGTGCCGGCAGTGTCTTTCGCAACCCACCGGGAGATTACGCCGGAAACTTAATCGAATCTGCAGGGTTAAAAGGGTATCGAATCGGGGATGCAGAAGTGTCTGAGCTTCACGCCAACTTCATCATCAATCGCGGAGAAGCGACGGCAGAGGACGTCCTGGCGTTAATTTCCCACATACAACAAATCGTAAAAGATAAATTCGGCGTCGAACTGCAAACGGAAGTTCAGGTGGCAGGCGAAGAGTAAACGAAAGTGTCAGTTTTATGAGGTGTTCTGCCTTTTGCACGACTGTGAGATCTGTTAAAATAATATCGTATCAAAGCGATGATATAAAGAGGAGCCGGTAAAAGTGCCTGCCTCCATTCCTCCCTTTCGAGAAAAAAAAGCAAAAGTGACCCATCCGAACCGTTGGGCGATTGGGTTTATCCTTTTCTTTTTTATATCCGCCCTCGTGTTGCTATTCTTTCAATCCCCGCTGAGCAAAATTCAACACATTGAGATAAAAGGTCAAGAGACGTTGGAAGAAAACGAGATTGCAGCACAAGTGTCATTAGCACCTGGCGTGCAGTTTTTCGAATGGGACCGGGAGAAAGCGGAGGAGAGACTTAGGAAATATCCGCAAGTAAAAGATGTGGCAGTCACAAAGATTTTTCCTGGGAAAGTGGTCATCACCCTCAGTGAGTGGCGGCGGGTTGCCTTGTGGCTTCATGCAGATGACGGTTCCGTCGACCGGTTGCACCCCGTTTTAGAGAACGGTTCTGTTTTAGACGAACCGTGGGATGGAAAAGTGGACAAGCCCCTGCTTCGCGGGTGGGAGGACGTGTCGAAGGTGAAAGCCCTCAGCCAGGAACTGGCAAAAGTTGAACCAGAAACGCTGCGTACGCTTTCGGAAATTCACCCACATGAGAGTGACTTGTACGATGACGAAGTGCGCGTTTTCACTGATGAAGGGAATGAAGTTATTACGCGTATCTCCACTTTCCGCGACAACATTGCCCAATACCGAAAGTTTATTCCTGACGATGCAAGAGGTATTGTGCACATGACGTACAGCGAAGACTTCGGGTGGTTTGAACCTTACGTTAAAGAAGACACGCGAGACGAGGAGCAGGGGAGTGAAGCAGACGATACGAGACAGCCGTAAAATGTGCCCAAAATTCTTGAAAAATGCCCCTTTTTCGTCGATACAGAGCAATAGGTGGCAGAAGGGGGAGAAATAGAAACTTGAACGTCGCGTTTTCCGTTTTCAAAAGGAGAGCCCGTGTAAAAGCGAGCCTTCTCCCAATAAACTCTTCCCAATCCGCTAAAGATACGGTAGAGTTAGAATAACGATCGACGTAATATTTTCCACTGCAAAATTTGCACAGAAAAAAGGAATTGCTCGATGATCTGTGGAAATAAACACATATCGGTCTTTAAAGTGGGATGCAGAGGAGGTGCCACCGGTTGAGCAGTGAGTTTATCGTGAGTTTGGACATGGGATCATCCAAAGTCCGCGCCATTATTGGAGAAATAAACGACGGAACGATCCAGATTGTCGGTGTAGGCACTGCCGAGTCCCGGGGAATCAAAAAAGGAGCCATTGTCGACATCGATCAAACCGTTCATTCCATTCGCGAAGCTGTCAATCAAGCGGAACAAATGGTCGGAATTGACATTGATGAAGTGTACGTGGGCATATCAGGGAATGACATCGAACTGCATGCCAGTCACGGGGTCGTCGCTGTCTCCAGTGACGACCGGGAAATTAGGCAAAAAGACATTGAACGGGTGTTGCAAGCATCCCGTGTCATTGCCATACCGCCCGAGCGAGAAATCATCGATGTCGTACCAAAACAATTTTTAGTAGACGGGCTTGGCGACATCCAAGACCCGCGCGGGATGATTGGCGTTCGTTTGGAAGTTGAGGCCACCGTCATTACAGGGTCTAAGACGATCTTGCACAACGTGATCCGCTGTATCGAGAAAGCGGAACTGGGCGTTGCCGGAATCTATTTGCTGCCGCTCGCCAGTAGTGAGGTGGCTCTGTCAAAAGACGAAAAACAGCTCGGTGTTGTACTGGCCGACATCGGGGCAGGGACGACGACGATCGCCGTTTTTGAACAGGGAAACTTGGTGGCTTCACGGGTTATACCGATCGGCGGGGAATACATAACGAATGACGTATCTATCGGCTTTCACACGCAGTTCGATATAGCTGAGAGAATTAAAGTCAAATACGGGTGTGCCTTGATCGAAGACGCCTCACGAGATATTCAGTTTAAAGTTTCCCGCATTGGAAGCAACGAAGAGCAGGAGTACAACCAAGTAGATCTCGCGGAAATTATTGAACCGCGGGTCGAGGAAATGTTTGTTTTGATCCGGCAGGAATTAGAGCAAATGGGTTACAGGGAGCCTCCTGCGGGAGGGTATGTCCTGACAGGAGGGGTGATGTCTTTAGCCGGGACGATTAAAGTCGCCCGGAATACGCTGGCGAATTCCGTCCGCGTCGCTGAACCGGACGATGTCGGAGTGCGGGACCCGTCTTACACGAGCGGGGTCGGTGTCATACGCTTCGCGCTCAAGCAACAGCCGGGATCCACGCGCTCGTCCACAGGCGGACAGAAGAAAAAAACAAGACGGACGGTTCGTCGGAAGGAACCGTTTTTGCAGCGGGTCAAGAGTTGGCTGAGCGAATTTATTTAATGGATTTTGGAGACTGACTGCGAGGGGGAACGACGATGTTAGAGTTCGAAATGGATGTTGAACAAGTCGCGCAAATAAAAGTCATCGGTGTCGGTGGCGGGGGCAGCAACGCCGTGAACCGAATGATTGACAGCGACGTGAAAGGTGTCGAGTTCATCGCCGTCAATACGGATGCTCAGGCGCTGAACCGTTCACTGGCTGAAACGAAACTGCAAATTGGAGACAAGTTGACCCGGGGACTGGGGGCTGGTGCCAATCCGGAAATCGGGAAGAAAGCGGCAGAAGAATCACGGGAGAGTATCGAGAACGCGTTAAAGGGTGCGGACATGGTATTCGTGACGGCCGGAATGGGCGGTGGAACGGGTACAGGAGCGGCACCGGTCATTGCAGAAGTCGCCCGGGAGGTGGGAGCGTTGACGGTGGGCGTCGTCACTCGACCGTTTACGTTTGAGGGACGTCGCCGTTCACAGCAAGCGGAAAACGGGATTGTGGCGTTGAAAGACAAAGTCGATACGCTCATCGTCATTCCGAACGACCGTCTTTTGGAAATTGTGGACAAAAATACGCCGATGTTGGAGGCTTTCCGTGAAGCTGACAATGTTCTCAGGCAAGGTGTACAAGGCATTTCTGACTTGATTGCCGTTCCTGGACTCATCAATCTCGACTTCGCCGACGTGAAGACGATCATGACCGAGCGCGGCTCGGCACTGATGGGAATCGGCATGGCCACGGGAGAGAACCGGGCGGCTGAAGCGGCCAAAAAAGCGATCTGCAGTCCCCTGTTGGAGACATCCATCGACGGGGCGCGCGGCGTGTTGATGAACATCACCGGGGGCACCAATCTCAGTTTGTACGAAGTCAACGAAGCGGCAGACATCGTCTCCTCGGCTTCGGACCCGGAGGTCAACATGATATTCGGTGCCGTCATTAACGAAGATTTAAAAGACGAAATACTCGTGACGGTCATCGCGACTGGTTTTGAACATCAAGAACAGGGGCAGGCAAAGCCGAGCAAGCCCCAGTTCCAACGCACCCGAAGTGTCAACGACAACCACGAACTGAATATCAGGCCGTTCAACAAGCCGGATGACAATCTGGACATTCCGACGTTTTTACGGAATCGGCGTAACAAATAATTCGGTACAAGGCCGCGTTGTGACTAAAAACAGCCTCATTTGGGCTGTTTTTACATGGGAGGAGTTTTTGGTGGGTGACGTACTGTTCACGGGGGGAAAAATTGCGACCCTGGATTCAAATGGAACGATCGCGGAAGCCCTCGTTGCGAGGGACGAGCGCATATTGGCCGTCGGGAGTGCGCACGAGTTAGAGCTTCAGTTTGGCCGTCACGGGGTGAAGCGAGTAGATTTGGGTGGAAAGACCGTCGTTCCGGGATGGATCGACAGCCACGCCCATCTCATCGGATACGGGATGAAGTTGCTGCGACTTTCGTTGGAAGACGTGACCGACCGGGCAGAACTCATTCGCCGGTTGAAAGAGAAAGTGGCACACACCCCTCCGGGTGAGTGGATCGTCGGAATGGGATGGGACGATAACCATCTCAGTGGCGGAGATATGCTCAACCGCTTTGACCTCGATGCGTTGTCGCAAGTGCATCCGATCGTGCTCATTCGCGTCTGTACCCATGTCGTCGTCGTCAATTCGTTGGCATTGAAAATGGCCGGAATGGATCGATTGAGGGCTGATCCCCCGGGTGGAAAAATTTTGCGCACGGAAGGCGGAGAACCGAACGGATTTTTGTTGGAAAAAGCGGCGGAAATGATGAAGCGGCACGTGCCGGAGATGACGAAGCACCAACTGGAAAAAGCGACACAGCTGGCGATCCTTGAAGCTCACAAGCTCGGCCTGACGAGTGTGCATACGGAAGATATCCGTTATGCCGGGGGAGTGGACCAGACGTGGTCGATTTATCGACGGCTGATAGGGCCCAGTGCTTATCGGCTGCGTTGCCATCTTCTCATCCACCACGACGGGTTGAACGAGTTGTGTAAACGCAACTGGTCGACGGGATACGGGGACGACTGGATAAAGGTTGGAGCGATGAAAATTTTTGCAGACGGTTCTTTGGGCGGAAGAGGGGCTTGGCTGTCTGAACCTTACGCTGATGCACCGGACCAGACGGGCGTACGCGTACACTGTCACGGCGTGATGCTTGAGCTGATTCAAAAAGCGCGCAGACAGGGCTTGGCCGTCGCTGTTCACGCCATCGGGGATGCGGCACTGGAACAGATCCTCTCCGCGTTGGAACGCGTCCCTTCGCTGTCGTTTCCTGACCGGCTCATCCACGTGCAAGTGATTCGTCCCGACCTTGTCACACGGATGAAAAAAAGCCATGTCGTCGCCGATATTCAACCGCGGTTTGTCGTCAGCGACTTGCCTTGGGTGAAAGAGAGACTGGGAGATTCTCGCCTGAAGTGGTCTTACGCGTGGAAGACGCTCATGGACGCTGGAATTCCGTTAGCGGGGGATCTGACGCTCCAGTTGAACCCCTCAACCCACTGTTAGGTGTTCACGCAGCGGAAACGAGGCGGGCGCCTGGAGTGGAACATGAAGGTTTTTTTAAGGAACAGCGCCTCAGCCGCATGGAGGCGATCCACCTTTATACGAGGGGAGGGGCTTACGCCAGCGGCGAACTGGATGTGAAGGGCACACTTGAACCAGGCAAACTGGCCGATTTTGTCGTCCTCTCCCACGATATTGTGGACGAACCAGATCCGGACGTCCTGTTAGACGCAAAAACTGAAATGACTGTAGTCGGAGGAGAGATCGTGTATTCGTGGTAAACCTTCCGCTGTCAGTGCACGCGTTAGTGGCTCCCTGCTGCCTTTTCCAAAATGCGCTCATGACCTTCAGGTATGCTACTTGATGCTTGCAGAACCAACCCCTTTCCGCGCACCGTCTCGTTTTTTTGACGAGTGCGTTTTCCCTCCAAGCGAACCGTTTTTCATAGATGGCGTCCATGGACGCCCCCTTCTTCCTAATCTCCCCTCACTGATGACACTTCAACACAAAAAGGTACACTGTTCGACGAAAAAAATTATCAGCCTACTAGCATGTTTTGACAGCCTTCGAAATAGAATTGGGTATATACTGTTTACACCTTCACTTTTTGAGAGGAGTTTGGACATGACGGTGTATGCGGACATGGTCTTTCTCCTCAATTTTTGCGTGGACTTTCTGCTCCTCTGGCTGACGATGGCCATTCGCAAGCAGAAAACCGCGTATTGGCGGTTAGCGGTAGCCGCCGTACTCGGGGCGTGCTATGCCGTCATGATGTTAGCTCCTGTCGCATCGTGGGTGTTTGCGTGGGGTGTCAAATTGTTATGGTCGTGCCTGATGGTGTTCGTCGCGTTCGGATACCGCAGTAGGCCTGCCTTTTTGCGCAACTGGGGCGTGTTTTATTTCACGTCGTTTGTGGTGGGAGGCGGCATGTTCGCGGCACACTATTTTTTGCTCGATCACCAAGAGGCTTTAAACGGTCTACTGGTAACCCAGTCCGGTGGGATGGGAACACCGGTGACGTGGACGTTCGTGGTCCTCGCTTTCCCGCTGGTGTGGTTCTACTCCCGACTCACCTTTAAATCTTTGGCCGAAAGGCAAGACATTCACCACTTTCTCGTACACGTGGAGATCCAGATCGGGAAACGAGGACTACGCACGGTAGGGTTTATCGACACGGGCAATCAACTCCGCGATCCGTTCACGCGGACGCCGGTGATGATAGCGGAACACAGATTAATCGCCCCTCTGTTGCCCCCACCCGTAAAAAAAGCCGTCAAAGAACGCGACGTGACCGCGGGTTTGTCACGGCTTCCGCCTGAATGGGGGACCCGGATGAAACTGATCCCTTACCGCAGTGTGAGGCGGGGAACTGACTTTCTCTTGGCGTTGAAGCCGGACAAGGTTCAGGTCGTGCGGGAAGGGCGCACGTTTAGTGTCAACGATGTGCTCATCGGGTTGGACAGTGGACCGCTGTCTTCTGACGGCACGTACCAAATGATTGTACACCCGGCGTGCGTGGATGAAGCGGTTTAAACGATTGGAGGAGGGAATAAAAGTGTTCTTAAAGTGGAAATGGTTTTTTTATTTGTGGTGGTACCGCTTCTTACTGTTAACGGGAATCAAAACGGAAGAGATTTACTACATTGGCGGCAGTGAAGCGCTGCCCCCTCCTTTAACGAGGCAAGAAGAGGAACATTTACTGCAAAAGCTCCCGTCAGGAGATGCCGCTGTTCGCGCGGTGTTAATTGAGCGCAATTTGCGCCTCGTCGTCTACATTGCTCGCAAGTTTGAAAACACCGGGATTAACATTGAAGACTTGATCTCTATCGGCACGATCGGTTTAATCAAAGCGGTGAACACGTTCGATCCGGAAAAAAAGATCAAGTTGGCGACGTACGCGTCGCGCTGCATTGAAAACGAAATTTTAATGTATTTGCGGCGCAACAACAAAATACGGACCGAAGTCTCTTTCGACGAGCCGCTAAACATCGACTTGGACGGAAATGAGCTACTGTTGTCCGACGTGATGGGAACAGAGAGCGATACGATTTACCGCGACATTGAAGACGAAGTAGACAAAAAAATTTTAAAGAAGGCGTTAGAGACGTTAAACGAACGCGAGCGGACGATCATGAAACTGCGTTTCGGCCTGGAAGGCGGGGAAGAAATGACACAAAAAGACGTCGCCGACCTGCTCGGTATTTCACAATCGTACATCTCGCGTTTAGAAAAACGGATTTTAAAACGGCTGCGCAGAGAATTCAACCGTATGGTGTGATTGCTAAAGTATATTTTCCTGCTGCAAGATCATTCGCCTTTTTTAAAAAAATCAATGACGTGTGATATTGGAGGCGAACTTATAATTTTCCTTCCCGAGGAGATACTGTTCAGTAATGCTGCTCCTTAGGAGGGAGAATCGTGACACGGAACAAAGTTGAGATCTGCGGGGTGGACACGTCCAAACTTCCCGTTTTGAAAAACGAGGAAATGCGGGAGCTTTTCCGCAAATTACAGTCAGGAGAAACATGGGCTCGCGAAAAACTCGTCAACGGAAACCTCCGTTTAGTGTTAAGTGTCATACAGCGATTCAACAACCGGGGCGAATATGTGGACGATCTGTTTCAGGTCGGGTGCATCGGCTTGATGAAAGCGATCGACAACTTTGACCTCAGTCAAAACGTGAAATTTTCTACATACGCCGTTCCGATGATTATTGGGGAGATCCGTCGCTATCTTCGGGACAACAATCCGATTCGGGTCTCGCGCTCTCTTCGGGACATCGCCTACAAAGCCTTGCAAGTGCGGGACACATTGACCAGCCAACATTCGCGGGAACCGACGGTACAGGAAATTGCCGAACAGTTGAATGTCCCGAAAGAAGATGTCGTGTTCGCACTAGATGCCATTCAAGATCCGGTGTCACTGTTTGAGCCGATATACCACGACGGGGGAGATCCCATTTACGTGATGGACCAAATTAGTGACGAACGCAACAAAGATGTGCAGTGGGTAGAAGAAATTGCCCTGAGGGAAGCGATGCACAAGTTGAACGACAGGGAAAAATTGATTTTATCGATGCGATTTTTTGACGGCAAAACGCAGATGGAGGTCGCAGACGAAATCGGCATTTCTCAGGCGCAAGTCTCCCGCCTCGAAAAAGCTGCCATCCAACAAATGCAAAAAAACATTAAGACATCTTAGCCGCCCTCTGGCGGTTTTTTAAGTACATCCCAGGCGTTTGTCTCATATACTCATACTAAAGCATATGAACGGGAATGGGGGAATCCGGTGATCAAAATTTCAGACTTGCAAACGAAAGACGTTGTTAACATTCACGACGGGAAAAAGTTGGGGCACGTGAACGATCTAGAGCTGGATCTCGAACGGGGACGCGTTGAAGCCATCGTAGTGCCCGCGTCTACGAAAGTATTCAGTCTGTTTGGAGGAGAGGAGTACGTCATTCCTTGGCGCAACATCGTAAAGATCGGCTCCGATGTCATCCTCGTGCGCTTACAGGGAATCCCTTCAAACCACGACGTCTACGACCCTGAAGAAAAACTTTACCAACGCTCCGTCATCACGGCGAAACATGGGCATAAAAACTGAAAGCCTCTGCACAAGAGGTTTTTTTGTTTGGACATTTGTCAACCGGGTGAGTTGTGGTAATATGAAATGAAGGAGGATGGGTTGTGGAGCCATTTCGTTACGAAAAGGTGCAGGGGATACCTGTGACAGTGATTTCGGATTGGCTTAAGGAATCCCCGACACTTGCCGCTGGCATGAGCGCAGGACAGCACTACGGGTTACATCGGGAGCAGGACGACCCCCGCGCCGTCGTCCCGAACCGCGACAGACTGGCACGGGCGCTAGGGTTTTCCCTCGACGCTTGGACGAGTGCAACGCAAGTTCACGGAAAAAACGTCGTGCGGGTGACCCGGGCTGAGCGCGGTGCCGGCAATCGCAAGCGCGAAACGGCTATTCCAGCCGCTGACGGGCTTGTGACGGACGAAAGGGATATCCTTTTGACTGCATTTTACGCAGACTGTGTCCCGCTCTTGTTTTGGGACTCCGATCGTGGCGCCGTCGGAGTCGCCCATGCCGGTTGGCGAGGGACTGTTCTCGGGATTGCCCGGGAAATGGTGGAACGGATGAAGCGGGAATTCGGGACCGACCCGGGGTCCGTTCGCGTGGCGATTGGCCCTTCCATCGGTTCCTGCTGTTACGAAGTGGACGATCGCGTAGTCGATGCGCTGAAGGAACAAATCCCTGACTTGGACGACGACATCGTGCACCCCAAAGACAATGGACGGTTCATGCTGGATTTAAAACGGGCGAATGCGGACATCTTGAGGCAAGCCGGCGTCGAAAACAGTCGAATGTCCGTGACAAACTTTTGTACGAGTTGTGAAGAATGGCTGTTTTTCTCCCACCGGCGAGACGGTGAAAAGGCAGGTCGCATGGTAGCCTGGATCGGAATCAGAAAGGATGAATCGTAAGACGTGGACAGTCAGACAATTGCTCGCAACATTGAACGCGTAAAGGCAACGATCGCCGACGCCTGCCGTAGAAGCGGTCGAAGACCGGAAGACGTCAGGCTCATCGCCGTGACGAAATACGTCGGGATCGACACGACACGCGCTGTCCTCGATTTGGGGATCGAACACATCGGCGAAAACCGCGTTCAGGAAGCTGTACCGAAATACGACAAGCTCGGGTCAAGGGGAACGTGGCATTTCATCGGCCATTTGCAAAGCAACAAAGTGAAGAACGTCTTAGGCCGATTTACATATATACACTCATTAGACCGCCATTCTCTGGCTAAAGAAATACAAAAACGTGCGGCAAAACGCGCCATGACCGTGAACTGTCTTTTGCAAGTCAACGTGTCGGGGGAGAAGAGCAAATTCGGTCTGGCCCCGTCAGAATTAGTGGAGTTTGCAAAAGAAGTGGCAGAAATGTCGAACATCCGAATCGTAGGGTTAATGACGATGGCTCCTTTTGTCGACAACCCAGAAGAGGTGCGCCCCGTGTTCAGGGAATTGCGGTCACTGCGGGATCAACTTTACCGTTTAGAACTTCCGCAGGTTGGAAAGCTGGAACTGTCGATGGGGATGTCCAACGATTACACGGTCGCCATTGAAGAAGGAGCGACGATGGTCAGGTTGGGGTCCGTGTTAGTCGGACGTGAAAGCTGAGGACTTTTTGAAGTGGGAAAGGAGAGTGACGGGATATGTTCAACCGCATTATGGGGTATTTCGGTCTTCAGGAAGAAGAAGAGATTTACGAGGAAATCGAGGAACCTGAACAGGAAGAACGTAGAGAAGACCGAAAACGGCGGCAAAGTGGAAACGTCGTGTCACTACACAGTCAAAAAAACGTAAAATTGGTGTTGTTTGAACCGCGAACGTATGAAGAAGCACAAGAAATTGCCGATCATTTGCGTAACCGCAAGCCGGTCGTCGTCAACTTACAGCGGATGCGCAAAGAGCAGGCAGTCCGCATGGTCGAC
Organism: Novibacillus thermophilus; assembly: GCF_002005165.1. Lineage (NCBI taxonomy): Bacteria > Bacillati > Bacillota > Bacilli > Caryophanales > Thermoactinomycetaceae > Novibacillus > Novibacillus thermophilus. Next base: position 1,349,739 of record NZ_CP019699.1, read on the forward strand.
TTTTTGAGTGGAACCGTGTACGCCGTAAACGGAAATATACAGAAATTGGGGCACGACATTTTTTTGTGTACCCCGGATAACGTAGAAGTGCACGGAACGATCACGGATATGGTCAAGGATGACGTTGACAGGGCTTGAGGTGATGGAATGTTTTTCAACTGGTTAATTGACACTGTTCAAATGTTATTTACCATCTATTTTTACGTCGTGTTTGCGTACATCATTATGTCTTGGGTGGGAGGACGCGATTCTGCCATCGGGGAGGTTATCGGACGTGTGGTGGAACCGTACCTGGCTCCGTTTCGAAGAGTGATCCCGCCTATCGGCATTTTCGACTTTTCACCTATCGTCGCCATGATTGCTTTGCGATTTCTCGAACTCGGTGTCATCACAGTCATACGGTGGATTGCGGGGTTGATCGGTTCATGAAGGCTGAGCCTTCCATTTTGCAGCACTTTCGCGAAGACGAAAGGCCATTTATCGAACGTGTGGAAGAGTTGATCGAACGTGTCACTGTCCGCCAACGACCTGAACTGACGAATTTCTTAAATCCTCGACAGCGTTCGATTCTTCGTACGCTCGTACAGCGTTCCGCAGACGTCCGCTGCGTTTTCGACGGCGGGTACGAGCAGGCAGAGTACAAGCGGTGTTTCATAGCGCCGGATTACTGGCAAGCGCGGCCGGATGAGATGGACTTAAGGTTTTTGCAGATTCACGGGAAAAGTCCATTTCACACGCTTCACCACCGAGATTATTTGGGGGCCCTTTTACATTTAGGCATTGAACGTGACAAAATCGGAGATTTGCTCACTGTTGAAGACGGATGTCAGGTTGTGACGACGCGCGAGATGGGGATGTATATTCGACTCAACTTAAAGCAGGTGCACCGTGTCCGCGTGACTGTAGAAGACATAGAACGCGAACAGCTTACCGTGCCGGAAGAATCGTTAAAAGAGCGTACGGTTTCGGTTGCCTCCCGACGGTTAGACGCGGTTCTCAGTGCGGCATATCCCCTTTCCCGCAGCAAAACCGTGCCTCTCATCCAGTCGGGCAAGTGCAAGTTAAACTGGAAGGTGGAACAAAATCCGGCGGCCACGGTCAGTCCAGGGGATACACTGTCCTTGCGCGGTTACGGAAGAGTGCGTGTCTTGGCAGTGGAAGGTGAAACAAAGCGGGGACGCACGCGCTTGAGAATCGGAAGCCCAACTCGTTAATGGAATGGTCCAGCTTAGCAGGAATTTGTCTCATTCGTGTCGAAATCGTTAAAACGGCAACAATACTTGGAGGTGTCCAGTCCATGCCCTTAACGCCTTTGGATATACATAATAAGCAATTTAGTCGCAGTTTTCGCGGTTATAACGAAGAAGAAGTGAACGAGTTTTTGGATCAAATTATTAAAGACTTAGAGCTTATCATAAAGGAAAAAAAGAAAGTAGAAGAGGAAAACGAAGAATTGCGGGAAAAGCTGAGCCACTTCTCCAATATAGAAGAGAGTTTGAGCAAATCGATTTTAGTGGCACAAGAGACAGCCGAAGAAGTGAAGGCCAACGCTAAAAAAGAAGCGCAACTCATCGTAAAAGAGGCAGAAAAAAATGCCGATCGCATTATCAACGACGCCTTGGCTAAAGCGAGGAAAATCTCCATCGAAATCGACGAGCTCAAACGCAGGGCGGCGACATACCAGTCGCGCTTTCGCAGCTTGGTGGAAGCCCAACTGGAGATGTTGGAACATAACAGCGATTGGGACGTATTGAAAGAGCTGGAAGAGGAAATAGAAGAAGTAAAGGAAGAGGTCTCTTAAGACAAGGGTTTTGGGAGACCGTTTTGTACTTGACGATGGCTGTCGCCATTCAGTATACTTCTTTACAAACATTGAACGCTTTAAAGACGATGACCGGGGCAGTAGGTGACGGCCCTCTTCTTGAAGCGAGCTGGGGACGGTGAAAGCCCAGTGTATGGCCATCTCCGAACATCTCCCGCAAGTTGTCGCCTGAACGTTTCTGAGTTTAGCGTAAACGCTCTGAATCAGTAAGGTAGAACGTCTTTCCTCCACGTTACGGAGGGCGAAAGAGGTACTTCTGTTTTGATGACGGCAGAAGTGCTATCTAGGGTGGTACCGCGGGATTCCCTTCTCGTCCCTAAAGGACAGAAGGGTTTTTTAGTTGTTGGCCCCCGTCCTTTGCGCGGGAAAGGCGGTACCGGATGAGCGGAGAGTGGAGTTGTAGTAAGGATTGAATACGACAGATTACACGTTTAAGGAGTCATGAGGAATGGATTACGGCAAAACGTTGAACTTACCGAAAACAGACTTTCCGATGCGCGGCCAATTGCCGAAGCGGGAGCCGGACATACAAAAGTGGTGGGACGATATCGACATTTACCGTCAGGTGCAAGAGCGGCAGAAGGGCAAACCGAAGTTCGTCCTCCACGACGGGCCGCCGTATGCCAACGGCGACATTCACATCGGCCACGCGTTGAACAAAATTTTGAAGGACATGATCGTCCGCTTCCGGACGATGCAAGGGTATGACGCACCGTACGTGCCGGGGTGGGACACACACGGCTTGCCGATTGAGCAGGCGATCATCAAAAAGGAAAAACTCGACCGCAAAAACATACCCGTCAACGAGTTCCGGAAGATGTGCGCCGAGTACGCTATGAAGTATTTGGACATTCAGCGGCAACAGTTTAAACGGCTCGGGGTGCGCGGCGATTGGGAGGACCCGTACATCTCGTTAAAGCCGGAATACGAGGCGGCGCAAATTCGCGTCTTCGGAGAGATGGCGAAGAAAGGGTACATTTACCGCGGCATGAAGTCCGTCTACTGGTCGCCTTCGTCGGAAACAGCGCTGGCCGAGGCGGAGATTGAGTACAAAGACAAGCGGTCCCCCTCGATTTACGTGAAGTTCCCGGTCAAAAACGGAAACGGCGTCGTACCGGAACGGGATGCGTTTGTCGTCATTTGGACGACGACGCCGTGGACGATCCCGGCGAACCTCGCCATCGCCTTGCACGAAGATTTTACGTACGCTTTAGTGCGCGCCGGCGGAGAGCAGCTGGTGATGGCCCGTGAGCTGGTAGAACAGGTGATGGCGAAAGCGGAAATAACCGACTACGACATCGTCCGGACGTGGAAGGGCAGCGAATTGGCCGGTGTCGTTTGCCGCCACCCACTGTACGACCGCGAAAGTCCAATTATTTTCGGCGATCACGTCACCCTCGATTCGGGGACCGGATGCGTGCACACGGCGCCCGGACACGGGGAGGAAGACTTTGAACTGGGGAAGAAGTACAATCTCGGCGTCCTGTGTCCGGTCAATGAGAAAGGCGTGTTTACAGAGGGCGCGCCTGGTTTTGAAGGGTTGTTTTACGATAAAGCGAACAAACCGATCACGGCGAAACTGGATGAGAAAGGTTATGTCTTAAAGCTGGAATTCATTACCCACCAGTACCCCCACGATTGGCGCACGAAACAACCGGTCATCTTCCGGGCGACCGAGCAGTGGTTTGCCTCCATCGACGGGTTTCGTCACAAGATGTTGGAGGAAATCAAGAACGTGAAGTGGATTCCGCACTGGGGAGAAGTGCGCTTGCACAACATGATTGCCGAGCGCAGCGACTGGTGCATTTCCCGTCAGCGGGTATGGGGGGTCCCGCTCCCGATTTTTTACTGCAATCAGTGCGGGCACGAGCTCATCACCGACGAGACGATCGACCGCATTGCCGAACTGTTCGCCCGGGAAGGGTCTTCCGCCTGGTACGAAAAGACAGAGGAAGAACTGCTCCCCGACGGTGCCGCTTGTACAAAGTGCGGACACGACTCGTTCACGAAAGAAACGGACACGATGGACGTCTGGTTTGACTCGGGCTCCAGTCACGTTGCCGTTCTGCAACAGAGGGAAGATTTGAAGTGGCCGGCAGACTTGTACCTGGAAGGGTCCGATCAGTACCGCGGCTGGTTTAACTCGTCCCTGTCCACGTCAGTGGCGGTGTACGGCCAGGCACCGTACAAACAAGTGTTGAGTCACGGGTTTACCCTTGACGGCGAGGGGCAGAAAATGTCCAAGTCCCTCGGGAACACTGTCGCCCCGCAAGACATTATGAAGCAGTACGGAGCCGACATTTTGCGGTTGTGGGTGTCCTCCACTGATTACCAGGCAGATGTGCGCATCTCCGACGACATTCTCAAGCAGATTTCGGAGGTGTACCGCAAAATTCGCAACACGATGCGTTTCTTGCTCGGAAACTTAAACGACTTTGACCCTGCCCGGCACCGGGTGCCGTACGCCGAGTTAGAGGAACTGGAACGCTACGTGTTGGCGAAGACACAACGGTTGATCGGTCACGTGAGGGAAGCGTACGACACGTACGCATTCAACAATGTGTATCAGGCTGTGCACAACTACTGCACCGTATTTTTGAGTCAATTTTACTTCGACATTCGCAAAGACCGCCTATACACGGAATACCGTGACGCAGCCGTAAGACGGGCGACACAGACGGTGCTGTACGATGTGCTCACGGCCCTCGTCCGCTTGATTGCACCAGTGCTTGCCCACACCGCAGACGAAGTGTGGCAGTACGTTCCGGGGACGGACGTCGTAAGCGTTCAGCTCACAGACTTCCCGCAAGTGGACGAGGCGCGGTTGGATGAGGATCTGGAGCGAAAGTGGGACAAATTGTCCGAGTTGCGCGACAACGTGTTGAAAGCACTGGAAGAAGCGCGACAGGCGAAATTAATCGGAAACTCCCTCGGCGCATCCGTCGAACTGTTTCCGAATGAGTCGTCTTACCCGTTGCTCAAACAAGTGGACCGCCTGGACCACTGGTTGATCGTCTCAGACGTGACGTTACACGAACCTGGAGTGGCCTCCCCTGAAGGGGCCGTTCAGTTCGACGATTTACACGTGAAAGTGCACAAAGCGGAAGGGAGTAAGTGCGAGCGGTGCTGGACGATTTCACCGCAAGTGGGGCAAGACAAAGAGTACCCGGACTTGTGCCGGCGCTGCGCCACGACGGTGAGGGAACATTATGCTGACGCGATGGCGAACGACTGAATGCCGTAAGACTCACGACTTTCTCTCTGCGTTTCTTAAGCCCCTTACCTGTCTAACGTGGACAGGTAAGGGGCTTTTTGATTGAATGGCGGGCAATTCGGACAGATTAATAGACGTGTAGGAACGTCAGACAAAAAAGTCACGAAAGGATGTAGACACGGTGAAGCGCGAACAATTAGAACAACTCCGGGAAGAGCTGTTGCGAGAACGGCAGGAATTAGAGGCCCGCTTGCAGGAGAGTGAACATGGCGGATTGGCGGTCAGCATGAACGATGCCATCGGGGAGCTCTCGGGATACGACAACCATCCGGCCGACGTGGGAACGGAGCTGTACGAACGGGGGAAAGACATCGCGCTAAGCGAGCAAAGAGAAAAACGTCTTCGCGAGATCGATGAAGCGTTAGACAGAATGGCTGACGGAACTTACGGGGTTTGTGCTGAATGCGGCCGGGAAGTGCCGTATGAGCGGTTGAAAGCCAATCCGGCAGCCAAATACTGTGCAGAACACCAACCGCGGAGCGATGAGATCGACCGCCGGCCTGCCGAAGAAGACGTGCTCGCTCCTCCGTTTGAGAAGCACCAATTCGATACGGGCGATTTTACCGGTTTTGATGCTGAGGACGCGTGGCAAGCGGTGGAACAGTACGGCACCTCCAATCCGCCGGATTTTTACCGGGAAGGGGAACACTACAACGAGTTGGGCAACGAAGCGGACGAACGCCGCGGCGCGGTAGAAGACATTGAGGAGGTGGCGACGACGGACACATCCGGCAGGTCGCTCAAAGACGGTTGGGCGGACGTGACGCGGAATGCGGCCTACCGTCGCCTACAGGCCGAAGAAGACGCGGAACGGTCTTAAGTTGTCCCCCTTTTGGCGCTGTGCTACAATGCTGTGGAAGCGAAGCGCAAGGTGTGTTTAAGGGGGAAATCGTTTGATAATTTACTACGTTGTCGCTCTCATCGTCGTCGTCATCGACCAGGTCACGAAATACATGATCGTCAAAACGATGGAGCTGTCAGAGACGATTCCGCTCATCGAAGGAGTCTTTCACATCACGTCGCACCGCAACCGGGGAGCGGCCTTTGGAATTCTCCAGGATGCACGTTGGTTTTTTATTGTCATAACAGTGATCGTCGTGGCGGCGATCGTCTGGTACATGCCGCGCATTCGAGGCCAAAAGGTATCATTGTGGGGTTTTACTCTCATCTTGGGGGGAGCTGTCGGCAATTTTATCGACCGACTGCTTAAGGGAGAAGTCGTCGACTTTTTAGATTTTCGCCTCATCCATTTCCCCATTTTCAACGTGGCAGATTCGTGCATCGTGATCGGGGTCGGGCTGCTGTTGTTGGACACACTGCGCGAGGCGAAACAGGCAAAATCGGTCGAGCGGCTAAAAGTCGAGGTTGAGGACGAACCGTGAGTGTGTCTGAACGAGAAAAGTCGTACGAGTGGCAGGTGGAAGATGCAAGGGCCGGTCAACGGGTGGACAAATTCGTAACGGCGCAGGGAGAATGGTCCCGTTCCCTCGTCCAGTCGTGGATAGCGGAAAAGCGGGTGACGGTCAATGCACGGGCCGTCAAGGCCAATTACCGTCTGCAACGGGGGGACCGCGTCGCCTTGCGCGTCCCCCCGCCGGAACATTTGGCGGTGACACCGGAGGAGATACCTTTAGACATCGTCTACGAAGACGCAGATATCGTTGTGGTGAACAAGCCCCGCGGCATGGTCGTTCACCCGGCTCCGGGGCACCACACCGGAACCCTCGTCCACGCTTTGTTGGCCCACTGCGGCAATCTGTCGACCATAAACGGGGTGTACCGGCCGGGGATCGTGCACCGCATTGACAAAGACACGTCGGGACTGCTCGTGGCTGCAAAAAACGATTCTGCCCACGCGTCCCTCGCCTCACAACTGTCTGCCCATACTGTGGAACGGTCTTACACGGCGATCGTCCACGGAGATATGGGCCACGAGCGGGGAACGGTGGATGCCCCGATTGGGCGAAATCCGAATCAACGTCAAGAAATGGCGGTCGTCCGCAAAAACGGAAAACGAGCCGTCACCCACTTCGTCGTCAGAGAGAAATTTAAAGGATACACACTTGTGGACTGCCGATTGGAAACGGGGCGGACCCACCAAATTCGCGTTCACATGGCCTTCATTGGGCACCCTTTAGTCGGCGACCCGAAATACGGTCCGAAGAAAAACCGCTTTTCGATTCAAGGACAAGCCTTGCACGCCCGGACCCTCGGATTTACCCACCCCCGCACTGGAGAAGAGATGACTTTTGAAGCGCCGCTCCCGCAAGACATGGTGGACATTTTAAACCGCTTGCGCCGGGAATCGGGTCTTTAGTCATTCATCGTGTCAAAGAGACAGTCCATGAAAGGCTGGATTTTGTACAGTCATGCAGCGAATCCGGAGCCGGAATGGTATGAAATTACCCGGCTGGTCGACGTCGCGAGAGAAAGACAGAAGCGTCCGCTTAGGGAAACCCGGGAACCGTTGGAGCGCTGTTGGGTCCATCGGCCGTGAAAAAAAGTGGTTGACTTCCTCTCCCGCATCTCGCATAATAAGGTCAGTAAACGACATAAGGCACCTTTAAAGGACAGTCCCGTGAGGCTGGCAAGGGTTTATAGTACGGAGCAAGTGGACGAGTGTGAGCTCCTTGCCTGTCTGTGGGCAAGGGGCTTTTTTTGCAGAGAATCACTGAAGGGAGGGAACCCTTGTGCAAAAGAAAAACGTCATTTTAGACGAGGCGGCCATGCGGCGGGCACTGACGCGCATCGCCCACGAAGTGTTGGAGAAAAATAAAGGCATTCGAGATTGTGTCCTGGTGGGCATCAGGACGAGGGGTGTCCCCCTGGCCAACCGCCTCGCGGAACGCATCCGCCAAATTGAACACGAACCGGTGTCCGTGGGCGAGTTGGACATTACGCTGTACCGGGACGACTTGTCCCTTAAATCAGAAGACCCTGTCGTGAAGGGGACGGACATTCCGTTCGACATCACCGGGAAAAAAGTCGTTCTCGTCGATGACGTGCTGTACACAGGGAGAACAGTACGGGCGGCGATGGACGCCTTGGTCGACTTAGGTCGGCCCCGCGCCATCCAGCTGGCGATTTTGGTCGATCGAGGGCACCGCGAGTTGCCCATCCGGGCCGACTACGTCGGCAAGAACGTGCCGACGTCTAAAGCAGAAGTCATCAAAGTGGCTGTCAGGGAAACGGACGGCCGAGACGAAGTTTTAATCCAACGCCTTTAATTCAGTCCCGTGAGGCTGACAAGGGGAATGCCCTTTCCGGTGGGAAGGTGGAAACCTCTTGTGCCTGTGGCAGAAGAGGTTTTTTTTGAGGAAACATTCCCTTGAGGCATTGGGACAACATGCTACACCAAGGGAGGAATGAAGATGAACAACCAGCATATTGTGATGGATGTACATGAACGGCCAAAACTGGTCAAATGGGTGGCTTTAAGTGTACAGCATTTGTTTGCGATGTTCGGAGCGACGATTCTCGTGCCCATTTTAACGGGGCTCAGCGTATCGGTGGCCTTACTTGCCAGCGGAATTGGAACGCTCACCTTCCTGATCGTCACGAAGGGAAAACTGCCGGCTTACTTGGGGTCGTCTTTCGCCTTCATCGTTCCGATTATTTCCGTGTCCCAAACCCAGGGGGTCGGTGCGGCACTGTTCGGATGTTTTTTGGCCGGTGTCGTGTACGGCGTCGTATCGCTGCTCATTTTCCGCTTTGGCGTCAACTGGCTGAACCGACTGCTCCCTCCCGTGGTCATCGGTTCCATCGTCATCGTCATCGGCCTCGCGTTAGCGGGAACAGCTGTAGACATGGCCAGCACGACCCAAACTGTCGTGGAAAAACCGGAGACGGTGGAAGAATTTCACGCGTTGCCCGGTACAGTTGAAAACATTGATGAAGAAAACAACACGGTCACGCTCAAACAGTACTCGTTGAAACATTTTCTTGTGGCGTTGGCCACTCTCGCCATCGCCATCGCAGCCAACATGTTTTTCCGCGGGTTTTTCGGCCTGATTCCGATCTTGATTGGCATTGTCGGGGGATACATCGTCGCTTTGTTTGCCGGGATGGTCGACTTGACGCCGGTGCGCAAAGCCAAATGGTTCGTCATCCCCCAGTTGACGACACCGGAACTGTCGTGGCACGCGGCGGTCGTCATTGTCCCGGTGGCCCTCGTCACGCTGGCTGAACACATCGGACACCTCATCGTCACCAGCGGGATCATGAAACGCGATTTGATGCAAGACCCCGGTTTGCACCGCTCGATTTTGGGGGACGGGTTGGCGACGTCCATCGCGGCCCTCATCGGAGCTCCGCCGAACACGACTTACGGAGAAAACATCGGGGTGATGGCCCTTACCCGCGTGTTCAGTGTGTTCGTCATCGGAGGCGCCGCCGTCTTTGCCGTACTGTTCGCCTTTATCGGCAAACTGGAAGCCCTCATCGCCTCCATCCCTACTGCGGTGATGGGTGGCGTCTCCATTCTGTTGTTCGGCATTATCGCGTCGGCAGGCTTGAGGATGCTGGTGGAGAGCGAAGTGGACTTCGGCGAGAAGCGGAATCTCGTCATCGCCTCGGTCATCCTTGTAATCGGAATCGGCGGTGCCGCGCTGAAGTTTGTCGGTATTCACCTGGAGATCGAAGGGATGGCGCTGGCGACATTCGTCGGCATTTTACTCAACTGGGTGCTGCCCGGTAAAGAACACGCCGGCAAACCTGGAAATCTCGAATTCGGCAAAGTTTCATAAACGGTGTCTGAAACGACGCAAGCCTTTAAACACAGTCCCGTGAGACTGGCAAGGCGAGTTGAGATCTTGACTGGTAAGCGCACCTTTGTGCGCACCAGAATGACGTAGTTTGTCGACACTCCTTGCCGTGATCGCGGCAGGGAGTTTTTTTGCGAGAACTGAAAGCTGGAAGGAGATGCCGAATGGAAGGCGGACACGTAATCACGATTGACGCATTGGGGACAGGAACTATCGAACGGCTGTTGGAACGTGCCGAACAGTTTGCCCACTCTGACAGGGACGAATTTCGTCACGTGCTGCGAGGAAACGTGATGGCGCCCCTCTTTTACGAACCGAGCACGAGAACGCGCTGTTCGTTCGAGATTGCAGCGAGGCGTCTAGGGATGGACGTCATTTACTTTGACGCTGACGTCTCCAGTGTCACGAAAGGTGAAAGTTTGTGGGACACGTTGCAAACGTTGGAAGCGATGGGCGTCAATGTGGCGGTTCTGAGACATCCCCGCAACGATGTGTACGCGACACTGCCGGGAAAGCTTGAGATGCGTTTAGTGAACGCCGGCAACGGGACGCTGGCCCACCCGACCCAGGCGCTCGTCGATTGGCTAACGATGCGTCAAACATTTGGGACGCTCTACGGTTTGACGGTGGCCATTGTGGGTGACGTCCGGCACAGCCGCGTCGCCCGCTCCAACATTGCCGGCCTCGTCCGTCTAGGAGCGAACCCCATCGTGAGCGGACCCGATGTGTTCCGCGACGCTGAAGTGGAGTGTGTCGCCCCTTACGTCCCGTTTGAAGAGGCACTGCGCGACGCTGACGTGGTGATGATGTTGCGCATCCAGCGTGAACGGTTGGAGGAGAACTTGGCGTGGGAGATGGACGACTACTTGCATCAGTACGGGTTGACGGAAAAGCGGTTGGAACTGTTGAAATCCCGGGCAATCGTGATGCATCCCGGACCAGTCAACCGGGGAATCGAACTTGACGAGGCGGTGATCGAACACGACCGTTCGCGCATTCGACAGCAAGTCGCAAACGGCGTGTACGTGCGGATGGCCGTGTTAGAGTACGTTTTGGGAAGGGGAATGGATCGTGAGGCTCATGATCAGGCAGGCGAAGTGTTACCGCTCAGGTGAGTGGATACTGACGGATGTCCGCGTAGACGATGGGATCATCACCAGCGTCGGCGACAGGCTGCCCACAGGGGATGAAGATGAAATCGTGGAGGCAAACGGGAAGACGCTCCTCCCCGGTTTGATCGACGTGCACGTCCACTTGCGCGAACCGGGTTTTGAGGAGAAGGAGACGATTGCGTCGGGGAGCCGTGCCGCGGCGCGCGGCGGCTTTACCACCATTGCCGCGATGCCGAACACAGAGCCGGTAACGGACACGGCCGATCTGGTGAGGGAACAGTACAGAAAAGCTGGAAAAGAGGCGGTCGTGAATGTCCACTTTTACGGGGCGATAACAGAAGGTTTAAGAGGCGAGGAGTTGACCGATTTTCAAGCACTGAAAGAAGCCGGCGCCTTCGCTCTGACAGACGACGGCGTGGGTATCCAAAGTGCGGGGCAAATGCTTGCTGCGATGGAGAGGGCGAAAGAGGTGGGATTAACCGTCGTCGCCCACTGTGAAGACAATTCCCTCGCCGACCGCGGAGTGATGCACGACGGGGAGAAGGCCAGCCGGTTGGGGCTCCCGGGTATTCCCGCTGAAGCGGAAGCGGCACACATCGTGCGGGATGCGCTGCTGGCCGAGCGGACGGGGGTCCACTACCACGTTTGCCACGTAAGCAGTGCCGCTTCGGTTCAAGCCATTCGCGAAGCGAAGCAGCGGGGCGTCCACATGACGGCCGAAGTGACACCGCACCACCTCGTTTTAACGGAAGACGATATTCCAGGAGACAATGCACTGTACAAAATGAACCCGCCGCTGCGCTCGGCCCGCGACCGATCCGCCTTGATGGCCGGACTGCTGGATGGCACGATAGACTTTATTGCCACAGATCACGCGCCCCATGAAACGGCGGCAAAACGGCGCGGATTTCGCGGCGCGCCGTTTGGCGTCATAGGGCTTGAAACCGCGTTTCCCCTTTTGTACACCCGCCTCGTATTAACCGGTTTTCTGACATTGGAGCAACTTGTAAAACGGATGAGCACTGCTCCGGCGGCTTGTTTTGGCTTGCCTGGAGGCGTTATTTGCGAAGGGGCACAGGCGGACCTGACGTTGGTCGATCTGGAACGGGAGGAGACTGTCGATCCGGCTGCGTTTTACAGCAAAAGTGAAAATACGCCGTTTTGCGGCTGGCGGCTGACGGGCTGGCCGGTGTGGACGATGGTGGGCGGGCAGGTCGTGTACGACGAGGCGCAAGGGGGAATCACTGGGTGAAAGCACAGCTTATTTTACAAGACGGGACGCGGTTTACAGGGGTCTCGTTCGGTAAGGAAGGGACCGTTTTGACGGAGGTCGTGTTTAACACGAGCCTGAGCGGTTACGAAGGAGTGTGGACCGATCCTTCCTATGCCGGACAATGCATCGTCATGACACATCCGCTCACCGGCAACATCGGGATCAACCGGAAAGACATGGAGGCGATCCGGCCTTACTGCGACGGAGTGGTGGCGCGCTACGTCAGTCAGTCTCCGTCCCACTGGCGGTCCACTGGCCGCGTGGCAGACTGGTTTCGCCAAAACGGCCTGTTCCTGATCGGGGAGGTCGACACGCGCATGCTGACACGCCACATCCGCCGCCACGGCTCGATGAAGGGACTGGTGACGACTGAAGAACTGTCGGAAGAGGAAATAGCTGCGGAGTTGACCAAACCTTTAAACCGCGAACGGGTGGCACGCGTTTCTCGCAGGGAGGCGACGGTCATACCCGGCCGTGGCCCGCGTATCGCCATCGTCGATTTCGGCGTCAAGTCCGGTATCGTGCGGGAATTGGTAGAACGAAACTGTGAGGTGGTGATCGTCCCTTACGACACGACGGGAGAGGACTTAATGTCGCTCTGTCCAGACGGCGTCGTGCTGTCCAACGGCCCGGGAAATCCGGAAGACGTGCAGAGCGTCGTCCCGACGGTTCAAGGGCTGATGTCCCGAGGTGTGCCGCTGTTCGGAATTTGCCTCGGGCATCAGCTGATGGCATTGGCCTGTGGAGCGAGAACGGAAAGAATGTTGTTCGGTCATCGCGGCGGCAATCACCCAGTACAGGAAGTCGAGAGCAAGCGGGGGTGGATGACGGCACAAAACCACAGTTACACCGTTACGAGGGACAGTGTGATAGGCACAGATCTCGAAGTGACCTACGTGTCACTCCACGACGGTACGATCGAAGGTTTGCGCCACGTGTACCAACCGGCTTTTTCCGTTCAGTTTCATCCCGAAGCATCCCCTGGTCCCCGTGATACCGTGCACCTGTTTGACCGTTTCCTGGCGCTAGTCGCAGCAGACAACATTCACTAGCGACGTGTGACTTGTGAGCGTGCACCTTGCCGTAAAATTTCGGTGAGGATACGGTGGATACGGAGAAACTGAAATACTCGCTTCTTCACGACAGGTCACTGAGTCAGGGAAATGGGAAGCAAAGCGGGTCACGTCGTGTCGTCGACGACTTGCCAAGGGAAGTGGCCGAAAGGGCATTACGATACGTTAAAGGAGGACGTTGAGTTGCCGAAACACGCACACATACGCAAGGTGATCGTCATCGGTTCCGGTCCTATCGTCATTGGGCAGGCGGCCGAGTTTGACTACGCTGGGACACAGGCGTGCCGAGCTTTAAAACGACAAGGTGTCGAAGTTGTTCTGGTAAACAGCAACCCGGCGACGATTATGACCGATCCGGAGACGGCAGATGCGGTGTACGTCGAACCGTTGACGAAAGAGTGCCTCACTCGCGTGATACGAAAAGAACGTCCGGACGGGCTGTTGGCGACGTTAGGCGGACAGACGGGTCTCAATCTCGCTGTGGAGTTGGTCGAGGACGGTGTGTTGGAACGAGAGGGCGTCCGCCTGATGGGAACGGACATTCACGCCATTAAAGGGGCGGAAGACCGGGATTTGTTCCGCGAACTGATGAAAGAAATCGGGCAGCCGGTACCGGAAAGTGACATTGTGCACTCTGTGGAAGAGGCCGTTCACTTCGCTCTCGGGATCGGCTATCCCGTCATCGTCCGTCCCGCCTATACACTGGGTGGGACTGGCGGCGGCATCGCCCACTCGGAAGAAGAGCTACGCCAGGTGACAGAACGGGCTTTAAGGTACAGCCCCATCCGGCAGGCCCTCGTCGAAAAAAGTGTCGCTGGGTTTAAAGAGATCGAGTTTGAAGTGTTGCGCGATTCAAGCGATCACTGCATCGCCGTGTGCCACATGGAAAATGTCGATCCCGTCGGGGTTCACACCGGTGATAGCATTGTCGTCGCCCCCGTCCAAACACTGGCGGACCGCGAACTGAACATGCTCCGCACTGCCTCCCTTGACATCATCCGAAAGCTCGGCATTGAAGGCGGGTGCAACGTACAGTTCGCCCTCGATCCACACAGTGACGCGTACTACGTCATCGAAGTGAACCCGCGGCTGAGCCGTTCCAGTGCCCTCGCATCTAAAGCGACAGGTTATCCGATTGCGAAAGTCGCGACGCTCATCGCGTTGGGGTACACCTTAAACGAAATCGTCAACCCGGTGACAGGTCGGACGACTGCTCTGTTTGAACCGAGCTTGGACTACATTGTGACCAAAATTCCCCGTTGGCCGTTTGACAAATTTCCAGGGGCTGAACGGCGGCTCGGAACGCAAATGAAGGCCACTGGTGAAGTGATGGCTATCGGGCGGACATTTGCAGAATCGTTGCAAAAAGCGGTACGCTCCCTCGAACTGGAGACGGCGGATTTCTTGTTTCCGCCTTACTCGGAACTGGACGCACACACATTGGATTCCCTCGTGCAACGCCCCCACGATATGCGGCTATTTGCCCTTGCAGAAGCGTTGCGGCGCGGCAAAACAGTTGACGAATTGCATCAACAAACGGGGATTGACCGCTTCTTCCTTGCCGAGCTGGAACAGCTAGTGAAAATGGAGCGGGAACTTCAGGCAAAACCGTTGACCGAAGCGCGGCTGTATACGGCGAAGCGTTATGGATTCAGCGACGAAACGATTGCCCGTTTAAGCGGGCGACAGACAGAAGACGTGCGAGCGCTGCGCCGTACGTGGCGCATCCAACCGGTTTATAAATGCGTCGATACGTGCGCTGGGGAGTTCGCCGTTGAGAGCCCGTACTACTACAGCACGTACGAAAGGGAAGATGAAGTGGAGACAGGTGTTTCGCCGTCCGTCATCGTCGTCGGCAGCGGCCCGATACGCATCGGGCAGGGGATTGAGTTCGATTATGCAACGGTCCATGCGGTACAAGCGATTCGCGAGGCTGGCTACGAAGCAGTTATTGTGAACAACAACCCGGAGACAGTTTCGACTGATTTCGACATGTCCGACCGGCTGTACTTTGAACCGCTGCACGTCGAGGACGTCCTCCACGTCGTCGAACGGGAAAAACCGCTCGGCGTCGTCGTGCAGTTCGGCGGACAGACATCACTCAACTTAGCCCGGGAACTGGACCGGCGGGGTGTTCCCCTCCTGGGGACGTCCATGGAGAGTCTCCACCGGGCCGAAGACCGCGAGCAGTTTGAGCGCTTGTTGAAACAATTAGGCATCCGGCGTCCCCCCGGCGTGACTGTCGCATCAGGGGACTCTGCGCTGAGTAAAGCGAGCGCCCTCGGTTA
The DNA here is from genome assembly GCF_002005165.1 of Novibacillus thermophilus. Taxonomy (NCBI): domain Bacteria; kingdom Bacillati; phylum Bacillota; class Bacilli; order Caryophanales; family Thermoactinomycetaceae; genus Novibacillus; species Novibacillus thermophilus. The sequence goes on from NZ_CP019699.1 coordinate 1,365,344, forward strand.
TCCCGTTCTCGTCAGGCCTTCGTACGTCCTCGGCGGGCGGGCGATGCAAATTGTACACAGCGAACAGGAGCTGGAAGCGTATCTCAAAGAAGCGGTGAAGCTCAATCCGGAAAGTCCTGTCTTAATCGACCGCTACCTGCAGGGAAAAGAAATTGAAGTCGACGCCGTTTGCGACGGGGAACACGTCCTCGTGCCGGGTATTATGGAACACGTGGAGCAAGCAGGTGTTCATTCGGGAGACTCCATCGCCGTTTACCCTTCCCCGTCGCTCAGTGGGAGTCAAAAAGCGCAAGTCGTCGAGATTACGGCGAGAATAGCCCGGGAATTAAACGTACGGGGACTGTTGAACATTCAATTCGTCCTTTTTGGCGGCGAGCTGTACGTGCTGGAAGTGAACCCCGGGCGTCGCGGACGGTCCCGTTCATGAGCAAAGTGACCGGGTTGCCCATAGCTCGGCTGGCAACGCGGGTGATGCTGGGAGAGTCGTTAGAAGACCTTGGACTGCCATCGGGTTTGTGGCCGGAAAAATCACAAGTAGCAGTGAAAGTGCCTGTGTTTTCCTTCGCCAAACTGTCCGAAGCAGAAGTGACTCTCGGTCCGGAGATGAAATCGACAGGAGAGGTGATGGGACGGGATGTCTGTTTTACCCGCGCCCTGTATAAAGGCTTTCGTGCCGCCAACATGTCTATTCCCCAGAGGGAACCGTGCTCGTCACCGTCTCGGACAAAGATAAGGCTGACGTCGTGCCCCTCGCTCGACGATTGGACGCCCTCGGGTACCGGCTGTTGGCGACGAAAGGAACCGCGAAAAGCCTGCGGCACGCCGGTTTTCGCGTGACGGTCGTCCCGAAGTTGAGCGAAGGTTCCGAAGACATTTTACAGTTGATCCAGAGAGGAGAAGTAGACTTAGTGGTGAACACGTGGACACAGGGACGAGAACCGAAGCGCGACGGGTTCCGCATTCGTCGCACTGCGGTGGAAAACGGCGTCCCCTGCTTAACATCCCTTGACACACTTGACGTTTTACTTATGACATTGGAAGGCATGGCGTCTACACCAACGCCGTTGTCCGGAGAATTGCAAGTGAGGGAGAGCGCGATGCGACATGCATAAGGCAGACCTTACAGTACTCGCAAACGAGCCCATTGCCCGTCACATTTACCGGATCGTGCTGCGCGGCGAAACGGCGCATCACGTTCAACGACCGGGACAGTTCGTCCACATTCGCTGCGGGGACGGGTGGGATATGCCCCTCCGTCGCCCCTCAGCCTCGCGTCGTGGGATGAGTCACGTGAGACGGTGTCTCTCATTTACCGCACAGGTGGCAAAGGGACCAACTGGCTAGCCAAACGGAAAACCGGTGAATCGATTGACGTTCTCGGTCCCCTCGGCAACGGGTTTCCCGTCCCGCGGGGGCAGGGAAAAAGGTGCTCCTCGTCGGCGGGGGGTCGGCGTTCCGCCCCTTTACGGTTTGGCAGAAGAGTTGCTTCGCCACGATGCCGACATTTGCGCCTGTCTCGGCTTTGCCTCTCAGGCCGACGTTTTTCTGGAAGAGGACTTCCGGAGACTGGGAGACGTTCGCGTGGCGACGGAGGATGGATCGTACGGGGACAAAGGGCTGGTGACCGACTTGTTACAGGAGCCGCTTAGTTGGGACGTCGTCTACGCTTGCGGTCCTCTGCCGCTCCTTCGCGCTGTCAAACAGCGTTTGGCTGGAACAGGCATTGAAGGCTACGTGTCGCTGGAAGCACGCATGGGATGCGGCGTCGGCGCATGTCTCGCGTGTGTGTGTGAAACGCCGGAGGCGAACCGAGTTGTGAAAATATGTTGCGACGGTCCAGTGTTCCACTACCAGGAGGTGGCGCTGTGAGGAATCGGCTGCAAGTGCAACTGGGGCCCGTGAGGTTAAAAAATCCGGTCATGCCCGCTTCTGGCTGTTTCGGTTTCGGCCGGGAGTACAGTCAGTTTTACGACTTAAGTAAACTGGGAGCCATTGCCGTTAAAGCGATTACGCCGGAGAAGAGGAGGGGAAACGACACCCCCGGGTGGCCGAAACCCCATCGGGGATGTTGAATGCCATCGGTTTGCAGAACCCTGGGATGGAGCAAGTGCTGTCCACTGAGTTGCCGTGGGTGGCACAGTTCGGCGTTCCCGTTTTTGCTAATATCGCTGGCGTGAGCGTGGCCGATTACGTTCAGGTGGCAGAAGCCGTCAGCCGCAGCGGGTACGTGCAAGCGTTGGAGTTAAACATTTCGTGTCCCAACGTCGATTGCGGCGGGGTGACATTCGGCACTGACCCGAGTCTTGCGGCTGAAGTGACACGAGCAGTCAAACAAGTGAGCACTGTGCCGGTTTTTGTGAAATTGACGCCTCACGCCGGAAACATCGTGGCGGTGGCCGCTGCAGTGGCGGCGGCGGGAGCAGACGGGCTGAGCATGATTAACACCCTCCTCGGCATGCGGTTTGACTTGAAAACGAGACGGCCGGTCTTAGCCAACGGAAAGGGCGGTTTATCCGGTCCGGCCATTAAACCGGTCGCCCTGCGGATGATATGGGAAGTGAGTCAGGAGGTGAACCTTCCCATTGTCGGCATGGGCGGCATTACGTCGGCCGAGGACGTCGTCGAATTTTTCCTGGCCGGTGCGTCTGCCGTGGCCGTTGGGACGGCAAACTTTACGAATCCGTTCGCGTGCCCGGACATTATCGAAAACTTGGAGCCGTTGTTAGACGAGATGGGTGTGGAACACATATCTGAGCTGACAGGAGCGGGGTGGAAAACACGTGTACGATGAACGACTCATAGTCGCGCTGGACGTCTCCGATCCAGTTGCTGCTGAAAACATGTTACAGTCCTTCGGGAGCGTCAAGCCGTTTGTCAAAGTAGGGATGCAGCTGTATTACGCCGCCGGACCGGATTGGGTGCGCAAGTTAAAGTCGCGCGGGCACCAGGTCTTTCTCGACTTGAAACTGCACGACATTCCCCGGACAGTCTACCTGGCTGCGCAAAACTTAGGAAGGTTAAACGTGGACCTGCTCACCGTCCACATTGCAGGGGGAGTGGAAATGTTGCAGGCTGCCGTCGCCGGTGTCGGAAGCGTTCAGACAGAGGTTACCACGAAAATTGTCGGCATTACGCAGTTGACGAGCACCGACCGGCAGATACTGAACGAGCAAATCGGCATCCCCGGTACCGTCGCCCAATGCGTGATTCACTACGCCCGGTTGGGACGAGAGGCCGGCCTCGACGGCGTCGTTTGTTCCGGGTGGGAAGCTGCAGACATCAAACAGCGTTTCGGCAGGGACTTTCTCGCCGTCACCCCCGGCATCCGACTGCCTGTTGACGAAAGCGGCGACCAAAAAAGGGTGATGACTCCGGAGCAGGCGATTCGCGAAGGGGCCGACTACCTCGTCGTCGGACGCCCGATCACCCGGGCCAAGCGACCCGCCGACGCATACGACCAATTGTGCAGCTTACTGCCCTGACATACGTGCCATCAACACCTGTCACGTCACATGCCTTTACGTCAAAGTCGTGACATGGAACAGTCATTTTTTGGAAGTGTCTTCCGGCGCTCCCTCCTCACTGTCACACACGATTTTCTTTCCATTGTTCGTGCGGCAAAGGGGTACAGGGATTTAGCTCTTTCTGCGGCAAAACGAGAGGAGGAATGGTTAAGAGAAATGGAGGAAAGACGTATGACAACCGATAAAAATGATTGGCTCGACCTACTGCAGAAACGTCACGTGTTGCAGGAAGGACATTTTTTGCTGACGTCGGGTCGCCACAGCGGCCAGTATTTACAGTGTGCTCGGCTGTTTCAACACCCGGAAGACGCGGAAAGAGTCGGGCGGGCCTTGGCAGTGCCGTTCTGGGACATGGGTGTGGATGCTGTAGTCGGACCGGCGGTAGGCGGCATTATCGCCGCCCACGAAGCGGCGCGGGCTCTCGGCTGCCGCGCTGTCTTCGCTGAGCGGGAAAACGGACAGATGACATTGCGCCGCGGCTTCCAGTTGGAACAGGGAGAGCGGGTCGTCGTCGTAGAAGACGTGGTGACGACAGGGGGCTCGGTGAAGGAAGTGCTGAGAGTTGTCGAATCGAACGGGGCGGACGTCCTCGGCATTGCCAGTGTCGTAAACCGCACAGGGGAAGGGACGCCGTTTCAGTACCCGTACCACGCCCTGCTGTCGCTGCACATAGAGACGTACGAACCGGACACCTGTCCTTTATGCAGAGCAGGGGCACGTCCTCCTATTAAACCCGGTAGCCGAAGACAGTAGGAGGCATCGCCTCGGTATACGGCAGAAGAGCAATCGGGTCCCGCGTCACGCGGGAACGAATGCTCTTCTGTGTATAAACGCGCTCGTTTATTCGAAAGATATATAGGACGGATACTCATTGGAGGTAGAAAAGTGGATTCATCCAGTGAACTGTACACCCGCGCTCTCAATGTCGTACAGGAAGCACGACATACCATCCAGCAGGCACAAGCGAGCGGCAACGTCCAACAAGTATATGAGGCTCAAAGAAGACTGTACCTCGCGCAACAAGAAATTGAACATGTCCAGTCTCTGCTGAAAGAGAAGGCGGGAGCTCGCGAGTCGCATCAAGGGCATCAGTCTAGGGATTTGGAAGAATGACCGCAAGGCGGGCAACGTGCGGGAGGTGTTTGCATGGGATTAAATGTCACCCAAAAGTTGATTAAAAACCACCTCGTATCCGGCGATATGACCCCCGGGTCGGAAATCGGGTTAAAGATAGACCAAACGTTGACCCAGGATGCGACGGGAACGATGGTCATGTTGGAACTGGAAGCGATGGGGTTGAAACGGGCGAAAACAGACGTGTCGGTCCAGTACGTCGATCACAATTTGATTCAACTGGACAGCAAAAACCCTGACGACCACATTTTCCTCCGCAGTGCGGCACAGCGCTTCGGCCTTTGGTACAGCCAGCCGGGGAACGGGGTCAGTCACCCGGTCCACATGCAGTATTTCGGAAAGCCTGGCAAAACGTTGCTCGGATCGGACAGCCACACGTGTGCCAGCGGGTCACTGGGCATGCTGGCCATTGGCGCAGGCGGATTGGAAGTGGCGATGGCCATCGCCGGTGAACCTTACTACGTGAGAATGCCGGAGGTGTGGGGCATCCGATTGACGGGAAAGCTGTCCGACTGGGTCAGTGCGAAAGACGTCATTCTGGAAATGCTCCGCCGGTACGGTGTAAGGGGCGGGTTCGGCCGCATTATCGAATACTACGGTCCCGGCCTCGAATGCTTAAGTGCCATGGACCGGCACGTCATCGCCAATATGGGGGCGGAACTGGGAGCGACGACGACTGTTTTTCCTTCGGACGGCGAAGTGCGGAATTTCCTCAAAGGGGAGGGGCGAGAAGAAGATTGGGTAGAGATCAAGGCGGATGACGATGCGACGTACGACTTGGAAGGCGAAATCGATCTCTCCTCACTAGAACCGCTCATCGCCAAACCTTCCAGTCCGGGGAACGTCGTTCCAGTGAAAGAAATCGAGGGGGAGCCGATTTACCAGGCGTATATCGGATCATCCGCGAACCCAGGATACCGCGATTTTGCTATCGCGGCGAAAATGGTGGAAGGAAGGCGCATTGCAGACGGCGTTTCGTTCGACATTAACCCGACCTCCCGGGACCTGTTAGAGGACTTGACGAAAGAAGGGCTGCTATTTCACTTGATCAAAGCTGGGGGGAGAATCCATCAAGCGGGTTGTAACGGATGTATCGGGATGGGGCAGGCTCCAGCAACCGGACGCAACAGTTTGCGTACGACACCGCGCAACTTCCCCGGCAGATCCGGCACGAGGGAGGACAGCGTTTATTTGTGCAGTCCGGAAACAGCCACTGCCTCGGCTCTCAATGGACGCATTACCGACCCCCGAGAACTCGATATGGCGTATCCAGAGATCGAACTGCCGGAAAGGGAGAAAAACATGAGCATGTTTCTGGCTCCTTTGCCTGAAGAAGAAGCAGAAAAAGTGGAACTGATCAAGGGGCCAAACATCGCGACAATTCCGGCCATGGAAGAGTTGCCAGATCACATGGAAATCGAAGTGTTGTTGAAAGTGGGAGACAACATTTCTACCGATGAGATTCTGGCCGGGGGAGGAAAGGTGCTTCCGTTTAGGAGTAATTTGCCCGAGATCAGTAAATTTGCCTTTGAAATTATCGATGACACATATTACACCCGCGCCATCGACGCCCGGGACCGAGGTGGTAGTGCCATCGTCGGCGGAAGCAACTACGGCCAAGGGTCAAGCCGGGAACATGCCGCTTTGGCACCCCGCTACCTCGGCCTGCGAGTCGTCATCGTGAAAGATTTCGCCCGCATACACTGGCAAAACCTCGTCAACTTCGGCGTGTTGCCGTTGACGTTTAAAAATCCGGACGATTACCGACAGCTAGATCGAGGAGATGTCATCGTTCTCTCCAATTTGCGCGAAACGATACAGAAACGTCACGAGTTGACTGTAAGGGTCAGGGGAACGGACAAAGAAATTCCCGTCCGACACGATCTCTCCCCGCGACAGGTGGACGTTCTGTTGAAGGGTGGGCTCATTAACTGGGTCAATCGGTGACACCTTGATACTTTACCTCCCCAACGTGTGTGAGAGCTCTATCGACTTCCCCTTAGGGATTTTGTGATAGAGCTCTCTTTTTTAGCAACTGTATCGTATAGACCTTGTTACAATTTGTCCCTACTAGATAATTCACTTTTGTAGTAATATAGTTGGTATATTCCATCGCACACAACTGGACTTTTTCTATAGGAGTGGAGAACGTATGGCACTGAGTGTAATCTTGCGGTTGGAGATGGACAAGAACAAGGTGTCATTTGGACAGTTGGCGACGACGATCAGTGAAGCGGAAGGAGATATTGTTGCCATCGACGTCATCCACCAAGGGCGGGAAACGACGACTCGTGACGTTACGGTCAATGTCCGCAACCAGGACCACAGTGAGCACATGATCGACGAAGTGAAAAAGCTGGACGGTGTGAAACTGATTAACGTGTCGGATCGCACGTTTCTCATGCACATCGGCGGGAAACTGGAGATGAAACCGAGATTGCCGATCAAAAACCGCGACGATCTCTCACACGTGTACACGCCCGGTGTCGCCCGTGTGTGCACGGCGATTCACGAAGACGAAAGCAAGGCCTTTTCCCTCACGATCAAGCGCAACACCGTCGCTGTCGTGTCAGATGGCACTGCCGTTCTCGGTTTAGGGGACATCGGTCCTCGCGCGGCCATGCCAGTGATGGAGGGGAAGGCCGTCCTGTTTAAACAAATGGCCGAAATTGACGCCTATCCCATCTGTCTCGATACGACGGACACGGAGGAAATTATCCGTACGATCAAGGCCATTGCTCCAGGTTTCGGTGGCATTAACCTCGAAGACATTTCATCTCCCCGCTGTTTTGAAATCGAAGATCGGTTGAAAGAAGAGCTGGACATCCCCGTCTTCCACGACGACCAGCACGGGACGGCGGTCGTGTTGTTGGCCGGATTGTTGAACGCTTTAAAAATTGTGGAGAAGAAGCTCTCCGATGTGAAAGTCGTGGTCACGGGGATCGGGGCTGCAGGTGTGGCGTGCACGAAAATGCTGCTTTCCGCCGGGATCGAGAACGTCATTTGCGTGGACCGGCACGGCACATTAGTGGACACCGAAACGTACGACAACCCGATGTGGAATTGGTGCGCGAGCCGCACAAATCCGGACAGAGTGAAAGGGACGTTACATGAGATCATCGAGGGGGCCGATGTGTTTATCGGCATATCCGGTCCCGGGGTCTTAACAGTAGAAGATGTGAAACGAATGGCGGAGAACCCGATCGTGTTCGCCCTCGCTAACCCGACTCCCGAGATCGATCCCGAAGAAGCGGAACCCCATGTGCGCGTCATGGCGACGGGACGGTCCGATTATCCAAACCAAATTAACAACGTCCTCTGTTTCCCTGGCATTTTCCGCGGAGCGCTGGACTGCCGTGCCACGACGATCAACGAGGAAATGAAACTGGCCGCGGCTCAGGCCATCGCATCCACCGTCACCGACGATGAGTTGAACGAGTCTTATATCGTGCCTAGCGTGTTTAACGAGGAAGTGGCGCCGCGCATTCGCGAGGCCGTCATCCGCGCCGCCATCGAAACGAAGGTCGCGCGCAGGATCCCGAAAGAATTTCGATAGGTTTATGCGTTTAGAAAGGCAGGTGGAGGGAAACAGTTCGTTTTTCTCCACCTGATTTCTTATTTTTGGGCAGGTGAACGCTTTCCACCTTGACGGAAAGTAAATGTCACAAAACGGTCCGCCTCTTCGTCTCAGTCTATAAACGAAGCAAAGAGGTGGAGTTTGTCGTGCAAAATGTCGATGTTGCGATTATTGGCGGTGGGATTTCCGGTTTGACAGCAGCCAATTATTTAGCCAAGGCTGGTTTGTCTGTCTTGTTGATCGAAAAATCCAACCGGTTAGGGGGCCGCGCCAGAACGGTTAAAAAGAACGGAGTCTTTTTCAACCTAGGGCTTCATGCGTTTTACCAGGACGGTGAGGGAGAAAGAGTGTTGCGGGAGCTCGACATACCGTTATCAGGAGGCAATCCACCGGCAAAAGCTGTTGCGGTATGGCGAAACAAGATGTTTCCTGTCCCGACCGGACCGCTCCAACTGCTTTCTTCCAAGCTTTTGACTTTGTCCGGAAAAATCGAGCTTGCGCGCTTCATGGCGAAAATCGGTAAAATCGAATCGGCCAGAATAGGGTCCATCAGTCTGCAAGATTGGGCGGAGAGAGAAATACGCGATCCGATCATTCGGCATTTAGTTTACGCCATATGCAGAACCAATTCATACGTGCCTTACCCCGACCTCCAGCCCGCTGGACCATCTGTTCGGCAGCTGCAGCGCACTTTCAGCGGGAAGGCGATGTACGTTGACAAAGGATGGGGATCGATCGTAGACAGCTTGCAGGAGCGGGCGACGCGCACGGGAGTCACGATTTTAAGCAACAAAAGAGTGATTGAAATTGAACATGACGAAAAAGTTCGCCACATCCGTTTTGACAATGGTGACAGAGTGGCTGTACCGTTTGTGATTGCCTCGGTTGAACCGGAAGAAATAAGTCGCCTTGTAAAAAGAGGTGGATCTGCAACCATTTCCCAGTGGGTGAATCGAACCCGACCGATCAATGTTGCATGTCTGGACATCGCGTTACGAAAACTGCCCAAACTCTCCCCAGATTATGCCGTTGCTTTTTGGATCGACCAGCCTCTCTTTTACAGCAACCAATCCAGTGCAGCCAAAATGAGCGAAGACGGTTCAATTGTTGTAAGTTTAGCTAAATACCTTGGCAGTGAACCTGGCGACTGGAAACAGGACAAATGGCAGTTAGAACGAGCGATGGATGTGTTGCAACCGGGTTGGCAAAACGAAGTTGTAGCGAGACAATTTTTACCACGCATGACGGCCATTCACGATTTTATCTCCATTGACAAAAATGGCACGTTTGTAGGTCCTGCCGTTCCGGAAATCAAAGGGTTGTACGTGACCGGTGATTGGACGGGGAGAGGTGAGATGCTGGTGGATGCCGCCCTCGCCAGTGCCAAAAGGGCAGCGATGCAGGTCGTGAAAGAGTTTGATAAACTGAAAAAAAGGGGGGAGGTCCCGAGTGGAGACAGAGGAGTTGTACACGACGTATAAACCTTTGCTGTTCGCCCTCGCGTACCGCATGCTGGGGAGCGTGATGGACGCCGAGGACATAGTACAGGAAGCGTTCGTGTCGTTAGAAAAAAAGCCCCTTGATCACGTTCAACATGTTAAAGCGTATTTGTGTAAAATCGTCACCAACCGCTGTATCGATCAGTTGAAGTCCGCAAGACAGCGGCGTGAAACGTACGTCGGACCGTGGTTGCCAGAGCCGTTCGTGACTGACGGGGACATTCTCGGTTCTGGGGAAGATCCTGTTCGACAATACGAGGTGAAAGAGTCGCTCTCGACGGCTTATTTGCTTTTACTGCAGCAGCTGTCGTGGACTGAGCGCGCTGTATTTCTGCTGCGGGAGGCACTCCAGTTCGACTACAGTGAGATCGCGGAAATCGTCGGGAAGAGCAGTGCCAATTGTCGGCAAATTTTTCACCGTGCCAAACGGAGTATTAGTGGTAACGCGAATCAAAAGGTGGCCGCACGAGGAAAAACGACGGCACTTGTCGAGCAATTCATTACTGCCATTCTGAACGGCAATGTCGATAAACTGATGCATGTGTTGTCAGAGGACGCCACATTGTACACAGATGGTGGAGGAAAAGTGAGGGCCGCTCGCCGTCCGATCTTCGGTTCGGAACGTATTTGTCGCTTTTTCACCGGAATTGTCTCAACGATTCCCGCAAATTTCTCCTACCGCTTGTGCCTGGTGAACGGTGGGCCCGGAATTGCGGCATACGTAGGCGGAGACCCTTTCGCTTGCCTGTCCTTTCGCTTTGGGAACGGGACGATTTCCGACATTTACATCGTAGTGAACCCGGAGAAATTGCAACACCTGAACGACACGATGGGGATACGGTCAGTAGAGCGGGAAACATAAAAAAACGTTTTGTTGTCTGTTTGGGTGAAGGGAGCACGCATCGGTGGAGCAAAGCGGTTCGTTTTTTCTCCGCCGATTTTTCTTAAGGGACGCCCTAGACGGCCCCATTTTTTGAGTAACGTTCTGTCAACCACTGTCGGGTAAAATCAACGACTTTACGTTGATCGAACAGTTTCGCAGTGGCCGATCCGACAGGACCGGTCGTGAATTATTTTGCTCTTCAAACGCCCTTCCGATTTGCTCAAATTCTTCTTCGTTTAGTTCAATGTCTTCATATCGCTTTCCAATATCCGCTGTCCGTTTTCCAGGACAGGTGCGCCGGTCGTCACTGTTGGTCTCACTCGAGCGCGGTATTCGGCGAGGTGAAAGGACGTGTTGCTGTCGTGGCCGACACCGAGCCGTAACACAGACCCGTTTAGGTCGTATAATCGGGCTAAGGGAGATAAACCGGCATCGAGGGCATGGTGAAGAATTATAGCTGCGCATTACACCTGGAAAAGAGCGAAACGTTTCAGCTACGGCCCCCATCGTTTGACATACAGGGAGATGGCGTCTATCATTCGCATCAAAGCCATTCAAAGGAGATAGCCAAGACTTCAGCTCACATTGAGACTACAGTTCCGTTTCCTTTTTCGCTCGGAATGCGAGACCGCACGAAGTTTGGCAAAAATAAACTGTAAGGTGATCACATGTTACAACCGCATGAACGCCGTCTCGTATTAGCGTCCTCTTCACCGCGCCGTAAGCAGCTGATGGGTTTGTTGGGATTGCCTTACGATGTTGTCGTCAAGCCCGTCGATGAGCAGATTGCGCCTGGCGTGAGTCCGGAGGAAGCTGTGCGGGAACTTGCGCTACGTAAAGCCCGGGCGGCGGTCAAGGACGTCCGTGAATCGAATCAGGACGCTGTCGTGATAGGTGCGGATACCGTTGTTGTGTTGGACGGGCACATACTGGGAAAGCCGCGAGACGAACAGGACGCTTTCCACATGCTTTGCGCCCTGCAAGGGAAGACGCACCAAGTTTACAGCGGCGTTACGTGCATCGATGCCGTAACGGGGAAGACAGTCGTCGATCACTGCGCGACTGCCGTCACTTTTAAGCCGTTGACTGAAAGTCAGATAATGCGCTACATCCAAACCGGTGAGCCTAAGGACAAAGCAGGAGCGTACGGCATCCAGGGCCGGGGGGCGGTCATCGTCGAAAAAATGGAAGGAGACTACTTCAACGTGGTGGGCTTGCCGTTGTCACGGTTGAACGACATGTTACGCGATTTCGGGTTTGATGTGATCTGACGATCAGTTGCGGTTTAACTCACGCCATAAATCAAAGGGATTCATTTCTGGATGTTCGTTCGCCACTTTTTCCATCGCAATGGCGCGCTCGTTTGCCGGGAGAGCCAGCTGCTTGTAGATGTAGGCAGACCCGAGTTCACTTTCGGAAGGGTCTTTCGGATAAGCGTAGTAGACCGTTTGACACTGCGCCCAGTATATAGCGGCCAAGCACATCGGGCACGGCTCGCCGCTCGCATATATGTCACAGTCCGACAGATCAGTCCGGTTTAACCGTCTGCAGGCCTCGCGAATGGCCTGTATTTCGGCATGGGCTGTCGGATCGTTCGCGGCCTTCACGTCATTAACGCCAGTGCCGACGATCTCGCCGTCTTTCACGACAACAGCTCCGTAAGGCTCTCCTTTTTTCTGTACGTTCTCGTAAGCTAACGCAATCGCCTTTTGCATGAACTCCTGCTTCACCATGTATCACCTCATCCGTTCAAGTTTACATCGAGTGCAAAAGTTAAGAAAAGGAGTGGATTTTCGATCTTTATCAGTGAAGTTGAGGCACTCTGTACGAAAACGTATTTAGCAACATGAACAAGCATAGCTGCCAACTGTGTCATCATGAGTCATGGTAAGTTATGCGATGTCATTAGTTTTCTGTGAGATTAAAAGTCCGCCCATGCGTTCTGGGCGGAAATGGATTTAAGCACCGACAGACGTTTTGACAGTATCGGTTTCTCCTTTTTCTTTCAAGAACAGTTTTATCAGTGGAGGCGTGACAAGTGTAGACGCGATGACCACAATCAAGGCTGCACTAAACAAGTCGTTGCTAATAATGCCGCGCTCAATGCCAATCATGGCAATGATCAACCCCACTTCACCGCGGGCGACCATGCCGGCCCCTACCACTAACGAGCTCTTCGTGTTAAATTTGGCGACTTTCCCTCCCAGCGCACAACCGATTACTTTACAGAGGATCGCGACAATAGCTAACAGTACGCTAAACCAGATAATCTCTGGATTGATCTCCCTAAAGTTGGCGACAAGCCCGATATTGGCAAAGAAGAGGGGGACAAAAAAGGGATAGCTGAAGGCCTCCACTTTGTGAGTCATCTCTTCCCGGTGGGGGGTTAAACTTAACATTAACCCGCACACGTAAGAGCCCACAATGCCTGCCACCCCAAACAGTTCACCCATGTAGGCGAACAGTAAAGCCACGATGACCGCAAAGGCCAGCAGCGTTTGAGAGACTTGAAAACGTTGGACAAATTTAAGTAAAGCGGGCAAAACGTAGTAGCCGATCAACACGGCGACGACAAAGAAAACTGCGATTTTGGCGACGAGAACGCCTAAATCGCCTATTCCGCCGGCTCCGGCTGAACCGCCTGCCGTTAAACCGAGTACGGCAGACAGAATAATGATGCCTAGGACATCGTCTAAAACGGCGGCTCCCAAAATTGTTGTTCCCTCTCTAGACTTTAATTTCCCAAGTTCGCGCAACGTCTGAACAGAGATGCTGACGCTTGTGGCCACTAACAGAGTCCCGACGTAGACGGCAACTGTCGTTTCAAATCCAAATAACATGGATAACCCCAACCCTCCGAGGAAGGGAAGGACGACGCCGCCGATCGCCACTGTCGTTGCGGCAAAGGCGTTTTTCTTAAATTCTTGCAGATCTGTTTCTAAACCCGCTAGAAACATGAGGAGAATAACCCCGATTTCTGCCAACTCACTGATTAACGGGTTAGGGTGAATCAGGTTTAAAACTGTGGGACCTAGTAAAATCCCGACCAGCAACTTTCCAAATACAGAAGGCTGTCCAATTTTAGTACTCAAGTGTCCCAGCAGTTTCACCGCAAAGACGATAAGTGCGAGCTCAAACAGAAAGTAAAAACTGCTTGCCTCTTCTACTGAGTTGACAATTGATTCCCAAAAATTCATAAAATTGCGCGTTAAGGCAAAACCCTAACGTCCTCCTCTCTACGATTTCTCCGATTGACAACAAGACCCTTGCTAAAAAATGGTGGTTGGAAAATGCGGCGTGGGGCGATGACGCGACACTACCGTGGATTCCCAATTCGAAGGAAGGGCGTACCTTCGTGAAACGGGGAGGTACACTCCTCATTTAGTCATGCGGCGAGAGCCGTTGAAAACGCCGCCAGGTGCTAGCGAAAAAACGACGGTACCGGCGTCAATGACAAAGTGATCCATCCGTTTAAACGGGCAAGGGCCTAGATCTTTGCCACATTTATTCTAACATATGGTCTAAAAGATTTACTAGTAGGCTTTGAGGGTCGAGCTGTTTTTCACTTTCTTTCAAACCGCAGTTTGCGAATGAACGATTCATCCGGCGTTACGTACAACGTTTTGTGGTTGTCGTAAATGACGTAGCCTGGCTTCGCTCCTTTCGGTTTCCGCACGTGTTTGATCAGCGTGTAGTCGACTGGGACTTGGGCGGATGTGCGCCCTTTACTGAAGTAGGCGGCGATTTGCGCTGCTTCACGAAGCGTTCTCTCCCCAAAGTCACGGCCCCGAATGACGACGTGAGAACCGGGAATGTCTTTCGTATGCAGCCACGTGTCGTGGCTGTTGGCCAAGCGGCTGGTCAAATAGTCGTTTTGCCGGTTGTTGCGCCCGATGTAAATCGGCACTCCTTCACTCGACGTCGTTACTGTCAATTGGGGCTTTGCCTGACGCGTTTCCCTGCGAGCCTTGGCCGTTTTTTGTTTGCGGACGTAACCTTCTCGCTCTAACTCTTCGCGGATGTCTGCCACATCTTCCAGATCGGCGTCTTCCAACTGCTGCAATACGGTGGCCAAATATCTGTTTTCTTCCGCAGTTTTACGCGATTGTTCTTGGATGTGGAGACGGCTCGCTTTTGCTTTTTGGTACTTTTTGAAATAGCGTTGCGCGTTTTCTGCCGGTGAACGATTTGGGTCCAGCGGTATGGTCACCACTTCGCCTTGCGCGTCATAGTAGTTCACGACCTCAATTTTTTTGTCTCCCGGCTTTACTTGATGCATGTAGGCGGTTAACAGCTCCCCGTACAGCCGGTAACGGTCAGCTTTTTCTGTATCGCGCCACTCCCTCTCGAGCTTCTTCATTTTTTTCTCGTTTTTTTTGAGGGCGGTCTGTACAAGGCGCGTCAAATCGTGAACGCGGTTGCGCACGGCGTCGCGTTCGGCCTTTCCTTCGTAAAACGCGGCGACGCAGTCGTGCATGCGTCGGAATGAGTGCCTTTCCCCCTCTACGTAGGTTAGAGGAAAGGCGGCGAAACGTTCCTTTTCAGCCCCGTAGACGATAGTCGGTTCAAAACGGTAGTTTCGCACGCACTCCATGATGGAGTGAAACGCCTGCCAGTAAGCGGAACGGGAGCCGATTCCCGCTCGGTGGACAATTTCTTTGGCGAGGGTGGGGCCTATGCCGTCAAAAAGCTGAACTAATTGTTTGTCTAAACGCCCTTGGTTGAAATTGAGCAAAGCGAGAAACATGTCCTCATCTACGGAGAGAGGGTTCCGCTTTCCTTGTTCTGGCGGCCGTTTGTACGTTGCGCCTGGCACAATCTGCCGGAAGCGGCTGACGGCTGGCGTGACTCGGCGGATGCCGTCGAAGACGCGTCTGTCTTCCGGGTTGATTAACACGATGTTACTGTGGCGCCCCATCAATTCCACGACAATGCGGCGAGTGACGATATCACCCAATTCATCACGCGTTTCGACGTCGATGAACAGGATGCGTTCCAAACCGACTTGTCCGAAGTTGCGAATAAATCCCCTTCCACGTGTTTGCGCAACAACATGCAAAACATCGGCGGCTCGAGCGGGTTTTGGTACGTCTGCTGTGTCAGGTGCACTCTGGCGTAAACCGGGTGCGCTGAGAGCAGCAGCCGCCAGTTGTGTCCGTTCGCGCGAATGTGCAGAACGATGTCCGTCTCGCTCGGTTGATAAATTTTCGTAATGCGTCCCCCGCTGAGGAGCTGGTCACTTTCTCGCGTCAACGCTCGGGTTACAATCCCGTCGATAGCCATCGGAATCACCTCAAATTCATTTCCCAGTATACCACATCCCCCTTTTAGAATAGGCCATTGAGCCGTTTGCGTCACTGGCGGCGGAACGGAATGTCGTATCACGCGGTACGAGGCAGGGGATGTCTTAAAACTCTCCTCTTCCGCTACGAAGGACGCCTTCATCTGCTGAGACCTGAGGTTGGCGGCAGCATAGCCGTAGAGGGGCAACACTGACCTTGTATTGATCTCTTTTTCAGCAACGAAGTGGGATATTTACTGGCTTGTCTGAATATGGTTAGGATGAACACTTTATTGGACAAAGGAGGGGACAGTTTGTCGGTTTCACATGAGTGGCACCGTCTGACGAAAGACGATATAACACAACTGTTAAACGTGGACCCAGGAAAGGGATTGAGTGAGGCGGAAGCTCGTCACCGCAAGGGAAAGATCGGTGAAAACCGGCTGATGGAAGGAAAACGCATTTCCCCGTACGTTTTGTTCTTAAACCAGTTTAAAGACTTTATGGTTCTCGTATTGCTCGTCGCGACACTTATTTCCGGTTTGCTCGGCGAGTATCTGGACGCGATTACGATTATCGCCATTGTGGTGATGAATGCGATTCTCGGCTTCGTTCAAGAGTACAGAGCCGAGAAGTCCCTCACGGCGTTAAAAGAGTTGGCTTCTCCTGAGGCGACGGTGCTGAGAGACGGGAAGTGGCGGCGAATTCGTGCCGTCGATCTCGTTCCCGGCGACATTGTCTCCCTTGAGAGCGGCGACCGCATCCCGGCGGATGTTCGATTTTTGGAGACATACAATTTTCAGGCGGAAGAATCGGCCCTCACCGGAGAATCCGTTCCCGTAGAGAAACACTGTAAAACGATCGACAGTGATGAGATCTCGCTGGGAGACAAACACAACATGGGATTCATGGGCACGATGGCCGTCGGGGGAAAAGCGGTTGCCGCCGTCGTGGCGACAGGCATGCAGACAGAAATGGGGAAGATCGCCGACCTCATCGATTCGGCCGAACAGATGCAAACGCCATTGCAGCTGAAACTGGAACAGTTAGGGAAAGTGCTCATCGGTGTTGCGCTGTTCTTGACGGCCGTCGTCGTCGTGACCGGGATTATGCACGGACACGACGCGTACAAAATGTTCTTGGCCGGTGTCAGTTTGGCCGTGGCAGCGATACCGGAAGGTCTGCCAGCCATTGTCACCATTGCGTTAGCCCTCGGCGTCCAACGCATGATTAAGCGCAAAGCGATCGTCCGCAAGCTCCCGTCTGTGGAGACCCTCGGGTGTGCGACTGTGATCTGTTCGGACAAAACGGGAACGCTGACACAGAACAAAATGACCGTCAAACAGCTGTGGACAGGCGGCACAGCGTTAACCGTGAGCGGCGAAGGGTATCAACCGGAAGGACGGTTTATGCTGAATGAGCAAACGGTGGACTTGCGCCGTTATGCCGACGTTCGCCGCATGTTGCAGATCGGCGTCCTGTGCAACAACGCCCGTCTGGTCAAACAGAGGAAAAAGGGGAAGCTGTTCGCTAAAGACGAGTGGACGATTGAAGGAGACCCGACAGAAGGTGCGCTACTCGTCGTCGGAGCGAAGGCCGGATGGTATGCCAATACACTGTCGCAAAAATGGAAGCGCGTGGAAGAAATTCCTTTCGATTCAGAGCGAAAGCGGATGTCGGTCATGCTTCAGTCTGAAGACGGCAAAACGGTCATTTATACGAAAGGTGCCCCGACGTGCTGCTGGATCACTGCTCGCACATCTTGTGGAACGGCCAGGTTCGCATGCTGACGCCACAATTGAAACAGCAAGTGTTGCGCCAAAATGAGACGTTGGCCGGTCTGGCCCTCCGCAATCTCGCATTTGCGTACCGCGAAGTGAAGGAAACGGCAAGACACAGTTTGGAGCAGATGGAGAAGGAGCTCGTGTTTGTCGGGCTGATGGGAATGATGGACCCGCCGCGCGAAGAAGTGAAAGAGTCGATTAAAACGTGTGATGAAGCCGGCATCAAAACAGTTATGATCACGGGCGACCACCAGTCCACCGCTGTCGCCATTGCCCGTCAGTTGGGCATACTGCCCCGGCACGGGGAGGTGATGAACGGAAGGGAATTGGCACGCTTGTCGCCGGAAGAACTGGAGCGTCGAGTCGACAACATTTACGTGTACGCGCGGGTTTCCCCCGAGCACAAACTGAAAATTGTGCAGGCGCTGCAGGCGCGCGGTGAAGTGGTGGCGATGACGGGAGACGGCGTCAACGACGCACCGGCGATTAAAGCCGCCGATATTGGCATCGCCATGGGCATTTCCGGGACAGACGTCTCCAAAGAAGCGTCGTCCCTCGTGCTAAGCGACGACAACTTTGCGACAATTGTCGCTGCAGTGGAAGAAGGGCGCGGCATTTACGACAACATTCGGAAATTCATTCGCTACTTGCTGGCCAGCAACGTCGGAGAGATATTGGTCATGTTTTTTGCCATGCTGTTGGCCATGCCCCTTCCCCTCGTCCCTATCCAAATTTTGTGGGTGAATCTCGTCACCGACGGTTTACCGGCCATGGCCCTCGGCGTTGATCCCCAAGAGGGTGACACGATGAAGCGGCGCCCGCGAAACAGTCGAGAGAACGTATTCGCCCGAGGTTTGGGGTGGAAAATCCTGAGTCGCGGGTTGTTGATCGGCGTCTGTACATTAGGGGCGTTTTGGCTGACGTATCAGCAAAACCCGGACGATCTCGCACGCGCTCAAACGGTGGCTTTTTCGACCTTGGTCATCGCCCAACTCATCCACGTGTTTGACTGTCGCAGTGAAATATCTGTCTTTCACCGCAACATCTTTGAAAACGCGTATCTCGTACTTGCCGTTATCTCGTCTCTGTTGCTCCTCCTCGTCGTCATCTACTACGAACCGTTACAACCGATCTTCCGCACTGTGGGGGTTGGATTCCGCGAGTGGTGTCTCATCTTAGTGATGGCAGGCATTCCCACTTTTGTTGCCGGTATTTTCCCGAAGGTGATGTTTGACCACCGCCGCAGAAGAGCGCTGCCTCAGTAAAAGAGAAATATCTCGTTTCCAAAAACTCTGCCCGGAAAGCGGCAGGGTTTTTGTTTGAACCAGTCTCAAGTTTAGGACGAACAGTCTCACCTTTGAAAGCAGAGGAGCGCGCATCGTTCTATTTTGTGATAGAATAAAAAAGGTTTAAGAGACGGGTTCCTTCATCCGTGTAGGACGTGTAGGAAAGGATGTGTTTCTCTTGTTATACATACAAAACGACTCGACTGATCCCCGCTACAACTTGGCTTTGGAAGAGTACGTGTTCAAACACTTAAAGTTTGAAGAAGACTTTATCATGTTGTGGCAAAA
Organism: Novibacillus thermophilus; assembly: GCF_002005165.1. Taxonomy (NCBI): domain Bacteria; kingdom Bacillati; phylum Bacillota; class Bacilli; order Caryophanales; family Thermoactinomycetaceae; genus Novibacillus; species Novibacillus thermophilus. The sequence continues at coordinate 1,384,600 of NZ_CP019699.1, forward strand.
CGAACCGTCGGTCATTGTCGGGAAAAACCAAAACACCGTCGAAGAGATCAACGTGGATTACGTGGAACAGCACGGCATTCACGTCGTTCGTCGGAGCACGGGAGGCGGTGCCGTTTACCACGACTTGGGCAATTTAAACTACACGTTTATTACGAAAGCAGACGGTACCGGCATTGATTTCCGCAAGTTTACCCAGCCCGTCATCCGCGTGTTGAACAGTCTCGGCGTACCGGCTGAATTTAACAGTCGCAACGACATCGCCATTCGGGGGAAGAAGTTTTCCGGCAATGCACAGCGAGTGTACAAAAACAGAGTATTGCACCACGGAACGATTATGTTTAACAGCAAACTGGAAGACGTGCACAACGTGTTGAAGGTAAAGGCGGAAAAGTTCAAGTCCAAAAGCGTCAAGTCCGTGCGGAGCCGAGTGACGAACATTAGCGACTATTTGCCTGAGCCGATTACGATTGACGAATTTAAGAAGTTGTTGCTCGAGCGCTTGTTTCTTGAGCAGGACAGTCCGAAGCGCGAATACTTGCTGACGGAAGAAGACCAGGCTGAGATTCGCAAGATGATGGAGGAAAAATACGCGAATTGGGAGTGGAATTACGGATATTCGCCAAAGTTCAACTACGAGAAGACGGACCGTTTTGACGGGGGAACCCTTCAGGTGCGCTTGAATGTCGTGAAGGGCATCATAGAAGAGTGTAAAATTTACGGGGATTTTTTTGGAGTTGAAGATGTACAAGATGTGGAAAACCGGTTAAAAGGTGTACGTTATGACAGGGCGGCGATTCAGGAGGCGCTGCAGGGCGTCGACCTTGATCCTTATTTTGGTGGGATCACGCGCGACGAATTGTTGAGCTGCTTTTTTTGACCTTGAGAACTGTCCGACGGCGAGAACGGGAGAAAATAGGCGAAATTGAGCGTTTACCCTTGTAAGTCGGCGATTATTCCAGTAAAATAAAGTAACGGAAGTGATCGGCGTGGTAAGAAGCATGACCGGATACGGTCGAAGCGAGTGCGTGGTTAACGGCACGCTGTTTCGTGTGGAAATCCGATCGGTCAACCACCGCTACTTAGACGTCGTGGTCCGCATGCCGCGAGAATTTTTGCTATTGGAAGAGAAGATAAAAAAGGAAGTACAGTCGACCTTCACTCGCGGTCGGTTGGATGTGTTTGTGACGATCGACGCTGGCGGAGGAGGGAGACGCCAAGCGGAGATTGACTGGGGGTTGGCGGAGCAAGTGATCCGGTCAGTCCGTGCGTTGAAGGAGCGTTTTGGGTTGGTCGGCGAACCGAGCGTATCCGATGTCGTTCACATCCCGGACGTATTGGCTGTACAAGAGGTCGAGGAGAATGTTGAAGAGTGGGAAGAGCCGCTCTTACGCGTTGTCCGAGAGGCGAGTGCTGCACTGTTGGAAATGCGTCAGTCGGAAGGGGCTGAGTTGACAAAGGATGTACTAAAACGTCTAGAACGCATTCAACTGCTGGTGGCGTCCATACGCGAACAGGCACCCAAAGTTGTGGAAGATTACCGGGAGCGCATCGCGGCGCGGGCGCGCGAATACGTACAAGACCTTGACATCGACGAAGGCCGCCTGTTGACAGAAGTGGTGTTGTACGCGGACAGGTCCAACATTGAAGAGGAATTGACGCGTTTGGACAGTCACTGCAAACAATTTGAACACATCCTGTCTCAAGATTCACCTAATGGACGAAAGTTAGACTTTCTCGTTCAGGAAATGAACCGTGAAACGAATACAGTCGGGTCAAAGGCGAATGACCTTGTGATCAGCCAGGCAGTCGTGGAAATAAAGAGCGAACTGGAGAAAATTCGTGAACAAGTACAAAACTTCGAGTAGACGGGGTTTAAGACGTCCTTTACAGGAGAACATGAGGACAAAGATGCAGAGGAGGTTCGGGAATGGGGATACGCCTGATTAACATCGGGTTCGGCAACATCGTTTCGGCCAACCGAATCGTGTCGATTGTCAGTCCAGAATCAGCTCCGATCAAACGCATTATTCAAGAGACGCGTGACAGGGGAACACTCATCGACGCAACGTACGGCAGACGGACACGCGCGGTCATCATCACGGACAGCGACCACGTCATCTTGTCAGCCGTGCAACCCGAAACGGTAGCTCAGCGTCTGTCGAGCAAAGATCAGCCAGAAGAAACAGATGAATAGAAAGGGCTGTACACGGTGACAAAAATGAGAGAGAGAGGGTTGCTCATCGTTCTTTCGGGGCCTTCGGGTGTCGGGAAGGGAACGGTTTGCGCCGCTTTGCGAAAGCGTTCGTCAAACCTCGTCTATTCCATCTCCGCGACGACGCGCAAACCGCGTCGCAATGAAGTGGACGGGGTGCACTATTTTTTTAAAGAGCGGGCCGAGTTTGAAAAGATGATCGAGGAGAACGCATTTCTAGAGTGGGCAGAGTACATGGGAAACTATTACGGGACTCCGCGGAAGTTTGTGGAAGACACGTTGGCACAAGGACGCGATGTCCTCTTGGAAATAGAAGTCCAGGGGCCTTGCAAGTGAAAAAGAAGTTTCCGGAAGGGGTTTTTATTTTTCTCGCTCCGCCTTCGATGCACGAGCTGAAACAACGTATCGCAATGAGGGGTACAGAAACAGAGGAGGCGATGACTGGACGCTTGACGGTAGCCGAGAAAGAAATGGCGCTCGTACACGAATACGACTACTCGGTCGTAAACGACCGTGTAGATCTGGCGTGCAAGCGAATTTTGTCCATCGTGGAAGCTGAACACTGCCGCGTTGACCGGTTGTTCTAAAAAAATGTCCCGCGCAGTGGGAGACGTCTCGCGAAGAGGCAGAGGGGGATGGCCCAAAACAGCTTCCAAGTTCTGTGACTTCCAACGGTCGCTTTTTCTCGAAGCGGCACTTCAAAAAACAACGAGCGAACGAGGGGGATCTATCGACATGATGCTACATCCGCCAATTGACAAACTGATGGAACTGAAACATATCGACAGCAAGTACACGCTGGTCGTAGCCGCGGCGAAACGCGCGCGGCAACTGCAAGATGCACATTTAGCGAATAAGTCAGAAGCGGACAAATTCGTCCGCGCGGCTCTCGAAGAAATCGTCCAGAACAAAATTAAAATTGTGACCCAAGGGGAGCAGCCAGACAAGTCCTAAGAGTATAACAACCGGAAAGGTTGTTATTTTTTCACGTTTAGATATGTGGCCTATCGGGGTAGGCCTGGAGGGTGAAATATGAGGGGAAAACGCATCGTTTTAGGAGTCACAGGCGGCATTGCGGCGTATAAAGCGGCGTCTATTTGCAGTCAATTGAGCCAACAGGGAGCTGACGTTCGCGTGATCATGACACAGGCGGCGACCCAATTTGTCACCAAGATGACATTTCAAGCGCTGTCCCGCCATGAGGTGTACAGTGACGTGTTTGACGAACACGATCCGTCCGTCATTGCTCACATCGACTTAGCCGATCATGCCGACCTCTTCGTCGTTGCACCGGCGACGGCCCACACCATTGCCAAACTGGCTTACGGACTTGCAGACGACATGCTCACGTCGGCCATGTTGGCCACACGGGCTCCGGTCGTCATAGCCCCGGCGATGAATGTCCACATGTACCAGCACCCCACTGTTCAGAAAAATATCGAAACGTTGAAAGCGCGGGGGTACCGCTTTGTAGAGCCTGGCGAAGGTCAACTTGCCTGCGGCTATGTCGGCAAAGGACGCATGGCGGAGCCGGAAGTGATCGTGGATGTTGCCCGTGACGTACTGATGAGAGAAAAGGACTTGCACGGCGTGCGCCTGTTGGTGACGGGCGGACCGACGGTGGAGCCCATCGATCCGGTGCGCTATGTGACGAACCGCTCTTCGGGCAAGATGGGTTATGCGATTGCTGAAGCGGCGGTTAGGCGGGGAGCGGACGTGACGCTCGTGAGCGGGCCGACCCATTTGGACCCTCCTGCCGGGGTGACGACCGTACAGGTGACGTCAGCGGAGGAAATGTACCGAGAAGTGTTAGACCGGTTTGAGGCACACGATATCGTCATCAAAGCTGCAGCTGTGGCCGACTACCGCCCGGCACACTACGCAGGGCACAAAATGAAAAAAAACGACAGCTCTCTCGTCCTCGAGTTCGTGCGGACGCCGGACATATTGGCCGAGCTCGGCAAGCGCAAAAGTGACCAGTTTCTCGTCGGCTTCGCCGCAGAGACAAACGACGTGGAGCAGCACGCGATCCACAAGCTCAAACAGAAGAACTTGGACTTGATCGTGGCGAACGACGTTTCAAAACCGGGGGCCGGGTTTGACGTCGACACGAACGTGGTGTCCATCTACAGCCGGGACGGGCTCGTGAAGGAATTGCCCAAGATGGACAAGCGGGCGGTGGCTGACGCTCTTCTCGATGAAATTAAGGGTATCCGTGATGGGTAAGCATTTGAAATTTGCATCTGTCGTCGTCGATGTACCGTCAAGAGGGACAGATCGCCCGTTTGACTACGAGATCCCGGAGGAGCTGGCAGATCAAGTCGAAGTCGGGTGCCGCGTCCACGTTCCATTCGGGTCCCGCATTGTCCAAGGGTATGTCGTCTCCTTGCGCCCACAACCTGAGGTGGCCAACGTGCGCCCCATCCGGGAGGTCATTGACCTTTTGCCGCCGCTGAACGAAGAGCTGGTCAAGCTGGCGGAATGGATGAGCAAGTACTACTTTTCTACGCGGTTAGCAGCCCTTGAAGTCATGATCCCTTCAGCGCTCAGGGCCCGTTACGACAAAATCTTAATTCCCGGCAGCAATGTGGTAGAAGAAGGTGCCTATTTGCTCGGGGAAGCGGAACGGCAGTTGATGGAAGCCGTTCAGCGTGCGAGAACCGGATTGTCGCTCAAGAAGGCAGAAGCGATAGAAGGTGTGACGCGTTCCCTCATCCGCAAACTGATCAGAGAGAAACGGTTGGACGTGGTGGAGCGTGTACGGGACAAGGTGGCGCCAAAGAAGGTGACGTGGGTAAAACCGGCTGAATCCGTACCGTTAGATGAACAGATGTCCCGCATACCGGCAAACGCGCACAAACAGCGAGCGATTGTTCAGTATTTTGTGAAGCACCCAGAGCCCGTCATGCTTTCCGAGCTTCTGACCGCCTTAAAGGCGACGCGGAGCAGTGTCATGCGCCTGGTCGAGGCAGGCATTTTGGTATGCGAAATTCGGGAACAAATGCGCACCCCTTATCACCGCCGCGTCGTTCAGGATCAGCCGCTTCCCTTGACCGAAGAGCAAGACGCAGCACTTCAAGCGATTGTGACCCGGTTGGAGTCGCGGGAAGCCCACACGCTTTTGTTGCACGGCGTGACCGGGAGCGGCAAAACGGAAGTGTATTTGCAGGCCATTGACGCGTCACTTGCCCAAGGACGGGAGGCGATTGTACTCGTGCCGGAAATTTCCCTGACGCCGCAAATGGTTGAACGTTTCAAAGCGCGTTTCGGCGAACGGGTAGCTGTCATGCACAGCGGCCTGTCTCAAGGCGAACGGTATGACGAGTGGCGCAAAGTGGTGAACGGTGCGGTCCAAGTCGTCATCGGTGCCCGTTCGGCTGTTTTTGCCCCTTTTCGTAACCTCGGGCTGATCATTGTCGACGAAGAACATGAATCGTCTTACAAACAAGACGAGACCCCGCGCTACCACGCCCGCGACGTGGCTGTAAAGCGGGCGGCACACTTCGGAGCCGTCACCGTCCTGGGGAGTGCGACTCCTTCCGTCGAGTCCTACTACCGTGCCAAAACTGGCAAGATGGTGTATTTGCCGCTAAAGCAGAGGGTGCAGGGGAGACCGTTTCCCGACATCCACATTGTCGACATGCGCCATGAACTTGACGCAGGCAACCGTTCCATGTTCAGCCGCAAACTGACCGAGGCCTTGACTGCGTGCGTGGAGCGAGGGGAGCAAGCGGTTCTGTTTTTAAACAGGCGCGGGTACTCGACTTTCGTTCTCTGCCGCCAGTGCGGAGCCAACGTTGAGTGTCCCCACTGTGATATTTCGCTGACGTACCACAGGGTGAATCGCACGTTGCGTTGCCATTACTGTGGATTCGCTCAAGCAGTGCCAGACCAGTGTCCCCACTGCGGGAGTGATCACATACGCTACTTCGGTGCCGGAACGCAAAAAGTCGAACAGGAACTGGCTAAGCGCTTTCCGGGATTGCGCATTATCCGCATGGACGTGGACACGACAGGGAGGAAGGGAGCCCATGAAAAACTGTTGACCGCGTTTCGGGAGAAAAAAGCGGACGTTCTCTTGGGTACCCAAATGATCGCCAAAGGGCTGGACTTTCCAGATGTGACGTTGGTAGGCGTGATTGCAGCCGACACGGTGTTGAATCTGCCGGACTTTCGCGCTGCAGAAAGAACGTTCCAATTGCTGACGCAAGTCGGGGGGAGAGCCGGACGCCACGCTCGCCCCGGCCGCGTCGTCATTCAAACGTACAACCCGGAACACTACAGCATCGAGATGGCAGCGAACTACGCAGCAACGGCTTTTTACCGGAAAGAGTGTCAGGCGAGAATGAAAAAACACTACCCGCCTTTTTGTTCCCTCATCGCGATAAAGTTCAGTCATCCCGATCAAGCCACAGTGATGAAAGCGAGTCAGCGCATAACGGACGCGTTAAAACAGTATTTGCCCCGAGAGGCGGAAGTGCTCGGACCCGTCAGGGCCCCTGTTTTTCGGGCGAGAGATAGATATCGGATGCAAACCATGATAAAATACAAAGGCGGTAAAGACCTTTCCGCCGCCATTAACAGGGCCCGGGAAACGGCTGAGGCTAGTTTTCCGGCTGGCGACTTAAGAATAGTGATTGATCGTGATCCGTACGTGTTGTTATAAGAAGCAAGGGGGGACTGCAAATGGCCGTGCGTGCGATTGTGAAACATCCGGATCCCATCCTGCGGGAGAAAGCCGTGAAAGTGACGAAATTCAATGCCAATTTGCATAAACTGTTGGACGATATGGCAGAAACCATGTACGAAACTGGCAACGGTGTCGGGTTGGCCGCACCGCAAATCGGCGTCTCTAAAAGGGTTGTCGTCATCGATGTAGGTGACGGGTTAATCGAGCTCGTCAACCCGGAAATTGTGGAGACAAAAGGGGAACAAATTGGTCCGGAAGGGTGCTTGAGTATTCCAAACGTAGTGGGGGAAGTGAAGCGAGCCAACTACTGTAGAGTCAAAGCCCAGGACCGCAACGGAAACCCCGTGGAATACGAGGGTGAAGCGTTTCTCGCTCGCGCTTTACAACATGAGGTGGATCATCTGAACGGCGTTCTCTTCATTGACATTGCGGAACGGTTTCTCGACCCGGAGGAGACAGAAAAGTCATGACTGTGAAGGTCGTATTTATGGGCACCCCGGATTTCGCGGTGCCTTCTTTACACGCGTTAGTCGATTTAGGTTACACGATTCAGTGCGTGGTGACACAGCCGGATCGCCCGAAAGGAAGAGAGCGGAAGATAACGCCGCCGCCTGTCAAAGTGGCAGCCGAGTCCCTCGGATTGCCCGTGTGGCAACCTGACAAAATCTCACGAAACGAGGCCGTGAAAAAATTACTGTCGTTAAAACCCGATGTGATTGTCACAGCCGCCTTTGGCCAAATCTTGCCCAAAGCTGTTCTCGATGCGCCGCGGCACGGCTGCATCAATGTTCACGCGTCACTGTTGCCCAAGTACAGGGGGGGGGCACCGATCCATCGGGCGATCATGGAAGGGGAGACAGAAACCGGCGTAACGTTAATGTACATGGTCGAGCAACTGGACGCCGGAGACATTCTCACGCAGTGCAAAGTTCCCATTGACAAAGAGGATACGGTTGGCACGTTGCACGACAAACTGAGTCAGGCAGGCGCCGATTTGCTGCGAAATTCTTTACCGTCGATTTTAAACGGAGAGATCGAGCCGAAAGCCCAGGACGAACGCCTCGCCACTTATGCGCCGACAATTAAGCGCGAAGACGAACGCATCGACTGGGAGATGTCGGCTGAGGCCATCCATAACCACGTACGCGGGTTAAATCCTTGGCCGGTTGCTTTTACGACGTGCGGAGGAAAACTTTTAAAAGTCTGGCGCACGGAAGTGGTGAACACTCGGGCGACAGCCGCCCCTCCTGGCAGTGTGACGCGCGTGGCCAACGGCGATTTAACAGTTGCGACGGGGAAAGGGGAGCTGAGGCTTTTAGAAGTGCAGCCGGCTGGAAAAAAACGTATGGACGTGGCTCAATTTTTGCGCGGGAACGCTTTGCAGCCCGGGACCCGCTTGGGAGACGCCCATGAACGGTCGTAACGCGCGCGATGTCAGTTTGGAAGTCCTCACTCGAGTTGAGCGCAAAACGTCGTACAGCAACCTCGAACTGCATCAAGTGCTCAGCCGTTCCCAATTGTCCCCCGTCGATCGCAATCTAGTGACAGAATTGGTGTACGGAACAATCCAACGACGCAATACTCTCGATTGGATCTTGGCTCCGTTTACCCCCAGGAAGCTCGAATTGTGGGTGCGTCAACTGCTGCGGATGAGTGTCTACCAACTGAAGTATTTAGATAAAGTGCCTGCTCGCGCTGCCGTACACGAAGCCGTCGAAATTGCAAAACGGCGTGGACACCGGGGTGTCGCGTCTGTTGTGAATGCCGTCTTGCGAAATGTTTTGCGCCACCCTGACCGCTTGGGAACAATTTCGGAAACGGATCCTGTCAAAAAGCTGTCCCTTGAGTATTCACACCCCGAATGGCTGGTCAAACGATGGCTCGACATCTGGGATGTGCACACTGTGAGGGCCATGTGCGACACAAACAACCGGGCCCCGTCTCACACTGTAAGGGTAAACCGTTTAAAATTGTCACGGGAAGAGCTAGCCACTCAGTTAGAGGCGGAAAACCCCCAGGTGAAGGTCCGCGAATCGGACATTTCAGCGTACGGTTTGATCGTAGAAAAGTTCGGCAACGTGGCCGACAGTGTTTTGTACCGGGAAGGGACGTGCACGGTCCAAGATGAAAGTTCAATGCTCGTGGGAGAGATTCTGAAACCGGCACCCGGTTCGACCGTATTGGATATGTGTGCAGCACCGGGAGGGAAGGCGACACACCTCGCGGAGTTGATGGATGACGAGGGAACGGTGGACGCATTCGATCTTTACAGACACAAAGTGGAACTCATCGAAGAACAAGTGAGACGGCTTGGCGTGCGCAGTGTGAGGGCGAGGCAGGCAGACGCCCGCCAGTTGCCCCGCCTTCTTTCTAAAAAGTACGACTACGTCCTCTTGGATGCGCCGTGTTCCGGACTAGGGGTCATCCGCCGTAAGCCGGAGATAAAATGGCGCAGGTCATTAGAGGACGTCGGCGGTCTCGTGGCGCTTCAGCAGCAACTGTTGGATGCCGCCGCCCAACTAGTTCAACCGGGTGGAGTGTTCGTTTACAGCACGTGTACGTTAGAACCGAAGGAAAACGAACAGCAAGTCGAGTGGTTCCTTAGACGATACCCCGCCTTTCAACCGGACGAATCTTTTGTTCGTACGTTACCGGTAGACGTACGGGAAAAAGCGTGGCTGGGTTCGGGAATGGTGCGCATCTTGCCCCAGTACTTTTGCTCTGACGGTTTTTTTATCGCGCGGTTCACACATATGGCGTAAGAGATATCCGTTTGGACAGAAACTTTTGTGACTGATATAATTTCAATGGCAAAGATGTCGCGAACGAGCGTGTTCAGGTGGTGAGAGAGGTGGCACAGGTGGAATGGGTATACAAGTCGGATGTGGGGCGGGTGCGTTCACACAACGAAGACAGCATGTTCATCCACGCCCCTGACGAGGAACTTGTCGCCGTTGTCGTGGCAGACGGGATGGGAGGCCACAAGGCGGGAGATGTAGCCAGTCAGTTAGCGGCGAAAGTGATGGAAGAACAGCTTGTCCAGATTAAGGCGGAACACACGCTGGACGAGTTGAAAACTTTTTTGATCGAGAGCGTGCAACTGGCTAACGAGCGCATCCTGCAAAAATCACGCGAAAACGCGTCCATGTCTGGAATGGGGACGACACTAGTCGTGGCGATTATTAAAGGTCAGCACCTCTTAATCGGGAATATCGGCGACAGTCGAGCATATTTGATGAATGACGAAAAGTGTGAACAGTTAACACAAGACCACTCTTTCGTTAATGAACTGCTGCACATGGGCGAAATTACGGAAAAAGAAGCGATGGCCCACCCTCAAAAAAACGTCATCGTGCGAGCTGTTGGCATTGACGATGAGGTCAAACCGGACGTCACGGTTCACACTTGGGCAGAAAATGATTACTTGCTCGTGTGCACTGATGGATTGACAGACATGGTGTCTGATGAAGAGATCCACTCTGTCATCAAAAAAGAGGATCAGATGGAGCGAAAGGCAGATCAATTGATCCAGCTGGCTCTTGACGCAGGAGGGGTGGATAATATTTCCCTCGCACTCGTAAAACGAACTGGAATGTCCTCGTCTCGGACGGGGTCTGCACAGGAAGCGAGGTAGCGCCGCATGATTGGCAAACGTCTAGGAAACCGTTATGAATTAGTGTCGCGTATCGGCAGTGGAGGAATGGCCGTCGTCTACTTGGCGAAAGATTTAGTGTTGGATCGGCACGTAGCGGTCAAAGTGTTGAATGACTCTTTGAGTCACGACGACAATTTCGTCGACCGTTTTCGGCGCGAAGCACGTGCAGCAGCGAGACTGTCGCATCCGAACGTCGTGAACATATACGACGTAGGGGAAGACGATGCCATCCACTACATCGTGATGGAGTACGTTGACGGAAAGACACTGAAAGATCGCATTAAGGAAGAAGGGCCCCTCCCTGTTGACGAGGTTGTCTCCATCGGTGAGCAAATAGCGGACGCCCTCGATCACGCCCACGAAAACGGCATCGTCCACCGCGATGTGAAATCGCACAACATCATGATCGGCAAACGCGGACGTGTCAAGGTAGCTGATTTCGGGATTGCCCGAGCAACGAGTTCCCAGACGATTACCCATACGGGTTCTGTCATGGGATCCGTGCACTACTTTTCTCCCGAGCAGGCGCGCGGTGGCCACATCGGAGAGAAGTCTGACATATATTCCCTCGGGGTCGTTCTGTATGAAATGGCCACGGGAACCCTCCCCTTTTCTGGTGACAGTCCCATTGCCGTCGCTTTAAAACATTTGCAGGAAGAACCGGAAGAGCCTATTGACAAACGACCCGGTTTGCCGCAAAGCGTAGACAATGTCATCCGGCGGGCCATGGCGAAAGACCCGCTCCACCGTCACGCATCTGCCCGTGAGCTGCAAAAAGACTTGAGCACAGCCTTAAAGCCGATGCGGCTAAACGAACCCCGCTGGGAACCTGCCGATCCTGACGGAGAGGACACGATTGTCCTCCCTGCCATCAACCCTTCGGATCTCGCAAGCGGAGATCGTGAAAAGACGGCTGAAACGGCCCATGACGATACAGAAGAAGCGCCGGTTCTCGGAGAAGAAGACCCTCGCCCCCTTCAGTCCAAAATCTATCTCGTCTGGAACGTGCCAAAAAAGTGGTCGGCGGCTCTCCCGACGGGATTCCATTGTGGAAAAAAACAGGGTTTATCTTGTTGACTGTTTTACTGATTGGAATATTGAGTGCCGTCGGACTGAATGCCGTTTGGACGTTTATGAGCAACGACAGCGTTGAAGTACCGGAAGTCGTCGGCATGAGTTTGGAAGAAGCGAGTGCGGAATTGGAACGTGAGGGATTGACGTACGAAACGGTTGAACAGGCCCACGATTCAGAGAAGGGAACGGTATTCCGCCAATCTCCGAACCCGTCCCAACGCGTAAAACAAGGGTTTACGGTGACGCTGTACGTCAGTGCCCAGGAGGGCGTTTCAATTCCAAACATGATCAATACGCCGGAGGAAGAAGCGAAAAAAGCGTTGTATGACTTAGGCTTTACACCGGAAGATATCAAAGTCGAGCTGTTGGACGACGAAAACTACGCCCGGGGACATGTCGTTCGTCACGAACCGAAAAGCGGGGATACGGTAGCCCCAGGCGATCCGATCACGCTGTACGTTCGGCCGGAAGAGGATCTCGTCCAAATTCCGAATTTAAACGGCGAGTTCCAGAGCACAGCGGAAGAACGGTTGCGCGAACTCGGATTTAAAGTGTACCGGAACGGGGAGAACGGCGCCATTTACGACCGCAATGCCAACGCGCCACTGTACAAAGTGTACGGTTCAACCCCTTCTCCCGGGACGTATCACCCGAAAGGAGAGGTCGTGCGACTACACGTCAGTCTCAATGAGTCGTACGGCAGAGGAGGCGGCGACCGATCTTCCGACGATGACGACGGCGAAGACGGGAATGGGGAAGAGTAAACGACCAAAGGAAAGTGGTAAGGCTGCGAAAGAACTGACATGACGCAGGAGGTGCTTCATGCCTGAAGGGCGCATTGTCAAATCGTTAAGCGGATATTATTACGTGAAATCAGGCGGACAGCTGTGGCAGTGTCGCGCCAGAGGTCTGTTCAAGAAGAAGCAGTATTCTCCCCTGGTGGGAGACTGGGTTCATTTTGACGAGACGGAGAACGGAGAAGGGTATATTCAGTCGATCGAACCACGCAAGACTGAACTTGTCCGTCCGCCCGTCGCCAATGCAGACCAGGCGGTCATCGTCCATTCAGTCCGTGAGCCTGACCTTCAGCCGCTGTTAATTGACAAATTTCTCGTTCACGCCGAACGGGCCGGCATGAAGCCGTTTATCGTGTTCACCAAAATCGACTTGGGCGCCCCTAAAGGAGAGTTGGAAGAATTAATCGCCGTGTACGAGGGAATCGGTTATCCCGTTGTCCTCACGAGCGTCGTGAAAAATTGCGGTCTGGAACAACTGGGACAAATGCTGGACGGTCACATATCCGTGTTGGCCGGCCAGTCGGGGACAGGGAAGTCGTCCCTTTTAAATGCGCTGATTCCGGAAGTGCGTTTGAAAACAGGTGACATCAGCCGTAAATTGGGGAGGGGACGACATACGACCCGGCACGTGGAAATGCTGGAACTGTCCACAGGGGGATGGGTTGTCGACACGCCGGGATTCAGCCGGTTGTCTTTTGACGGTTGGGAAGCTGAGGAACTGGGTACGTATTTTCCTGAAATGGCGCCTTTGGCTGACCAATGTAAGTTCCGCGGATGCTTGCACTTCCGTGAACCGCAATGCGCCGTCAAGGGCGCTGTCGACACCCAAACGGTCCATGCCCTGCGCTATGAACACTACCTTCAATTTTTAACCGAAATTCAAGAGCAGCGGAGGTATGAGTGATGATTGTAACGGCCCCGTCGATACTCTCTGCCGACTTTGCGAAGTTAGGGGATGAAATAGCAGATGTTGAAAAGGGAGGGGCGGACTGGATACACGTGGACGTGATGGACGGGCATTTTGTCCCCAACATTACCATCGGCCCCCTCATCGTTGAAGCCATCCGGCCCCGCACGTCGTTGCCGCTCGACGTTCATTTGATGATTGCGAATCCTGACCAGTACATCGAATCGTTTGTCAAGAGCGGGGCAGATTGGGTGACGGTTCACCAGGAGGCGTCGCCGCACTTGCACCGGACCATTCACAAAATTAAGGAGCACGGTGTTCGCGCCGGTGTGGCACTAAACCCGGCGACGCCGCTGTCAGCCATCGAGTACGTGCTAGAAGACCTTGACATGGTGCTCATCATGACGGTCAACCCTGGATTTGGGGGGCAAACGTTTATTCGGTCCACCCTTCCGAAAATCCGCGCCTTGCGTCAAATGGCAGAGGAGAAGGGGCTCTCACTCAACATTGAAGTGGATGGAGGCATAAACGAACAGACGGCTTGCGATGCAGTCCATCACGGCGCCAATGTGCTGGTCGCCGGGTCGTACATTTTCGGAGCATCAGACCGCCGGACAAAAATCCAATCGTTAAAACGAGTAGAGGGTGCGATATGAAGGGGAAGGATAGCCGCGTCGTCATCGCCACTGGCGGGCAGTGGGGCCCAGACGATCACGCGTTGATCGCAAAAGACGATTTTGTCATCGGGGTGGACGGCGGCAATGACGAGCTGTTGCAGCGCAATATCACACCGCATTTAGCAGTCGGTGACTTTGATACTGCCCAACTCGAACGGGTGGAAGCCCTGCGGTCCCTCGGAGTACCGGTCGAGCAACTCCCTCGGGATAAGGATGTCACGGACACCGACTATGCCGTGACAAAAGCGTTGCAACGCCAGCCGAAAGAAGTGTTGCTTCTCGGGGCATGGGGAACGCGGTGGGATCATACTCTCGCAAACGTCAATCTGTTGGAAAGAATAGAGAGGGCGGGCGTGCGCGGCGTGATGCAAAACTACTTGAACCGCATGGAATTGGTCGGTCCAGGACAACACGTAGTACGGAGACAGCATTATCACTACATGTCAATGATCGCGTGGCAGGGGGCGGTAAAAGGCATCCACCTGTCAGGCTTTCGGTTTCCCCTTGTTGACGCCACGCTTGAACGTATGAGTTCTCTCGCCATCAGCAATGAGTGGATTGGGGAAAGCGGGACAGTCAAACTTCGGGAAGGAAAACTTTTGATCATCCAGAGCCGCGACCTGGTGTGTTAGTGTAAATGCTTTGGAAATGTGGTTCTAGGCACATTTCCTTTTTTATAGAATATAACTAATAAGGTATGGGGATTCAGTTTGCGATATGACAAGGAGGGCTAGCGGTGAAGTTTTACACGATAAAGCTGCCACGGTTTCTCGGAGGGATTGTCAAAGCGATTATGGGCGCCCTTTATCGCCAAAAGTGAACGCGACAAAATGGCCGGCGGGACTTTTGTGACGTCGTCAAAAAAGCACGTGGGGTGACGGTCTAAGTGCATAGGGGCGGGAAATGCTGTTTCTTGCCAAGTGAAAAAGCACCGCTTCAGGTGCTTTTTAATGCGTTACGGGCGCTCGACTAGCCCCGATTTTAAAGCTTTCGTACTAACGTAGACGCGCTTCGGCTTGCCGTTGACCAAAATTCGCACTTTTTGTAGGTTGACACCCCATTTGCGTTTCGTCTTTCTATGTGAATGGCTGACGCGGTTACCAGATTTTCCTCGCTTGCCTGTTACATAGCATTTGCGTGCCAATGGCTCCACCTCCTTACCCATTTCAACACGAAACAACTTTATCACAGAGACACGTGTTTTTCAAGGACTGGGACAGTCGAGAACGTCAGGTTTTACAAAAGACGTTGTTGTCTTTCCGCTCCCTTTTTCTTTTTTTCTCCAGTAGGTTATTGTACAATGATAATAATGTCAATTGGCAGGTGGGCACCCTCAAAACACAAGGAGGATTGCGTTCATGGCAGTTGAAATGTCGAACGACATGGGCAATATCGACGTGTCCGACGAAGTGATTGCAACGATAGCCGGCGGTGCTGCTTTGGAATGTTACGGTTTAGTCGGCATGGCGTCCCGAAGTCAGATCAAAGACGGGATTGCCGAACTTCTCGGGCGCGAGAACTTGAGCAAAGGGATCGAAGTGCGTACTCTCGAAGACGGCATCGAACTGGACCTGTACATTATCGTCAGTTACGGTACAAAAATTTCGGAAGTCGCCCACAATGTACAGGCAAAAGTGAAATACGCTTTGAACCAAGCGTTAGGTTTGCATGCCCGAGCCGTCAATATTTATGTGCAAGGCGTTCGTCTGACGAACGAGTAGAGGAGGTCACATCGTGACAAAGAACGAACTAGATGGACGAATGTTCGCCCACATGGTGTCCGCGGGAGCTCAGCATTTGTCACAGTCAGCCAAACAAGTCAACGCACTGAATGTGTTTCCAGTCCCGGATGGCGATACGGGAACGAATATGAATTTGACCCTCTCTTCCGGTGTCGACGAAATGAACCGGAACGCATCCAGCCATATTGGAGAAGTGGCAGGAGCGCTTTCTCGCGGTTTATTGATGGGGGCGAGGGGCAATTCGGGTGTCATTTTGTCACAGCTGTTTCGAGGTTTTGCGAAAGAAGTGCAGGACAAAGAGCGGGTGACACACCGCGAGTTTGCACAAGCCCTGCAACACGGTGTCGATACAGCCTACAAAGCCGTGATTAAGCCGGTGGAGGGAACGGTTTTGACCGTCGCACGGGAAGCTGCCAAACACGGCAAGGTGGCGGCCATCCGCGTAAACGATGTGGCGGAATTAATGGAAGAAGTGCTTCACGCGGCCAAAAAAGCGTTGGATCAAACCCCCGATCTTTTGCCGGTGTTGAAGGAAACGGGAGTCGTCGATGCAGGCGGACAAGGTTTGGTATACATATACGAGGGGTTTTTAGCAGCATTAAAAGGCGATGAAATCAGTGAGAGGCGAGAACAGACCGAATCGCTGGACACGTTGACCGAGATAGCGCACCAAAAGAGCGCCCAGTCCCACATTGCGACAGAAACCATCGAATACGGCTACTGCACCGAATTTATTATTCAGATTATTCCCGAGAAGGAATCTACCCGCCCATTTGATGAAGCGGCTTTTCGCGAAGCGTTAAACGCCCACGGTGATTCCTTGTTAGTCGTCGCCGACGACGATTTAGTGAAGGTCCACATACATACGGAAGAACCGCTAAAATTGATCGAATACGGTTTGCAGTACGGAGACATACGCACGGCTAAAATTGAGAACATGCGCGAGCAACACCGGTCCATCGTGGAGAAAAACACAGCACTCGAAACAAGTGATGACGTCAAGCGTTACGGCGTTGTCGCCGTGGCCATGGGGGACGGAATCGCTGACATTTTTCGCAACATGGGGGCGGATGAGGTGATCGCCGGCGGACAGACGATGAACCCGAGTACGGAAGACATCGTGAACGCGCTGAGAGGGGTACGTGCAGAACACTACATCGTTTTGCCGAATAACGGCAACATCGTCATGGCCGCTGAGCAAGCAGGAGAGATTTTGGAAAAGCCGGTGACGGTGATCCCGAGTAAAACGGTTCCCCAAGGGTTGTCAGCGATGCTCTCGTTCAACGCCGAAGCGGGGATCGAGGAGAACCGGCGTGCGATGATGGAAGCGGTCGAGCACGTCAAAAGTGGACAAGTTACCTATGCAGTACGGGATTCGCAAGTGGACGGCCTCTCGATACAAAAAGGCGATTTTATCGGGATCATTGACGGTAAAATTGCCGCGACCCACCCTTCTTTGCTGGAGACGGCCCAACAGTTGTTGCTGGGGATGGTGTCGGACGACACGGAAATTGTAACAGTTTTTTACGGGGAGGAGACAGAAGCCAGTCAAGTGGAAGATTTGGAGCGCTTTTTGACAGAGCGGTTTCCAGATGTGGAAGTAGAAGTACATAACGGCGGGCAGCCATTGTATTACTATCTTTTCGCCGTAGAGTAAGAACGGTAAAGGGGTTGATTCAATGAGTCGCCGGGTGAAAGTTGTCACGGACAGCACCGCGGATATTCCGGAACCGATTCGCAAGGAACTGGACATTGAAATGGTTCCGTTAAAAGTGCACCTGGAAGGGGAAACGTTTTTGGACGGCATCACCTTGAGGCCGGAAGAGTTTTATGAGAAATTGGCCCAAGCAAATGAATTGTCGACGACATCTCAGCCGTCACCCAATGAATTCGTAGAAGCGTACCGCAAAGCGGCAGGGGAAGATAAACATGACATCCTGTCCATTCACTTGTCTGCTGCTTTGAGCGGAACGTATCAATCGGCAGTGCTGGCGAAGTCGATGTTGGAAGATGAACTGAAGATTGACGTTTTTGACGGGAAAAAGGCGTCATACGCTACCGGCATGATGGTCGTCGCCGCGGCCGAAGCGGCAAAAGCGGGAAAAAGTCTTGAAGAGTGCCGGAAGATCGCCGAATCGTTCAGACGGGAGATGCGCGTGTACTTTATGGTTGACACGTTGAAGTATTTGCAAAAAGGCGGGCGCATCGGAAAAGCTTCCGCTCTCCTCGGTTCGGTACTGAACATAAAGCCGATATTGATGTTGGACGAGGACGGTGAAGTGGCGCCCGACGAGAAAGTGCGGGGTAAAAAGAAGGCGATGAACCGCATGTACGAGAAACTGCAGCAATATGCCGGGGACGAGCCCGTGTGGGTCGGGTTGTTACACGCCCAGTCCGAAGGTGAGACAGCGTCGATCTCTGCAACGTTAAAAGAGAAGTTGAACATTTCGCGTTTAGATGTCGTGGAACTCGGTCCCGTCATCGGGACGCATGCTGGTCCTGGAACGATCGGCGTTGCCGTTATGAAAGAGAGTGCCATCGCTTAGATCGGAGTTAGGAGAGAGTGGACAGATGACAAAGGTCAGCCGTCTCCCCGTAACGGAAGTCGCGGGTATTGGTGCCCAGCGGGCGAAACATTTGGCTCAGCTGGGCATCTATACTGTCTTGGACTTGTTTGAATACCTTCCTTACCGATATGAAGACTACCGGATTCGGGACGTACACGATGCAGCGCACGAAGAGACGATCACGGTGCGGGGAAAAGTGGCGGGCGTCCCTGCGGTACGCTGGTACGGGCGCAAAAAGTCGCGCATGTCTGTCAAAGTTCAAACAGATGGCGTATGGGTGAACGCGGTGTGGTTTAACCGGCATTACTTAAAAGACAAGCTTTACCCCGGGCGCACTGTCGTCCTCGTCGGCAAGTGGGATCGGCATCGACTGCAGCTGACGGTGAAGCGATCACTTTTCTCCGAGAAGGAACAAAAACGGCTGTTGGGGCGGTTGGAACCCGTTTACTCTGTCAGCGGTTCCGTCCGCATCGAGTGGCTGCGCAACGTCATTCGGCAGGCGTTCGACCAGTTTGGCGATGACATCGAAGAAACGTTGCCGCCTGAGCTCATCCGGCGCTATAAACTGCTCAATCGGCGGGATGCGCTGTACGTGATGCACTTTCCGCGGGACAGTCGTGATGGCCACCAGGCGCGGCGCCGCATGGTGTACGAAGAGTTGCTCATGTTCCAGTTGAAATGGCAGGTGTTGCGCCATACCCGTAAAAAACGGTTAAACGGGACAGCCAAGAACGTGCCGCTTGACAAGGTGCGCGAGTTTATAAAGGCGCTGCCGTTTACGTTAACGGACGCTCAGGCGAGGGTATTAAAAGAGGCACTGGCCGACTTACAACAGCCGGTGGCAATGAATCGTCTGCTTCAAGGAGATGTCGGCTCAGGGAAAACGGTGGTGGCCGCCGCCTTGTTGTACGCGAATTACGTCAGCGGGTTTCAAGGTGCTTTAATGGCGCCGACAGAGATACTAGCCGAACAGCACGCCCACACGATCCGCGAGTACCTACAACCTTACGGGGTGGACGTCGTGTTGCTCACAGGCAGTATGACGGCAAGGGAAAAACGGGAGGCCCTCGGCATGGTGCAAATGGGATTAGCCCATGTCGTCGTGGGCACCCATGCCCTCATTCAAGAATCCGTCCACTTTCACCGCCTGGGGCTAGTCATTACCGATGAACAGCACCGGTTTGGCGTTAACCAGCGGGCCAAACTGCGCGAAAAAGGAGAAGACCCGGACGTGCTGTTTATGACGGCCACCCCCATTCCGCGCACCCTCGCCATTTCTGCTTACGGAGATATGGACGTTTCGACCATCGACCAATTGCCGGCGGGTCGGAAGCCCGTTAAGACAGTGCAAGTGAAACCGAACCAGTTCGGCAGTGTGATGGAATTTATCCATAAGGAGTGCCGCCGCGGACGTCAAGCGTACGTCATTTGTCCCCTCATTGAGGAGTCAGAAAAACTTGACTTGCAAAATGCGTATGACGTATTGGAACAGCTGGAACCGGCGCTCCAGCCGTACCGGACGGGACTCATACACGGGAAATTGCCTGCCAAGGAAAAAGAACGCGTGATGGGCGAATTTGTCTCCGGCAAGATACACGTCCTCGTGTCGACGACCGTTGTAGAGGTAGGCGTCAACGTCCCGAACGCGTCAGTCATGGTGATTTACGATGCCGAGCGATTCGGACTCGCCCAACTGCATCAGCTCCGGGGCCGTGTCGGCCGCAGCGACGAACAAGCATACTGTATCCTCGTCGCCGATCCCAAGTCTGATACGGGGAAAGAGCGGATGCGGATCATGACGGAAACTGACGACGGGTTTGAAATCGCCCGCAAAGATTTAAAAATTCGCGGTCCTGGAGATTTCTTCGGTGTCAAACAGAGCGGTCTCCCCGAGTTTAAAGTGGCCGATTTAATTGAGGATTACCGGGTGCTGGAAGTGGCGCGGCAAGATGCAGTAAAACTGGTGAACAGCGACGCTTTTTGGGAAGAGGAGCGCTTTCGTCCACTGCGTGAGCAACTGGAAGGGGAGGACGTACTGTACAGGAAAAACTTTGATTGATCGGTGTCAATGTTTCGACGGCCGCCGCATACGGTAGTGTAAGAAAATGAGCGGAGGTCGAAAGTGTGGACCATTACCAAGCCCTTTACCGGGAGACGGCACGTTACGTCAACAAAGTCATAAGGCGTAAAGCGATTACGACCAAAATGATTCAACGGTGGGTAGAAGACGCCAAGCGAATTAAACAGACGAAAGGGACCGTGGGACTGGTGTCCCACTACAAAAGGCTGTACAAACAAGTGCTGACCGAACAAGAAATCGAGCGGTTGAAGCATTCGGCGCGCAAGACAGAGCTGTCGTTTCGCCTCATTGACGTCCTCGTAGAGGAAAAGGTGTTGACAGCGATACAAGCGAAATGGGCCAAACAGTACGTCACGAGGTCATCCTAGCATACGGCCTAAAACACTTCATCACCTTCTGCCATAAAATGTACTACATCTATTCGCGGGTTGGTAAGAGGTGTCCCGTATGTCAAGGCGTTTGAGCTCTTCTTTTGTTTCAGGGGGTATCATTTGGATAACCGCCGTCGTCTTATTTCTTATCGGGTTGGTTTTCTTTTTCAGAGGGGGGCTAACATTTTAAAAAATGGGCACCGATGTCCTTCCGAAGCGCAATCGAGATCATAACATATACTGATCGAGCGATCGCAAGCTTCGGAAAGGAGGTTTTTCGCATGTCCATCAGAGAGTGGTTGAACCGTTTGAAAGAACAAAACCCGAATCTAGAACTTTTACAAGACAGACTGAAGACGTTCATCCGCGAGAAAAGGAAAGATCGCGGCTTTCACGGGCCACCTTTTGGCGGACTGTTCCCAGAACGAGAACCGTTGGAACCGTTGAACCCGCCGCCGTTGGGAATATTTCCGCCCGGCCCGCCGACTCCCGACGCACGTGCGGCCAACCATTGGGGACCTGACGACGTTGGGAGGGGAACGCCGCCCTTTCCTCATTGGAGTCGGCCGCCGGTCTTTCCACCGGGTCCGCCCTTCTACCCTTACCCGGAAGAACTAGAGGCAGAAAATCCCGTTCATCCGCAGTTGGACAGCAGCCGAAAGGGTTATCATCGGTCGGGAGTTTCCGGGGATGAAGAGGCGAAACGGGACCGTCGCGTTTGGAACGGCGAACAGTCCACAGTTCGGATAAGGCACAAAAAAAGAGTCAATCGGACACATCACCGCTAGGTGGTGTTTTTTTGGGTTTAAATGGTTAATTTTTTGAGAATACTGAAGTATAAAGACACCATGTAGGAGGTTAACGATTGATGTACTACGTCATTCGCGAGGAAAACGTTCCGAGAGCTACTGTCATGCACGAGGACGACTATTTTAAGTTTTTCAACCCGTTGAGGCGGGATCACCGGATCGAGTACAGCGGCTCTCAAAACAACTGTTACCGGTATTTTTACGGGAAATACCCGCGTATCCAATAAAGGCACAAAAAGGACCCGCATGGTTTCAAAACCGTGCGGGTCAATTCGTATCTGAGGAACCTCAGATACCTATATGGGAGAGGAGAAACCGGAGGAAGAGCTTATGGGGAAAAGTAAGTCTTCTCCGCGGTTGTCGACAACGCTCGGTGAACGTTGTCATCTATATCATTGCCGCGATTAAAGAAAATATACATGTCGGCCACGACTTTTTTCGCTTTTTTCGCCTGATCGTTTTATGGTAGGATAAACGTGTCATTGGGGGGATGTCGTGTGCGGGTGATAGCCGGGACCGCCAGGGGGCACAAGTTGTCTGCCGTTCCGGGAAACAGAACGCGGCCGACGGCGGATCGAGTAAAAGAAGCTGTTTTTAACAAGATCGGTCCGTTTTTTGACGGCGGGGTTGGATTAGACCTGTTCGCAGGTACGGGAGGTCTGGGAATTGAAGCCCTCAGCCGCGGTTTGGACAAAGTCGTGTTCATCGATCGCGACAGAGCCGCCTGGGCGACGATTCGCAAAAATTTAGCGGCGACGAATTTGAGTGAAAAAGCAGAAGTTTATTGTACCGATGCGCTCAAGGCTCTCCGTTTGTTCAAGCGTCGCCACTGTCAGTTCGACCTCATATTCCTCGATCCTCCTTACAATAAGAACGCCCTCCGGCCCGTCCTTGAACAAGTGGCGCGCTGTTCCGTACTCCGCCCGAACGGTGTGATCGTCGTTGAACACACGGAAGACGAAACGATTCCGAATCAAGTTGCGGATTTGGACCGGAATTTTACAAGGCGGTACGGAAATGTGCACATTTCACTGTTTCAACATTGCGACAAAGCGGCACTCTAGGAACAGGAAGGAGGGGCACCATGTTTATCACCGTGTATCCAGGCAGTTTTGATCCCGTGACGTACGGACACTTGGACATTATTCAACGGGGCGCAAAGGTGTTCGACAAAGTCATCGTCGCCGTATTAGAAAATCCGTCGAAACAGCCGCTCTTCACAGTTGAGGAACGCGTTCGCCTGTTAGTCGAGGTGACGCAAGAGATAGAAAACGTCGAAGTTGACTCGTTTGACGGACTCCTCGTCGACTACATGCGTTTAAAGTCGGCGAAAACGATTATTAAAGGGTTGCGGGCGGTGTCAGACTTTGAATACGAACTGCAAATGGCCTCCATTAACCGCAAACTGAACGACGAGGTTGAAACGTTTTTTATGATGACGAATAACAAATATTCTTACTTAAGTTCGAGTATCGTTAAAAATGTCGCCCAATACCGCGGGTCGGTCAAAGATTTGGTCCCTTATCCGGTAGAAAAGGCGCTGCAACAAAAGTTTTCGTCGTAGAATCGGACGGTGAGCTCATCCTGCCTGAGGAATCAGCTCAGTTAGGCGTGTTTCGAGGCCGGAGAGACGTGTCTCGAAAGCGGAAGAACCTTTTATCTTTTCTTTCGGCTGACGATCGTTTGCACGGCATTGATTAGGATGGCGATGCCAATGAGCGCCAGTAAGAGCAGCAGCACTCGAAAGCCGATAAATTCGAGGCGAGACCACAGATTGGAAAAGCTGTTATTCGGCAGCTGTTGTAAGAAAGCCGGAATGGCCGCGTCGGATGTGAGGAGGTAGCGCTGTACGGGATTCCAAACGATGACAGTGATCACGCCCGCTAACAGGCCGTGTAACATGCGGGCAAACAAGTACGGTTTATATCGAATGTCCGTCGTGCTGAGCAGGCTGGCCACTTGTGCGTGGACACACAGGCCGCTCCAGGCGACAATTGTACTGACGATTGCCATTACGTAAATCATCGGCAAGGTGTCTTTAAATTCACTAGTGGCCTTGGCGCCTAATGTAATTTCAAACAACCCTGAAATCATGGCCGTTGAGAGATCGGTTGGAAGGCCTAACAACATGAGGATAAAGGCAAATACGTGTGCGAGCAGCGTCGTGATGTCGATCAGGGACATCACTTCGATTAGGACGGAAAATATCATCATGAGCCCACCAATCATCAAAAGGGTCTGAATCGAATTCATGACGGAATCCCCGATCAGTGTGCCGAAGGGGCGGCCGTCTTTAAGCCGCGCATTGTGCATCGCTTTCACAGCGCGAACGAGAAAAAATTCTCGGGATGTTTCCATCGGCGGAGATGTTTCTCCTCTCGGGTCGTGGAAACGCATGGCGATCCCCGTGAGCAAACTCGAAGAGTAGTGTGCAACGGCCAGCGTAACGCCGAGGCTCACATCGTGGAAAAACCCGACGGCGACAGCCCCGAACATGAACAGCGGATCCGCGGTGTTCGTAAACGAGACGAGCCGCTCTCCTTCACTGCGGGTGATCAATCCCTGTTCCCTTAAGCGAGACGTTAATTTTGCGCCTATGGGATAGCCGGAAGCCAACCCCATAGCCATGACGAACGCGCCGGGACCCGGTACGCGAAAGACCGGTCTCATAAACGGTTCCAGCAGAACGCCGAGAAAGTGAACGACTCCAAACCCCATCAAAATTTCAGAAGCGATAAAAAAAGGGAGAAGAGCCGGAAAGACGACTTCCCACCAAATTTGCAGCCCTTCTAAGGAAGAATTAAAGGCCGTCTCGGGGTACAAAACTAAAGAGACGACGAGAAACAGGGCGCCTCCTCCCAGGAGAAAACTTTTGAGCCAGGCACGGTTTGCCTTTATGCCTTTACGCATGAAGCATCCTCCAGTCGTGGCCATCGTTGTTATTCCATGTGTACGCGTTTGTCCACAAAAATAGACCAAGCATATCTGGCTGCCAAACGAATAGGGACGACGCCAGGCGTACCGAGTTCAGAGGACCGTTAGCCGGACTGATGATGAGACTGGAAGTATACAACCAACTGGATATCGCATTGTAGGGTCAGAGACGTGTGAAACAAAAAGTTGTCGCCGCCGATGCAAAGGAAGTTCGAGATTTTCTTCAGGCCGAAAGACATCGAGGCGGCGACCGGAACGAAGCGGGAGCTGTTTCGCACCGTGAAAAAGTTGGAAACCGAGGTGAGAATCGCACCTGTCGCGAGCAGGACGCTATTCATTGTTAGGAATCATTTGTCAGAACGGACGTAAACAGGGGTTCGTCTAAACTCTTCCATAAACGGCAGTCGCCAGCCGGTAGCCAAGTTGTACAGGCGACTGGCACGTATATCCCACTCCAACATGGACGGGCGGTCTTTGGAAATGCGCGTAATGATTGGCAGTGTGGCAGTTTTCTTCATCTGCTTTAATAAAAGGCGGCCCTTGTCCGAAAACCCGAGAACGCGCAAGTACGCCGGGCCACCGGCCAAGAGGGATCGGTTGACGTCTGCCTTCGTCCATCCGAGCAGTATCGCGGTCATGACTCGCTGTAACCTGTTCCACGTGTAGCGCTTTGTTTTTAACGCCGTCATGTACTCGTTGACTGTGTGGGAGTGGGACAACTGCTGAAGCAGCCGATGCTCCAACCCCTCATCTACGTTGTAGTAAAGGGATAGTTCTTCCGCTGTAGCCGTCATCAGTTTGGCGAACAACATGGGGTGGAACGACTCCCAAGTCAACGGCGGGATGCCCTTTTCAGTTCGGTCTTTAAGTAGAAGGAAGGTCGTGGGAGGGACAAACGGTTCAATGGCGTTAACATCACCTGATTCCAGCCATTGACGGCGGATGGCTGTCGCACTGGCGATGTGGTGATCCGTTAGCTCCCTTTGGTGGTAACCCGCCTTTTCCCGGCGCACAGTAAAAGGACGAATCGGGCTTTTTGTCTTATGCAGTGCAGCTAAGTAGCTAATCCCTAAAATATTGTTAGGCTCCGCCAGTTCAGAGGGGATGTCGGGGTGATAGTCGTGCAGCGTGCGCCCGTAAGCGTCGGGATAACTTAACCCGTCCTTTAAGTACTGCTGCAACCGCTGTCGGAATGAAGACGGTTCTCGCGCCAGCGTTCGGGCGACTTCTTGCATCCACGTCAAGTCACCGCTCTCACTGCCAAAACAGAGCGTGTCGACGACGCCAGTCGCATTGAGCACTGCGACAGCGCCGTATGCAAACCATTCAGCCGGTTGACTGGCGAACACAGTGGGAAGTTCCAGGACGAGATCGGCAC
Source organism: Novibacillus thermophilus (assembly GCF_002005165.1). Lineage (NCBI taxonomy): Bacteria > Bacillati > Bacillota > Bacilli > Caryophanales > Thermoactinomycetaceae > Novibacillus > Novibacillus thermophilus. The sequence goes on from NZ_CP019699.1 coordinate 1,410,493, forward strand.
CGCCTAGAAGGGCCATTTCCGTACGCGTCCACTTGTCGACAAGGGCCGGTTCGCCTCGTTGCAAAAAATAACCGCTCATCACGGCGACGACCGCGTCGGCAGCCGTCACCTTTTTCGCTTGTTGCAAGTGGTAGAGATGTCCGTTGTGGAACGGATTGTACTCGACGATTACCCCTACAGTACGCATCAAGGACACCTCCTTTTTTCACAAAACGCCTTCATAAGCGGGAGAGGGGATGTCTCATGTCAGTGAAAGAGAGCTTCCTTAATAGAAAACGCCATTCCCACGACGCTGCAGAGAGGTGGCTTCGGAGACAGTAGTCTCGAATTGTCACTTTTACTAAAATAGTCCATGAAACACCCCTCACACCTCGCGCCATGCTCAATCCCAAAAGGGTGCCGTCAAACAGCACGGGGTCTTTTCTGACACGGCAGCGCACGTCAAGGGCGGAGAATACGCACTATTATACAATGACCTTTCACACGTTGACAATTGATGGCGGCTTTCGCTATAATTACGGATGTTTGATTGTGTTTGGCGTCATGTTGATACGTGTGATGCCTCTCGACGTGGGAATAATGATTACATGACCGCGAGCATGGTTTTAAGGAGGGATCACCGTGCGCATCCAGTTACGCGAACTGAGACGCCAACAGGAACAGGACCTCAACTTCTCCGTGGATGTGGATTTAACTAAGGTCCATCCCAACGTAGAAAAATCCGTCAAAGTATTCGTGAAAGCCCGTGCCCGTTACAGTGAAGATCTGTACGTCATAGACGGGCGATTGAACGCAGTGCTCACGTTAAAGTGCTCCAAATGTCTGACGGCGTACGATTGGCCCCTTGAATCAGATTGGCACGAAGTATTTTCCCGGGAGCAGCCGGCCCAGGCAGAGGAAAAGGACGACACAAACATTCACGTTGTCGAAGAGGACGAGGTAGACCTTTTACCGTACATTCGCGAAGTGTTGCTGTTGGAGATACCGTTCGTCCCCGTTTGCCGCGACGACTGCCGGGGGTTGTGTCCTGTTTGCGGCGTGAACCGCAATACAGACGATTGTGATTGTAAACAAGAAACGATCGATCCAAGGTTGGCCGAGTTAAAAAATTTTTTTTCGTCCAAAGACAACACGTAAACAAGAACGAGTACTTAGGAGGTGTTAAATGTGGCCGTACCTAAACGAAAGACGTCGAAAGCGCGTAAAAACAAGCGTCGAACTCATTTTAAACTGTCTGTGCCGGGGATGGTGCGCTGTTCCCAGTGCGGCGAAATGAAACTGTCCCACCGCGTGTGCAAACATTGCGGCACGTATAAAGGCGAAGAAGTTGTCGAAGTTTAAGGTATTCAATTAAAGAGGGGACTAGTCAAAAAAGGCAGAGCCGAACCGGTTTTGTCTTTTTTGTTGCCTCTTGTCTTGCACCGTGTTCACCTTTTTTTTTATACTGGAATTAGTACCAGGTATTATGATGAGGTGGTGAACGCTTTGCGTCTGTCCAAGCGACAGCGTCAGCAGGAACTTTCCCGCCAGTGGGCAGACAATCCGTTTATAACTGATGAAGACATGGCAAACAAATTTAACGTCAGTGTCCAGACCATTCGTTTGGACCGGATGGAGCTCGGCATTCCGGAATTGCGGGAACGAATTAAGAGTATGGCGGAGCAAGCTTACGGTCAAGTGCGATCACTGCCGCCAGACGAAGTGATTGGAGACATTATTGACCTTGAATTAGATCGCTACGGCATATCCTTGTTTGAAGTTGGGGCAGAGCACGTTTTTTCGCGCAATAACATCGCCCGGGGGCATTACTTGTTTGCACAGGCAAACTCACTGGCGATTGCGTTAATTGACGAAGAACTGGCTTTAACCGCCAAATCCACGGTGCGATTCCTCAAACCGGTTGTGCTCGGCGATAAATGTATAGCGAAAGCGAAGGTGGCGAGCCATGGGGAAGAGCGTTCAGAAGTTGAGGTTGAGACGCGAGTCGGCGAGGACAGAGTGCTTCACGGCCAATTTGACATTTACCACGGGCCGCTGGAAAGGGTGTCGAACAGATGATGCGCGTGGCGCTTGATGTAATGGGAGGTGACCACGCTCCTGAAGCTCCCCTTGCCGGAGCAGTAGAGGCTGCGCGCCTTTGGCCGGACATTCATATCTTGCTCGTCGGCCACGAACAAAAAATCGCCCAGGTGAGAGGCGAGGCCTTACCGTCGAATGTGTCGGTTGTGCATGCGGAAGACGTGATCCGTACAGGGGAAGAACCTGTTCGCGCTGTCCGGCGCAAAAAAGAATCATCCCTCGTCAAGGTTTGTTCCCTTGTGAAAACCGGCGAGGCCGACGTTGCGATTAGTGCAGGGAATACGGGAGCCCTGATGGCAGCCGGCCTGTTTCACGTCGGGAGAATCGGAGGCATTGAGCGCCCGGCGCTGGCCCCGGTCTTTCCCACTGTGGACGAACGCGGTGTGCTCGTCTTGGACGTCGGGGCAAATGTGGACGCAAAACCAAGTCATTTAACCCAGTACGCATTAATGGGAAGTGTGTACGCGGAGAAAGTGCTCGGCGTTTCTGAACCGCGCATCGGACTGCTCAACGTCGGTGCCGAGGAGGGGAAAGGAAATGAACTGACGAAGACCGCTTATCCCCTGTTGAAGGAAATGCCCCTCAACTTCGTGGGGAACGTCGAAGCGCGCTACGTGCTTAACGGGGCGTGCGACGTTTTAATCTGCGACGGGTTTTCCGGCAACATATTGCTCAAAAGCATCGAAGGCGTGGCTGAGACAGTATTGTCTGCGTTAAAGGAGGAAATGAGGCGCAACCTGCCGAGTAAGTTGGCGGCGGCTGTGTTGAAACCTAGGCTCGTCCGTTTTAAAGAAAAAATGGATTACACTGAATACGGAGGGGCCCCCCTTTTAGGGCTGCAGGGGGCCGTCGTCAAGGGACACGGATCGTCAGACGGAAAGGCATTCAAAAACGCTATCAAACAGGCCAGGACGTTTGTCGAACGCGATGTGATCGGGCAAATCAGTCAAAATCTGGGGAGTTGAAAGAGAGTGACAAAAACGGTATCAGTTGGGATTGTCGGAACCGGAGCTTATTTGCCGGAAAAGGTGTTAACGAACAAAGATTTGGAAAAAATGGTAGACACGACCGATGAATGGATCGTCAGCCGCACCGGTATTCGCGAACGACGCATCGCGGCGAAAGATCAGGCGTCGTCCGATCTCGCCTTGCCGGCGGCTGAACAAGCGCTGAAGATGGCAGGAATCAGCGCGAGTGACCTCGATCTCATCATCGTGGCGACGGTAACGCCGGATATGTCGTTTCCCTCTACAGCGTGTGTGTTGCAAGATCGGCTAAAGGCTTCCAAAGCGGCGGCGTTCGACTTGGCCGCCGCGTGCAGCGGGTTTCTTTACGGGGTCGCCGCGGGCGTCCAGTTCATCCAGACGGGGATGTACCGTTACGTCCTCGTCGTAGGGGTTGAGTGTCTATCTAAAATTACGGACTGGACAGATCGCAATACGTGCGTCTTGTTCGGTGACGGTGCAGGAGCTGTTGTGCTCGGCCCGGTTTCTCAAGGGGAGGGATTTAAAGCGTTCGACCTCGGAGCGGACGGGTCGGGAGGGCCGCTCCTCAATCAACGGGGCGGGGGTTCCCGTTATCCGATGACGCCGGAAATGTTGGAACAGGGTTTGCAGTACATTTACATGAACGGTCGCGAAGTGTTTAAATTCGCGGTGCGTGTCATGCAGTCAGCCACCGACGAAGTTGTGGCCAAAGCGGGGTGGAGTAAAGACGACATCGACTTTCTCGTTCCCCATCAAGCGAACATCCGCATTATCGAACCGGCCCGCAACCGTCTGAATCTGCCAGAGGAACGGGTGATCGTCAACGTCGACCGGTACGGCAACATGTCCTCTGCTTCCATTCCCGTCGCCCTCGACGAAGCTGTGCGCACGGGCCGTATACGCAAAGGCGACAAACTGATTTTAGTCGGATTCGGCGGCGGTTTGACTTGGGGAGCGGCTGCTCTGACGTGGACGATGGAGAGGGTGGGATTGGATGGGTAAGCGCGCTTACGTATTTCCTGGACAGGGATCGCAGTCCGTCGGGATGGGGCGGGCTATTGCGGACAATAGCCGGCTGGCAAAAGGTGTGTTTGCCGAAGCAGACGAAGTACTCGATTTTCCTCTCTCCGCTCTCTGCTTTGAAGGACCGGAAGAGGAGCTTAATTTGACGGAGAACACCCAGCCCGCTTTGCTGACGACGAGTGTCGCCCTCTGGAAGGAGTTTGAAGCGCATGCGCCCGAGCCGGATTACGTGGCCGGGCACAGCCTAGGGGAGTACTCAGCTCTAGTAGCAGCCGGGTCGTTAGCTTTTGCCGACGCCGTACGTGTCGTTCGGGCCCGTGGACAGTTGATGGCAGCCGCTGTACCTGCCGGAAACGGCGCAATGGCTGCTGTTCTGGGCCTAGATCGGGAAACGCTCGAAACGCTGTGCCGGGATGTGAGCACTGAACGCGAAACGGTGGAGCTGGCCAATCTAAACTGTCCGGGGCAAATCGTCATCTCCGGTTCGTCAGCGGGCGTAAAGGCGGCGGCTGAACGGGCGAGGAAGGCAGGCGCCCGACGAGTCGTACCTTTGGCGGTGAGCGGCCCGTTTCACTCGTCACTGATGAAGCCGGCAGGGGAACGTTTGCAAAAAGTGCTGGAAGGCGTTCGCGTTCAGTCTGCGCGCATCCCTGTCGTGGCCAACGTGTGCGCCTGTCCTCTTCGGTCCGGAGACGATATCGAGCGGGCGCTCGTGCGTCAAGTAGCGGCGCCTGTCTTGTGGGAAGACAGTGTACGCTGGATGCTGGAGCAAGGGGTGGACACGTTTGTCGAAATTGGCCCCGGTCGGGTGTTGAGCGGCCTCATACGTAAAATCGATCGGAAGGCCAACGTCTATCACGTGGGAGATCCAGAAAGCTTGGAAAAGACGCTCCGTTTGTTGTAACAATACACAAATATTTTGGCTGAAAGGTGGACGAGTATGCTAAGGGGAAAAACAGCCCTCGTGACAGGAGCGTCCCGTGGAATTGGACGGGACATCGCGTTGACACTGGCTGAAGCAGGCGCAGACGTCGCAGTCAATTACGCTGGAAGCGAGGCGAAAGCAGGGGAAGTGGTCGACAAAATCAAAGCGATGGGCCGTCGAGCTTTCGCCGTGCAAGCGAACGTCGCGTCGTACAAAGACGTGGAAGCGATGGTGAAACGGGTGACGGTAACGTTTGGCCGTTTGGACATTCTCGTGAACAACGCCGGCATTACACGGGACAATCTGCTCATGCGGATGAAAGAATCCGAGTGGGACGAAGTCATAGAAACGAATTTAAAGGGTGTGTTTAACGGGATTAAAGCCGTTTCACGCCCGATGATGAAACAGCGTTCAGGGCGCATCATCAATCTTGCGTCTGTCGTCGGTGTCGCCGGGAACGCAGGGCAGGCCAACTACACCGCTGCCAAGGCGGGAGTGATCGGGTTGACGAAGACGGCGGCAAAAGAACTTGCCAGCCGCGGCATTACCGTCAATGCCGTCGCCCCCGGGTTTATCGAGACAGATATGACGGCAAAACTAGGAGACGAAATCCAAAAAAAACTGATAGAACAAATTCCGTTAGGGAAATTGGGCCAGCCGCAAGACGTGGCACGCGTCGTCCGTTTCTTGGCTTCCGATGACGCCGCTTATATAACCGGGCAAACGTTGCACGTCGACGGCGGAATGGTCATGTCCTAATGTTTTTCGTATAATACTGGAGAGGAGGTGAACGGCAGTGGCAGACACGTTTGAAAGAGTGAAAAAAATTATCGTCGATCGTCTCGATGTGGAAGAGTCTCAAGTCGTTCCGACAGCTTCGTTCAAAGACGACTTGGGGGCGGACTCTCTCGACGTCGTTGAATTGGTCATGGAATTGGAAGATGAGTTCGACATGGAGATTTCCGACGAGGAAGCGGAAAAAATTTCGACCGTACAAGAGGTGATCGATTACATCGAATCGCACCAGTAAGGTGATCTTTACGTCAACCCTTTGAGCAAAGTCCCGTTCGTGACACGGGACTTTGCCGTAAGGATTAAGTTCTTATTTTTTAGTTCATTCCATCCTCTCATCGCTTCCTCAAGTACACGGAAAAGAGGTGAACGTCATGAATCATCGGGTTGTCATTACCGGGATGGGGGTCGTGTCCCCGTTGGGAAACGACAAAGAAACTTTTTGGGACGCCCTGTTATCGGGAAAATCAGGCATCGGTCCGATCACGCACTTCGATGCGAGCCAGTACCCTTCTCGCATCGCGGGGGAAGTGAAACACTTTGACCCATTGAATTACATGGAGAAAAAGGACGCCCGGCGTATGGACCGCTTCGTGCAATTTGCGGTGGCTGCGGCCAAGATGGCGTTAGAAGACGCCGCTTTTGACATGCAGTCCATCGATCCCGATCGAGTCGGCGTCTACATAGGTTCAGGCATCGGTGGTTTAAACACGTGGGAAGAACAACACCGCATTTTGTTGGAAAAAGGCCCGCGGAGAGTCAGTCCGTTTTTCATTCCGATGATGATCGCCAACATGGCGTCCGGTCAAGTGTCGATCATGACGGGGGCCAAGGGACCGAACAGCGCGGCTATTTCGGCGTGTGCCACAGGTACGCACGCCATTGGAGACGCCTTTCGGATCATTCAACGGGGCGAAGCCGACGCCATGCTCGCAGGTGGGGCTGAAGCGACGATTACGCCCACCGCTTTTGCCGGCTTTTCCAGTATGAAAGCACTATCGACCTCGCGGAACGACGCGCCGACAAAAGCGAGCCGCCCCTTTGACAAGGACCGGGACGGATTTGTCATGAGCGAAGGTTCGGGAGTGCTGCTACTGGAACGACTGGAACCGGCCGTCGCCCGCGGGGCGAACATATACGCTGAAGTGGTAGGTTATGGCATGAGCGGTGACGCGTACCACTTGACGAGTCCATCCCCTGGCGGGGAAGGGGCAGCCCGTTGCATGAAGCGGGCGCTGCAAGATGCCGGACTGCGACCGGAAGACGTCGGATACATCAACGCTCACGGGACGTCGACGGATTACAACGACGCGCTGGAGACGATGGCGATCAAATCGACGTTTGGCGCACATGCTTACAAAGTAGCCATCAGTTCGACGAAATCGATGACCGGACATTTGCTCGGAGCAGCAGGCGCCGTTGAGGCGATTGCAACGGCATTAGCCCTAAAAGATCAAATCCTGCCGCCGACCATCAACTATGAAACGCCTGATCCGGAATGTGACTTGGACTACGTCCCCAACGAATCGCGGCGCGCGGAAATTGCAGCGGCCATTTCCAACTCCCTCGGTTTTGGTGGGCACAATGCAACCATCGCATTGAAAAAATTCGTTCCAGATGAGTAAGTAGGTGGAGACCGTGGATTTGACGCAACTTGAGCGCAAACTGAACATCACGTTTAAAAACCGAAAACTTATTCGTCAGGCGTTTACTCATTCATCGTATGTGAACGAACACCGCAGAAAAATGTTTAAGGACAACGAGCGGCTGGAATTTTTGGGCGATGCGGTTCTGGAGCTCGCCATATCCGAGTTTCTCTACCGTCACTTCCCCCACATGAGTGAAGGAGAAATGACGAAGATGAGGGCGAACATCGTGCGCGAAGAGTCGCTGGTCGCCTTTGCCGGCGAGTTGGACTTGGGGTCGTACATTTTGTTGGGAAAAGGTGAAGAACTGTCCGGGGGACGGAAACGCCCCTCGCTCTTGGCAGACGCCTTTGAGGCGTTTGTCGGCGCTCTCTACTTAGACCAGGGATTGACGGCGGTTCAACACTTTTTGCAGTCTTACATTTTTCCGCAGATTGACGAGGGCCGGTTCGCCCGGGTGACTGACTTTAAGAGCCAACTGCAGGAAAAGGTGCAGCACGACGGAATGGGCGAACTGAAGTACGTCATCGTGGAAGAGCGCGGGCCGGCGCACAACCGGGAGTTCAAAGCCGAGGTGCGCTTGTCGGGCATCGCGCTAGGGACCGGCGTCGGCCGGTCCAAAAAAGAAGCTGAGCAACGTGCAGCGTCAGAAGCGTTGTTAAAACTTAGAAAGTCAAATCGAAACATTCACTGACGTGTACCTCGACTGCCGCAGAAACTCAGAGTGAGAGTCAAGCTCTGAGTTTCTTTGCTTAAGCGTCCAGGCTCGTATATAATCGAAACGTAGTGCAAGGGGGCACGAGGCACAATGTACTTGAAACGGATCGAGATAAAGGGCTTTAAATCGTTTGCCGTTTACACGGAAATGGCTTTTGTACCCGGTATAACGGCTGTTGTCGGCCCGAACGGCAGTGGAAAAAGCAATGTGTCTGACGCCATACGGTGGGTGCTCGGCGAGCAAAGTGCGCGAACGCTTCGCGGCGGCAAGATGGAAGATGTCATCTTTGCCGGCAGTGACAGCCGACACGCAGTGAATTTTTGCGAAGTTTCCCTGACGTTGGATAACAGTGACGGCGAACTGCCGATCTCTTTTAGCGAAGTGACGGTGACGAGACGCTTGTACCGCTCCGGAGACAGTGAATACTACTTGAACCGGCAACCGTGCCGTCTGAAGGACATTACAGAACTGTTGATGGATACGGGACTGGGCAAAGAAGCGTACTCCATCATCGGACAAGGGCGCATTGAAGAGATTTTGAGCACGAAAGCAGAAGATCGCCGGGGCATTTTTGAAGAAGCCGCTGGCATTGTCAAGTTTAAAGTGCGCAAGGGGGAATCCAAGCGCAAACTGGAAGAAACAGAGCAAAACTTGGCCCGGCTTAACGACATCATATGTGAACTGAAAGAACAAGTCGGTCCCCTCTCTGAACAGGCCGAAAAGGCCAAAACATACCGAAAGCTACGCGAACAGCTAAAACAGTGTGAAGTGGGGCTGTACGTGTACAACATTGCCAGTGTACATAAGGAGTGGGAACACGCCAGCGAACAGCTTCAGCAGTTGGAGGAAGCACAGCTTGCGGCCGAGACGGCACTGAAACAGATAGAGCTTGAAATGGAACAACTGAAGTGGCAGCTTGAGCAGCTAGACCGTCAAGTGGAGGAGAAACAGCAACAGCTGCTGAAGACGAGTGAGGCGGTGGAAAAGGCCGAAGGGCAGCACGATGTGCTGCTGGAGCGCGAGCGGAGTCAGCGTGCAGAACAAAAGCGGCTCCTGGAACAAAGAGAGCACCTGAACAACCGCTTAGCACACGTTGACGACGACTTGACCAAAGTTGAAGAGCGGTTAAAGGCGAAAAAAGATGACATCGACCGAACGAGTGAAGCATTGCAACAGCGGGAGCACCGTTTAGAGCGTCTCGCGGCGAAGGCTGAAGAACAGCTGGAAGACGTCAAGTCGGACTTAATTGAACTCATGGGTGAAGCGGCCTCGTTGAAAAACGATTTGCGTCACCTCGATCAACAGGAACAGCAATTGCGCGAACGGCGCGAGAGTTTGGAGAGAGAACGAAAAGAAACCGAACAGCACGAGAATGAAATCCGCAATGAACTGACGTCGTTGGAAGAACTTCAGCAACGCAAAGCGAAGGAACTGCAGGCGTGTGTTGACGAATACCGGACAGTGGCCGAAAAAAGAGAGCTCGTCTTGACGAAGGAGAACCGTCTGACGGAACAGCTACAGAAGTTGGGGCAAACGCTCAACTCCCTCAGTTCCAGGCGGGACGTGTTGAAAGAGTGGGAGGCGGATTTTTCAGGTTTCTTTCAAGGAGTTAAAGAAGTGCTGAAAGCGAGGGAACGGGGAAAGCTGGACGGCATTGAAGGTGCCGTCGCTGAACTCGTCTCCGTACCGCATGACTTGGAAACGGCTGTCGAGACTGCTCTCGGCGGGGCGATGCAGCACATCGTCGTCGAAAGTGAACAGTACGCCAGGGCAGCGATTGACTACTTAAAAAGGCAGCGCCTCGGGCGGGCGACCTTTTTACCCATGGATGTGATAAGGGGGCGCCGCTTGACCGTGCAGGAATTGAATTCCGTTAAGCGGGACAGCGGGTTTGTCGGGATCGGTCAAGAGCTCGTTCAATTTGATGGACGATACGAAAACATTGTATCTTCACTTCTCGGGAACGTCGTCATCGCGCGGAAACTGGCGGACGCAAACCGAATCGCCCGTCTGTTGCGATACCGTTACCGGGTCGTCACACTGGACGGAGACCTCGTCAACCCCGGCGGTTCCATGAGCGGGGAAGTGCCCAGAAGCGCAGCCACAACTTGTTAGGGCGTAAGCGTGAACTGGAAAGTCTGGAAAAGAAAATAGAGGCATTACAAAGGGAGAAACACAAACTTGAAAAAGACGTAGAAAGATACCACCGCGAAAAAGATAGAATCGAAAACCAGTTGGAAGAGGTGCGTTCGCAAGGTGAGACGTTGCGACTGGAAGAACAGAAGCTGAGCAGCCAGCTGGAGCACAAGCGTTCTGAATGGGAGCACAGTGTGGAACGGCTAGAGCGACTCAAAGGTGAGGGGAGCCGCGCTGAGGCTGAGGCAGATCGGTTCAGACAGAAGCGTGCTGACATTGAGTCCCGCATCGAGGCGAACGCTGAGAAGGCACAAAAACTAAACGCCGAACGCGAGCGCCTTGAACAGGTCATTGCCGCCGAGAGGCAAGAAAAAGAGGCGGAGACAGGTCACGTGACCGAGTTAAAAGTCAAACTGGCGAAACACTTGCAGGAGCAAGAACACTTGTTAGAGAACGCTCAACGGTTGGAAAATGAGAAAAAAACGGTGGAAGAAGAACTGCGTGTCTTGGCCGAACGCGTCGTCGAACTGGAGGAGCTCTATCGTGAGAACGACGCAGAAAAAGCAAGTTATGCGCAAAAAATCCGTTCACTGCACGAGGAAAGGGAAAACATTCGCACCGAGCTCGAGGAGTTACGGCGCAATCGGTCGAAGCGGCAAAGCGAATTGAACGAGAGCGACGCTGTCTATCGCCAGCACCGCCAAACGTTGCAAGACGCGGAAACGAAGCGCCACAAGCAAGAGGTTGTCGTCAATCGGCTCGATGTGGAGCTGAACAATTTGCTCAACGCTTTGGGTGAACAGTACGAAATCAGCTATGAACGGGCGAAAGACCGATATCGTGTTCCGGACGACCCAAAGGCGGCCGAAACAAAAGTGAAACAGCTTAAGGAGCGCATAGCGGCGCTCGGAGAGGTCAACTTAGGTGCTGTTGAGGAGTACGAGCGCGTCAGCGAACGCCTGGCATTTTTAGAAGCGCAGCAACAAGACTTGCTGGAAGCCAAAGCAGCTCTGTACCAAGTCATCGACGATATGGACCGCGAAATGGCGGAACGGTTCGGGACGACCTTTCAGGCGATCCGACAGCAGTTTCAGACAGTGTTCGCTGAGCTGTTCGGGGGCGGCCGGGCAGACTTGAGGTTGACAGATCCGGACGCACTCCTTGAGACCGGTGTCGACATCGTCGCTCAGCCGCCTGGCAAGAAACTGCAACACTTAAGCCTTCTCTCCGGAGGCGAACGGACGCTCACTGCCATCGCCTTGCTGTTTGCCATTTTGCGAGTGAAGCCCGTACCGTTTTGCGTCTTGGACGAAGTCGAAGCCGCTCTCGATGAAGCCAATGTGGTGCACTTCGCCCGCTATTTGCGCCAATTCAGCAAAGAAACGCAGTTCATCGTCATCACCCACCGCAAAGGGACAATGGAAGCCGCCGATGTGCTGTACGGCGTGACGATGCAGGAGTCGGGAGTGTCGAAGCTCGTCTCGGTCAAGTTGGAAGGCGGGGCCGAGGAAGTGGCGGCAGCAGCCGAATGAACCATAGAGCGGCATCCGACAACTCGCGAGAAGCATCATCGCGTTAAAGGTGACAGATGGGGGACAATGGTGTCGTCGACCAAGAAAGCTGAAAGAATTTGTCAGCAACGTAACATTTAGTACTTGAGGGAGGAAGAAAGGTGAGTTTTTTTCAAAAACTGCGGGACCGCGTCTCGCAGAAGACGGAAACGGTAACGTCCAAGTTCCGGCAAGGGTTGACGAAGACGAGCCAATCGTTTGTCGGAAAAGTGGAAGCACTTGTGACGGGGCGCCGCAAAATTGACGAGGAATTTTACGAAGAACTGGAAGAAATACTGATTGAAGCGGATGTCGGCGTCATGACGGTGATGGAACTCGTCGACGAGTTGCGCTCGGACGTGAAGGAACGCAAAATTGAAAATCCGACAGAGTTGAGGCCTCTCCTGTCAGAGAAACTGGTCGCGTTGCTAGAAGACAAGGGAGAAAAGGCAGATCTGAACGTCAACGCCGAAGGCCTGACCGTGTTGATGTTCGTCGGCGTCAACGGCGTCGGTAAGACGACGACCATCGGCAAAATGGCCCACAAATTTAAATCAGAAGGCAAGCGGGTGTTGTTGGCCGCCGGCGACACGTTCCGCGCCGGCGCCATTGAGCAGCTAGAAGTGTGGGGCGAACGGGTCGGGGTTGACGTCGTTCGCCACCAGGCGGGTTCTGATCCCGCTGCTGTCGTGTTCGACGCCATACAGGCGGCCAAGTCCCGCGAAGTGGACGTATTGCTGTGCGACACTGCCGGTCGGCTGCAAAATAAAGTCAACTTAATGAAAGAGTTGAACAAAATCTACCGCGTCGTACAGCGTGAAGTGCCGGGTGCCCCCCATGAAGTGCTGCTCGTGTTAGACGCGACCACTGGTCAGAACGCCCTTAACCAGGCCAAGACGTTTAAAGAAGCGGCGGGTGTGACGGGGATTGTGTTGACGAAGCTGGACGGGACGGCGAAGGGCGGCATCGTTATCGCTATCCGCCATGAGCTGGATCTCCCGGTGAAGATGGTGGGCCTCGGCGAAAAAGTGGACGACTTGCAGCCGTTTGACGCCGAAGAATTCGTCTACGCTTTATTTGATCCGCTCCTTGCCGCACAAGACGATACTGACAAGTAAAAATGCTTGACACATCGTATTTGTTGGCGTATAGTATGTTGTGTCAACTGTCATGGGGATGAGCGAATGCTGGACAAAACGACGACGTTCAACTTGCTCTACGACTTTTATCGCCCGCTGTTAAAGGAATCGCAGCGCACGTTCATGGAGTTGTACTACGTCGAGGACTGGTCGCTTGGTGAGATCGCCGAACATTATTCCATCAGCCGCCAAGCGGTGCACGACCGCATCAAACGAGTGGAGAAAGCGTTGATCGCGTTTGAAAGCGCCCTGCGTTTGGTCGAGAAGTTCGAACAGCGGAAAAAGCTCGTCCGTGAACTGAAACAAAAACTTCGAACGGGGACCGACATTTCCCAAATCGAACAGCTGCTTGACCGGCTGTTGGAAATTGATTAAGGAGGCGGCGGCATGGCATTTGAAGGGTTAGCCGAACGATTGCAAGCCACCTTGAAAAAACTGCGGGGAAAAGGCAAAGTGACCGAGGCCGACGTGAAAGAAGCGATGCGCGAGGTCCGGTTGGCTTTGCTGGAAGCTGACGTCAACTTCAAAGTCGTGAAAGATTTTGTCAACCGCGTAAAGGAACGGGCCGTCGACCAGGAAGTGATGAAGAGTTTGACGCCCGGTCAGCAGGTTATTAAAGTGGTTAACGATGAACTGACGCAGTTGATGGGGGGAAGCCAGTCGAAACTGGCCCAATCCCATCGCCCTCCGACTGTCGTGATGATGGTCGGGTTGCAAGGTGCGGGGAAAACGACGACGACAGCCAAATTGGCGCGTTACTTGCAGAAGCAAAACCACCATCCGATGTTAGTGGCTTGTGACGTTTACCGTCCGGCTGCCATCAAACAGTTGCAAGTGTTGGGAGAGCAGTTGAATGTCCCCGTGTTTGCCAAAGGAGAAAACGACCGCCCGGTTTCCATCGCCCAAGAGGCCGTTACAAAGGCAAAAGAGGAGCACTGCGACTACGTGTTGATCGATACGGCCGGCCGGTTACACGTGGATGAAGAACTGATGAGCGAGTTAGCCGACATGCGCGAAGCCGTCTCTCCCGATGAAATACTCCTCGTCGTCGACGCCATGACCGGTCAGGACGCGGTTAACGTCGCCGAACGGTTCCACAGGGAACTGGAACTGAGCGGCGTCGTGTTGACGAAACTCGATGGCGATACCCGTGGCGGAGCTGCGCTGTCTGTCAAAGCAGTGACCGGTTGTCCGATCAAATTTGTGGGAATGGGTGAGAAGGTTGACGCATTGGAGCCTTTTCACCCCGACCGCATGGCCGGACGGATTCTCGGAATGGGGGACGTCCTCACCCTCATTGAAAAAGCGCAGGCGAACGTTGATGCCGAACGCGCTGCAGAATTGGAGAAAAAAATTCGCCAACAGCAATTTACGTTTGACGATTTTTTGGAGCAGCTCGAGCAGGTGCGCAATATGGGGCCCCTCGATGAAGTGTTAGGGATGCTCCCGGGGATGAACAAAATAAAAGGGTTCAAAAACTTGCAAGTGGACGAAAATCAGCTGGCCCGTGTAGAGGCCATCGTCCTCTCCATGACACCGGAAGAGAAGGCACACCCTGAAATCATCAACGCGAGCCGGAGACGGCGCATTGCACGGGGAAGCGGGACACAAGTGCAGGATGTCAACCGGCTGTTGAAACAGTTTAACGACATGAAGAAAATGATGAAACAGTTCACGAACATGACGAAGGGCGGTAAAAGGCGCCGGGGCGGCTTTAAGTTTCCCTTTATGCAGTAACTTTAGGAGGTGACGACAGATGGCAGTTAAAATTCGTTTAAAGCGCATGGGTGCTAAAAAAACTCCGTTTTATCGCCTGGTCGTGGCCGATTCTCGCGCTCCCCGCGACGGCCGCTTTATAGAAGAAATTGGTTATTACAATCCGACGTCTCAACCGGCTGAAGTGAAGATTGACGAAGACAGAGCGTTGAAGTGGTTGAAAAACGGGGCACAACCTTCTGACACTGTTCGCAACTTGCTGAGCAAAGCCGGTGTGATGAAGAAGTTCCACGAATCCAAATTGCAAAAGTAGTGTCCCGCGCCACCACCAGGGAGGGTGTGAAGTGAAGGAGCTTGTCGAAGTTCTGGCAAAATCGTTAGTGGATCATCCTGAAGCAGTTGAAGTGCGGGAAGTGACGGGGGAGAAGACGATCGTGTACGAGCTTTCCGTCGCTAAGGAAGATATGGGAAAAGTGATCGGCAAACAGGGACGCATTGCCAAAGCGATGCGCACGATCGTCAGCTCCGCTGCTCTGAAAGAAAACAAACGCGTACAGATCGAGATTATTTAATGGGAGTGGGTTGGAATCACCAACCCGCTTGTTGTATCGGGAGGTGGCTTCATGCGGATCAAGAGGCCGGTCACCGTGAAAATGATTGTAACGAACCGAACAAAAAGAGATCTGCTTCAGCAGTGCGAGCAGTCCATTCGCCAGTTGGAACTGGAGTTGGAACAGCTGTCATTTGAACGCCGAAAATTGATGCACCGCGCTGAAAAGCAAGGTCGGGACGTGATACAGCAAGCAGAGGAAAAACTTCAAAAAGAAGTGGCTGAACGCCAAAAAAAACGCGGTCAGTTGAAAGTTCAGTATGAACAAATCGAACAACTGCAGGAAGGGAGCGAAATCGTACACAGCCACGTCGAAAGCGACGTGACGGTTGAGATCGGAGATCGGTGGGAAGACCTGATGAAAAAGCCAGAGATCGTTTTAAAGGACGGTGTGGTGTACGAAATTCGCGGAGGGAAAGGGACGTGACAACACCGGAGTCGTTCGTCGTCGGCAATATCGTGAAACCGCAAGGGTTGCACGGAGAAGTGCGGGTGAAAATCAGGACCGATTTTCCAGAAATGCGGTTCTCACCTGGCAGCTCGTTGACGCTTGTCCACTCCCGCGCGGAACTTCCATCCAGCGTAACCGTTGCCCACAGTCGCCGGCACAGAGGAGTCTACATTGTAAAATTTCGCGAATTTGATTCTATTGATGAAGTGGAGAAACTGCGGGGAGCTGAGATCAGAATTCCTAAAGACGCTCTACACGAACTGGGAGAACATGAATACTATTTTCACGAGATTATTGGATGTGATGTGTTTACGACAGACGGAGCACACGTCGGGACGGTCAAAGAGATATTGCAACCTGGTGCCAACGACGTATGGGTCGTGAAGCGGCAGGGCAGTCAGAAAGATCTGTACCTCCCGTACATCGCCGATGTGGTCAAACAAGTGTTTCCCGAACAGAAGCGCATCGTAATCGAGTGGATGGAAGGGTTGGAGTGACGGCGCATGCATATCGATATTTTGACACTCTTTCCTGAAATGTTTCATCACGTCCTCCGTACGAGCGTTCTCGGCAGAGCCATTGATCGAGGCCTGTTAAAGGTAAACACTGTCAATTTTCGCGACTTCAGTGAAGACAAGCACCGGACCGTTGACGAACCTCCGTATGGCGGAGGTGGGGGAATGGTCATCAAGCCGGAACCTGTCTTCAACGCGGTGGAACACGTACTGGCGCTGAAGGAGAGGCCAGAATCCGAGACCCGCATCGTCCTCATGACGCCTCAAGGTGAGCTGTTCAATCAAGAGAAGGCGAAAGAACTGGCACAAGTCGATCATTTAATCCTCATATGCGGGCATTACGAAGGATTTGATGAACGCATCCGGCAATACTTGGTGACGGACGAGCTTTCCATTGGGAATTACGTTCTAACGGGCGGGGAACTTCCGGCAATGGTCGTCGTGGATGGCGTCGCCCGGTTACTGCCGGGTGTACTGGGAAACGAACAGTCAGCCCAGGACGATTCGTTTGCCGACGGTCTCTTGGAGTATCCCCAATATACGAGACCTGCAGAATTTCGAGGCTGGCGGGTACCGGACATCCTCCTCTCCGGCAATCACGCGGAGATCGAAAAATGGCGGAGGCTTGAGTCCATTAAGCGCACGTGGGAACGACGTCCGGAATTGCTGGACCAAGCGGACTTGAGCGAAGCAGAGATTCAGTTTTTGAGGCAACTTTCTCGCGGTGAGGGCTAAGTTTCGTTTGTCTTTCCAAAACCCGTGTGGTAGAATATCTGTTGTTGAATACAGCGGTCCGCTGTCGGGAAGGAACCGGCAAGAACGCTCGTGTGGAAGGAGGAACACTGATGAACGAGACGGTACGCCAAGTGGGTGAAAAGCAACTTCGCCAAGACATTCCGGACTTCCGCCCTGGGGACACCCTGAGAGTTCACGTGAAAGTCGTAGAAGGACAGCGTGAACGGATCCAGGTGTTCGAAGGCGTCGTCATCAAACGGCGGGGCGGAGGAATCAGTGAAACGTTCACCGTCCGTAAAGTGTCTTACGGGGTCGGAGTCGAGCGAACATTTCCGCTTCATTCTCCGAAGATTGACAAGATCGAAGTAGTCCGTCGAGGCAAGGTGCGTCGGGCAAAGCTTTATTACTTGCGTAAACTGCGCGGTAAAGCGGCACGGATTAAAGAAGCGCGACGATGAGGACAGGAAGGGGGCTTGGCAACAAGTCCCTTTTGCATATTATCACATGTTAAATCGGAAGCGAGGAGAACTGATGAGCGAAAGTGTCTCCCGTTCATCAAATCGTGTCAAATCGAGTTGGAAAGAATTTTGGGAATGGACGAAAGCCCTCTTAATCGCCATCGCACTGGCAGTGATCATTCGGACCTTCTTATTCGCGCCTTTTTTGGTGGACGGACAGTCCATGGTTCCCAACTTGGCGGACAACGAGCGCCTCATTGTCAATAAACTCATTTACTTTATAAGGGAACCCGAACGAGGAGAAATTCTCGTTTTCCACGCAACGGCTGAGAAAGATTACATAAAGCGGGTGATCGGTTTACCAGGTGAAACCGTCGAAATGGTAGATGACAAACTGTACATCAACGGTGAAGAACAGCACGAGTCGTATTTGCAAGGGGTGAAAGAGGAATACCGCGAGAACGGTTTGAACTACACGGCCGATTTTGGACCGGTAAAGGTTCCAGAAGGACACGTGTTCGTCATGGGAGACAATCGGCCGAACAGCGAGGACAGCCGCGAAATAGGCCCTGTTCCATTTGAAGCGATTGTCGGTCGGGCAGAGCTCGTGTTTTGGCCGCTGTCGGAAGTGCACATGCTGCACTGGGGAGGGGAAGGTACGTGAGCATCCAGTGGTTTCCCGGTCATATGGCCAAAGCGCGACGGCAGGTAGAAGAAAGGTTAAAACAAGTGGACGTGGTGATGGAACTTCTGGATGCGAGACTTCCCCTGTCCAGCCGCAATCCGATGATGCAAGAGATTCTGTCGGGGAAACCGCGTCTCGTCTTGTTGAATAAATATGACCTCGCTGATGCGAACGCCAACCGGTTGTGGCTGGAGTACTTTGAAACACGAGGGGTCCAGGCCGTCCTGATCGATGCCCGCACGGGGAAAGGCGTCCAGCAGCTTCCCCGCCTTGCGGCAGAGCTCATTGGCGACAGGCAAAAGCACTTGCAGAACAAGGGGATACAAAAAAAGACAGTGCGCTCGATGGTGGTCGGCATCCCAAACGTCGGGAAATCTTCGTTGATTAACCGCTTGGCCGGCAGGAGCGCGGCGAAGACAGGAGACCGTCCAGGAGTGACAAAAGCACAGCAGTGGATTAAAGTCGGTCGAAAGATGCAGTTGTTGGATACGCCCGGCATTTTGTGGCCGAAGTTTGACGACCCTGTGATCGGACAGCGTCTAGCTGCAAGCGGTGCCATCAAGGCAGACATCTTTCCAGTGGAGGAAGTGGCGCTGTTCGCTGTGAGCTACTTGCGTGAGCGCTATCCTAATGAGCTAAAGGAGCGGTACCAACTGGATGTGCTTTCCGAAGACAGTGTGCATGTGCTCGAGGAGATTGGAAAAAGACGAGGCTGCGTCGCAAGTGGTGGTGTCGTCGATTGGGAAAGGGCGGCAGACGCCCTCTTGCGCGATTTACAGAGTGGCAAACTCGGCAGAGTTACGCTGGAATTTCCCGAAGATTGGACCGAAAGGGCTAAATGAAACAGGCAAAGATGACGATTCAAGAAATAAAGCGCAAATTGGGAGAAGCTGACGTTTCAGAGGAGTGGGTGCTCCAATTGGAATCGGACGAGCGCAAGGGCGTTCAAAGACTGCTTGCCCGATGGAAGCGGCAGCGAGAGCGTGAACGTCTGTTGAGACAAAAGTGGCAGGAAATGTCGCGCTTTGAACGCTTTTACCGGGAGCAGGGACTTGAGCCGATTGCCGGTGTGGATGAGGTGGGAAGAGGCCCTCTCGCTGGCCCCGTCGTGGCAGCCGCCGTCATTTTGCCGCATGACTGTTACATACGCGGGTTGAACGATTCAAAGAAACTAAGTCCTCCTGAAAGAGAACGCTTATTTGCCGAGATTGACCGGATGGCGGTTGCATGGGCCACTTCTGCTGTGCCGGCACACCGTATCGACGAGATCAACATCTACCGTGCATCTCTGGAAGCGATGTCGCTGGCAGTCCGACAACTGACCCCTCAGCCGCACGTGTTGCTAAACGATGCCGTTGTGCTCCCTAACCTCGAAGTGGTGCAAGAGAAGATCGTTGACGGAGACGAAAAAAGTATCTCTGTCGCAGCGGCGTCGATTGTGGCGAAAGTAACGCGGGATCGGTTGATGAAAAGACTGGGGGAGCTGTATCCTCAGTACGGGTTTGAACGGAACATGGGGTACGCGACGGCAGAACATCTTGAAGCCCTCAAGCGCTACGGTCCGACAGCCGAACACCGCCGTTCGTTTGCGCCTGTGCGCGATTGTGTCGCAAGAGCGACATAGCGCGTACTGTCTGGGAGAGGGAGTGTAAAGGTGTTTGCACAACTGGTACAGGCTTTTTTACGTGTGGGCGAGGGGCGGTTTTCCGAACACCCCCTCACATACACCCCAGGGCAAATCGTGATCGGGGAAGTTGTCAGGACGTTGAGCGACCGGGAAGTCGTCGTCAAGATACATAACCAGACGTTTCGCGCTGTGACGGAAGTTCCGCTCAAAGCGCAGACACACCACTGGTTTCAAGTTCAGTCCGATCCTGACCACCTGGTCTTAAAAGTGGTGACGGACCGAAACACGGCGAAGCCAATCGTGCCGCCGACGGTTCCCGCGCTGTTAAAAAGCTGGGGGCTTACAGTCACCAGGCAACGCGTAGAAGCGGCCAATTTCCTTATCCGGCATGATCTCCCGCTCACGCGGCAATCCCTTGAGCAGCTGGCAACTGTTTGGCTGCGACTCGGACAGTCGGCGGAAACAGAGCGAGCCGTTTTGTTGTCCCTTGCCAAGCGGCTCCCGCTCAATGTGCCCATCGTTTCAGCCATCCACCAGTTTACGTCAGGTCCGCCGTTGTCGTCCCAGCTATCCAAGTTGAAGCAACGGCTACAACAGTGGGTCGAGACGGGAAGTACCCTTGAATCTAGTACGAAAGCCGAGGTCGCATCGGCTTTAAAACAGATAGAAGCGGTGATCAGATTCAACACACACCGTTCGGCGCAAGGGTCGGCCAATTCGACAGCGACGGCTCTCCCTCAAGGTGGAACGCACAGCGTCGTGACAGCGCCTCACACCTACGCACCCGACGGGGAGACTGCCAAAACTACGTACGGGTTGAGACCCGGTCAAGCCTCTCCAGATGCGCTCCACGTCCCCCGTTCTGCGCCTTCTCATCCTACCGCACAAGGGCGCACCTCAACTGGTGGCATTCCGGACTGGCCAAGCGAATCGGCTGCAGGGAGTCAAAGCGACCCCCTCGTGACCGTTCCATTCATACAAAAGTGGTTCAAAACGATCGGCGTGGACCGGGAGTGGAACGTCTTCCGCCTGATTCGCAGCGTGCCAGATCGACCATCGCACAGCGCACTGGCTGGAGAAACAAGCGTATCCAGTCTGAAAGAAAGTTTGATGCGTTTACTGCAACTTCCCATTCCCCCCACGCGCGGAAGGTGGCCGAAAACGCCGTCCAGTACATCACGGGGCAGCAACTGTTACTCAGCACGCCTCACGACGCAAACTGGCAGTACGTGCTCCTGCATCTTCCGCTTTATGCTGCCGAAGGTCGCGATGCTTCTGTTCACGTGTGGACTCGTCGCACGTCAAAGGGGAAATTGGATCAAGATAACTGCCGGGTGATGTTGCAACTGGAGTTGGAGCGATTGGGTCCAAGCTGTTTGATTGTCCACATTGTCGACCGTGTCGTGCACGTCGAGTGGTATTCGGACGACATTCGTTTGGAGGAGCAGATGCGTCCCTTCGAGTCGGATCTGCGCGAACGACTGGCGGCGACCGGGTACCGGTTGTCCAATGTCACCGTTTATCCACTGTCTCAGCAGCGAGAAAAGGTGAACGCAGCGGTGCACCCCTTGACGCTAGCCGGAAAAAAAGGAGTCGACATTCGCATATGAATCGGAACCAACCGTCTTCTCTTCCGAAGGCCGTCGCTTTGCGTTATCTCCCCCATGAAGACAGGGCACCGCGAGTGACAGCAAAAGGATCGGGAAAAGTGGCCGAAGAAATCTTGGAATTGGCAAAGAAACACGGAATTCCCATCCAAAAGGACGCTACCCTCGTTTCGGTCCTGTCTCAACTGGAGTTGAATGAACACATACCGGAAGACCTGTACCAAGTGGTGGCGGAAATTCTCGCCTTCGTATACCGGATGGATCGCCAGGAGGGTTCAAAAGGTGGACACACGTAAAATGACGGGGCAGCGAGGAGAGAAAATCGCGCAAGCGTTCCTTCGACAACAAGGATGGACAATCCTTGACGTGAACTGGCGATCACGTATCGGAGAGCTGGACATTGTGGCCATCCCGCCGGACAAACCTTGTCTCGTCATTGTGGAAGTGCGTACAAAGCGAAGCCCCCGTTTCGGTACCGCTGCAGAGTCCGTCGACTACCGCAAACAGCAAAAAGTCCGGCGACTCGGCTTGCAGTACGCCCAGCGACATCGGCTGTTGGACATGCCGTTGCGGTTTGACGTCGTAACCGTTACCCTGTCTTCTGGCAAACCGGATATTGTCCACATCCCCGGCGCTTTTTAACGTGCACGCGCACTGTCAACGCTGTTCTCGAAACGCGTCGAGCAAATCGCTGTAAAGTTCGTCTCCCCCGACGTGAACGCGGAGCGTCACCGTTTTTTCGTCGCGGAGGTGAAGGTGGTACAACTGCTTGACGAGCAGTTGAAATACACGTTTGATGTCCTGTTTTACAGGGCCCTTCACATCGACAAAAATACTGTACAGGTGGGATTGGTCGACTTTTTGGAAGGGGACCTCCATGGCGGCGAGAACGTCCTCCAGTCCTTTTAAGATTGCGGACATCCAATGGGGAACTGGCTTGTCCTTCTCCATAAAGTGAACCGTCACACACATGATGGGCAGGCGGTCCAGCTCTCGTTCCGACAGCTGAAGATCCGTCGAAGGACGGGGGTGAAAGTAAAAAAACTCGATATGCATGCGGTGCCGTTCATCCGATTGTTCTCTGAAAGCGCGTCCCTCTGATGAGTCACCGTCACCCGGGTGAACCTTTTGCTCCGGGTCGTTCGGCAGTTCCTCGCGATGCGGCTCAATCAGTTGTTTGATTTTGGACAGCAACCGTATCCCTCCAAACGTGTAATACTAGCTCCATAAACCATAACGATTCTATCAAGGTTTTCGTTTTCTGTACAGACGTCCGTACCCGCGTTTGGACGTCAGCAAAGGGTGACAACGATCCCTCGACATTCCTCTCCCGTGCGAACGAGACAGCAGGTGCTGATGTTGTAAACACGGTCGCACACGGTACGTTCCGCTAGATAGATCTCTATGCCGTCTATCCCACTGCAAAAGGAATAGACTCTTCCTGAAATGGCATAAAAATGTCACAAGGTGGTGCGGTTAAACCTTGCTTTTGTGCGAGCCTATTCATTATCATTAAAGATGTTACCGTTGGAAAACTTCTCTGTCTTTTGCTTAAGGAGCGATTATGAGTGTGCGTCAGTTGAAACTGAGTCTTCCGTTTGCGTTGTTATATCAAACGTATCGCCATGTATTTCCCCTCGTGCACCAGGAGCTGAAGCACTGGCGCACCGAAGCGGAAAACATTCCGGACTCGGAATTGAGAAGACAAGCAATCGCCAGTATGACGACCAAACAATTTCACTGCGAAGGCGGCAGCATATATGCCGTCACTGGAACGAAGTACCGTCGACAACTAGTGAAGTTAATCGTCGCTTTTCAAACGATCAGCGACTATTTAGACAATTTGTGTGACCGCAGCACGTCTTTGGACCCACGAGACTTTCGCCAATTACATCAGTCGATGTTAGATGCGATCAATCCAGACGAATCCGTCAAAGATTACTATCAGTACCGGAAGGAAAAGGAGGATGGGGGATACTTAAGTCACCTGGTCCAAGCGTGTCAGGAGCAAATTCGTCAATTTCCCCACTACGACCTCGTATACCAAGAAATACGGCGATTCGTCTCCCTCTACTGCGATCTGCAGGTGTACAAACACGTCGACCCTCGGGAGCGAGAACTGCTGCTGAAACGATGGTGGCAGACGTACCGGCCAGACTACCCGGAACTTAGATGGTACGAGTTTTCCGCAGCCACAGGATCCACGCTTCTAGTGTTTATGTTGTTTAAAGTTGCATGCGAGACGGACCCGGACCGAGAGCGAGTGCAACAAATCGTTCAAGCTTATTTTCCCTGGGTGTGTGGACTACATATACTGTTGGACTACTTGATCGACCAAGGCGAGGATGAGGTAGGAGGCGACCTGAACTTTTGTTCGTACTATAAAAGCACGTCCGACACGATTGCACGGCTGCAATACTTTCGCGAACAGGCGCGAAAGCACCTCCATTCTTTATCTGACCGTTCCTTTCACACCATGGTTGTAGAAGGCCTGTTAGGCCTGTACTTATCAGATAAAAAGGTGCGCGAACAGCCCTTAGTATCGGCTGTGTCCCACGGAATCTTAAAGCGATCTCGCTGGTCGACTGTTTTGTTTTACCTTAACAGCCGGCTGTATCGTTTTGTCACAAACTAGTCCACATGATCAGTCACATAATTGCCTCGTATGAGAATATAAATAAAAAGAACCTAGAGAAGGTGGCGCTTCTCTAGGTTCTGTAGGGAAAAGCCTTCATCACTCGTCATGGCCAGGTGGGGGCTTTTTTCCCTTTTTTCGGCGCCCCATAAATTGGATGATGGAGTCTAGGAGGCGGATGACAGCGGCGAAGAGCAAGATCCAATCATCCATATGATTCACCTCCTTATTAATGGGCGAATCAGTACAGGGTTACTACATCTTTATGCTGTTTGTGTACACAATATGGCAATAGGACGAAAAAACGTTCGGTTTTTTTTTAACTCTTAAATAATTATTAGGGAACTGGTGGGATTGGAACGTGTGGATGGCGACGTTGAGGCAGATTTAAGTAGATAGTTTAGAGAAGTTTAGAATGTGATGTGTATTTCTGCAACTACATTGTACCAATTGAAGGGTGTGTTCGTAAATACTTTATTCCAAAAATTTTTATTACATGATTAAAATTTAGATTTAACTTATCATTTTAACGGAGTGAATATCTTTTGCGGGAACGGATATGCTAAAAGGAGATTCTCAAAGAAGGAGGAGTCGTTGATTGGATCGTTTGGCGTTAATTTTGCTCATTGTGGGCGCCCTCAACTGGGGGTTAGTCGGACTGTTTAAATTTGATCTGGTTGCGTCCCTGTTCGGCGGAGAATTTTCCGTTTTGAGCCGCATTGTGTATACAATCGTCGGCATCGCCGGGATATACGGGATTTCCCTTTTATTTCGTGACAGGGAAGCGGCTGGGGAATCAAGCTAACCTTAACATGTTCTAAGAAAAGCCGAGGGACCTCGGCTTTTTTGTGTGTGCGAGTAGAATCCCTCGTGTAGGACCAATTGAAAATTCGGTGTGTGATCGTGAGTTTCACTGTTGACCGAAGGGGGATTTATGAGTTAGTCTAGAATTAAAGTAAATAGGTGTGGTGGTGAGACGGAGGAGATGAACACTGAACCCCTTGAACCGGCTGGGGATTGGTGTGCATCTTTTTTTATTATGGAGATTCGTCAAAAGGTCATTCCTGCTATACGCCGCATGAAAGACTTTGAATATGCTCTGGAACTCCCGGTGGAGTACGTCGTGTTGCTGGACAGTTCACTCACAAATTTGCACAACATCGTGCATTACGTGCAACAGCAGGATAAAAAAATACTGGTTCACGCCGATTTAATTGAAGGGCTTAAAACAGACGAATACGCAATCGATTACCTCGCCCAGCACGTGAAACCGGACGGTATTATATCGACGCGTCGCAACGTGATTTTGTCGGCAAAAAAATACGGCATCATCAGCATCTTACGTCTGTTTTTGATCGACAGTTTAGCCATGGAATCCGGAGTTCAAAATGCTCGCAGTACCGAACCGAACTTTATCGAGGTACTGCCAGGCGTCGCTTTTTCAGCGATCCGTGAGGTGAATCGTTTAACTGGGATTCCAATTATTACAGGGGGCCTGATCAAAAAAGAAGAAGACGTCGAAGCGGCGCTAGCGGCCGGAGCCGTGAGCGTGTCCACATCGAAAAAAGCGTTGTGGACTTTAAAGTTGAAACAGTGATGAAAGGCGCCAGGCCGTTCATACAATTATCAACAAAACGCGTAAGGAGGAGTACATATGGAAAGAGAGACGTTCATTTTAGCCCTTGACCAAGGGACGACGAGTTCACGGGCGATTCTGTTTGACCGGCAAGGCCATGTGAGGGGGACATCGCAACGGGAATTTAAACAGTACTTTCCGAAGCCGGGGTGGGTGGAACATGACGCCAACGAAATATGGGGCAGCGTGTTGGCCGTCATGGCTGATTTGTTCGGAAAGACTGGAATCGAACCGCAACAAGTGGCGGCTATCGGCATTACGAACCAGCGCGAAACAACTGTCGTGTGGGACAAGGAGAGCGGGAAGCCGATCTACCGTGCCCTCGTCTGGCAAAGTCGACAAACGGCAGACATTTGCCGAGAACTGGAAGAAAGGGGTTACAGTGAGACGGTGAGACAGAAGACCGGACTGCTCATCGACGCTTACTTTTCAGGAACGAAAGTCAAGTGGATTCTTGACCATGTGGAAGGAGCCAGGGAGAGGGCGGAGCGGGGAGAGCTGTTGTTCGGGACGATCGACAGCTGGCTGATTTGGAAACTGTCGGGCGGCAAAGCCCACGTCACAGATTACACGAACGCCTCCCGAACCCTGATGTACAACATTTACGAATTAGAATGGGACGAAGAGTTGCTGGCCATGTTGGGCGTACCCAAAACGATGCTACCAGAAGTCCGTTCGTCCAGTGAAGTGTACGCCCGTACAGTCCCTTACCATTTCTTTGGTCACGAAGTGCCTATTGCCGGTGTAGCCGGCGACCAACAGGCAGCTCTGTTCGGGCAAGCGTGTTTTGACAGCGGCATGGCTAAAAACACGTACGGAACGGGATGCTTCCTGCTGATGAATACCGGAAAAAAGGCTGTCGCATCTCAAAATGGGTTGCTGACAACCATCGCCTGGGGTGTCGACGGTCGCGTGGAATACGCGTTAGAGGGCAGTATTTTTGTCGCTGGAGCGGCGATCCAATGGCTCCGCGACGGGCTCAGAATGTTCAAAGAAGCCAAGGAGTCCGAGGCGTACGCCATGAAGGTCGACTCATCGGAAGGTGTGTACATGGTGCCGGCATTCGTCGGACTGGGGGCTCCCTACTGGGACAGCGACGTGCGCGGCGCTGTATTCGGTCTGACCCGGGGACAGAGAAGGAGCACTTCGTCCGGGCAACCCTCGAATCCCTTGCGTACCAGACGCGCGATGTGCTGACGGCGATGGAGAGCGATTCCGGCATCCGCTTGCAGGAACTGCGTGTAGACGGAGGGGCTGTAGCGAACGATTTTTTGATGCAGTTTCAGGCGGACATTTTGGGTTCATCCGTTGAACGTCCCAAAGTTTTGGAGACGACGGCGCTCGGTGCCGCTTATTTGGCCGGCCTCGCTGTCGAATTTTGGAAAGACAAAGAAGAAATTAAGTCAAACCGAGCCGTAGAAAAGCGGTTCGTCCCTGAAATGGATCAAGGGACGCGGGATAAACTGTACACGGGTTGGAAAAAAGCGGTACAAGCGGCGATGCATTTTAAATAGCGGATTGAGTCCGACGTGAAAGGGCCCTTTTGCGAGGGGCCTTTTTGCGTTTATCCCCTCATGTCGTCGTTCAGCTTTTTCAATCTTTTTTCAACGTCTCTCTTTTGGGGGGCGGGCTTTTTTTCAGTGAAGATTCCAGTTTCTTTAATTCGGCAAAGATTTTGCTGTCCGTCGTCACGTGGATCTCGTGTTTCGGATACGCGTTTCTCAGTTTTCCGTGGACGTCTTTGCGAATACTTTGCAGACGGAGGCGGTTGAAATTGCTTACGCGGACGGCTACCGAGAGGTCCTTGTCAGTGGCGACAGCTGCCGCTTCATCCACCCGATTGTTTTGTAAGGCGATCTGTTTCGCCTCCTCAGACGTTTGAATATGTAAATTGGGCCGTTTTTGGGACAACTGCTCTACTTGCTGGGGAGATAACGGTTCTTGCGTCGTGGCGCCGCAACTTGCAAGGGCCAGTGTGAGGACGACACAACTGGCGATGGCGAATGTCTTCTTCATCTCATTCATACCCCTTTCCACTAACATGTTTTGCATAAAAAAATGTTTTATAACATGTTTTGCATAAAAAAATGTTTTATAACATGTTTTGCATAAAAAAATGTTTTATGTATCACAATCAAAATGTCAGACCATCAAACGGAGCAGCTTGACATGTTGGAGGACCTGGACGATTCCTCTTGACCCTCAAGAACCGTTGCGAACAGTTCGTGACGGACCGGAGGATATACGGGATGCCGTTGTCAAACGAACGAAAGCTTTTTTTGACGAAAACGAGGTGAATCAGATGTCCGACCAAAAGAAAAAAAAGTTGAAGGAAGTCCAAGAAGACTATCAGGCATTTGCTAAAGACCGCGAAATTAAGCGACCTGTCGCGAAAAATTGTCTGATGGCCTTTCTCTTCGGAGGAACAGTCTGCCTCATCGGGCAATGCATTCAGACGTTTTATATGCGGTTTTTTGAGTTTACGGAGAAAACGGCCAGTGACCCGACAGTCGCGACCCTTATTTTCATTTCGGCATTGTTGACAGGTTTGGGCGTCTACGACCATATCGGGCAAGTGGCTGGGGCCGGAACTGCTGTCCCCGTTACTGGTTTCGCCAATTCCATCACTTCTGCAGCGATCGAACACCGGACAGAGGGGTATGTACTCGGCGTGGGCGGCAACATGTTCAAGTTAGCCGGATCGGTGATCGTGTTTGGTGTTGTCGCGGCTTTCGTTATCGCCATTGTGAAGACGATCGTTCAAGGATTAGGGGGATTGTCGTGATCCAGGGGAGAACGTGGGTTTTCCAAAATCGTCCCGTCATTACGGCTGCTGCCGCGATCGGAGGTCCCTTTGAAGCGAAAGGGCCGCTTGCGGAAGACTTCGACGTGTTGCACGAGGATCTGTGGCTCGGCGAGGACAGTTTTGAAAAAGCGGAGAAAAAACTTCTGGAACAAGCGTGCGAGCGTGCCGTCGACAAAGCTGGCATGCAAAAGGAAGATATCCAGTTCGTCATGTCGGGAGATTTAATGAACCAAATTATCTCCAGCAGTTTTGCGGCGCGCACGATGGCAGTGCCTTACATCGGCCTTTTTGGCGCATGTTCGACGTCGATGGAAGGATTAGCTTTGGCTGCGCTGCTCGTAGACAGTGGCAACGCAGAACGTACGATGGCGGCGACAGCGAGCCACAATGCCACGGCGGAGAAGCAGTACCGCTATCCGACGGAGTACGGCGGTCAGAAACCCCCGACAGCACAATGGACGGTGACGGGAGCAGCGGCGGCAGTCGTCACATCAGAGGGGGCGGGACCCCGTGTGACGGCGGCGACCATTGGCCGCATCGTGGATATGGGGCTGAAAGACCCTTTCAACATGGGAGGGGCGATGGCGCCCGCCGCCACGGATACTCTTGAAGCCCATTTCCGCGATTTGGGGCTTTCAGAAACGGAATACGACCTCATTTTAACAGGGGATTTGGGAAAAATTGGTTTCAGGACGATGGTGGACCTTTTAGATGAACACGGCTTACAGTTGCCGCAAGACCGTTTGAACGACTGCGGGCTGATGATTTACAGCGAGGAACAGCCGGTTCAGGCGGGCGCCAGCGGCGCCGCGTGCTCGGCTTGCGTCACGTACGGTCACGTTTTAAACCGCATGCGGTCAGGTGAACTGAACAAAGTGCTCATTGTGGCGACCGGGGCTCTCCATTCGCCCATCAGTTATCAGCAGAAGGAGAGCATTCCTTGTATCGCACACGCCGTCGCCATCGAAGCGGGGTAGTCCATCATGCGGAAGGTGCGGTGCCATCACGTCACGGGTAAGGTCTCTGTCGAGGATAACGCTACAAGGAGGATGAACGAAGGATGATCTTTTTCTGGGCCTTTGTCGTCGGGGATTGATTTGTGTCGTGGGTCAACTCATGCTCGACGTGCTGAAGCTCACACCTGCTCACATGACAAGTATTCTCGTGGTCATCGGGGCACTTTTGGACGGTTTTGGTCTGTACGAACCGCTCATTGACTTCGCTGGCGCCGGCGCGACCGTGCCGATCACGAGCTTTGGCAATTCCCTCGTGCACGGAGCGATGGCTGAAGCGGAACAGCACGGATTAATCGGGGTCATAACCGGAATTTTTGAAGTGACGAGCGCCGGTATTTCGGCGGCGATTATTTTCGGTTTTCTAGCTGCTTTGCTGTTTAAACCGAAGGGATAGAAAAGCCGGAGTCGTCATTTTTCTCCGGCTTTTACGCGTGGATCGTCTCTTTTTCTAATTTGTACCGGTTTAACGGGTGGTTGCGGCATTTTTCAGAACAGGAGCGTTTGTACTTCTCCTCGCACTCGTGGCAGCAGATGTGGTGGAAATGGCACTCCGGGTTGGCACAGTTGACGTAGCGCTCTTCCGGCTTGCCACAGTAATAGCACTGACCGACCACCTTGTGCTCCACCTGGTTGATCGGCACGGAAATTCTTTCGTCAAACACGTAGCACTTGCCGTCAAACAACCGGCCTTTCACTTCCGGATCTTTACCGTACGTCACAATCCCCCCGTCTAGTTGGGAGACGTCTTTGAACCCTTCTCTTAAGAAAAATCCCGATAGCTTCTCACAACGGATACCGCCCGTACAGTACATGATCACTTTTTTGTCTTTGTACTGGCTTAAGTTTTTGCGCGCCCATTCCGGGTATTCCCTGAACGTCCTCACTTCCGGCTTGATGGCTCCCCGGAAATGGCCGATATCGTACTCGTAGTCGTTGCGAGCGTCGATGACGACGACATCGTCGCGCTGCAAGTGCTCGTAAAATTCCTTTGGAGAGAGCCGTTTACCGCTCAGTTTGTTTGGGTCCACGTCCTCTTCCAAGCGCAACGTGACCAGTTCCCTTTTTGGTTTGACAGAGAGCCGTTTAAAGGCGTGTCCGTCTGCTTCATCCACTTTAAATACCATATCTTGAAACCGCGGGTCCCCGTGCATCGCCCTCATGTAGATGTCGGTCTGTTCAGTCGTGCCTGAAACGGTTCCGTTGATCCCTTCTTCTGCGATTAAAATGCGCCCTCTCAATCCGAGCTCTTTACAAAATCGCAAATGGTCTTCAGCGTACTGACGGGGATCTTCAATGTGCACGTATTTGTAATACAGCAAAATTCTGTACGGTTTACTGTTTGGCATGTCGCTTCACCCTATCCACATGTGGAGTAAATGGACTGACGCCATATATATTAGCATATCCACTTGGCGTGTGCCACGGCTTGAGACACAGTTGTCACCGGGGGCGGGATCAGAGTTTGCCGCGATGCGGACGGAGAGTGATGTCATCCAAAGGGGTGAACTTCAATGAAGACGGAGGCAAGATGTGTTAACATGATGGAAAAGACAAAACGAGGTGAATGCCGTTGGCAGAGTGGAAAGAAATGAAAACGTTAGCGGATTGGGAAGACGTGCTGTCCCAATCAGAATCTCAGCCTGTATTCGTGTTTAAACACAGTACGACGTGTCCGATCAGCGCGAACGCGTGGAAGGAGTTTACGGCGTACTTGGAAAGTGAACCGCGGGAAGATGTCTCTTATGTGATGGTGAAGGTCATAGAGTCCCGTGATGTCTCGAACAAAATTGCGAACGACCTCGGCGTGAAACACGAGTCGCCGCAAGCCATCGTGGTGAAAGATCGGAAAGAAACGTGGAATCGCTCCCACTGGGACATTACGCAACAAAGCATTCGGGAGGCTCTCAGTTAACACGCTTAAAAAATGACACTCCTTATTCTCGAAAAAGTGATGACCGAGGCGAACATAAAGAGACGACCTGAAGGAGAAGGGGTTACGAATCGGCTGGAGGGCGATCGTATTCGTAGGCTGCGATTGCAAACTCGATGGCGAGGCGTTTCTCGGGGAGCATGAAATCAGATCCGAGCATCTCTTCCAGCTTTTCCAAGCGGTTGTACAACGTTTGACGGACGATGTACAGCTTCGCGGCTGTCTCCTGTTTCGACCCGTTACAGGCGAGGAACACTTTAAGTGTTTTCATCATCTCGCCGCCATGTTTTTGGTCGTATTCAATGACAGGTCGCAAATAGTCCATCATAAATTCGTAAAGTCTGTCCGTATCTTGAAAACCGGAGATGATGCGGAGAATGTGTAGATCGTCATAAAAGACGTCTTCCCCCTCACCTGTTTTTTGTTGAATGTTTAACGCTTCCTGAGCGGTCTGGAAGCTTTTGTGCAAACGGCTCAGTTGTGCCACGCGCTTGCCAATGCCAAATTGCACAGAAGGAGCGGGGAGTCGGAGAGACTGTTTGACAGATTGAATCCCCTTTTGGATACGCTGTTTCCAGTTTTCTTCTAACCCGTGGTCGATGAGAATGTACACGATGCGTTTATCGTCGCCGATTGGGAACAGCGAAAAACGCTGTCCGGAAAATGCCGTGCGAGAGACGATGCTCAACCGCGCAAAAGTCGAATCGCGCAAAGGTTCATGACCGAACGCCAGGATACACGCGACGACGCCATTCGCCTTTTCTGATGCATGATGTGTGAGAAGATGGCGGCGTACGTCTTCTTCTCCGAACTTTCCCTCTAGCCAGTCGCGGATCCAACGCTCCTCTTGGAGGTGTTGTTGCTTCGCCTCATGTATGACGGTATGCAAATCTTGTGTGATGTCGATAAAGCGGACCTCGTTCGGGAATACGATGAGGGGAAGTCGTGTTCGTCTGCCAGCTTGCGCATATCGTCTGGAATATCTTTGAAAACGAGTCCGAGTTCGACACACAGACCGGCACAATCCCGCTCGATGAGCTGCTTGAGAAAAGAAAGGCGGCTCGCTTTCGTTTTTCCCCACCCGACCCCAGTGGTGAGAATGAGCTCATTCCCGTTGAGCAAGTGGCGGATTTCCTTCACTTCTACGATGTGAACCCAGTTCACGACTCGGTAAACGCCCTTTTGGCCTGATATGAGCGTCGCGCTTTTAAAGTGCGGGCGTTGCAGTACGTCGCGAACCGTCAGTTTAAAGGAATAGGCCATGTCATTCCTCCCTTTCTGTCATGTGAAAGTAAACCGGGTGGCGAAGGTTTTGTGCGAAGATAGGGACTGTTTACACAATGTCAAATCGTGCAGTGAAAACGATTAACACATTGCATAATGATATTGGTAGCGCTGTCATTTATATTGTATGTGTAAGCTTATTCTATCACAGCTTTCATCACTTGCGAATTAATCGCCTGTTAAGGAAGGGATAAGATGAATACTGCGACTAAAAGCGTTTCACTGCTTAAAAATTACATCGGCGGAAAATGGGTGACGGCCGAGACAGACCGGGAAGAAGTCGTCCCCAATCCGGCTACAGGTGAACCGCTGGCACGGGTGCCGATCTCGCGTAACGCCGATGTGGAGAAGGCTGTACAGGCTGCACGGGAGGCGTTCGACACGTGGAGACGCACACCGATTCCGAAACGAGCCAGAATGATGTTCCGCTATCACCAGCTATTGACAGAGCACCATGACGAACTGGCCAAAATGGTTACGCTAGAAAACGGTAAGAGCTACAAAGAAGCGTACGGCGAGGTGCTGCGGGGAATCGAGTGCGTCGAGTTTGCGGCGGGCGTTCCCACGCACATGATGGGAGAAACGTTATCGACCATCGCGGGCGACATCGATTCAGAAATGTTTCGCTACCCACTCGGCGTCGTTGGCGGCATCACGCCGTTTAACTTTCCGATGATGGTACCGTGCTGGATGTTTCCGCTGGCCATCGCCTGTGGCAACACGTTTGTTCTGAAGCCGTCGGAGCGGACCCCGATGTTGGCAAACAAACTAGCTGAATTGCTGACACAAGCAGGGTTGCCTGACGGGGTGTTGAACGTCGTGCACGGGGCCCATGACGTAGTGAATGGCTTGCTGGAACACCCAGACGTTAAAGCCATTTCGTTTGTCGGATCGCAGCCGGTGGCGAAATACGTCTACGAAACGGCAGCCGCCAACGGCAAACGCGTGCAAGCCCTGGCCGGAGCTAAGAACCACCATATCGTCATGCCCGACGCCAATATCGAAAAAACGGTTGAAAGCATTGTCAACTCTGCCTTCGGCAGTGCCGGTGAACGGTGCATGGCGTGCAGCGCCGTCGTCGTCGTCGGAGACAATGACGCATTTGTTCAGGCGTTAAAGGACAAAGCGGATGGAATCACAATGGGCGACGGGATGGAAGATGGGGTATTGTTAGGCCCCCTCATTCGTGAATCCCACAGGAAGAAAGTGCTCGACTACATTGAAAAAGGAATTGAAGAAGGGGCGGTGCTCATTCGCGACGGGCGTCAGGACATGCACGCGTTTAAACAGGGATATTTCCTGGGGGCGACGATATTCGACCGTGTCAAGCCGGAGATGACTATTGCGCGGGAAGAAATTTTTGCCCCGGTCTTAAGCTTACTGCGGGCGAACGACCTCGATGAAGCAATGCAAACTGTAAACCGCTCCAGGTATGGCAATGCCGCCGTCATTTACACTGACAGCGGAAAAGCAGTGCGCAAATTCAGAGAAGAAGTAGAGGCTGGAATGCTCGGAGTGAACGTTGGAGTGCCGGCTCCGATGGCGTTTTACCCGTTTTCTGGATGGAAAGATTCGTTTTACGGCGATCTCCACGCGAACGGTAAAGACGGGATCGAATTTTACACTCGCAAAAAAATGATTACGTCGCGTTACGTTTAGTTTCTGAAGGAGGGGGTCACGTGATGATTGTCGGTGTGCCGAAAGAAATCAAAAATAACGAAAACCGTGTGGCGATTACCCCTGCCGGCGTTACCGAATTTGTAAAGGCCGGACACGGTGTCGTCGTAGAAAAAGGGGCAGGCGAAGGCAGCGGTTTTTCAGATGCAGCGTACCGTGAAGCTGGGGCGAGCATCGCCTCGGTGCAAGAAGTTTGGAATCAAGCTGACATGATTCTGAAAGTGAAGGAACCGCTGGAGTCTGAGTACGCTTATTTCAGGGAAGAACTGATCATCTTTGCGTACTTACACCTTGCGGCTGCTGGAAATCTCGCGTACGAGCTGATGAAGCACAACGTGCATGCCATCGCCTACGAGACGATTCAGCTCCCCGACGGTTCTCTTCCTTTACTCCAGCCGATGAGTGAAGTGGCCGGGCGTCTGTCGGTCCAGATCGGCGCTCACTATTTAGAGAAACACAACGGCGGACGCGGGGTTTTACTGGGAGGTGTCCCCGGTGTTGCACAAGGAAACGTCGTCATCGTCGGCGGCGGGGTCGTGGGGACGAACGCGGCCAAAATGGCGTTAGGTCTCAGGGCGAATGTGACCGTTTTGGAAAACAATCCGAAGCGACTGCGCCAGTTGGATGACCTGTTCGCAGGTCAAGTGCATGTTCTCATGTCGAACGCGTACAACATCGCCGCCGCTGTCAAAGAAGCGGACTTGCTGATCGGAGCGGTCTTGTTGCCTGGGGCCAAAGCGCCGCAACTCGTTACGGAAGAGATGGTCAGACAAATGAAAAGAGGATCTGTCATCGTGGACGTCGCGGTGGACCAGGGGGGATGCATTGCCACCGTTGACCGGGTGACGACACACGACGCCCCTGTTTACGAAAAGTTCGGGGTACTGCATTACGCTGTGGCGAACATACCAGGAGCTGTCCCGTACACGTCCACATTGGCGTTGACGAATGCTACTGTGCCTTATGCGCTGCAAATAGCCAATAAAGGTTTAAAGCGGGCGATGGAAGAAAACGAGCCACTGCAAAAAGGACTGAATGTCAGCAGAGGGCGTGTGACCAACCAAACAGTGGCGAAATCGTTAGGCCTCGACCCGCATACGATGAACTGAACCAGACGATTGCGTTTGAAAACAGTAAAAGGAGAGGGGAAAAGTTGATGAGTGTGGACACACAGTCGTGGGTGGAAAAAGACAAGAAGTACATTTGGCACGCGATGTCCCGTTACGACCCAAAAGCGTCACCACTGGTGGTGACGGAGGCAGAAGGAGCGTGGATTACTGACATCGACGGTAATCAGTATTTAGATGGCATGTCGGGGTTGTGGTGCGTCAACGTCGGTTACGGTCGGAAGGAGCTGGCACAGGCTGCTTACGAGCAGTTGAACGCGATGCCGTACTACCCGCTCACCCAAAGTCACGTGCCGGCCATCCAACTGGGGGAGAAATTGAATGAGTGGCTCGGCGGCGAATACATCGTCTTTTTTTCCAACAGCGGCTCCGAAGCGAACGAAACGGCATTCAAAATTGCTCGCCAATACCATCAGCAGAGAGGAGAGGGATCGCGTTACAAATTTATCTCCCGCTACCGGGCGTACCACGGCAATTCCATGGGGGCCCTTTCGGCGACAGGCCAGGCTGAGCGCAAGTACCGCTACGAGCCCCTCACGCCGGGATTCATCCACGTTCCACCTCCTGACACGTACCGTCGTCCCCAGGGGATGGATATGGAGGCGTACGGGAGAGAAAGTGCTCGGGCTGTCGACCAAACGATCATGTGGGAAATGCGTGAAACCGTCGCCGGAGTCATCATGGAGCCGGTCATTACGGGAGGCGGTGTCATCGTCCCGCCCGACAACTATTTGCGAGAAGTGCAGGACATCTGCAATAAACACGGTGCTCTTTTCATCATCGACGAAGTCATATGCGGCTTCGGGCGGACAGGAAAACCGTTCGGCTTTATGAACTACGGCGTTCAACCAGACATCGTCACGATGGCGAAAGGGATTACGAGTGCTTACCTGCCCCTGTCCGCTACCGCTGTCAGAAGAGACTTGTACGAAGCGGCGTTTGCGGGGACAGACGAGTACAACCGTTTTCGCCACGTGAACACGTTCGGCGGCAATCCAGCCGCTTGTGCGTTGGCCGTTAAAAACTTGGAGATTATGCAGAACGAAAAACTGGTTGACCGTTCAAGGGATTTGGGAGACAAACTGCGGGAAGAATGGACGGAACTGGAAGCTCACCCCCGCGTCGGGGACATTCGGCACAAAGGGCTGCTCTTCGGCATTGAGCTGGTGGAGGACAAGGAAACGAAAGCACCCGCTAAGTCGGACAAAGTGAACAAAGTGATTGACGCATGCAAAAAGCGAGGCCTCATCGTAGGAAAGAACGCTGACACGGTCGCCGGGTTCAACAACGTCGTCACCTTGGCGCCTCCCCTTTGTCTGACCGATGAAGACGTTACGTTTATAGCCGACACTGTCAAAGAAGCTGTAAACGCCATTTAAAAAATAAAAATGAGGAACTTGGAGGGCTTTACATGAATGGGGATCAAAAGTTCAGTTTGTTCGCCGCTTTCGTGCTGACGCTGTCGGTCGTGCTGACGGCTTGTGGGGGAGGTGACGGTTCGGGTGAAGGAGAAGGAAATGGGGAAAGTGGTGGAGCATCTGGGGAAAAAGTCGTCAACATCTTAAACTGGTCAGAGTACATCCCGGACGATGTCATTAAACAGTTCGAAGAGGAGACCGGGATCAAAGTGAACTACAGTACGGTGTCCTCCAATGAGGAAATGGTGGCTAAATTGAATGTCAGCGGTTCCGGTTTTGACCTTGCCGTCCCGTCGACATATTTTGTGGAAGCGTTGATCAATGAAGGTCGGCTGGAAAAAATAAACAAAGACAACATTCCGAATCTAAAAAATATCGGCGAGGAATTTCTCGGATGGGAGTTCGACCCGAATGACGAGTACTCTTTGCCGTTCATGTGGGGAAGCGAAATTATCGCCTACAACGAAGATTTAGTCGACATTGAGATCAAATCGTACAGAGACTTGTTTGACCCTTCCCTGGAAAACAGCTTGGTCGTTCTCGATGATCCCCGCACTATGCTAGGTGCGATGCTGGACATGTTAGGCTACTCTCCGAACAGTACAAACGAAGCTGAAATTATGGAAGCGGGCGAAGAACTGCAAAAACTGCTGCCGAACATCAAAGCTTTTAACAGTGACGACGCCAAGAGTCTGCTTACGAGTAACGAGGTAAAAGCTGGAGTTGTCTATGCGGCGGAAGCTCTGTTGGCCCAGCAAGAAAACCCGAAAATCAAAATGGTCATCCCTGAAGACCACTTGAGCTTGTGGCAGGACAACTTCGTCATACCGAAAGGGGCGCCCCACAAAGAAAACGCAGAGAAATTCATTAACTTTATATACGAGCCGGAAGTGAGCAAAGAGATCACGATGGATTACCCGTACAACAATCCAAACGTCGAAGCACTGAAACTGTTGCCTGACGATATAAGGGAAGCGCTGGAAATCTCGCCAGAAGATTTAGAGAGGGGCTCCCATGCCACCGATGTCGGAGAAGCGCTCCAGTACTACGACAGGGCGTGGTCCATGGTTAAAAACTAGAAGGAGTGACAGCATGAACAGCATGTCTGTATGGGAAGCGACCGCGAACGAACGCCCGAAACGGCCGGTACTACAAGGAGAAAAGACGTGTGATGTCGTCATCGTGGGCGGCGGTTTTACCGGCCTTTCCGTCGCGTACCACTTGCAACAGCGCAATGTTGAAACTGTCGTTCTCGAAAAAGGCGTCGTCGGCGGAGGAGCCAGTGGCCGGAACGGCGGCGAAGTGTTGATCGGATACGTTGAATCGATGCGCTCCCTGGCCAAAAAGTACGGCCGCGCTGCGGCAAGGCAAATGTTTCAAATGTCCCTCGATTCCATTGACTTAATCGAGCGCATTATACAGGAAGAGGACATCGCGTGTGACTTTCAGCGGAACGGAAATCTGTTGGCAGCGTACAAACCGTCCCATTTGGACGATTTAAAGCGGGAACAACAGTTTTTGTACGAGGCGTATCAATTTGAATCAAAAATCGTGGAAAAGGAAGACCTGCACACAGAACTGGATTCTTCTTTTTACCACGGAGCGTTCGTTGATGAAAGGAGTGCCATTTTTCACCCGTTAAATTATTGCCTCGGTCTAGCGAAGGCGGTCGAAAGACGTGGAGGGACCATTTACGAACATTCCCAAGCGACTAAAATTGAGCGCGTCACACCTGATAAAGTCATCGTTGAGACACATAACGGACGCATCGTGGCACAACAGGTTGGTCTCTTTGTCAATGCCTACACGACTGGACTGCACGACGTCATCGATCGGGCTATCGTCCCCGTCGAAAGTATCGTCCTCGCGACGGAGCCGCTTCCCCCTGCGTTGTGTCAACAGCTGATCAAGCACAATCGGGCTGCATCGGATACGAAACGCCTGCTCTACTACTTCCGCCGTACGGCAGACAACCGGATGGTGTTCGGCGGTTCCGGCAGGACAGCGAGCAAGCGGGATGCACGAACCCTTTTCGACAAGCTCCGCGAGGGGATGGTGACCGTCTTTCCGACGTTAAAAGACGCCAAAGTCGAATACAAGTGGAGCGGCAAAGTCGGTTTTACGTTCGAAAGGATACCGTATATCGGCCAACTGGAAGATGGCACCCACTTCGCCTTCGGGTATGCAGGACACGGTGCGGCGATGTCGACGTTGCTCGGAAAACTGGTCGCCTTGAACATGCTAAACGAAGGCGATCGGCACAACCCTTTAGACCGGTCCCGCTTGAAGCCGATCCCCTTTCACAGCCAACATGCGAGAGCCGTCGGCATCATGAAATACTACTTTAAGTTTTTGGATTACATTTCTTAGCCGCAGAAAGGATATCGTTTTCATGATCAAGCGATTGGAATTGAAAGGAACCCCGCGGGAAATCGGGGAGGAACACGGGCGCGCAGGGGTAAAAGAAATTCAAAACAGTTTGGAAACGTACGAAAAGCTGTTTTTCGGCTATCACAGAATCAGCTGGAAAGAAGCCCGTGAACGGGCCCTCGTTCATCTGAAAGCTATAGAAGCGTACGACTCCGATTTAATAGAGGAAATGGAGGGCGTCGCAGTCGGTGCCGGCGTCGACTTTGAGGATATTTTAACGTTAAACGCCCGCAGTGAGATCGCCCTGACCGGGCGGAAAGACATCGCGTTTGCGGACGGTTGTACGGCCATCGCCGTCACGCCTCCGGCCTCTAAGGATACGATCATCGGGCAAAATTGGGACTGGAAGGGCAGCCAGATCGACAGTTTACTGCTGCTGAACATCGAGCAATCCGACAAACCGAATATCACCATGGTGACAGAAGGGGGCATTATCGGGAAAGTCGGGTTCAATTCAGCAGGGGTGGCTGTCTGTCTGAACGCGTTAATTACGGACAAAAAGTCCGAGGAAGTCCCGATTCACCTCGGTCTGCGGGCCGTGCTCAACGCTTTCTCTTTTCACGAAGCGATTGCGAAAGTGAAAGACGGCCAAATGGCTTCGACAGCCAACTTCCTAATGGCCAGTGATGAAGGTGACAACCGAACGATGGCCGCTAACGTAGAGGTGTCTCCTTTCGGAATCGACCTTTTACCCAACCCGGAAGGGACACACGTTCACACGAACCACATTTGTTCACGGTCTTTGATGAAAAAAATCACCGACTTAAACGAATTTAAATATGAAGACTCGATGGTGCGCAAACAGCGGGCCGAGCAATTAATTTACTCGGCACTCAAAATGAGGCCGGCCATTAATGAAGATTGCTTTAAAGAGTGGTTTTCCGACCAGTTTAATTATCCGAACTCGATCAATCATTTTCCGAATGAAAAAGCGCCAGAGCACCGGCGCTCGGAGACCGTGTTTTCGATCATCATGAACTTGACCCGGAAACGAATGTTTCTGTGCGTGGGTAAACCGTCGAGCCATCAGTACGTGGAGGTATCATCGCATGCTTTACATTAACGGAGAATGGAAACAGGCCCAATCTGGAAAGACGGTGCCGGTCAAAAATCCGGCGACAGGAGAAGTGATTCAACACGTTGCTTACGGCGGTGAACTGGAGACGAGACAGGCCATCGCTAGCGCGAAGGAAGCTTTTGATGGGTGGAAAGGAAAAACCGGGAAAGAGCGGGGAGCTTTTTTGGAACGGATCGCTGAAAACATGAGGCGGGAACGAGACAATATCGCAGAGGCCGTTACTCGGGAGATGGGAAAACCCCTTGCCGAAGCCACAGGGGAAGTGCAGCTTGCCATCGAGTACGTCGAATGGTATGCCGAAGAAGCGAAGCGTGTATACGGCGACGTCATTCCCGCTTCCCATGAAAATAAACGTTTGATGGTCTTTCGGGAACCGGTCGGAGTCGTAGCTGCGATCACCCCGTGGAACTTCCCCGTGGCGATGATTACGCGCAAGCTCGCCCCGGCCCTTGCGGCAGGGTGTTCGTTCGTGTTGAAACCGGCATTGGAGACACCAGTGTCCGCGGTTAAAGTCATCGAATGCTTTCACGAGGCGGGGTTGCCTCGGGGGTAGCAAACCTCGTGATCGGGCCGGCGCAAGAGATCGGAGCCGAGTTGACGCGAAATCCTGACGTGCGCAAAATTACCTTTACCGGTTCAACGGAAGTGGGGAAAAAACTGATTCGCCAGTCGGCCGACACGGTGAAAAAAGTGTCGATGGAACTGGGGGGACACGCGCCGTTCATCGTCTTTGCCGACGCTGATCTGGACGAAGCCGTCGAAGGCGTGATGCAGACGAAATTTCGAAACTGCGGACAGACGTGTATCAGCACGAACCGCATTTACGTCGAAGACAGCGTAGCAGATGACTTTGGAGAAAAATTGGCCCGGCGGGTCGCCTCGTTGACCATCGGCGACGGGATGCAAGAGGGAACGGATGTGGGCCCGCTCATCAACCAATCGGCTGTAGAAAAAGTGCAAGACCACATTGAGGACGCCATTCAGAAAAAAGGGAAAATATTGTGCGGCGGCAGACCGACGACGGTAGAAGGGCTGTCCGGGCACTTCTTTGAACCGACGGTGATTCACAACGCTTCGGACGAGATGAAGATTGCCCGGGAAGAGACGTTCGGGCCGGTTGCGCCGATCTTCACCTTTCACGGGATAGACGATCTGGCAAAAAAGGTGAACCATCCGGAATACGGACTGGCCGCCTATTTTTACACGAAGAATGTGGATCGGGCGTTTCAAACAGTGTCCAAACTGGAATACGGGATTATCGGGGTGAATGACCCCCGTCCGGTTGTCGTCCAGGCGCCGTTTGGCGGTGTGAAAGAGAGCGGTATCGGCAGGGAAGGCGGAACTTCTGGCATCCTCGAATTTTTGGAAGAGAAGTTTGTATCTTTCCGAATGACGTAATCCACGTTAAAGAGTCATCTCGTGAAGGGAGTGCAGACGGAGATGTCAAAAGTGGAGGTAGCGAAGTTCGAGAAGAAAATCACCGTCCGTCAGATGCGAAAAGAAGACATAGACGAAATTGTCGAATTAGCCAATCTCAGCTTCGGCATTCCGGGGGTCGCGTTTGAACGGGAGCATTATGAAAGCCACATCCGCATCTTTCCCGAAGGGCAGTTTTGTGTCGAATACGACGGCAAGATTGTCGGCTCCTGTTCCAGTCTCATCGTCAATTTTGACGAGTACGGGGAAGAGCACACGTTTGATGAAATATGCGGGAACGGATACATTGAGAACCACAATCCGAACGGGGAAAATTTGTACGGGATTGACGTTGTCGTCCACCCCGATTACCAAGGACTAAAAATTGGGCGCAGGCTGTATGAAGCCCGTCGAAAGCTGTGTCGGCAATTAAATCTAAAAAGTATTTTGTTCGGCGGGCGCATGCCCAATTACCACAAGTACGCCGATAAACTGACGCCACAGGAGTACGTGGAACAAGTGTTGAAACGTAACATATACGATCCGGTGATCACGTTCCAGACGATGAACGGTTTTGTCGTGCGCGGCATTTTGCCCAACTACTTGCCCCACGACAAAGAGTCGTTAAAGTACGCGACGTTGATGGAATGGCGCAACGAGGAGTACCGCCCCGATTTGAGTCTCGACTACCGCCGTTCGTTGCCAGTTCGCATTGCGTCCGTTCAGTTCCGTTTAAAACAGATCACATCTTTTGACGACTTTGCGGCCCAGTGTGAATACTTCGTCCGCTCCGCTTCAAACGTCCGCGCAGATTTCATCGTGTTTCCTGAGGCGATGACCTTGCAGCTCTTGTCACTCGAAAACGAAAAGGTTCCGAGCAGACAAGTGCGGAAGCTTACCCGGTATACCGAAAACTACGTGCAACTGTTCTCTGAGATGGCTGTCAAGTACGATATCAACATTGTGGGCGGAACGCACTTCGTCGAGGAAAACGGCTCCCTCTACAATGTGGCGTTTCTTTTCCAGCGCGACGGGACGATAGACAAGCAGTACAAACTCCACATTCCGTGGAATGAGCGGAAGTGGTGGGGCGTTCAACCGGGGGACGGCCTTCGCGTGTTCGAGACAGATTGCGGCAAAGTTGCCATCCTCATCGGTTACGACATCCAATTCCCGGAACTTGGCCGCATGGCCGCAGAACAGGGGGCCAACATTCTGTTTACGCCGTTTTCGGCTGAGGACGAACAAGGTTACATGCGGGTGCGCTACTGTGCCCTAGCACGGTCCGTGGAGAACGAACTGTTTACCGTCGTGGCCGGAACCGTCGGTCATTTGTCTCATGTGCCGCAGACGCCCACACAATTCGGACTGTCGGCTGTATTCTCACCGTGCGATTACGCGTTTGCCGGTAACGGAGTGATAGCAGAAGGACAGCCGAACAGTGAAGCGATGGTCGTCGGAGACATCGATTTGGAACGGTTGTGCCGCAATCGTGAAACAGGTTCCGTCACCCCGCTCAAAGACCGCCGGCCACACATCTACCGCTTGGATGAAACGGAAAAAAGTGGAGTAGTTCAGTAGATTGGGTGTACCTAGGGACACCCTTCTCCACAACGGGTGACATGTTGATGCTGACGTTAGCAGGTGTCCCGCAACTTGCGGCCACGGTCTGTCACTGGAAGAGAAACAGCGTATAAAGTGTGAGGAGGTTTTGTACATGGCAGAGCGATTGGCACAAACGACAGTTGAACAGTTGGCGGAATGGGACAAACAGTACTTTCTCCATCCGACGACCTCTCCTAAGGCTCACGTCGAACAAGGACCAAAACTGATCTTTTCCGATGGAGACGGCATTTATGTCAACGACGTCAACGGAAACGAGTACATTGACGGCATTTCTATGCTTTGGAACGTCAACTTGGGCCACGGTCAGCAGGAACTGGCGGAAGCGGCAAAAGAACAGATGGCGAAACTGGCATTCAGCTCGTCGTTCGTCAGTTACTCTAACGAACCGGCTATTCGCCTCGCGGAAAAACTGGCTTCCCTCGCACCTGGGGATTTGAATGCGGTCTTTTACACGTCAGGCGGTTCGGAGTCGAATGACACCGCGTTTAAACTCGCCCGCTTTTACTGGCGGATGAAGGGAAAGCCGGAAAAAACGAAAATTATTGCCTTAGAGCGCAGCTATCACGGCGTGACAATTGCCGCGCAAACGGCAACGAACGTTCCGGCATTCCATCAGTTTTCGGGCTCGAAAATTCCGGGCATCTTTCACGCAAGACCCCATCGCGTCGACTGTGAGAGGGGGGAGGCGCACGAACACGGTTGCGGGTGTATCCGAGATCTTATCGAAAGAGAAGGGGCTGACACGATTGCCGCTGTCATTTTAGAACCGGTGCAGGGCTCGGGGGGTGTCTACATCCCGCCGGACGGTTACTTAGAAGCCGTACGACAATTGTGCGACGAGCACAACATCTTGATGATCGCCGATGAAGTCATTTGCGGCTTCGGTCGTACCGGAAAGATGTTCGGAGTCGAAAACTGGGGCGTCGTCCCTGACTTGATGACGATTGCCAAAGGAATTACGAGCGGATACGCCCAATTAGGGGGAGTGCTCATCCGGCAACACATCCGGGATGCACTCGTCCAGTACGAAGATGTGCTCGCCCACGGATTCACATACAGCGGGCACCCAACGGCTTGTGCCGT
The DNA here is from genome assembly GCF_002005165.1 of Novibacillus thermophilus. NCBI lineage: Bacteria > Bacillati > Bacillota > Bacilli > Caryophanales > Thermoactinomycetaceae > Novibacillus > Novibacillus thermophilus. The sequence continues at coordinate 1,455,053 of NZ_CP019699.1, forward strand.
CGGCTTGAAGAACATCGAAATCCTCGAGCGGGACAACCTCATCGACCATGTGCGAAAGATGGAGCAAGAGCTGAAAAAAGGCTTTCGCTATTTGGAAGATCGACACAGCATCGTGACGAAGACACGGGCGATTGGGCTATTAGCCGGCTTTGAACTGTACGCAGACCGTGACAGCGAGACGCCGTTTGACCCATCGGTTAAAGCGGGGCTTACCTTCGTGGAAGAATGTTTTAAACGCAAATTAATCCTAAGGGCGCTTCGCGCCAACGAAGGGTACAACATTATTGCCGTCTCACCGCCTTTGACTATCAGCGAGGAAGAAATGGAAGAGATGATCCACATTATGGACGATGCGCTTCAAGCCTTCAAAAAGAATTTGTAAGTGTTCCTTAAGGGTCGGCTCTTTTCCGACCCTTTTTTAGTGAGGAATATTCGTCCGCTCCTTAGTGCTGCTTAATTTCTGACCATACGCGGTCGTACTCCAAAATGGCGTCTCCGATGTCAGTAAAGTACTCGCTCTTCTCAATAAACTCTGGCGGAGAGTAGACAGCGGGGTCGTTTAAAATTTCTTCGTCAATCAGTTCGTGGGCGGCTTTGTTCGGGTTGGCGTAAGGGAAGTCTTTTGATATTTCCGCACTGATCTCTGGCCTTAAAATAAAGTCGATAAACGCTTCAGCTGCCTGTTTGTTCGGCGCACCGACAGGGATGACAAAGTTGTCCATCCATATGTTCGTGCCTTCTTCCGGCAGTACGGCTTCAATCGCCGGGTTTTCCCGTTTGGCGAGGTGCGCTTCAGCCCCCCAGACGATGCCGGCTGTCGCTTCCCCGTTGATGAGCATCGTCTTTGGACTGTCGCTGTCGTACGCTTTAATGTTGGGCAGTAAGTCCAACAAAATGTCTTTCGATTTCTCGATCACGGCAGGATCAGTCGCGTTCATCGATTCTCCTTGCAGTTTGTTCGCAATGCCGATTAAGACCCTTTGGTCGTCCAGGACGACGAGGGAGCGTTCAAAATCCGGGTCCCACAAATCTTCGTAGCTATTCACATCCTGGTTCACGGCGTCTTTATTGACGGCGATCACGACATTCCCCCACATGTACGGCACGGAATGTTCGTTGCCTGGGTCGAAGGACTGATCCAAAAACTGCTCGTCAATGTTTTTCAGATTCGCGATGTTGTCCTTGTCAATCGGTTCAAGCAAATCTTGTTTGAGCATAATTTCCACCATGTAGTCACTGGCGACGGACAAATCGTAACCGGCTGCACCGCCGCTAATTTTGGCCAACATTTCCTCGTTGGATGAGTACGTGTTGTAGTTGACCCTGATCCCGTACTCTTCTTCAAACTTTTTAATGACACTGTCCGGCATGTACTCTGACCAAATGAACAAGTTGAGTTCGCCGGAAAGCTGTTCGTCTTGACTGCCCTCTGATGTGCTGCTGTCACCCGACGTGTCGCTGCTACTGCACCCAGAGATGAATGCGCTTACGGATATAACTAAAACTAAGAGAAGAAAGGACAGTTTCTTTGCGTTTGTTTGCATAATCACTCGAAACCTCCCTTTGAAATCTACAATGCGTTAACATGTCGCCTAAAACCAGTAACTGAGGATCGCTTCCCGAACGAGTTTTGCGGCTGTCATATCTGTAATACCGCTATGGTCGAGATGGGGCGACACTTCGACGAGATCCATGCCGACGACATTTAATTCCTTCAAGAGGTGGATCGCTTCAAAGGCTTCAGCGGAAGAGATGCCGCCCGGTTCCGGCGTCCCTGTTCCGGGGCAGTAGGCCGGATCGATGCAGTCGATGTCAAAGGTGACGTAAACCGGTCGGTTTTGCAGGTGCTTGATGTCGTCTTTAAGTGGAGACAGAACGGTGTAGCGACGCATGTGCGACATGGCGTCGGCGTAGCGGAACTCGTGCTGTTCTCCGGAGCGGATGCCGTAGTGGTAAACTTTCCCCTTCCCTAACAGCTCAATCACCCGGCGGATGACCGTGGCGTGGGACCGCTTTTCCCCGAAGAACGAATCCCGCAAATCCGTGTGGGCGTCAAAGTGCAACACGACGAGATCAGGGTAATGTTCGGCCACTGCTTGAATGCACGGCAGTGAGATAAGGTGTTCACCGCCGAGAACGAACGGGACCTTCTTGTCTTGAACCACCTCCTTGACGCCTTTATAGATGATGTTCAAACTTTCATCGACATTGCCGAAAGGAAGGACGAGATCACCTTTGTCGTAGACCGGTACATTTGATAAGTGTCGGTCGACGTAAGGGCTGTATTCTTCTAAACCGTAAGACGCATGGCGTATCCCCTGGGGACCGAAACGCGTCCCGGTTTTAAAACTGACCGAGTAGTCCATCGGTGCGCCGACAATGACCACTTTTGCTTGGTCGTAATCCGATTGCGTGTAGTTGAAAACACCTGTTGACTGCCATTTGCGGTTGAGTTCTGTCAATGTCGATACCTCCTAAGATACATTTTCTTTTTTCATGCGGATGCGTTCAGCAATAATGACAATGGTGAGCGTCACGATTAACATGATCGTCGAAAGGGCGTTAATTTCAGGCGTTACTCCGAACTTCACCATCGAGAAAATTTTTAACGGCAACGTCGTACTGCTCGGTCCGGCAACGAAGAAACTGATGATGACGTCGTCAATGGAAAGGGTAAAGGCGAGCAGAGCTCCGGCGACAATGCCAGGCGCGATAATCGGGAGGGTTACTCTTACAAACGTCTGCCACTCATTGGCGCCGAGATCCATGGCCGCCTCTTCTATCGACCGGTCAAACCCTTCTAACCGGGCACGGACGACGACGACGACAAAGGGAACGCTGAACGTAATGTGGGCGATGACTAATGTTGTGATCCCCAGCGGTATTTCGACAGTCGCAAAAAAAGCTAACAAAGAAATGCCCATCACGATTTCCGGGATCACGATCGGCAAGTAGAGCATGCCGTCTAAAGCTGTTTTTCCTCGAAAGTGGTAGCGGTACATCCCGACGGCTGCTAATGTCCCGATCATGGTCGATGCGATTGTCGAAATGAACGCCACTGTCAGACTGACTTTTGTGGCATCGAGAACGTCGGTGTTTTGCAGCAGCGCCCCGTACCAGTCAAATGTGAACCCTGTCCAGACAGCATTTAAGCGCGACTGGTTGAACGAAAAGGCGATGAGGATGACGATCGGGATATACAAAAACGCGTAAATGAACCCGGCGTACAGGATGGATGGCCAACGGTTCAGTCGGCGTTTCATTACAGCACCTCCATTCCTTTCTTGTCCCCGCCAGAACGCAAGTAAATGAGAACAAATATTAGCGTGAGGATCATCAATATGACGGAAGCGGCTGAACCAAAGGGCCAATCCCTCGCCGTTAGAAATTGGTTCCTGATTAAGTTTCCAATGAGCATGGTCTTCGATCCTCCCATTAAGTCAGGGATAAAAAACAGACCTAATGTCGGGATGAAGACGAGAAGGCATCCGGCGACGACGCCTGGCATCGTGAGCGGCAGGGTCACTTTCGCAAACGTTTGCCAAGGTTTGGCGCCTAAATCGCTGGCCGCTTCTAGCAGATTCTGGTCTAGTTTCTCGATAGATGCGTACAGCGGTAAAACCATGAACGGAAAGAGGGTGTACGCCAGCCCGACCATAACTGCCCCAGTGTTGTACAGCATCTCAAACGGTTCAGAAATGACGCCGAGCTGTAAAAGGACGGTGTTGATGACGCCTTCTGTCCTCAACAGCACAATCCACGCATACGTTCGGATCAAAGAGTTGGTCCAGAACGGAACGACGATGAGCATGAGCAGGATGTTGCGGTATTTCCGCGGAGCCCTTGCGACGATGTAGGCGAACGGGTAGCCAAATACGAGGCAGATGACAGTCGTCAAGGCAGCAATCAAAATCGACTCCCACAAAATGTTTAAATAGAGGGGGTCAAAAAAGCGAACGTAATTTTCAAGAGTAAAAGAGTACTCAACGCCACCGTAGAGGCCTCGCACAGCAAAACTCATCATGAAAATGAAAATTAAAGGAAAGACGAAAAATAAGATCATCCAGAAGGTGACAGGAGATATCGTCCAGCTCAGTCCGATTAAATTTCTGAAGCGTTGTGAATGAAGTCGTTTCGAAACGGCTGTTTGACTGAGGTTTGATTTGCTGCTCATGATTTGACCACCACAGCTTTTTTCGGCTCCCAGCTGACGAAAACGTCGCTGTTTGGCTGGTAGACGTGTTTCTCGTCAGGGACTGAACTGACCGTGATGTGTTGCTGCCACGGCAGTGAAACCGTCGTTTTGATCACGGACCCGACGTATATGTGTTCCACAACTTTTCCGGGGATCTTGATCGCCTGCTCGGACACGTCGTCTACAATTTTCAGTTGTTCTGGCCGAATGGCAACAGTCGCTGACCCGTTCATTTTCAACAGTTCTGACTGTGGAACGGGGATTTTATGACCAGAAAGTTCTATATAGGCGTAACCGTTCTCAAAACCGACGACTGTTCCTTCGAAAATGTTGGTCTCCCCGATAAAATCTGCGACGAAGCGAGAAGCGGGCCGCTCGTAAATTTCATCGGGCGTTCCGACTTGTTCAATCACCCCGTGATTCATCACCGCGATTCGGTCAGACATGGTCAGGGCCTCTTCCTGATCATGAGTGACGTAAACAAACGTAATCCCCAGTTTTTGCTGCAGATGTTTTAATTCAACTTGCATTTGTTTCCGCAGCTTAAGGTCGAGGGCGCCGAGGGGCTCGTCCAACAGCAGGACTTTCGGACTGTTGACAATCGCTCTGGCAATGGCGACGCGTTGTTTTTGGCCGCCGCTTAACTGGTCCGGCTTGCGGGTTGAGAAATCTTCCAACTGGACGAGTTTTAGCGCTTCACTTACACGGGGTTCAATTTCGCTTTTCTTCAATTTTTTCATTTTCAAACCGAACGCGACGTTTTCGTAGACGCTCATGTGGGGGAAGAGGGCATAACTTTGAAAGACAGTGTTGACGTCCCGCTTGTGGGGCGGGATTCCGTGTACGACTTGGCCGTCTATCGAAATCTCGCCTTCAGTCGGCTGTTCGAAGCCGGCAATCATGCGCAATGTGGTCGTTTTCCCGCATCCAGAGGGACCGAGGAGCGTGAGGAACTCCCCTTTGTTAATGTGCATGGTGACGTTGTTCACGACGACGTTGTCAGAAAAACTTTTGACCACGTTGTGTAACTGGACCATGTGTTGCTTCAAACATCTCCACCCCTTTTTGTCTTTCGGAGTCCAAACGAGACAGCCGCAAGTTTTTGGTTGTGAACTGGAGGAGGGAAAGGCGCATTTTCGTATCATTAATGTAAATGATAGCGCTAACAATTGCACTAGCCAAATTGTTAAAAATCGTTGTACAATAATAGACATACTGTAAACATACGTATACAGTCGAGAGAGGTGATCGATGTCTTGTATGCCGACAAAGCGTTTTTAGGCGGGCAGGTCATCACAGTAGACCGCGAGCATCGCATTCAAGAAGCCGTGGCGACGAAAGGGAACCGCATTTTGGCTGTTGGGAGCAACGAGGACATCAAGCCGCTGATCGGCAAGGATACGACGGTGATCGAGTTGGGAGGCAATAGCGTCTTGCCAGGTTTTGTCGATTCTCACCTGCACATGACGATGTACGGTACGAATCAACTTGGCATAAGTTGTAAAGCGCCCCACATCCAGTCGATTGAAGATATTCTGGACGCATTGCGCCAAAAGGCTCGCGAGACACCTAAAGGCCAATGGGTGAGGGCGTGGGGTTTTAACGAATTAAGGATAAAAGAAAAGCGGTATCCGACAAGGAAAGAGTTGGATGAAGTTTCCCAGGAACACCCGATAATCGTCATCCGGACGTGCGCCCACATCTCCATCGTGAACAGTTTGGCACTAAAACTGGCCGGCATCGATGAGCATACCCCTGATCCGGAGGGCGGAAAGATCGGCCGCGATGAGAACGGAGTGCCGAACGGGGTGATGATCGAAGCGGCCCATATGCACATGTTTGAAACGGCGAAGTTCAGTGACGACGAGATGCGGAAGGCGTTGACTTTGGCATCAGAGGACTTTGTGCGGGCCGGGATTACGAGTGTTCACGACGCGGGAGGGTATGGGCCCGACAATTTGAGAGTGATGCATCAAGCCGTTCAGTCTGGAGATGTGAAGGTCAGGATTTACGCCATGGTGTGCGCTTTGAACAACTCCGAAGAATTTGTGGACAAAATGATCCAATCCGGCGTGACGACGGGTCTCGGGACGAAAGGTTTAAAATCGGGCCGGCAAAAGTCTTTACAGACGGGAGCAGCACCGGCCCAACAGCGGCGACGCGGCAACCGTACACGAACAACCCAGAAGATTGCGGAGTGCTGTATTACAGCCAGGAGAGATTGAACGCCGTGCTTGGCCGCGCCCATGAAAAAGGATTTCAAATTACAGCCCACGCACAAGGGGACCGCGCCATTGAAATGGTGTTGAACTGCATTGAAACGGCTCTAGCCAAACATCCACGCCGCAATCACCGTCACCGGATTGAACATGCAGGCATAACGATGCCGGACTTGTTGGCCAGAATGAAGGGCCTCGGTGTCGTCCCGATCCCGAATCCCGCCTTTTGCTACGAATTCGGCGACAGCTACCTGGAATACTACGGTGACCGCGTTCAGCACATGTATCCAGTCCGAGACTTTGTAGATAACGGGATGATGGTGGCCGGTGCTTCTGACAGCCCAGTTACACATTGCGACCCACTGCTCGGCATTCACGCTGCGGTGAATAGAAAAAGCGAGTCTGGAAAAGAGATCGGGGCCAATCAGCGCATCAGCGTGTTAGAAGCGATCAGGCTGTATACGTGGAACGGTGCGTACGCCAGCTTTGAGGAGAAGATCAAAGGCAGCATCGAAACTGGAAAACTGGCAGACCTCGTCGTGCTCAATGAACCGATATTGAATGTGTCGACTGAGCGCATTAAAGATTTGCAGGTGACGATGACGCTCATAGACGGAAAAGTTGTGTATAGCGGGGATGAACCGTTATTTTGAAATTGCAGAATAGGCGATATGTTGTGTAAAATGGTGAAATGGAGGTGAATGCCATGAAGCGGCACACGTTTGACAAAGTGTATTTTACTGTCACGATCGCACTGTTTTTAACTGTCTTGTTTCCGGTGTTTCAACTGGGCAATAAAGCGTTTCCGATTGTGTTTGGATTGCCCTTCAGTTTTTTTTGGGTGGTGATGTGGGCTGTCGTTACGTTTACCGCCGTCTTAATCTTGTATGTCCTGGATCCAGATAAAAGGGGGGAATAGAAGCGTGCAAGACTGGCAAATTGCTTTAGTGTTAATGGTCGCTTATTTGGTCATTGCTCTTTTAATCGGAATACTGGCCGGCAAGGGAAAGGGGCACGTGACACTGGATGAGTTCACAGTGGGCGGAAGAAACCTCGGCCTCTTGGTCACCTGGTTTCTCATGGGGGGTGCCATATTCAGCGCCTTTGCGTTTTTAGGGGCACCGGGGTGGGCTTATTCCCGCGGTGCACCTGCTTTGTATGTGTTGGCTTATACGGCATTTGCCATTTTGCCGTGGTATGTCGTTGGCCCGAAAATTGGCCGCATCGGGCGCAGGCGCGAATTGTACTCTCTCGTCGGATTTTTACAGGGTCGTTACCCGATGAAAACACTCGCCGTGTTAGTCGGACTGATTGTGTTTTTTGCTTCCATACAGTATCTGGCCACGCAGATGAAAGGGATGGCCATCATCTTCAATATCATGACGGAAGGGCGCGTCCCCTTTTGGTTAGGGGCGTTACTGGCCTACGCCATTGTCGTCATTTACGTGGCGACGGGAGGATTGAGAGCGGCGGCGTGGTCAGACGTGTTTCAAGGGTTGCTCATGATCGTCATATCGTGGACGGTCGGGTTTGCCGTCGTCATTCAACTTTACGGAAGTACGACAGAAATGTTCACTCGCATTGCCCAGACCAACCCCGGGTTTTTGGAAATCGGGACAGAAGGTTCGACGATGTCCCCCATGGCCTACACTACCCTTATTCTGGTTTCTGCCATTGGCTTTCTCATGTGGCCGCACCTGTTTTCCAGGTCTTATTCTTCCAATGCGTTGACTGTAAAACGGACGGTGATCGCGTATCCTGTGTTTGCCCTGTTTGTCGTCCCCTTGTTGTTAGTAGGATTTGCCGGAGTTGGATTAGTGGAGCAAGGGCAACTGGGCGAACCGGATCAAATTCTTCCCTATTTAATTACGACCGTTTTACAAATCCCTGGCTGGTTGTACGGACTCGTCGGAGCAGCCGCCCTGGCAGCAGCCATGTCCAGTGCCGACGTCATTACCCACAGTGCCTCCCTCGAATTTACGGACGGTGTAATCAAAAATTTGTGGACGAACTTATCGGATAAAACGGTACTTCTCGTGATACGTACCGCCGTTGTCGTCATCGGTGCTCTGGCTTACCTCGTAGCCGTGTTCGGCGGCCAAGGGTTGATTGCCCTTTTGGCAGGAGCATACGGCTCGATTGTCCAGTTTGCCCCGGGAGTCTACAGTGCGATGTACTGGAAGCGGGGAACGCCGGCAGGGGTCGTCGCAGGATTGGCTGCGGGGTTTGCCGTCAATTTTTACTACCAAATTGTAAACCCCGTCACACCGCTGGACATTCACGCCGGGATACTGGGACTCGCGGTCAACGTTCTCGTCTTCGTTGTCGTGAGTTATGTGACGAAGCCGCAATCTGAAGATATCGTCAAAGACTATGTGGAAACGAACGGAACAGCCAGTTGACGGCCATGGGGGGAAAGCCGTGTAAAACACCTATTCGTTTGTAAGCTCTGGATTTTCGTTGGCCAATCACCGCTTTTGTGCTGTCGGTTACGTGCTTAACGAGTAAGTCCGGGTCGAAGATGTGTTTGACGTGGGCGGCCAGAGCTTTCAAGTACTGGTGTAAAAAGGCGTCCGTATCCATGGGCAGCAGTGTGCCGTCTAAATCAAACAGAATCGCTTTCATCCCCGTTCTCCCTTTCCTGTGAGATAAAGTTTTCGACACGTTCAGCGTACCAATGCCAGCCCGCGATGTCGATGGAAGGGACAACCGGTGACATGATAGAAAGGAACGGGCACCGTCTACTCCGTTTCCGGGGCGTTAGACGCTATGATGTTGATGGCCTGATGCATGGCGGTTTTGGACGTGTCTTCCGTGATGAAGCCGACGTCAACCATCCGCGACAAAACGAGGTTGCGGCGATGGAGCGCTTGTTCCAAATTTTTAAGGGGAGAATAGTGTTCAGGCGCTTTGGGCAGAGCGGCAAGGAGGGCCGCTTCGCTTAAAGTGACCGTTTCTTTTTCTGAATGGTCGGCGCGCACAGTTTTTCCGAAGTAAAAGTTTGCCGCCGCTTCAATGCCGTACTTCCCGTGGCCGAAATAAATGTGGTTCAGGTACAGCCCCAATAGTTGATCCTTTGAGAGATGCCGTTCCAAGCGGACGGCAATGATCATTTCTTTTATTTTGCGACTCAGTTCTTTCTCGTGTGTCAAAAACAGATTGCGCGAGAGCTGCATTGTAATCGTGCTGCCGCCCTGAGCTTTGCTCCCTTCTAGCCCGTTCACCCACAGCGCCCGTACAAGACCGATCCAATCGATACCGCCGTGCTGTTTAAACCTGTGGTCTTCTATGGCGAGAAAACCTTCCCACACGTATTCAGGCATTTCATCGGTCCGAACGTAGCTCGAGTTCTGTGATAGAGCCATTTGTTGAAGGTGATCGAGTTGTGCTTCGCTCACGAGGTAATGACCGCTCGCCAAAATACCGACCCAGCCGCCCAATGACAGTAAGGTTACGAGCGCTGCGGACAGTATCAGCCGTTTTAACCTTGATCTCTTCTGTTTCCTTTTAGCCATGTGGGATGTTCCCTTCTCGAATCTGATAACAGTATTGTAATTGTAAAGGATTAATGGAAACTTGCCTCCATCTTAAAAATTCCTTAATTTTCAAAGTTACACCTCGCGAGCCTGCACGTGACGGTCGTTTTTTGTGGTTGTATGCTTCGTCACCTCCGATTTTTGAGCAGGTTGGCGAACAGCTTTGCCCAAGGGATCGAGAAGCTGTTTTCTGCACGGACTGGCTCTTCAACGACGGTGCATTGGGTGTATCGTAGGCCCGAGAGAGAAGGGGGATGGGGTGCAGGAAACGTTCGGGATGAAAGTATCGTGAACCGTCTGTGCGATTGCGTCGTGGTGTTTATGGGCGACATATTTTTAAACGACGGCGTCGTCGGCCGGTTGAATCCGATCGATTTGGTGAATGTCGATGGACAGAACCTCTTTTCGATCGACATCGTACAAGAGCAACGTTTTCAAGTGTGAATCGTATTTCAACATCCGAACACTTAACGACTGTTTTCCCTTTTTCCTCAAGAGAATTTCAACGTGAAGAAGTTTTTGTTCGTTAATCCAGTTTTGAAACAGTAATAATTGCTCATCCATGGCAGTAAAACTTCCTTCCTTCATAGGACTACAATCTCATAGTTGAGTCTTATATCCTATATAGCGAACCTTTTCCGTGAGATTCAAGTCCCGTTTTGAAGGGAATGTGAACGTTACGTGAACAAATCAAGACAAATGTACGAGAACGTTCAGAACGAATCCCATCGACCCGATAATTATTACTGTAAAGGTGTGAAAAGCTCGGTGGGGGATTCAGGATGAAACTTTAGAAAACCTGATTGAAGGAGGGGACTGTCTTGTTCTCGCCACCGCGATGTCGGTCATCCTAAAAAGACGCGACCAAAGGAAGAAGGTAAGAGACCGTACAAAACGAACGGATACAGTGATCCGTATGGCTGACAAAAAGTCACAATACGATTACATGAGGAGAAGATTGCGGTGAAGAAAGCAAAAGAAATTGTTGTCCCTGAAAACCCTGTGTCATGGTATTTGTTTTCCAGTACGCGGTCGGCTTGGCTATGGCTGATCATTCGGTTGTATGTCGGTTATGCATGGTTAACGGCCGGATGGAAGAAGGTAACAGCCGACGAGTGGACAGGGGAACAGGCAGGTGCCGCCGTGCAAGGCTTTGTGCAAGGAGCACTGGAAAAAGAAGACGTATCCTCCTGGTATGCAGCCTTTTTGGAAAACGTCGTGTTGTCCAGTCCTAAAGTATTTTCATTTATGGTGGCTTACGGGGAGTTGTTCGTCGGTTTAGGGCTCATTCTCGGTTTGTTCACGGGAATAGCGGCATTTTTCGGAGGTTTCATGAATGTCAGCTTTTTGTTTGCCGGGACGCTGAGCACCAACCCCCTTTTGTTTGTGTTAGCGACGTGGTTGGTGCTCGCCTGGAAAGTGGCCGGATTTTACGGCCTAGATCGCTGGGCGCTTCCGTTGTTGGGAACACCGTGGCAAAAGAACGGCGTCCATTTCCGCTGACACGGTATCTTCAGGTATAAGCTGGGGAGGGCCGCCGCCAAAGAAACTGAAATGAGCGATGGTTTCTGTAATATACGATACCGTCAAAGTCGGGCATCCAATGAGCTATTCCTCCCTTTTCTGCAATGCCGCTTTTAGAGCCTCGCCCAGGTTTGTTTTTAGCGACTCGTGCCCGGAGTATTTTTTCAACAGCTGGCGCTCTTCGCGTTTTGACACGTTTCCGGTTGAACGGTCCTTTTTTTCCACGAGGTTGCACGAACGGCATTGAAAGTACGGCCCGGCTTTTCCCTGGTGTATTTCCATCCGTTTACGGCACTGGGGACAGCGGCGGTTGGACAGAACCGGGTCCTTTCTGCGACGGTAAGTGCACCGGCGGTTGGAGCAGACGAGCATGGTGCCGTTTTTTCTTTTGACTTCTTTTAGTTTTGCCTCACATTCCGGACATTTGCTGCCGGTCAAGTTGTAGGCGCGATACGTTTGGTCGCTCGTTTTGATTTCGTTCACAAGTGTGTAGGTCTGACGACGAATGTTGGCAAGAAATGTTTTGGCATTTCCTTTGCCCCGGGCTATGGCCTCCAGCTCCCGTTCCCAACGCGATGTCAATTCAGGAGATCTCAATTCTTCGCTTACCAGGTTGATCAGCTGTTTTCCCTTTGGTGTCGGGCGGAAACGGCCGTTATGGCGGGTGACCACTTCAGTTTCCAGCAAACGCTCTATTATGTCGGCTCGTGTGGCGGGAGTGCCGAGGCCATGTTTTTCCATGCGTGCGAGTAAGTCTGCTTCATTCAAGCGAGCCGGCGGTTCCGTGTATCCTTTTTCCATCACGATGTCTTTTGGAACGACCGTTTGGCCTTCTTTTAAAGGAAGGGGTTCACTCTGATTTGCGGCAGCGCGCTCCTGTCGCATGACGACAGTAAACCCTCGTTCCACCTCTCGTGTTTCATGGGTCACGAACGTTTCCCCCGCAATGTCAATCACTGCCGTGATGACGCTATAACGGTGTGGCGGGTGAAATAGCGCAAGAAAGCGGCGGACAATCATGTCGTACACTTTGCGTTCGTCGGCGGACAGGTCGCTTAAGACCAAAGGCTCATCCGTCGGAATAATGGCGTGGTGATCGGTTACTTTGTGATCGTTGAATACGCGTTTTGCCAATAGAGGGGCGTTTCGGCCGAGGAGAAGTTTCACTTCGTCCCGGTATCCGTCCGACAGAGCTTTCAGTCTTTTGGGCATGGTGGTTTCCATGTCTTTCGTCAAGTAACGGGAATCGGTTCGTGGGTAAGTGATGAGTTTGTGATACTCGTAAAGCTGCTGTAAAATGTTTAACGTTTTCTTCGCAGAAAAACCGTACCGCCTGTTGGCGTCGCGCTGCAGCTCGGTTAAGTCGTACGGCAGTGGCTGCGGCTCGCGTTTGGTTTTCTGTTTGACAGAGCGGACGACGCCTTTTTCTCCCTTCAATGTTGAGGACAGCTGCTCAGCCCGTTCGAGGTCAAACAGTCGTTTGTCCCCGTTTTGTTCCCATTGGGCAGAAAAGCTGCCGAAATGTGCCGTCAATGTGCGGAATTCCTTCGGGACGAACGTCTCGATTTCGTGTTCCCGTTCGAGGATGATGTTTAGCGTGGGAGTTTGTACTCTTCCGGCCGAAAGAGGGTCGTCGTATTTCGTTGTCAGCGCCCGTGTCACATTGAGGCCGATGAGCCAGTCCGCTTCTGCGCGGCAGACAGCGGATGCGTACAGCGCATCGTATGCGTGCGCCGGTTTTAACTGTTTAAACCCCTCGCGAATGGCGCGGTCCGTTTGAGATGAAATCCACAGCCGCTTCACTGGCTTTCTCCAGTGTATTTTTTTGATAATCCAGCGGGCGACGAGTTCGCCTTCCCTGCCCGCGTCTGTTGCGATCACGAGTTCTTTGATGTCTTTCCGTTTGGTCAACTTCTGGATCGCTTTGAACTGCGCGCTCGTTTTGCGAATCACTTTCAGTTCCATTTGTTCCGGAATGATGGGCAAGTCTTCCATACGCCACGTTTCATACCGCTTGTCGTAGTCTTCCGGCATTTTCAGTTCAACGAGATGTCCAAGGGCCCATGTGACGATGTAACGGGAGCCTTCTATGTAAGTTTTATGCTGTTGACGGCAGCCGAGTACACGGGCCAGGTCTCGTCCGACACTCGGCTTTTCCGCTAATACGAGCGTTTTCATGCAAGAACTCCTTCCAAAGGCGTCTCCTTCGACGATATAACGGTTGACACCCCGTTTATTGTACCGCGAGGCTGAGTGTCGTGCAACGGGGTACAGCGTTTGAAAACTGGCGTACGTTTGGATGTTGAAAGAATAGTATAATGAATTTAAGCATTGTATGTACACGGGGGGATATGGGTGAGTGTCTATCAGTTTTCAGCTAAGACGATCGACGGCCAAGAGATGTCGCTGGCCGAGTTTAAAGGTCGGGTGCTCCTTATTGTCAATACGGCGAGCAAATGCGGGTTTACCCCGCAGTACAAAGAGCTGCAGGAGTTGTACGAAAAGTACCGGGACGAAGGTTTTACTGTCCTCGGTTTTCCATGCAATCAGTTTATGAATCAAGAACCCGGCAGTCACGACGAAATACGATCGTTTTGCCAGTCTCAGTACGGCGTCAGCTTTCCCATGTTTCAAAAGGTGGAAGTAAACGGTAAACAGAGACACCCGCTGTTCCGATACTTAACAAAACAGAGTAAAGGATTGTGGGGCGGGGCGATTAAATGGAATTTTACGAAATTTTTGGTCGACGCGACAGGTCACGTGTACAAACGGTACGCCCCGATCGTGAAGCCGTTGGACATCGAAAAAGACATTCGTGCGCTGTTAGCCAAAACATAGTGTACGCATTTTTGAACGGCGGGAAATTCCTAAGTGAAGTTGGTAGAGATAGCTTGAAAGGGGTCATCAGTTTTGTACGCCAAACTGTACAGTGCGACGGTATCCGGCATTGACGGCCATATCGTCGAAGTGGAAGTGGACATATCAAACGGCTTGCCGCAATTTGATATCGTCGGACTACCCGATTCAGCTGTAAGAGAATCGCGGGACCGGGTGCGGGCGGCGATTAAAAACAGCGGACACTCTTTTCCCATGCAACGGATCACGACCAATCTGGCACCAGCCGACATGAAGAAAGAAGGCTCCCGTTTTGACTTGGCCATCTCCCTCGGCATACTGCTGGCCAGCGGCCAGCTTCAAGCGGAACCGTTACAGCACACGTTGCTGCTGGGCGAACTGTCCCTTGAAGGCGTCCTGCGCCCGTTAAACGGCGTGTTGCCCATGGTCATGGAGGCCAAAGCCCGTGGCTTTACCTCTGTCGTGCTTCCAGCCTCCAATGCGGAGGAAGCGGCGTTAGTCGACGGCCTCGACGTCTTACCTGTTGAAACGTTACAGCAAGCAGTCGCCTTTTTGCAGGGAGAGACACATCTCGAGCCATATGTTCGAACTCCGGTCGATCACGATGACCGACGTGTGTCGGAAGACTTTTCCGACGTGCGCGGGCAACATCACGTCAAACGGGCGTTGGAAGTGGCGGCGGCTGGCATGCACAACATTTTGCTCATCGGCCCTCCCGGTTCGGGGAAAACGATGCTGGCGAGGCGCATTCCATCTATATTACCAAATCTATCTGCAAAAGAAGCATTAGAAGTGACGAAGATCTACAGTACCGCCGGGCTTTTGACCGAACGGGGCAAACTGGTGTCGTCACGTCCCTTTCGGGCACCCCACCACACCATTTCCGCGGCTGGGCTCATCGGTGGCGGCACGATTCCGAAACCGGGTGAAGTGAGTTTAGCCCATCACGGGGTCCTTTTTTTGGACGAAATGCCGGAGTTCTCCAAAAACGCGTTGGAAGTGTTGCGCCAACCGCTTGAGGACCGGGAAGTGACCCTCAGCCGGGCTAGAGCTCAGTTCACGTTCCCCAGCGCTTTCATGCTCGTCGGGTCGCTCAATCCGTGTCCGTGTAGTTCTGACCTATGGAAAATACATAGTTTATCTGGATATTAGCTTTATCGCGTTTTTTACCAGGTGTTTTAATTGTATGAACAACAATATCACTGACTAGCGAATGAATGATTTCCCTTTTCTCCCTATAAGACAAATCCTTATTAATTTTTTTTCTTAACTCTTGTAGTACTTTTTCAGCAGAAGACAATCGGTTTTTTACATCTTGGTTTTGCTTATTTTCTGCTTGCCATCGATGTAATTTTTCTAATAATTCTTGTTTTTCATCGTTAATCTTTTTTAATTGAAACTCAACATCTTCTGGAGTAATTAACTTTTTTCTAAACAAATCGAGAATGCTTTGTTTTTCATTTTCCTTTGCTTCGATTGTATTTTTTAGAATTCCAATCTCCAAATCTGCATTTTTGTTAGTTGAGTTTTCTTTCTCAATATTCAATTCTCGCACAATCTCTTGTATTACCGACTTTGGTTTATCCATAAACTTAACAATATCTTGCCAAACTAATTCTTCAAGCCAAACTTTAGGTACGTTTTTACTTCTACATTTATCATAGACTGAACTTTCACCTACTTTTCCTGAACATACAAAATAATACTTAGGAGGTTTTTCTTTTCCTCCGTTGTAATATAAGGCATAATACTTTCTCCCGCACATTCCACACTTTATAAGTCCACGTAAAAGATTTTTTTCGTCTCTACTTTCATAAGAAGACAGGTTGTGATTTTTGATTGTATTTACAGCTTTTTCCCATAATTCGGGTGAGACAATTGCGGGAACTTGCCTTTCTATAATTTCTCTGTTTTTGTTCGATCTCTTGCCATAATAATGCATGCCTTTGTATGTTGTGTTATAAATAATGGATCTTACTCTGGATGATCTCCAATATCCTGACGTTTTTACCTTCCTCTTTCCTCTTTTTACTTTCCTGTTATCTTTAATATAAGACGTAGGGACCGCCATAGAATTGAGCAACTTGGCAACCTCCCTGGCTGAATGTCCCTTTTCTCCGATCAAATGATACATCATATATACGATGTCTGCCTCGGATTTTTCTAGTTTTGGAAGTGGAGTTTTATTTATCTGCAGATAACCTTCTTCATCAACGTAATAACCATATGGAACAATACCGCCTAGCCATTTTCCTTTGCGGGCAGCTCTGTTTGCTCCGTGCCACATGCGTTCAATAATGGTTTCACGTTCGAGATCAGCAACCGCCGCAAGCATAGTGACAAGAAATCGTCCGGAGGGACTTCCAGAATCAAAATCTTCAGTCATTGATTTTACTTTAATACCGTGTTGATCCAGTTCATGTATGGCATTTAATATGACTCTTGCTGATCGGCCTAGGCGGTCTAGTTTGTAGACCAATATTACGTCGGCATGAATCTTTTGATTTTTTATGTCACTTAAAAGTTCGGCTCCACCGTTACGATCTCCAAGCTCAAGTGTCCCGCTAATCCCATCGTCTTGATAGATTTTAACCAAGTTCATTTGATGTAGTTCAGAATACTTTTTTCCAAATTCAAGTTGCCCTTCGATCGTTCCTCTTTCTGACTGATCATCCGTTGATACCCTGGCGTACAAAATTACGTTCATACTATGTTCCACCTCGCTTGGACATGGACAATTCTTCTTCCATGCCGATCATTCGAATAATTAGACGTTTTGATGTCACTCAAACTAATACCTTTCGCTTCAGACCTTTGTTTTATAGCACGAAGGTTATTTTCCAAATTGATTAGGCCGTTCGGGGTGTATTAGTTGCTCGGACATTAAAAACGGAGATGCCTATTTTTTCTTCAAACCCATCAAGGGGCTTGTCATGGCCATAGTCACATTTTTTTAAATATACGATATACCATAACGGACATAATTTGCATTCAACATAAATCATAGTAATCAACGGGTTGCATATACAATCACGACCTGACGCCAGTCTGCCGATATAGTTTGTCTAATGCTCTTTGTGTCTCCTTTGACCGTCTCCTTGGTTGAGAAATAGGAGTGGTAGTCGTATTACGAAGATACAAGGCTGAATATATTCTTTGCTTGATTTGTTGCCATCTTTTTTTGGCAAGTTGGTGAGTAACTATGAAGGTATCGGATAGTTGCTCTATAATCAGTCTGTCTTCACTGGGGAAATTCAGTTTCTTAATCATATAAAAAGGTATTGCGGCATATAACTGAAAAATTTTCGCTTGGTTTTCCTGATAGTTCCGAAAATCAGAACACATGTTAAGTTGATTTCCCACATGTAAAATTGGATGGGCGAGTTCGTGAAAGAATATTTCCCTCATTTCTGGGAGAGACTTCGTAGAATCAAGAAATATAACAGACATTCGATTATCCCAGATAGCGCGTTCAGGAGTACTAGAAATGTAGACAATTTGTATGTTAAATACATTAGATAAATATTCAATACTTAGTTCGGACGGATTTATAATGCCTTTTGAACTAAAAAGACGTTCAATCTTTTCCTCAAATGGCGTTTTGTAGTACATTTGTATCACTATATATCCCTCCCATAGTAAAAAAATAATAGAACATTTGTTCTATACATTTTACCAAAAAAAACCTATGTGAAAAGACCATAGGCTTATTTTTTTACAGGGAGGTTGAGACGTGCTATTTATTTTTCTTTTTTCTGTTCCTTTTTCAGCTTTCTAAAAATCTCCAATTGCATATCCAAATAATTTTTTTCTTCTTCTGTCAATCCATCAAGGTTATAAAAGGCAGTGTTAATTTCCGATTCCTGCTGGGAAGTTGTGACGGGGTCATTAGTTCGGCCTAAGAGCCAGTCAGAGGATACGTTAAATATATCAGCAAAAAGTTTTAATTCATGATCTTCAACAGGTCTTTTACCTGATTCTATTCGTGAAATCACGCTATTATTTATTCCGGTTTTTTCTGCTAGGTATAGTTGAGACCATCCTTTTTTTTGTCTTAGAAGTTTTATTTTTGATCCAACACTCAACTAGTATCACCAACTTTCTAAAACAACAAATATCAACATTAATCAGCTTATCATTTTTCTGTTTTGGAAAAAACTATTTTTGCTATTTTAACAAATAACACTTGACTTTGCTATTTAGGCAAAGTAATATGTTTATAAAGGATTTGCTAAATTAGCAAATAGGAGGGATAAATAGTCTTAATGATTAACCTAGTTTTTGTAAAAAACAAACGCCAAAAATTAGGTATTACCTTGCAAGAAATGGCTTTTGAACTCGGCTTTAAGAACGCATCAACCTACAGGAAATATGAGAACGGAGATTATTCATTCAAAGCAAATCATTTACCTATCCTAGCAAAGAAGCTAAATTGTCAAATCAACGACTTTTTTAAATGATAACTTTGCTTAAATGACAAAAACAAGGTGTAATTTAATGATCAGTTATATTCTAACCAATCATTCAGAAATCATACACCAAAGGGATAAATGTTACAAAAATTAATTAATCTCAACTTTATCAGATTAGAAAGAAAGGAGAAATAGTTGTAAGTGACAAGAAAGCAGTATAAGGCATCTAAAGGAATCACAGTTACAAGGACTTATACCCCAGACAAAGAGGCAATGAAAAGGGTAATCATGATTATTCTTCGTTCTAGCCCAAAACAAATAAATAGCGAAGCATCGGACAGTTAACATCAAAACAGGTGCAATCTGTCGGGTGTAACCTTCTAAAAAGAGCAGAGTGAAAGTGATCCAAGGGCCATATTGGGGAATACACTTAAATACCGTGCGCCTGAACAGCAGGACACGCTAAGACGGTTAAAGTTCCTTACGTAAATTGATGTATTCGGGAGAGGAGAAACATGAACCCGAGTTCGACAGTTGCTAGGTAAACGAATGCCCCTCAAAGCTTTGTGTATCAAGGTTTTGAGGGGTAAAAAGGGCATAATTATTGTGTTACTAGCTTTTCGGTTTGATTTCTAAAATTTCAGGAGGCAGATTCACGCCTACTTTATTGAAAATCTCTTTCTGTTTGGCGGTTGGTGTCGTCGTACGATATAGATCTCCATCCTTCGTGGTGAAATGACCCACTTGAAGCCTTTGGACCTCACGACGCACGGAATCCCAACTCGAGCCGGTTTCATTTTCAATCAACCTGACAAGCAAAAGTGCCAGCCAATTAATGATGATATGAGCTCGAATTCGTCTCTCTAGCCGATGGTACATCGGCCGTATGTTTAATGTGGACTTTAACGTTCGAAAAGCGCTTTCGACTTGAAGTAACTGCTTATACCCTAACGCAATATCCTCAAGGGATAACGTATCGTCTGATGTCCGGATTAAGTATTTGCCATCGTATTTCTCTTCATCCCGTATGGCTTGCTTATTCAGTTTCAAGGTACCATCTTTCAATTGGCGGATATATTTCCCGTACACTTTATGCACCCGTAAAGCACATGCCCGTTTGTGGTGGGCTTCATTCGGTAATTGTTTCAAATTTTCAAGCTGCTCCTCAACGGCACAGATGATTTCCTTTCTTTGACGGCGGTCACGTTCGGCTTCTTCCGGATTATAGGCGATCACATAGCGTTTTCTGGCTTCGCCATCTCCAACAATCGATTCTTTTACTAAGAGGTTTTCACGAATGGCATGGAACCGTCCACGTTTATTAAGTGCAGCTTCCACATCCTTTTTGCCTGCCCGCATCCGTTCGCCAATAATATAATGTCCGGCACCACGTTGTAGGATGCGTAGATTTTCTTCGGAGGAAAAACCACGATCCATCACATGGATTATGCGCCCAAGGCGCCAACCCATCAAATCTTTCTTCACTTCCTCAATCACATTCATATCCATCGTGTTTCCTGGCCAAGACCACACTTTAATGGGAATGCCTTCACGTGTAACCGCTAGTCCAATCACCGTTTGTACGAGGTCCGGACGTTTATCTTTCGAGTATCCTTGAAGCCGAAAATCGTCATCTTCCGGGGTTTCGTTGGGAGCGACTTCAAAGTAACTGGATGTCGTATCGAAATAGAGAAGATCAACTTCCAGATTGAACAGGTTGGAAACATTGTCAAATACACGATCTTCCAACAAGCTTTGGGCATCCAATAACTCGTCCATGGCACGGTAAAGCTGATGGCAATGAACACTTGGAAGCCCAGGGAGATAGACATCTTCGGATATCCATTCTTCCATTCCTAATTTACTGGAAGGGGCAAGCGCACGGTTTGCGACCATTGCAAAAATGGCACGTTCTAAATTGATTTCGTGCTTGCGCTCTTTAAAAATCTCTTCGAGAATCGTATCCATCCCTAATTTTTTCCAAAGTTGATCAAATAGCCAAATGCCACCCAGTTGCTTGACAGACCGGAATAAAAATTCAGCTGTATCTCTAATTTTTTGTTTCGACTTCAGTGCCTCTTCGGGTGAGAGGAATCTATTGATACTTTGGGCCAGTCGTTCGAGTACGTCCATATCGAGATCATCTTCACGACCGAATGAATAGATCACCTTCGCTTTCGCATATTTGGCCTTCGGATCCCACACGTTATGAGCGAGCTGAATGTACGAAACTCTTGATCCATCTTTGTTTTTGCGAGTCACCCTTCTAATATACATGCCTATATTATAATTCATAAACATTATAATGTAAACACAAATTTTATTAAACGTGTGCCTATGTAAAATTCAAAAAATTTTAAGCACAAATCCACGAAAAGATTGATATCATAGGAAATACATTTTATTAAAAAGTGAATTTGTGCCTATTTACTGTCGAACTCGGGATGAACAATTTTCTCATATTGAAAAAATCCTATCCAACGAGCGTTAGAACATTGGAATCATGTTTCCGAACAGATGAAGATGATGAATACTCGCGTAAACAAGGAACGGATTACGGCAATGAAAGATACAGAGTGAGAAGTTATTTACAAAACGAAAGGATAAAAAAACAACTGGATATGGAACGTGTCAAGTTTGCTTATCTTTCGGCACGCAAGCAACTGGGAGTCCCGGTTATGGCAAAGCCGGGGACGAAAGCGTTCAGAGAGTACCTTTTGCATAAAGAAATTATATCGTCTTGCAAAAGTAACATTGCCTATGCTTTGGGACACATCAATTCGCATGTCCGTTATGGAAAAGGAGGGAATCACCGTGTTTTATCTGGCCGTGCAGGTTCTGACGAAAAAGGAATCCAGGATAGCGTGCATGATCGAAAAGGAAGGTGAACGTCACGGTGTCAAATTGGACGTTTTCGTACCGGGAAAAGATGTCAGCAAGTATGACGAGAAAAAAGTGGATGGTATACATGTTGCAGAGATTCCTGGTTATGTCTTTGTTGGTTTTGAGTGCTGGGAAGACCGGCTGTACCGTATAATCAAAGACACTTATGGGGTTATACGCGTATTGATGGGGCAATTAATCCCGCACCATGTATGGCGAAAAGGGGACAAAAGACCCAAATATACATATTATGGCACCGGCATCATGTCTAAAGACAAACTGGTTCCCTGGATGTCCCGTTCAGAAGATGAGGTGGCAGTGGAAATTACTGAGGATAAAGAGGAACTGGCAGAAAGGCTGAAGCATCAAATCGCTAAATGCAGAGAATTTGTTGAGCAAAAGAGGACAAGAACAAAACGGTGGTTAGCCGTGTCGGTCCATTTGGTCAAAGATCTTTTCGATAACGCGACCCTTGAATTTTTGATGAACGAAAGGGGGACAGGTTTCAGAAGGATTTGGAACAGATTATCCATGTACTTAAATGAGAAAATGGTCTGTTGAGTAGGTTAAAGTATTGGCCGTATTTGGACCTGTCAGTTGTGAGACGGATTTCATTGCGAGGGTTGCGTTAAAGCAGGCGGATAATTGTGACGGTGTGGTAAACAAAACTGAATCGATTACTGCTACTGCCTGAATCTGTTCCGGATTGTGGGATAGCGAAGCTATGCTCAATTTATAACCATTATTTTCCAACAGAAGGAGGTGACTTTTGTGTCAAAGTGTTTACAGGGCGAACTTGGCCGTATTATCTACCGCAACGATGATTTTCTCATTGCGCTCCTAATAACCGATGATGGCCAACATATCGTAAAGGGATCAGTACTTGGCGTAGAAAAGGGCGAAAAAAT
This sequence comes from Novibacillus thermophilus, assembly GCF_002005165.1. NCBI lineage: Bacteria > Bacillati > Bacillota > Bacilli > Caryophanales > Thermoactinomycetaceae > Novibacillus > Novibacillus thermophilus. The sequence continues at coordinate 1,477,586 of NZ_CP019699.1, forward strand.
CATGGTACATGGCGAATGGTCGGTACATCCAAGGTATGGTCGACAGTTTGAAATAGAGCGGTGGGAGCGTCCCCTTCCAGCCACAAAAGAACAGGCGATTGCCTTCCTCTCAAGCGGATTGATTAAAGGTTGCGGCCCTAAACGGGCCAAAGTGATCGTTAACCATTTGGGAGCGTCTGCTGTTGAAGTGATGATGGAACAGGGTGAATCCGCCATCCGGCACATCAAGGGCATAGGGGAAAAGAATGCCCGTACCATTATTAAAAGCGTAAAATCCAATTTTGAAGTACAGAAAATCATTGGTAAACTCAGCCAGTACGGAATCAGCACAAACATGGCTATGAAAATTTACAAAGAGTTTGGTTCAAACACCGTCAGTGTGGTCAAGGAAAACCCGTACCTGCTTACAAAGCTGGACTTGGTTGGTTTTCTGAAGGCAGATGAGATCGCAAGAAAAGTGGGCGTATCTCCCTTATCCGGCTATCGGGTAGAGGCGTGTGCCGACTATGTGCTGAAAGAGAAATGTTTGTCACTGGGACATTGTTATCTGCCGGAAAACGAACTGATAGAACAGACACTTAAAGTTTTAAACCATAACCAGTCGGAAAACGAGCAAGTCACATGGGAGGATGTGAGTCGATCCATTTACCAGTTGGAACTCAAAGGGCGGTTGATCTTTGAGGAAGGTTCTGTTTATCCCAAGTACTTACACACATATGAGACACTCACGGCCTGCAAACTGTCAAAACTGACAGATTGCCGGGATGGGGACGGAGCGATGCCTGAACAACTGGACGCATGGATCAAGGATTATCAACGCAGAAACGGCATTGTTCTGGCGGAACGGCAACGGGACGCCATTCGACGGTTATTGGCGTACAATGTCCTTATCCTGACAGGCGGACCTGGTACTGGGAAGACAACAGTCACGAAGGCCTTGATCGACATTTATCGACAAAAGAACAGGGATGCTTATATTGGCTTATGTGCCCCAACGGGAAGGGCAGCACGGAGACTGGCTGAAATTACAGAAATGGGGGCATCCACCATCCATTCCATGATCGGTTTCCGGCAAGGGGAGGAACTCGAATACGACCGGCACAATCCGTTACCCTATGACTTCATCATCGTGGATGAAGTGTCCATGATGGACATTCAGTTGGCCCATTTTCTTTTGGACGCTGTTAAACCGGGAACCAAAGTCCTGTTTGTGGGAGACGTGGATCAGTTGCCATCTGTCAATCCGGGTAATTTCCTGAAAGATATGATTGAAGCCGGTATACCAACGGTCAGGCTCACGGAAATCTTCCGGCAGGCACAGGAGAGTCAGATAGTCGTCAATGCCCACCGGGTCAATCAGGGTCTTCCTGTTGTCATCGACGAGGCGAAAAAGGATTTTTACTTTATCCACCAGGAAAAGCCGGAATATATCGCTCAATTGATCAAAAAAAGCGTTCTCCGTTTCGTGCAGTTAGGTTACCGTATTGAGGACATTCTCGTTTTAAGCCCCATGAAAAAAGGGGTGATCGGGACAAAAGAATTGAACCGCATTTTGCAGGAGGCCGTCAATCCCGCCCATCCTTCCAAAGACGAATGGAAAGTGGGAAAGACCATTTTCCGTCAGGGAGACAAGGTGATCCACACCAAAAACAACCGGAAGAAGGGCCTGAATAACGGTGAGATGGGCGTTGTGAAACGTGTAGGTGTTTATTATGACGAGGACGGACAAGCCCATGAAGCATTGTATTGCACTTTTATGGGGCAGGAAGTGTTCTACCTCAAAGATGAATTGAAGGAACTACAATTGGCCTATTGTATCACTATTCACAAGTCTCAAGGTGGTCAGGCCCCTATCGTAATCATGCCGGTTTCCACAAGCCACTACATTATGCTGGCAAGAAATTTGATCTATACAGGCATGACAAGGGCTGAACAGAAAGTGGTCATGATTGGGACCAAAAAGGCCCTTAATATAGCCATTCGTAACAACAAGATCGCCGAACGGAACACTAAACTAACAGAACGGTTGATCAATGGATTGGCAGAGGTTGTGCCTGAAAAAGAGGTGGTTCCATGAGTGTTGTGCACGACATCCGGCAGGAATCCGGCGGGTTTTGCGAATACATTGATCCGGACACGGGCCTTCGTTGCAATCAGCCGGCCCCCGGTGAACCACACCACATTCGCACCAGAGGGGCTGGCGGTAAGGATGTTCGGGAGAATCTGATTCACCTGTGTGGGGTTCACCATGCACAGATACACGGCGGAAACATTGACCGCCACCATCTTATTGTGGCGGTGGCTCGGAGGGAAAACAAGACCGTTGATGAGATGTACGACACGCTGAAACTGATACAACCGGAAAATATCCGGCCTATTAACGAACCGGCCAGCGATCCTTCTCTGGAAGAATTGCTGACTGCTTACGTTCAAGTGGAGGAAAGCGAGCAGGAGGCCCGTTGGATCAAGGGCCAACTGTTGGATGAAATGTTCAAACGGGGAGTCAAACAGACGTGGCTCTCGTCCCAATTGGGGATCAGCCCGGCGCAGATCAGGGAACTGGTCAAGGTGTACAGGGCTTTTCCTAAGCCGGAGATGAGGATACCGTCCCTAAGCTGGTATCATCATCGGGTGGCCGCCAATTCGCCCGATCCTTCAAAATACATTCAGAAAGCCAATGACGAGGGGCTTTCGACAAGAGAACTGAGGAAAAAGATATTGGAAGACGAAGGCAAGGGACGTATTGTCCGAACCGAAACGGAACAGCAGTTAGAGCATGCCAAACGAATCTATCAGCAGGTGGAAGAAATCATCCGAATAGGCGGGGAGCCTGCCGACTGGCTTAAAGGTCAGATGGCGGCTCTTTTTGATTGGCCAAAGGAGGTGCAACATGACGACATCGCAACGTACAGCTAACAGATGTTTTTTGTATTTCAGGTTTGGCAAAGGAGAAAGGGGTTGCCACAACTGCCTGTGGGTTCGATCCTGCAAGAAGCACGGATGCCACATTCTGCCCAAAAAAAGAGGTGAAGTGCCGTGAAAGAGGCATGGGATCAAGCTGAACGTAACGCAAGGGAAAGAGACTTATTGAACAGTCATATTAACCTTGATGTTGTCAATCAAGAAGAGCAGAAGGCGAATGAGAAAGGGTTTGTGATAGTCAAAAAGAAGGAAACAAACAGTGCCGGGTTTGTGCAGACGCTGAAAGGCAACATCCGGGTTTTAATCGAGAAGGATTACCTGTCATTTAACGAGCTTGGCTTTTTGATTGGGATGACCGATCTGTACGAGATGCATTCAAACGCCATCGTACACCCGGAAACCAAACGGTTTATGTCCGTGAGTGAGATCGCAGAGTGCTTGAACTGTACAAGAGAACATGTAAGCAAGATAATTAACAAACTCATAGAGAAGGGGATCGTCTATGAGTTTGCCAATACTGATGAGATACGAGAATTCGGGCGTCCAGTAACCGAACGTCCTCTTTTTGTTAATCCGGAGATCGTGTTTTGCGGAGAGCGAAACAGAATCAACCCCACGTTGGCCCGACTCGCTATGCGGTATGACAAGCTGGAAAAGAAAGGGGTGTTACTGGAATGGAAAGTGTGGCTCCATAGTGGAAAGGAGTACGGGAAGCTCGTCAAGCGCAAAACATTCCTGAAATATAAGAAAGAGCAAAAATCGAAAAAATAACCCTATAAATCGACATGTATAATTTGAGGAAACCCTTGCCGTACAAGGGATTGGAGTAAAAAAGAAGTGTGAATTATCGTTCACACATGTGTGAACAATCGTTCACACCTCATATTGGCCAAAAACCTTGTCAAATCAATGTTTATGACGTTTTGGCTGGTCGCCCCTATTCTCACTCTCTAAGTATACAATCGACTTCCGGAAAATGGGAAATACGATCAAAGGCGTGTTTTTTTGATGGCAACCATCCCGTGGCTCCATGTCCACGTACAAAGGTTTCGCTATACCGTGGCGTATCCGGTGGGAAACAAAGACGCGTAAACGGCCTGAATGGCAAGGAAATGGTAAAAAGCCTGATACCTCACACCACTTCTTTTGCAGGTGCTTCTGTTGCGAAAAAAATATTCTTTCAAAGGGCTGGTGAGGGAACGGGAAAAGTGGCCTGTCCAGCCCAAAAAGACTGGAACCTGGTAGGGGACATTTGGGGCTGGAGACAGATGTTTCCGATGGGTGAGTCTGTTTCAGTCTTCGCCTTCCAGCCCCTCAGAGCTTCTGTTGGCTAAACGATTCCAGTTAGGCATACCACGAAAAGGAGGGGAAATTTGGGTACCAACTTTCTTTCCAAAGACCATGCGGTTCACTTTGGCCAATTGCGTTCCATGTTGCCTGAACGGTACAGAAACAACAAAGAGCATTTGTCACTCGTCTACCTCATCAGCGGAAATGAAGAACTGAGACAGAAAGCATTCCCGTACTACAAGCCGGACAAGGGGGTGTTTGAATTTACGGAGATGTTTGCCGAGCAGGATTTTTCAAGTGGTATGCGTATACTGGCAAAGCTGGCAGTGGTTTTGTACAACCGGGGGATGGAAGTGACGGTCAATGAATTGTTCAAACTGGATGTTCATAATCTGGAATTGGCTTTGGAAGCGATCCGGTTCAGATTAACGACACACGAAAGGGGGTGTTCAGTTGGGCATTCTGAAACAGTTGAATGACCAGTTTCAAGCGTTGGAAGTCATGCGGAAACAGTTTGACGAATCGGTATGGATGGTTCAGTTCTGGCATATCTACAACGCCAAAGGTGGTCCTGAACATTTTTTCAGGTTCGCCCATTTAGAGAAACGTGTCTGCATTTTGGTTGACGTAAAAGCGTGTGATGTATCCAAACTGGATGTATACCAACTCATAGCTTTAGCAGAACACATCCGGATGCTGGCAGAAACGAGCAGAGTCGTTTTTCCGTACGAAGAGATGACGGACGAACGTTTTGCGTCATGTTTGGCTGACAAAACATCATTGCCCGGTTTTGCCGCATGTTGTCTTTCATCCAGGGAGATACAGGACATTGTGGCTTAAGGAGGGAGGTAGAAACAATCAAGATTATTGTGAGCGGACGTCCCGTTCCCAAGAGCCGGCCAAGGTTGGGGATGAGAGGACGAGCGGCTTTTGTGTACACCCCGGAGAAGACAAAAGCATACCAGCAGTTGGTGGGATGGGAGGCAAGGAAGGTCTGTAAACAGCCGTTAACAGGTCCGGTGGAAGTTTCCATGAAATTGTTTTCCCGAAGCCGATTTGATCTGGACAATGTGGCCAAGAGCATTTTGGACGGCATGTGCGGCATCTGTTATGTGGATGACGTGCAAGTAGAAGTATTGCATGTGACGAAGCAGGCGGTGAAAAACAAGAGAGAAGAACGGGCGGAGATAGAGGTGCGCCCGCTGGAAAAAACGGTCATTCCATCACAAAGTCAATGAAATCTTCAGCATGGATGGTATTGCAGTTTTGGCTCAGGATTCTGAAAGACCAGTTTTTGAAGTCGAAATGCTTGAGACCCGTCCCAAAAGCGGGATAATGTTCTACCCCGATGTCCAGAAACCATTCAAACAAGTCATGTGTTGCCGTTTCCGGAAGGGTCCACTCGGATGTGTGCAACTCAAGCGGGATCGTGATGCTGTTATTCTGGCTTTCAAAGTTGATGGCAGCGTCTTTGGAGTAAATGTTGAACGGACCGTACATCAGCTTTTGAACCATTTCAGTAAAACAGAGGTCAGGGAGGCACTTGCTAGTGCATGTAGGACAGGCTATTCCTTCATCAAGCCGTTTAATTTCACTTTCAAACAGAAGTATGGAAGGAGAATGATCTGCTGTTCGTTTTTGCAAACAGCGGGTACACGTCAAGACCAAACAGGATTGACGATAAGTGGGTGGGCTGTCTTTTACGATATTGTTTGCCATCAGTGTGTTAAAGTCTTTCATTCTATCACCTCATTGCCCGTTTGGAAAAATTGTACATGAGCAAAAGAAATGTCTCAACCTGGGAGGTCAGAAAGAAGGTGAACGAAAGGAAGTGATTAACCATCACAAAAACGGAACAGGTTTCTTTTTACAACATACCGTTTAAGGCTGATAAAAGTTTTTTACAAGCCTGGTATATTGTGCATAAAGTGTTACCTAGTTGTATGGAATGTGGTAATTCAATTGCATTAGGAGAAGAGGTGATGTGGAAAGTTGAAAACAGAAAAAGGCCAAGGAACAAAAGATTTGTTTGCTACCGCTGTTTTGAGTAAAAGACGGATAAGGCCGGCTTTGGTGGCGGCTTATCCCATATTTTGTTATTAATAGAAGAGTATTGGAGTGAAATATCTGGCATGAAAGCATCTACACACTTTTTAGGAGGGGTAGTGGTAGGCTACACCGTCTACCCTTCCATCACTGGTGCTGTGATAGGAGGTGTAGCGGGTCTCCTGCCGGATATTGACGATAATCGCAGCTTTGCGGGCAGGGTATTTTTCTTTATATCATGGCCATTGCGGCATATCGTAGGGCATCGCACTCTTTTTCACTCATGGATACCGGTTTTGTTACTGACCATTTGTGCCCTTATATGGGAAGGTGGGGTCACATTAGCCATTTTAACAGGATTCTCTTCACATATTTTGCTCGACATGTTCGTCGGAAGAGTACAATTTTTCTTTCCTTACGAATTAAAAATCGGTGTAAAAATGCCGTATGCCCTCTATGTTGTGGTTGATTTAATCACACGGATTGGATTAGCGGCCGTAGCTTTGGTTTTTGTATGGAACACGTATCTTTCAGAATGGTTTTCTTGGATATGAAAAATTTTTAAAGGAGGACTTACTTGTGGGGAAAACTGTGAAAATCGTTTTATCATTCCTGATGGCCGTGGTCGTAGCAGGAGGATACGCCTATTATGTTCAGGCTTCTCAAGAGAGCGATGTGCGAATCGTCGTTGCCGCGAAAGATATATCAGCTGGGGAAACGATAGAAGACCACCACCTCAATCAAGTGGCTGTTATGGGGGAGGCAGTTCAAGCACTTGATCCTGCTGAATTATTAGGGAAATCAGCAAAAAAGGATATTAAAGCAGGGGAGTTTATAATACCAGAGTTAGTCACTGAAATAACCGATGAAAACACAAGGCTTTACACAGTCGATGCTACATACACAACGGCTAATGGTCCTGTAATTGAACCGGGAATGAATGTTGAAGTGTGGGTTCAGGCAACAGAGGAGAGACCGGCTGCTCTCGTAACAGAATCCACAGTCTATTCAATCATCGGGAAGGAAGAACCGATTGAATTGGGATCGGATGTAGGGGTGACCTTACAGGTTCACCAAAAAGAGATAGAGGCACTGGAAACAGCGCGAGCACAAGCTCCGCTTTTTTTAGTAGTGAAAGGTGAGGATGTCCATTGATGGAAGGCGTTTCTCAACTTGCTGAACGTGTCAAAGAACGGATCATTCAAAACACGGACAATAATGATTTGTTTCGTTTAGCTCGTGCAGGGGATAAAAAAGCCGTCGCCGAGACCAAGACATTAGTGCGTGAGCAATTGTACGACATGCGGATTAATGCAACGAATGACTTGATACAGGATATTTTTAATGTCATTTGGGGGTTAGGACAGATTCAACACCTGTATGACGATCCGGAAGTCAACGAAATATGGGTCAACGGTGCAGGAGAAAATGTATGGGTTGAAAGGGAAGGGCGACGGGTAAAAGCACATGGCGTCATGTTCCAACATGACGATGAAGTTATGGAAATACAGGCAAGGCTATTGTCGAACGAGAACAAAGAAATTAACCGTTCCACCCCGGTAGTAGAAGCCAAGATGGCAGATGGATCACGCATTACCCTGACGCGCCCGGATGAAACACCACATCCCACCATTACTATTCGCAAACACCGGATAAAAGGATTGACGACGGAAAAATTATTGTATTATGGCACGTTGAACCAAGAAGTGGTAGATCTCCTTGCGCAACTGGTGAGAGGACGGGCGAATATTCTTCTCATCGGGCCAACGTCATCAGGAAAAACGAGTTTATTGCGTTGGTTGACCCAATTTATTGACCCTAATTTACGCATTGGGGTATTGGAAAGTACCTATGAATTAGCGTTAGATCAATATTTAAAAGGGAGGAACATCATTACGTTTGAAGAACAAAAACACCTTGACAGGACGTTACTCAACCAATTTCATACCATGTTGCGCCTGTCGCCGGATATTGTCATTTTAGGGGAAGCACGGGGAGCAGAGGCCGATCAATTAGTTAAAACATTCCGCCGCGGACATCCAGGTTCGATGGGGACAATCCATTCTAATTCACCGGAAGCGTCCATACAGGATCTGGTAGACATGATTATGGAAGACGGTCGCAGCTGGGATTCCAGCCACTTGTATCTTCGTGTTGCGCGATCCGTCGATGTGGTCATACAGCTTCATGTGGAACCGGGAACAGGAATTCGCAGGGTATGGCGCATAACCGAAGTCCATTGCACGGAGACGGACAACAACGTGCAGTTTCGTGATTTGTGCCGGTTTACGGGTGACACATGGGAAATGCCAAACGCGATATCTGATCTACTGCAGGCTAAACTCAACCTGTTTGATCCGCCCGAGGACACTTTTAAGTTAGCTTAAGGCAAGGGAAGGAGGAGTAGAGTGTTTTTATTGAATGTTGCTGTTCCAGTCCTGCTTTTTGTTTTGATTTTCTCAGTATCCTATATGTTCATGAACAGGAATAGAATGCACGAACCAAAGCAACATGTAAAAAAAGCACCGAAATGGTTTCGGCCGATTGCTCAATTATCGGACGCCGCAGGCCTCTCTATAACTGCAGACAGATGGCTCTTTTATACCGCTATTGGCGTGGTGGCCGGCGCAATCGGTGGATATGGATTAAAGAATGTCTTTGTCGGTATGTTGCTGTGTATTCTGTTTGGGTATCTTCCAACTTTCTTTATCGCTTACAAAGCCACACGTTACCGTATGAATATGATGGATAGTTTATCGTCAGGCATTGAAGTGTTTAGTGCCGAATATGTGGCGGTAAAAAATCTGGCCAGGAGTTTTGATCATGCGTCAAAACAACTGCCGGAACCGATCAAATCGGAGTTTGCGCGAATCGCAAGAGAGATGTATACGGGGTATCGGGTGCATGAAGTACTGGAAGGGTTTAGGCGACGTGTAAATAACCGGTGGGCAAGACAGTTTGTGAATCTTTTGTTACTCAGGGAAGAACGGGGAGCAGACATCGAGGATGGTCTGTTTAATTTAGTGAAACAGATGAAAACGAGCCAAATTGAAACACAGCGGGAAAAAGCGGAGATGGCGCAAACGCGCATGATTCATTTGATCCTCATGATATCGGCGATGGGGCTGTTTCTTTACAATCTGCCAGGGAATTATGGGTTTGTTACCACTGAACCGCTGGGACGCAGTATCGTGACGGTTGTAGCCGTTCTTCTCTTGGTGAGTTTAGCGATCTTTATTATGTTGGATAGAAAAGAGGTGGAATGAACGTGCTGACAGCAGCAGTTTCCTTAGGGGTTGGAGCCTGTTTTGGGTATGGTGTTTATCAATTGCTAACCGGGTTCAAGAACAAAATCGAGACAACCCCTATTAAATCTGATCCTAAACTTGAAAAGGCTCTTGCAAAGTTAGAGTTGCCTTTTACCGTGACTCCCAAATCGGTTGTGATCGTGGAAAAGTGCCTGTTTTATACAGGAATATTACTTGGGTTATATTTCTTTCTTACGGGGGAGTGGATGACCGGCTACTTAATATTTGCCGCATTTTTCTTTTCTGCGACCTTTTTAAAGCGGATTTTGATTCATCTATCCAAAAAGGAAGAAGAAAAACTTGCCTTTGAATTGCCAATCTTTTTAGATGCCTTTATTAGTCTTGTGAAATCAGGCAGTACTATGGAACAAGCGTTGAGGGATTCCATCCATGTATCTCAACCGATTTATAGGCAAATGAAACCTGTTTTGGACGCATGGCACAACCCAAAAGGTCCCATTGAAGCTATCATAAGGCTGGAAAAAAGCGATGTGATTCAGTTGCAATTACTATCTGGTTTGCTCGTTCAGCTGGCACAAGGAAGTGAACATGCCATTGTGATGTTAGAAAACTACAAAGAACAGGTGTCTCAGACCAATCACTATAAGCGGATACAAAACGCTACTAAAAAGCCTGTTTACCACACGTTGTTACTCATGGTACCGTTCAGCGCGGCCGTAATCTCGTGGTTTTATCCCCTTATTGTTCAGGCATTAAGCATGTTTGATGGGTTTACGATAGGTTAATCTAAATTAAACACATCCAAAGGAAACGTTATTGATCAACGTTTCCTTTTTTTATGCCTATAAGTGAAAGGTGGTGGTGAAGATTTAAGAAGAGAGATTAAAGAGAATGGAGGGATTGCATGAGGCGGAAGCTCCAACGTTGTTGGAAGGATCACGAGGGGGTGAGCACACTCGAATTTTTGATTGGATCAGCAGCTGTGGCCGCGATTGCCATTGCCGCTTTTGTATTTGCGATTCAACCAGTTGTCAAAGAACAAAAGGAACTGGCGCCGGATCAGTATGAAACAGACTGGTATCAACCAAATTAAACGATCTAGGAGGAATGATTTGTATGGTAAGAAGCATTCAACAGTTCTGGAAAGATGAAAGTGGATTAAGCACGCTGGAGTACATTGTGGGCGCAGGTGTTATGGTGTTATTAGCCCTCTTCGTATTTACCGGAGTATTTAAACCTGAGATTGAAGGGACAGCGGATAAAGTTGGACAAGCGATAGAAGAAGCGGGTACAGAGGCAACAAGATAAAAAAACGCCTCCCATGCCCATCACAGGGGGATTTTCCTCCCTTCGACTTTTTTTTATAGCCGGAAGGGGGAGAAGTTATTAAACGATGCATTATAGATGAACGCGGAATGTCAACTGTAGAGTTTATGGTTGGTGCTTTAGTCATGACATTTGTCATGTTCTTTCCAATAGCGGTGTTGGTTGAATTCCAATCCATTAACACCTTGCAGCAACAACTCGACCGTGCACTTGAAATGGCGGCGGTTGAAGGAGGGGTAACGACCGCAATAGAAAATACAATCAAAAGCGACTTAGAACGACAGGGAATACAAAATGCCAGTTTCACATCAGATACAACCAGAGGTCGGGTAGAAAAAGGAAGTGTCATCGAAGTAGGGATTACAGCTCCTCGCCCAGGAAAAAATTTATATGGTGCCATTATGGGATTAATCGGAGGTGATAACCTTGACAACGATTATCTCTATCTTAAAGGCACCATTATCTCGGAATATATTCCGCAATGAGCAAGGGATGGCCACGATTCAATACATGTTTGTGATCGTGACCATCACCCTTTTTATGTTTTTTGTTGTGACACAAGCGGTTAACATAACCGCTCAACACCAACTAAAAAGTGCCGTCAATCGGGCCGTTAAAGCCGCAGCTCATGCGTATTCAGATGATGTTTTAGCACTTGAAGGCAATGTAGACTTTGATGAGGCGGAGGCGAGGCAAAAGTTTGATCAGTACCTTGAAGACAATATAAGAGGAATAGACATGTGGGATGTGGAGACGTTTCAAGTCGTAGAAGGAGGAACATTCCCGAGAAGTGTTTCCGATGGGAGATTAACCCATATGTTTGAAAATCCGGGGATTTGGGCGGTTGTAAAGGCTGACATCCCCAAATTCGGCGGCGGGATGACTACCCTTTATACATCGGCAATAGCTGAGGTGGCGGTCACGGTTGATGATTGAACCTTTGCTTTTGTTACTGTTGGGCTTTGCCGTCGCCTACACGTCTTATACTGATTTTAAGTATTTCAAAATCTATAACAAGGTGCTCCTATTCATTTTGGGACTAGCTATAATGTTGCACGTATTGCAAGGGACATGGCGAGCGTCCATTGAAACGCTGGCCGTTAGTTTTACGATCTTTTTCGTTATTTACCTGATTAAAATGACGAGTGCGGGAGACGTGAAGCTGTTTGCCGTTTTGGGTAGCATTACAGCAGACATTCGTATGATGGGGCTCGCTTTTATCCTTTACATGACAGGGCATCTTTTGATCGGGATTGTTCATTTAGTTAAACAAGCCGATTATAAGCCGGGGCAAATTTTGACTTTGTTAATACAAGACGTAAGGGGGTTTGTCAGCAAAACAGGATCTGGTATCCAACCTGTCCGCTTTCCTGCGGCTTTTTTAATTGGTATGAGTGTAATCGTCGCTGGTGTAGTGCAAAAGTTTTTTATGGTGTAGGGGGAGGTTTTCTTATTGTTTAAAGGAAAAAGGGGATTAATAGTTATCGTCACTCTCGTCCTCTTTACCTCTATAATGTTCCCTCATGAAGGTGTACAGGCAGCTGACGGAAATTGGCGGCGTATTGCCGATATGAATGAAGCAAGGGGGCATGGGCCAGCGGGGGTAGTACTGAATAATGGAGATTTTCTTGTAATTGGGGGTGCGTCGGGAGAAAAAACAAATCAAATTTCAAGGACAGTTGAGTTATATGACAAAAACCGGGACAGGTGGGTATACAAAGCCCCTATGAAAGAAAGGCGGTTAGAAATAGAAGCCGTTACACTGGATGACGGGAGAGTATTAGTACCTGGCGGTCGAACCAAATTTAGCCCAGATCCGAAGCCAAGAGCGACAAATACAGTTGAAATATACAACCCCAAAACCAATACCTGGTCGTATGCGGCCCCAATGAAAACGCCCAGACGTAATTACCGGATGGTCAAACTTCTTGACGGACGTGTATTGGTTGCCGGTGGTCGCAATGATGAGACCCAACGGATACGATCGATGGAGATCTATGATCCTAAATCGAACACGTGGTCATCGGTCGGAAATATGAGAACGACACGCTTTAGTTTTGTGATGGAAGTATTGGCAAACGGAAAAATCCTTTTTGCTGGCGGGACCGATGATAACGGTAAATACCAAAGCTCAGCTGAAATATATGACCCTCAAACAAAAAAGTGGACAACCGCTGCCAGTATGACGGAAGCGAAAGCAGCGGTCAAATCGGGTAGACTAAGAGACGGCAGAATTTTGGTAATGGGGGGCCGGAGGAGTGGAACTAACTTAGATACGGTAGAAGTCTATCGTCCTGAAGACAACTCCTGGGAGAAGATAGGCGAACTGACTTCAGTGCGCAGGCTTCCGGCTGCTGCTATTCTTCCGGACGGCCACGTCATTGCAGCTGGAGGGAGGAACCGTAACAATAAAGAGTTGAAAACGGCAGAAATCGGATACTTCAACCATGCTCCCATTGTAAAACTGTCCTCACCGGCTAATGATTCCGTCACAAATGCCAACAACAACCGAATCGAACTAAGGTGGACGGCTAGCGATATAGAAGGAGATCGTATTACGAACTACAGGCTAAAAATCGGAACATCGCCGGGGGCCTCCGACGTTGCCAATACCTCCGGAAGTTGGCGCACATCCTACACCTTCGATTTTTCCGAACGTCCACCTAATCAAACTTACTACTGGACAGTCATGGCCCGTGACGAGTTAGGGGACTGGTCGGACTGGGCACCAACAAGGTCGTTTACAGTGCGAAACAGAACGCCTGAAGCAGTCTTTCAGTTTAGTCCCAGTAAAACGGACAGATTGCGCGATGTCTCGTTTGTTAACATGTCAAGTGATCCAGATGGCGACAGCTTGACGTACAAATGGGAGTACCGTTTGCAGGGATCATCGGGTTGGAAGCAGTTTTCAACAACAAAAGAACCGCGTGTTAAGTTCCCAGAGGTTGGTATATATGACCTGCGCTTAACGGTAACCGACCCGTATGGCGCATCTCATTCCAATACAAAAACCGGATTGGAGATATATAATCTAGCACCTGAGATCGAACCATTATTTCCTCCATCAGGTTATGTGACAGAGATGGGTCAAACAAAAGTCGAATTAAAGTGGCGGGCGAACGATCCGGAAAAAGACGGAATGAATCAGTACCGGTTAAAAATCGGGACAACTCCGGGTGGAGATGACGTATTAAGTATTTCCGGAAATTGGATCACAACTTACACCTTCGACTTTTCTCATCGAAACCCGAACCAGACGTACTATTGGAGTGTAATGGGAAGGGATGTACACGGCGATTGGTCGAGTTGGTCTCCAGTCCAATCCTTTGTAGTCCCCAAACAGTTAGAAGCACGTGTGGAACATGCCCCGAGGTGGGAGGAACTTCGTCGGGAAACCGGTCGTGCAGAGCATGAGTTTCTCGCCGGTGAGCCGTTTATTATCGTCGCCGAGACGAGTGATAAAGCGGTAGAGGTGTTTGTGGAATCGCCTTTCGATACGGGGCCAAAAAGGGTGGAATTAACTAAAGATGGGGATGAGTGGAGAAGTTCTTTTTACGATCCCGTATATGAAAATCTCACGCCTGGAACGTATGAATTTAAAGTGACATCGAGATACCATAACGGGTACGAGGAGAGTGTGAATGTACCAATAACCATAAGAGGCAAATTAAGTGTTAAAGTGCACCGTACCTATTAAGGAACGCCTATCCGCGTTCTTTTTTTTATTCTCTTAGGGTGAGGGGGTGAGACTGATGTAGAAAAAGGATTATTGGCTGTTAAAAAAAACTCGTTCACGCAAGAGGAGGTCTAAAAAGTGGCGATCGTCAAGTTAATGGAGAGAAGGAAAGTCTTGATTTTAGCAGTTTTGGCGGCGGTATTAGTGAGCATATTTGTCGCAAGCCCCGCTGAAGCTGCGCTAGATGTGAAGCCCAATAAAAACGCCCTTAAAAATGAAGTGAATACCGCGGCAGATAATATTGTCACTTTTGTCCGCACCATCTTTGGTGTCATTGTAGCGGTTCTCTTCGTTTGGGGGCGTTTCTGTTATTAGGGGGGTCAAGCAATCCACAACGCATGGCGTCTGCTAAGTCGAAATTCGGTTACGCTATCCTTGCGCTGATTGTCGTCTTCATGGCGGACAGGATTGTCTCGTTGATTATGGGTCTGTTTGGATTAAAACTTTAAAGGGGGAATGCCATGTTTGGAGAACACCATGTGTTGCCATATAAATCTCAAGGTGAGAATGAAATTGTCTGGCGGTTCTCCTTCCGGCAACTCGGTTGGCTAGCCGCCGGTTCCGTCATCAGTGTAAAGTTAGCGACTGCATTTCCTCCCATTCCGGGATTGGGCATTTGGGGATATTTTCCCTACTGGCTTCCTTTTGGCGTGAGTGCCATATTTGCTTTTGTGAGACATCCTGGGACAGGGATGACATTTGGGACGTTTATCGCGGAGTGGGTAAAGTGTGCGCGAAGACAAAGAGTATATTTCAGACCTTAAGCCGCATTTTGCGGCTTTTTTTGTTTCCCTAAGGGTAGAAAGAGGAAAGGAGAAGCGAGATGACATTGTCATGGAGTGATTTATTGTTAGTTGTCCTTGGGATCGCGGCTTTTTTTCTGTTCCGGAGCAGTAAAAAGCTGAAAGCACCGAAAGAAAATACCAGTGATTTAATTCAGGTGGAACGTATTGATAGTGATGGATTAGTGGAGACAGAAGACGGCTGGTATGTCATGTATTTCCGGGTAACACCGGTGGCTTTACCGTTAAAGTCTCCACAAGAACAAAGCATGATTTGGAACAGTTTCCGGGATATTGTCAATACGCTGTCCCACCGCATGACGTGTCGTGCGGAGTCCCACCACTATGACATACAGGATTATTTTCAAGAGTATAAAGCTCAAGCGATACAGACAGAAGATGCGGATTTCATTCGCTATGCGGATGAACTGCGCGACTATTTTATATCACTGATGGAACAACAATCTGTTCGGGATCTGCAATATATTCTACGGTTGGAAATCAACCGAGAGGACTTATCGGATTTTGGTTTTACGTTTGGCAACCCGACCGTAGAAGAGTTACTCAAGAAAACCAAAAAACAGGACACGGTTTCCGATGAAGAGATGCGTGACCTGGCTAGACAAGAGCTAACGAACACTTACCGCGTCGTCAGAAATTACTTTAACCGGGTCGGGGTTAACATCAAACAGATGGAGAAAAAGGATGTGCTCGATTATCTGTACCGCTCGTCTAACCGGGATACGTCGCCGCTTCTCACGTGGGAGGAGATGGAGGATCACGGTGTGTTCCGGGAAAGTGAGAAAGTGAGCGTTGGAAAACTCAGGTTTGAAGGAGGTCATTAAGAATTGATCAAACAATGGTTTAAAAAGAAAAAGACCCGGGACAAGTTACACGGTATCGAAGAAAGAGAAGCGAGGGTGATTGGACCGCCTCTTGTTATTGAACGACGACCGGGAGAAGGCGACGGACTGGGTGGAGAATGCACAGACTATTGGGTGGAAATAGATGATGCGGGCTCCGGTCCGCGATATGTCCGGAGCTTATTTGCACAATTTAACGGAAGAACGACATGGTTAGGCATGCTAGATCCACTATTCATAGCGGAGTCGGGAGAGGGTGACATTGATGTCAGCTTAACAATCGATCCGAAAGATACGTATACCGAAATGCGCAAATTGAGTATTCGCGATGCTAAATTACGGGCAGATTTATTGTTGGAGGAGAGCCCAACCAAAATCAGTGAGATTCAGCAGGAATTACATGATTTGGAACAGCAGATTGCACGTCTTCGCGTCAATGCGGAAAAGAAATTCAATGTCTCCATGATGGTCAGTTACAGTGCCAAAGACCCGGATCGGCTGCGTAAGTTGGGACGGACGCTCGTGAAAAGGATGGGAAGCCAGGGCATACATTTCAAAACGGCAGATACACGACAACTGGAGGCGTGGCGGGAGGGACTGGGTGTCGGTGATCGTGAAGTGTTCCGGGATACTTTCGGAGACATGGAGTCGAGCAATGTTGCCGATTTGTTTCCGTTTGGGTATGGCGGTTTGTCCCATCGGACAGGGGTGATTTTAGGACTTGACCATTACAATCGTCCTGTTTTTTACGATAACTGGGATCGCAGGCTATCCAACTACAACATGGTCATATTCGGGCGTTCCGGTGCTGGAAAAAGTTTTGCCATCAAGACGATTACGCGGCGTTCAGCCATTGTAGGGATTCGGACGGCTATCATTGAGCCGGAGAGGGAATATCGAAACATACTGAATGCGATGGGATGCCCGTATATTGAATTGTCGCCGCGAAGCGAAAATCCGAGCCGTCTTAACATTTACGACGTAGAGGAAGAGGAAAACGAGGACGGACGGGTGGAAGTCAATTTAGAAGAGGCCATGCAATCCGTACGGGCGGTCCTGTACAAGATGATTCGCATGGTTGATCCCGAAGCTTTAACCGGACAAGTCAAAGTCGCGTTTCATGATACGTTGCGAGATCTGTATGTCAACAAGTTCGGGATAACGGAAAACCCAAACAGTCTCTATGAAACGGCGACACGCAAAAAAAAGATGCCGACACTGTCTGATCATTACGCCTTAATGAAGGAACATCCTGAACTGAAAGACGTCGCAAATATCATACGGCTGTTCACGCGCGACTACGGCAACAAGCAGCAATCCATCTTTGACGGACAGAGTACCGTTGACCTGAAAAATCCGATGGCGTTCGGCATATCCGTTGCGGATTTAGACGAGGAAATGATTAAACCGATCGGAAATCTGGTCGCGACTAAATGGACGTGGGAGCGGTTTGCCAAGAAAAATCCAAAGCAGAAAAAACGGCTCATCGTTGATGAAGCGCAAACTTTCATGGCACATGACGAAGAAGCCAATTGGTTTGAGAATGCGTACCGTCGTGCAAGGAAATTGAATACGGGAATGTGCGCGGTAACGCAGGGCTTTGAGGTGTTCATGCGTAAGGAACAAGGCATGGGGATTTTGAAAAACGCACCAACAAAACTTCTTTTGCGGCAAGAACCGATTGACATCGATTCTGTACAAGGCCGATTTGCATTAAGTGAAGGGGAGGCGAAGTTTTTGCTTTCAGCTTCAGATGGGCTTGGCATACTGAAAGTGGATGAAGAAAGCACCGTGGTGCAGATTCAAGCAACCCCGCAGGAATACTGGCTGTATACCACCAATCCGAACGATTAGAAGGGAGGGGATACGTGATGTGGAAGCGAAGGGCAAGCGCCTTTCTTGTCATCATCATCTTGGTGATGGGTTGCGCGCCTACTGTGTCGGCACAAGAAGACGTCAAACTGAATCAAGCCGAACAGTATATCAGTGACGGGCTTTTCGGGACGGAAGAAGAGGAAGGGGAGAACGATGGCCCCGGATGGCCGGTCAACAAAATGATCGAAGGCGTTTCGTGGTTTTTGGGAGATTTAGTCACGGGTTTCATCGAAGCTTTAGGGTTAGCGGACCCGGGACAATTAATTTTTAATAATTCCACGGCCATCGGGAAAGCCGTAAGCGATACGAAAGATAAAGAAAAGGCGTCGATCTATAACACATTTACACCGTCAACGTGGAAAATCATTGACACGTTCTATGAAATTGTCCGCGGCACCATCATATACTTACTGGTTGTCGCCCTCGCCATATGGGGATTTTTATTCGTGTTTCGTTCAGAATCGACTTTGGGGCAATACAATATCGGTGAAATGCTCAAAGGGTTCGTGACATTCTTTGTATTAATGCTCGGCATGAGTTATTTCATTGAACTGTTTTTCACGGTCAATGACCTTATGGTGAAGTGGGCCAAGTCTGTTGTGGGATCGTTTAATCTGTCAAACGGCGTGAAAATTACGGCAGACGGGGTGAGCTTTCTCAACATCATATTGGCTGCTACAGGAACAAAAGTTTACAGTGAAACCAATTTAGTGCTGGGAACCATCGCGTTATTGGTCGTTTTGTTGATTATGGTCGTCATCATCGGGCTGATTAACTATCAATATGCCGTAAGAATGGTATCGATCGGGATCTTAATTATTATTTATCCTATAGTCGCCTTTGCTTCTATCTTTCCGGCCCGGCAAAAAGCATTTGATCTTTGGGCAAGAGAGTTTGCCTCGCAAGTATTTATGAATGGGGCACACGCCATCATTTGGGCGTTTTTTTTATTGTTGCTATACAATAAAGCGTCGTTCTGGATACTAATCCCGATGCTGTTTTCCATCCCTGCCTTGACGTCACTTGTTCGCATCATGTTCGGGGCACAAATGCCCAGTGGTACGCTCGGTGCGGTAGGTGGTGCGATGGGAGCAGGAACGGTTATGGCAGTTACATCAATGGTTCGGTCATTACAGGGCAAAGGGACTGCGAAAGGCGGTTCAGAATCTGTGATTAAAGGAACAGGAGGTAGTGAAACCGGAAAAGGGGAAAACGTCAAAGCGTTGCCGAAAACCCGATCTACCAATGTAGCAGGGGCTCAAAATCGGGCTGGTTTTCGCCATGCATTCCGAAAAGGGATGGGGCAACTCGGTGATAGGGCAAAAACTGCCGGGAAACTGATGACAGCGGTCGGAGCCGGTACAGGCGCGGGCATGATGGTGGCGGCTGCCACGGGAGATGAGCGCGCGACAGGAACGGCTTCAGCCGTGACAGGCTTGATGGGATTAGCACAACACAAACCGGAGTTGCCGATGGAGGATGCGGATACAGACGACATACCGCTATCTGATAAATTAGCATCAGATTTCAACCATTTAAATGCAGAACAAAGACAAGAACTTCAGCGGCTGTTTCCGAATGTGAACTTTGAGGATCTTGAAAAGAAAACGGCGCCTTTGGCATCAAAATTGGCCAAGCAAGTACAAGGGTTAACACCGGAAAAACAAAAAGCCATTCAAGAATTGTTCCCAAGAGTCCAGTTCAATAACCGGTCACCGAATGCCGTCGCATCTCAGCTGGCAAGCGAATACAGAAACGCGTCACCGGACATTCAAAAACAACTGGCTCACATGATTCCGGCATTAAACGACTATGGGCAATTACCTGAAAAAACGCAATCACGTATTGCGGCTGACTTGCTCAATACAGATAGTGCCCGTGAGGATGTGGCAGATAAAGCTGTCATGTCTTTTAAAGAAATGACACCAGAGCAACAACAACGTGCGGTTCACTTGATCCCGTCATTGAAAGAACATGTAATGCCAAAGGGACAAGAAAATGCAGAAAATGTGGCGGAACCAACCCATTACCGGCCAACAGGACCTAGTGTTAAACAACAGCAAACTCAGAGAGGGGTATCGCAACGCAATCAACCGGATGTAATAGATGAGCCGCATTATAAAGACGCGCAAAAACATATTGACATACAACCACCATTTCCCGATCAGACGGTGGATCGTTCTCATCCACCTTCCAAGCGTTAGAAGGAGGTGGGTGAACGGTGGAACAAACGGATACCAAACAACGGGAGCGCGCCAAAAAAATCGCGAAAAAAGGCGCGTCGTTTGCTGTTCGGAAAGTCGGAAAAAAACTGATGGCCAAAGCAGGAGGATCTGTTCTTGCTGCGGCAGGTCCAATTATTCTGGTGATTTTGGGTGTTTTACTCCTTCTCCTGATCGTGGTCATGCTGGTGTCTGTTGCGGTGCTCTCTTTTTCTTCCCCTTTTGAGGGTGAAGAGTATGCGGGATACGAAGAGGTGATGTATCTCTATTACACCATTTATTTGGAGGCGGAAAAGGAGTACGGCATCCCGTGGACGGTTCTGGCAGGAGTGCATAAGGTAGAATCTGATTTTGGCCGGAATCGAAATGTTTCCCCTGCAGGGGCTATTGGACATATGCAATTCATGCCCTGCACGTGGGTGGGATGGAAATATCCGGGGTGTCAAGGAACAAAAGGGAGTCCGAAAGGAGGGATACCGTCACACCAATTAACTGATCCTGAGTTGATTAAACGATATGGCGGGATTGGCATGGATGCCAACGGTGACGGAAAAGCAGACCCGTGGGATGCATATGATGCAATCTTTACGGCGGCGAAATACTTAAAATCCCTTGGGTATGACCGTGATCCGTCAGGTGCTTTAGCGGCATACAACGCAGGAAGCGCAAATAGTCCAGCTGGACAGGAATACGCACAAAATGTCATGGGATATGCGACTGTATTTGCCGCGAGTATCGGGAATATGGAGGGGATACCCGTATTTGCCGGAGGAGCGATAGGGAGTTATCCAGTCCAAAATGGAGGGGATGTCATTTCATCACCTTTTGGCCGGCGGACCGATCCGGTAACGGGAGAGCCGGGAAGAATGCATCGCGGTGTGGATTTTGCTGTTCCCGTCGGGACTCCTGTTTACGTACCGGCTGACGGTGAAGTGATCTTGGTCGGGTGTGACACTCAGGGGTGTTCAAAAGGGTACGGCAAAAGAATTTATATCAAACACGACGGGTTCTATACGCTGTACGGGCATCTCTCTCATTACACCGTGAAAAAAGGGCAAAAAGTGAAGGCAGGTGACATGATCGCACTAAGCGGCAATACAGGGAAGAGTACGGGTCCGCACTTACATTGGGAAGTGCGGGTCGGAAACAATCTTGCTCAAAATGCTGTTGATCCGCTCCGGTTTTTTTCATTATTAGCGAAGGGAGAATCGTGATGACAAAAAAATGGCTGCTCTGTGCATGGATATGTGCGCTTTTTTTATGGTCTTTATCGGGTGTTGCGTTTGCTGAGGGGATAAATGTTTCGCCGCAAGACCCGAGTAAAGCGGCGGAAGGATTTCAACAAATGAGTCGAGACTTAGATACATTGAGTTCCGGTATGGCTCCAGTGTTAGCGTTTGGTGGATTTTTGATTGGGGCTGTCATGGTCATTCTAGGATTGATTTTCTCTAAACGCATGGCAAAAGGCGGATTTTTTCTTTCCATTGCATCCGGGTTTGTTTTCTTTTTACTTTCTGATCTCAGTACGGCCGTGGGGTGGACAAAAGGATTTTTTGAGCATCTAGCTTCTTATTTTAAATAGGAGGTTGATCGTGTGAGAATCGCAATGGTGTGTCATGAAAAAACGTATGAGGCTCTGATTAAAGTGGTGAAGGAGGCAGGTGGGGAGGTATCGCCGCCGCTAACAAAATGGGATCAAGCCATAGATTGGGTAGAATCAGGCGCTCAGTTGCTTGTCATAGACATGAGTATTCCATTTGCGGATACCATCTCCAGCTTGCCGCTCCCAAAAGTCGTGTATAAGGGAAGCATCCGAGACTTTAGGTCAGATTTTGAACATTGCCTAAAGGATCTTCAAGAAGAGCTCTCGAGAGCAGAAAAAGAACACGTGAAGAGCGAGCCGACAGTGGACGAAGATGAGGAAATGTTTACCATTAATGAAAATGAAATTCAACCCGTGAAAGAATTAAGTAGAGTATCTAGAGAAAAACCAGCACTCATACAAAACAAAGGGAAATTAGAAAACCGGAAAAAAGAAGGGATGGATTTTTTCGGGAAAATGAGCAAAGTCAAGGGGGTGAAAGATTGGTTCCCGAAAGAATTGAGAAGGGAGAAAAGATCGAACAGTTGGATGCTCATCCCGAACCGTCTCGTCATTTACGCACCGAAAGCGAGCACACATTCCGTCATGCTCAGTTGGACTATCGCGCAGTCAGCGGGGACGAACGGGGCTTTAGCGGAGATCACATATCCGTACAGCGAACTGGCAGCTTTTCTCCAATCCATTCCTCCTGTGACGCTTATGCCACCGGAAGAGAGGGTCAAGCAAAACCCGGTTTGGGAAATGGAGGGGGTACCGATCATCAGTTCGCCAGTCGTTTATCCCGTGCGTCAGAAGTGGAATTCGGAGGTGGTCAAGGAATGGTTGAAAATCATCGAGGACTATTTTCGGGGACGGATGATCGTGCTTCACTTGGGAAGACAAATGCCGATACCCGTACTCAAAGAAGTGATGAGCTGGTCGAGCGCAAATATTTGGATGGTACAGGATACGGAAGTGGACTTGGGGATGGCCGACGTACAGATAGAGACTTTGGTCAAGCAGGGAGTATTACTGGAGGATTCAGTCCTTTTGGTGGAGGACATACACGGGAAGAAACTTCCGTGGGAGGTACTGGACATTCCGGTACTCACGAAGATGAATATTGGAGAAATAGAGAGAACCGTCCATCAGATCGGAGCATGGCTGGAGGCGAAGTCTGGGCCGTCGTTGGTCCGAAAGGAGGTGTAGGGAAA
Source organism: Novibacillus thermophilus (assembly GCF_002005165.1). Lineage (NCBI taxonomy): Bacteria > Bacillati > Bacillota > Bacilli > Caryophanales > Thermoactinomycetaceae > Novibacillus > Novibacillus thermophilus. Next base: position 1,500,713 of record NZ_CP019699.1, read on the forward strand.
ACGACCATTGCTGCCAATTTAGCAGTGGCACTTAATCGGCCGGTTGGGCTTGTGGATTTGGATGTACCGTTTGCGAATATGGCCAGTTTATTCCGGTATAAACCGACGTTTACTTGGGAGGATTGGGATCCTGAAGACTCGATAGTGCGCAGAAGTAATCGGATTCGGGAGAATGTTTATTTGATGAGTGCACAGAACGAACCGAATATGAAACCAAAGTCTCCTTTGGTGGAGAAAGCGATTGACGGAATAGAGGCTATGCGGCGTGAATGCGGGTTTGTCATTGTGGATAACGGGTCATGGTTAAGTGACTATTTAGAGGAAGTGTGCCGATTAGCAAATCGGATTTTGCTCGTGACAACGCCTGATCAAATGAGCATCATTAACAGTTTAAACTTCTTGAAATGGATAGATAATCAAGAGGCGCAGGTGGATATTGTCTTAAACCGTTCAAGCCGAAAATTGCCGTACAAAGTATCTGAATTGGAAGAAGTGACGGGATGTCCGGTGAGTATGGTTTTGCCTGAAACACCGAAGGTGACCCGTTTATCCTGGCAAGGAAAACTCATGGTCGAGGTAAAAAAACGGCATGCGTGGAGTAAGGAAATCTATCAGTTTGTGCGGGATCAAGTTCCAAATAAGAAGCATGTCAGAGAGATGTCGCCAGTTGCGACAGTGTGAGTGAGAACTAACCCAAAAAAATGCAAAAAAAATATGGAAGAATACGGTGTGTTCGCGCACTTTTGTATTTCGAGTATATGATGCCACGTGATATGTCGATATACAAAAATAGGAAGTTTTATTCGTGTATGGCAGAGAAAGCGCTTGATTTTTGGAGAATCCGTGTTTTGATTGAATAAAAACCTTTGGAGGTGAATTTTACCAATGAAACGAAAAGAGGATAGGCAAAAGGAGAGTCTTTGGAAGAGACTATCGCCAAAGAACTGGACGCAACTGACGTATGTTGTCGTGTTTTCGGTGATCGGTGTGTTGTTTATCGGGGGACGGCATTAGTATTCGGCAATGATGACTTGGATAGAATGGGTTTTCCCGATGAGAAAGATACTGTTGAAATTGACGACAGCAAAGTAAAAGATGCCCTCAACAGTGAGGACGACGGTGTTAAAACGGGTGACGACGGAAAAAAAGACGATGGGGTTCAGTCCGTTAGTGATGACGGGGCCGATAAGGATAACAGCGGGAAGTTAGAGGACCGTGATGACACGAAGGACAAAGATGCGGCTGTAGGTAAGAAGGCCAGTGATAAGGCAAACAGTAGTGCGGTGAAGAAAGATTCTGGAAAGAGTACATCTAAACAGTCATCCTCTAAATCAACGTCATCTAAGTCGGACAGTAATACCAAATCGAAGTCAGAAAGTAAACCAAAGTCTAAACCAAAACAAGACAAGCCCAAAGATAAGAATAAAGGAACAGTGAAACCGCCGAAACCACCGAAACAACCTGAGAAACCGAAGAAGCCGGAAAAACCAAAGCCGAAGCCTCAGCCGAAGCCACCGAAGGACGATGATGTGTTAGAGCCTACGGTGCCGAAAGAGAAGGATTATCCTCTTGGGGATGATAGTGATGCACCGGTAGAATATGACGACATCGGTTTATAATAGTTACGAAGTCTCTCTAGAATGAGGGGCTTCTTTTTTATGGAAGGAGGATTGAGATTTGAAAAAAAAATCATTTTTTAGTGCCGTACTACTGTGTTTGTTTCTTTTACTTTCTACGTTACCGTTTGAAGCTTTTGCTGCGGGTACAAATTGGTACAATTTTGGACAGAGTAGAGAACGACACAGGTTGGCTGACGACGGAGTAACGAAACCCCCATTATATTTTAAATGGGCTATCAAAGCTGGGTGGAGTATCTCCCAACCGATATATCGAGATGGGTTCTTTTATCATATTGCGGGAGGTAGAGTATATAAAATACCTGAAAATATGGACTTTCATCCAGAGGGAACTTCACAATCGGTTATACGACAAGATTTGATTTCTAAAGGAGGAATCATTAAAGAAATTACATCTGCTTATGAGGGACGAAGTCAGCCCTCTCATTCTATTGCTTATGATACATTGTTTATTGGGATGGGAGATCAAAGGGTATACGCACTTGATCCAAGAACACTTAAGATAAGAGGTGCAATTCAAACAACAGGTGGACGGTTGGTATCAGCACCAACTCCATTATCAAACGAAACAGTGGCAATTGCAGATAACAATGCAAATGTGCGTATATATAAAGGATTGCACCGTGGAATAACAAATAATTATGTAATACGACGCTTAGGAGGTAGTGATCCTTCCATTACAGTTACAGGATCTCCTGCTGAAAAAAACGATCGACTTTTCGTTCCAGTTAGTTATGCTGGTAAAAATAAAGAAGGAGCAGTTGTAGCAGTTGACGTTAATACAAGCGGCGCGAGACAAACTACAAGTATTGCTTGGGTGTTTAAAACCAGAAACGGTGTTGCAACCAGTACCGTCTATCGAGACGGTGTTGTTTATTTTAGCGATAAATCAGGTGGCATGTACGCAGTAAATGCGAATAACGGTAAACTAATATGGCAAAATCAGCAACACCAAACAGGAAATAATACCGTCACGTTAGTCAATAACTCTCCGTCCATAGTAGGCAATTACATTGTCGTGCCTTATCGCTATGTGAACGGGAGGGGAAGCGGTCGAATTATTGCTTTTGATGCTCGCAATGGCAGAACCCGTTGGATTCATAATCCCGGTGTCGAAGTCGCGAACTCGCCAACGATTATTAGAGAAAGCAGGAATGACTATTATGTCCTATTTGGAACAACTGACGGTTATCTCCATGTATTAGATTTATTTACGGGTAACCGGAGAACGATTACGCATGATTATAATGGGAAACCACAACAGAAAGTGCGTGTAGTGAGTTCAAGCGGAGAAGGTTCATTCTTCCCCGGTATGGGGTTAGCGACTGAAACAATGCCTGCGGCCCAACATTTGTTAGTTGGAGGGAACTCAGGTTCACTGCCAAATTCGAGTGGTACTAACGGCTATTTGTTTGCGTATTCGGCAGGTCTTCCAAACCTTAAAATTCACGATATTCGTACTCGACCATCTGAGCCTAACAGGGAAGAGGACATCATAATCGAGGCGCAAGTAGAAAATGAATCAGGGCGTGCAATGACGACTAACATGGGATGGAGGATACAGAACGGGTCCATTCAAAAGACAGGAAACTTCACATTACAGGCGAACGAAAGGAAATGGGTACGAGGGCCAACCATAAGGGCAGGAACTTTATCAGATGACGCAACTGTCTTACAGGTATGGGCAAAAATTAATCCGGACGAAAACAAACCGGATAATGAAGAAACATACAGTGATAATGCCATGACCAAAAACTTCCCGTTATACGGTGGTATTGATCTTTATACGGATTCGGTTACGGGTGGTAAATATTTTGAGACACAAAAACTACTGACGCGGGTAAATGTCGGACGCATGAACAAAGGAGAAGCGCCGAATACTGACACAAAAGTGCGACTCACACTCCGTAACAAAGAAAACGGCAGCACCAGAACATTGGGAGAACAGTCTGTTTCACTTGTCCGTGGACAAGCACGTTCATTGTACTTTGAATGGACAGCCGATCGTGCGGGAGATTATGAGTTGATTGCGGAAATTAATCCGAGTAGAAGCATTAAAGAGACGACGTACAGCAACGATATTGCCCGTGCGCCGCTTACAGTTTGGGATAAGCAAAGCGCAGCATTGTGTGGAGTGAGCCCCAGTGGGACTTACGGTATCACGGGGACGTTCCAGTATCAAGGAAACGCCAGGTGGAATGAGGACAGAGAACGATGGGAGTATGAAACGATCACAGGTTACTATTACGAACATCTCCACGCCTCATACAAGAACAAACCGGAAGGAAGTTTTGTCGATGACGACGGAAATATTGAACGGCAAGGGACTAATGTAGTAGAAGCCGGCCAAGGATTTAACTTTGAAATCGAAAGCGAATATGTTGATGAAAGTGGTCGTTACAGCGGACCAAGAAAAGCCCATATGGAAGTGCCTGACGGAACGCGTTCCGACATGGATCACGTGTACCCTGCCGGCTCTGATTATAACGAGTGGCGTCTTTCCCAAGCATGGGTTGAACGGAACGGGTATGAAGTGAAGTATCAACAAAATAAACCACATGGAGAGTGGCTCGATGGAGGACGAGCGTTCTATACACCGATGGACACACAAGACGGTCCCTATCCGTTTACTGTCAAAGTGTACGAAGCGGGGAGAAATAATTTGGAAATGTGTATGGAGGGGGAAGTCATTGTGGACGGCATGTTGTACGATGATTTCTATGTCCGGCGTGTGTATCCGGGCAATCCGTTTCCGTTTGGTGTAACCCCCATGTGGGAAGGTCACGAACATCTCCTGACGGATCTTCTGGATTGGTATGAAGGCAGAGAAGATTAAGGACTGGAAGGAGGGAAGAAAGGGGTGATTCCTGATGGTCAAAGGGACACTCCGGTGGCGAAGGGAGGTGTATATTTCTACTTTACTTGACTTGCCCCGAATGCTACCTTTGGCACGTCGAAACTCGGCGTGTGTGAAGTTCGTTAGGCGTGGCTAAATCCATCGTGCGAGCATTTTTGTTTTGCATGATGTAGAAAGTGCATAGAAACAGCCCTTCCGACAAGGAATCGTCGGGAGGTTTTTTTTGTTTGTCTATCATGCTTCTTTTTCCCCTAGGGTAGAGGTGCTTATTTTGGAAAGGAGGTTGTCGTTTGATATGGCCGCTTCTGCTTTATAACGTGGTGAATGTTTATACCGATGTTCGCTGGCGAAGAACAAAAAACTTGTGGCATTTGCTGTTTTTTTCAATATCGTTTTTGTCTTTGATGGTGATCGGGCCGCCCTTTTGGAGTGTTGAAATGCTTCAACTTTTATTCGTAGCTATAATCGCATGGCTGCTGGTGGGGTTGTTTTTTGAAGCGTTTCACTTGTTTGCACCAGGGGACACAAAGATGCTTGTCGTCAACGCGTCTTGGGTGTCCTTTTTAGCATATCACGCCAGCGGGTGGGAAGTCTTGATCAAGGTGTTGTTGTACTTCTTCGGGGCGGCGGTACTTTCTTTTTTGATGGGAAGCATCTTACTCACGATTAGGCAATTTGGGTGGAAGGCGTTCTTTATGTCACTTTACACGCGCCAAACACTCAAGATGTCGGATGGACAAAATTTAAGCATGCCAGGTGCTGTTCCTATTTCCTTGGCCGTTTTCGTAACGACATTCATGCTTTAGAAAGGAGGTCTTTTGGATTGGATGCACCTAAAATACTGCTGTTTACTTTGGCGCTCGTTATCCTTGCGTTTTTTGGTGGAGACGTTCTCCATTTTGGGGTAAAGGCTGACCAGACAAGAAACGGAATAAGAAAAAGTGCCAACTCCGTACTGCAACAATCCGTTTATGAAGGGGATTTACGGACTAAGAAACAAATAAGGGTGAATCCGGATGAGGTTGTAGAAAACTTACCATTCTGGGTTCAATTTAATATTTCTAAACATGGAACAATTAAAATGCAAGAATTCCATCCGGATCATCCATCAATTGCTTTTATGGTGGAATCGCCGATCGAGAGTAAGGCTCTAAAAATGATGAAACAGCCACATCGAACGAAAGTGCGTGATCGTGTTGTTGTGATATGGGATCAAAAATGACTTTTTAGGAAAGGAAAGTGAAAAAATGACCAATCGGATAACTGTCGCAGCCATCCTCGCAATAGGGATAAGCCTGCTTTTGTATGGTGCGACACAGTGGAAAGTGAAGGCAGAAATGAAACCAACTCCGGTTATCGTAGCAAAAGAGGACATACCACCTCACACCGAGATTACCGAGGATATGCTGAATACGTCAGTGGTTGTACCGAGGGAGGGTGTGCCACCAAACGCCATTCTTAATAAAGAGGAACTTATTGGAAAGTACACACAGGTGGATTATGGCGTTTCCAAAAATAGCTACTTTTATCGACACAAAGTGGTAACCGCTGAAGAGTTGCTTGATGCCGAGCGCATGAAGTTAAAAGACGGTGAACGCCTTTGGACGCTGCAAGCGGATATTGTCGCCAGTGCCGCAGGAAATTTGGTGCCCGGCGTTCTCGTCGATATATGGTTCACGGGAACCGATGAAAATGGGAAAGTCGTAAGTGGAAAACTCTATGAAGATGTAAGGGTTGTCGGGGCTAAAAATAAAAAAGCGGAAGATATTGTGACGATGAATACGACGGATGTTGATGACGATAAACAAAAAAGTACAGATTTATATGCGTCTGTCATCCAGCTTGCTTTGTCAGATGAGCAGGTTCAAGTCATGCAAAAAGCGGTTGAAGTAGGGAAGTTGCGTTACATCCCAAAAAGCGGCTCGCTCATTGATATAGATTCGGAGGACTCCGATGAGACAGACGATGCCAGACAGGAGGAACTGGAGGAGAGCGAAGAACAAGCAGAGTTGCTTGAATGGATCAAGGATCAATAATAGAAAGGAGTTTCTTTAATGAATCTCACCATTGCAACGGGAGTTCCGGCACTCGATCAAAAAATTGCCGAGAAATATCCGCAATCGGTAAATGTGAAGACAGAGAACGAATTGAGAAGTGTTCAGACACAGGTTGTTGTATGGAGTTCTTTTTTGCTGGCAGGACAAAATAATAGTGAAAAGAAAGCCCGTCTCAAACAGTGGTTGACATTCTTTCGGTATGAAAACATTCAGTCTGTTTTCCTCACGCCTTATGAAGATTGGATGACGGAATTGAGGCAAGAGGGATTTGAGGGATTTGTTCCAATTACGAATAACAATGTACCGCTTAAACGGTTGTTCAACACAATCGACGGTTTACTACAAGAGCCCATACAGGACGCGAGTCCTTCCTTAACCTTCCTTGACGATGAAGGGGATGAGATGGATCGGATAAAAAAACCGACAAAGGTATGGGCGTTTTGGTCAGCCAAACCCGGGATGGGCGTATCCACCCTTGTGCAATCGCTTGCGGTTGAACTTGCAAGGGCGGGACATCGAACACTCTTAATTGAATGGGATACAGTGTACCAGTCCGTTCCGTACTCACTTGGCTTGTCCGATCCAAAACGTTGCATAGAGCAGTGGGTGACTGATGCAGAAGCCGGTTTAGACCCCCGGCTGGAAGATTACCTCTTAAATAAAACAATATGGTTGCAAGAACACAAAGATAAAGGGATTAAAAAAGCGGTTGAAGCATTACCGGATCATCTTTATGTACTTGCTCCATCCAATCAAATAAAGCCGTGGGACATGATGTCATTTGAAATAACAACGGTCAAAAAGACGCTGGATCGTTTAACTGATTTAAACTTTTCAGTTGTACTTATTGATGTCCCTTCTGAAATTACTCATGGCGCAACGGCAGCGACACTACAGAGAGCGGATACAGCATTCGTTGTGGTAGATGGTAAAGGGTCACATGGGATGATAACAAAAAAGGGCGTGGATTTTATAGAGAAGGAATTGGACATTTCTTTCGATCTGATTTTAAACAATGTGGATGATGCGGCCATTAAATATATTGAAAAAGGAATGGGGAAAAAGTCACGATTTGTTCTACCCTATGATGGCACACTAAGTGATCGATCTATGCGATTTAACCCAATAGGCGGTGAGGAATATCAAAGTGTTCTTTTAAGTTTCTTAACGGAACAAGGATATTTAGAAGAAAATAGACAAAAAAGGAAAATGTTTCGCAAGAGAAAGATTGAGAGGCCAGTAAAAAAGGTAAAGCCACGTGAAAATAAGTTAGTGAACTTTATAAACTTTTCATAGGGAGGGGATGACACTTGAAAGATTGGGATGCAATTAGAAAAGAGCTAACGAGCAACGAAGCGATGCAAGAGGAACAAAACGCAATCAATGCTCGTATCTTCAATCAATTATTAAGTGAGACAAGAGAGTATTTAAGCCGCAATCATCGGCAGTTATTTGGGGAAGCGATCATGAATCCTGAACGGCAAGACCAGCTGAGGGTGATTGTGCAACGGTTCTTGCGTGAACGACGTGGGGAGCTATCTGGGCTGGGACTGGAGACAACAGTGAGGCGCATTGTGGATGACCTTGCCGGGGTGGGTCCACTTGCGCCATTGTTTGAAGATGACACGGTTACGGACATTCTTGTCAACGGTGCTGATGAGGTGTATGTCAAGCGGAGTGGACGAACTGAGTTGGATGAAACGGTACGTTTTCAAGATGAAGAAATGCTTCTAAATATTGCTCGTAAGATGCTAAATGCCGCGGGAAAGCAAGTCACCACAGCGGAGCCGATTGCGGATGCGAGATTGCCGGGAACGCGCATTAACGCTGTCATTCCCCCCGTGGCTCGCACAGGGACGTCATTGTCAATTCGACGGTTTCCAAAAGTCAATTTAACGGAAACCAAATTGGTGGAGAGTGGTCTGTTAACAGATGAGATGATGACGTTCTTAAAATTGTTAGTCCGCGGCGGTGCAAACATCGTGACGAGCGGGGCAACCGGAAGTGGAAAAACAACACTCATTCGGAAATTAACGGAGTACATTCCGAAGGGGGAACGAATGGTAACAATTGAAGATACGGAGGAGCTTCGTGTCAAGGATCACTACACGGATAAAAACGTCGTAGCAATGGAATGCCGAATTACGGATAACGAGAGTACGACAATCACGATGTCACGTTTGGTGCGAAACGCGCTTAGGCAACAGCCAAACCGAATTATTATTGGGGAGGTTAGAGGTCCAGAAGCGTTTGACATGATTGAAGCCATGAATACGGGGCACACAGGTTCGATGACCACTCTTCATGCAAACAGCGCACAGGATGCAGTGAAACGGCTCGTACAAATGATCTTACGTGGCGGTTTGCGTCTGTCGGCTGAACTCATCAGAGAACTCGTGATGGATACGATCAACATCGTCGTATACCAAGAAGAAATGCTTGATGGTGTGCGAAGGATCACTCAAATAGCTGAAGTGACTCCAGAAGGGATTTTTGATATTTACCGTTTTGAAATCGATGGAATCCGCGACGGGAAACCATTTGGGGTGCATCGGAGAGTACCAGAACAAAGCTTAAGTAAGGCATTAGCAGAACGATTGTTCAAAAAAGGGATCTCCAAAAGAGAACTCGCTCCTTGGTTGCCTGCTCAAGAAAGAAGGGGGACTGTTTGAACGCATGATTGAAATGATGTTTGTGATCGTTGCGATAGGTTTGTTCTTGCTTGTGTTCCTACTCGTACCTCGGGATAGAAAGAATATTTGGAAGACGGTTGCGCGTCCCGAAGGGAAAAGGAATAAAAGAAATTCGCGACTTGTGTTACCCATCAGCCTTTTGCGATATGTGAATGCCGGTGAATTGATACTGGAAGCTAAAAAGGTGGGGTGGAACATCTCTATGTTCGCCCCACTTTTGTTATACGGAAGTGCATTTGCCGGAGGTTTGTTTGGTTTTATTCTGGGAAGTGCGATGGCGACTGTCATGGGTGCCTTTATAGGGTTGTCTTTTCCTTGGTTTTTGCTCAGGGAGAAACAGTACAAACATCGTGACTATATGGAACAACAGGTGGAACAACTTATTACATCTGTTGCCAGTATATACAGCTTAAATCAAAATGTTGCGATGTCGTTGTCACAAGCAAGTCATGATGTTGACGAACCGCTTAGAAGCATGGTAGAGCGGGCAGCTCTTGATTACCGCAGTGGTCGGCCATTAAACGATATTTTAGATGAGATGCAACAGGAAGTTGAAGTTAAGGGTTTTGACACATTTGCTACAGTGATGAAAATCATTGAGCGATCCGGCGGAGATGCAAGTGACGTCATAAAAAATACCGCCCATGTGATTCAACAAAACCGATTACTTCGTGCGGAAATGCGAACGGAACTTGCCGACTCAAGGCAGGAACACAAATTCTTGTTAATTGTGGCAGCTGTAGTCTTATTGCTCTTTCGGTTTACTCAACCGGATTTTTACTTGTCTTTCGCTGGAACGATTTTAGGTGAGATTGTGATAGGTGGAATGCTCTTGTATATGGCGTGGAGTGTTTACCGTGTCGATAAAATTACGCAGGTATAGGTTAAGAAAGGGGGGATGAACACATGTTTTGGATTGCCATTGTTGTGCTTCTTACCGGGCTATTGGCTCTGTATATTCAACCTAAACAAGCGGAGTCCCACAAAGAGATTTATAAATGGGTTAAAAATAGAGTTCAAGTAAAACAGAGTTTCAAAGATGAGCTAGAGTGGGAATTTGAAAGACTTGGAATAGACGATACCCCGGAGGATTTAAAAGCGCGTCAATGGTTACTCGCTGGAGTATCCCTTGTGAGTTTCATTGTATTGGCTCTTGTTTTTTGGCATCCGATTTGGTTGCTTTTTGGCGGGGGGATTGCCGGCTTCTTTTACTATTTCCCCATTCTCCATATAAACAAGGCGATTAAAGCTAAGAGGGAAGCACTGTATGAGGAATTACCCGAGTTCATTGATCTGATTATCTTGCTGTTACGTGCAGGATTGACTCCATACCAGTCCATCAAACAGGCGGTTAGTCAGACACAATTTAAGGCGTTGCAAAACGATTTGGAACGACTGTCAACAGACATTGACACGATGAACGAAGAGGCTGCCTTGGAACGATTTGCGGCATATGCGGGAATTCCCGAAGCCAAGCAATTTGTACGGGCGATGTGGCAGGCAACGGCAACGAACCCTGATCAGGCAGATGAAATATTTACAACCCAATCCAACGTGATGCGTCAGATGAGGGAGTTTCAAAATAGAAGGACGATCAAAGAAAAGCCACTCAAGGTACGTTTTATCTCGCTCGGTATCTTTGGGTTCATTTTGGCTATTCCTTTAGGTGTGTTTGTTATCAACTTTATTCAGATTTTTAGTGGGTTTTCTAGTTAAAAGGAAGGTGTATTGAAAATTGAATAAAGATATTTCGAACAGTCGTTCACCTCCGTCAATCCGGTCTGGTGTAACGGCTTTTTTTTTAGTTAGTTTGAGTATACAAAATTAAAGGAGTGACATTAATGAACAAAGTATTAGCTTGGGTGCGGGCGGAGGACTCTGTTTCCGAAGTAACCGCGACAGCGATGATGATTTTGGGAGGATTACTCGCAGCGATTGGAGTTGTGTGGTTAGTCATGACCTACACAAAACCGGCAGCTCACAACATTCTTGGCGATATGTCAGATACGTCTGAAGGCCTTGACCCCGACACACCGCCCGACATTATCGAAGGATGGGAATAAAATAATCACTGTATGATATGTGGCAGGGCAGAGAGGAGTCTTTGCCCTGTCTTTTCTATGTATAAGTGAAAGGATTTTTTTTGAAAGGAGGCGAGTGAATGCGAGCAGTGGAATACGTTGTTTTTATTACAATCCTGGCCTTTTTCTTCTTTTTGATGCCGGATATGATCCAGTTTGCGAAAATCACATTCAAAGCCAATCAAGTGGCAGACTTTGCCGTGGAACGGATGGCAATTGAGGGTGGATGGTCGGCAGATGTTGCGGATGCTATACAAAACGAATTGGCACGTCAAAAGCTAGACCCTGATCGGTGGGAAGTGGAACATACATCCGGTCGGGTAGGGGCACCGGAAACGGTATATTTGAAGATGTCACGTGATTATCACATTACCGCTTTTAATATCTTTGGAGAGTCGATGGGACGTGCGCTTGCGGATGTGTTAAGTGTGCCGATTGTGGCGCAAAAGGTACAGGCGAGTCAAGTCTATATTCGCCAGGAGGGGTGAGGTGAATCTTGTGGTCGTAAAAGAGAATATTGTCCACGTACTCAAAGATTTGCAAAACAACCGTATAACTGTATCGCAAGCTGAAAATATTTTGTACAATTTGTTAGTTGTTGAGAAGAAATCATCATTTTGGCAGGGAATCGTGCGAAGGCAATTTATGAGGAAAGTTGACAACGGCCAATTCCGTTGTACGATACCGGTACAATACAAGATAAGGAGTTGCTACACACATGTTCGATGAAAAAGTTCATTATGACGTAGAAATTGTACCGGACTTTCTTAACTTGCACGACCCATTCGTATACAACTTAGAAACGGATAAATGCCACGGTTACTTTGAAGTGAGGGAGGCAATAAAGATTATACGCGAACAATCGTTAAGCCTCGGCATGTCTCCTAAGGAAGGGATCAAGTATCTGGAAGTCCATAACGAAACATTAGAGAATGTGAAGAAAATCCTAGAGGAAATCAATAAGTAGAAATACTATCTTGCCCCGCTTCTTTTGAGGGGTTCTTTTTTATTTTATAGTGGGAGGATGTGTGTAATGATCGCAAACTTGAAAGGTATACCGTCATTGTTGTCCGATGTTGAGAAAGGTCACGTGACGCCAAAACGCGCGGAGGATATCCTTCGAGAAATGATCGAACATCACACTTATGCGGTTTACAGAGAGGGGTTCGCAGACGGTTATATCGAGGGGAAGAGAGATTGCAAGCAGACAATATTTAGCTACCTTGAACAGAAGGTAGACGGTGTGATGTTAATCCAATGAAAGGACAGTTGTACCTCTACCATGTCGATAAAGATCCGCCGGACAAGGACATTAATTTACTTGCCATAGTGACGAATAGAATTGCTCCCGGATGGGTTAGTGTCCCTCAGTTGTCGCCAAGTGAGAAACTGATAAAAAAACGCGAACAGTGGTTGTGGGAACGGAAATGGCCAAGGAAGTGGCCGGATTTTGTTAAACAGTATCGTGAAGAACTAAAGCAGCCGCTAAAGGAAACATATATCAAACACCTTCTCAAACGGCTTAACGAAGGAAATAACATTGCCTTTGCTTGCTATTGTGCAGATGAAAAGCATTGCCATAAGCAAATTATTGGGGAGTGGGTGAGTGACCGAGGGATTGCCGTTGTGCAAGGAAAAGACGAGCGGCGTCAAAGAAAAGAATTGTTATATCAAAGGGAGAATAACAACATAAAGCAATTAACAATCGAAACAGTTGCAAAGGACGGGGAACAGTGAGACGCACTCTAACAATCTGTACTATCTTTCTCTTTCTCACATTAATGACCGCCTGCAACGTAGCCAATGAAGAAGCGGGTGAAGCAGTAAAGTATATAATTAGTAAAACACTTGAGCAACCGTCCAGTTGGCACGGTTCTTTTATTGTGCGGAATGAAGGTGGCGGCAGCTTAATCCACACCACATATAACGGGGTACACAACGATGATGGATATAGGGTGGCGATTGATACCCAAGGGATGGGATTTGATTCTCAAGCGGATGTGAAGAAAGAAGGCGATAGCCTGTACGTGAAATTACCTAACTCCGCAAATTGGCAAAAGACAACATCACAGGATTTAAAAATGTTGGGTCTTGGTTTCACATATAATCCCATTGAGTTTGTGAAGTTTCTCCAAGACTTCGATGTGCATATATCGACAACGCATGCAAAAAACGTCTACAAAATTCTGGTACAAGCGAAAGGGGAAATGCCCTTTACGCCAACTGTTGCTGCAATAACAGGTACTGACCAGTTATTGCCGTTGGATGTGCCCGAAATTTACGTGGAGGTTAATCCGGAAAATCAAACGTTGCGCTCACTTGTCATGGGCGTTAACTACACAGGTGGCATATCCGTATCGTATGAGGCACAAATAACAAAAGAGAGGGGTAACAATAATGCGGAAAATAGCAATTGATCCGGGATACGGCTATTTAAAAGGGATTGATTCATATAAAAATGCGGTCTGTTTTCCTTCCCTTGTCGCACCAGCGCATGATCGTTTCATGGAGGGAGTATTAAACGGTGGGGGCGATGCGGGATCGTTAAAAAAAATAGAAATAGCGTATGAGGACAATGAAGGGGCACATACCTTGTTTGTTGGAGATTTAGCAAGGGAAAGTCGAAATGCTTCCTATTCCTTTGACAGGAATAAAGTCAATCATCTAAATACGCGCGTACTAATTGCTACAACGGCCGCTATTTTGTCCTCTGAGGGCGATAAATTGTGGGTAGGGGTTGGACTACCTTTCGAACATTTTAAGGCGCAGGGAAAGGAAATGAAGCGTCTGCTGCTCGATTTTGATGCAAGGGTACAGTTTAAAGATAGCGGATATGAAAGACGTATCACTTTTGACCGCGTTTCGATTTTTGCCCAAGGCGCAACAAGTGTTTACGATGCCCTGCTTTACCCGAATGGCGCCTTTCGTTACCCGGAATTAATGCGAAGGGGCAATTTGATTGCACTCGTTAATTGGGGTACACGGACAGCCGACGTTGTTGTGTTCAAAAGCGGCGATGGTTTTCATCTTCAGTCCGAATTATCGTTTACGTTGGATGATGTCGGGGCAATGGAAATTAGACGAATGGTACAACGGGCCTTTCAGGAAAAGGTAGGTTCGCCCATCTCAGTCATAGATGCTGAGGACATTATAAACAATGACGGCTTTGTGTTCTATGACGGCATGGAATATGACTTTTCGGAGGTGATTGAAAAAGGCAAGCGGAATATAACGCAAACGGTTTTAGATAATTTACAAAATCGGTGGGGGAATAGGGTAGGCTTTATTCGTAAAATCTTTTTTGCAGGTGGAACAACGGAAGATGTTAGACATTTGCTTGATAGGCATTCACTGTCAAAACAAATACAGATTGTAAGCGACCCGCAACTGTCAGAAGCAAGGGGAATGTTACACCTTATGGAAATACAAGAACGGCAAGAACGAAATGATAATCAAAAAACGATATCCTTTAGCGGATAGGTCTTGTTTAACAATGTAGACCGCGTGATTACAAGGTTTTTCGTACCTTTATCAATCCTTTGTTAAACAAACGTGTTTAACAGCCTAACACCTTGCTACGCTTGGGTTAAAGGGCTGTTTTTTAGTTTTTGTTAAACAACGGTTTTGTGGCACGCACCAACTTGTTAAACATAAAAACGGAAAAGAGAAGGCGAATGCTGTCATGACAACCTTAAAGCTATTAAACAATAAGGGGTGGTGATATGTACGTAGGTTTTCGCCCAAATGAGAAAGTGCAACCATATCTCGAAACGTTGACGGCGAGGGGCGAAAAGACGCGGTTTTTAAACGAAGCTGTGGAATTTACCCTTAATTATAAAAGCGCTTTTGAGAGACAGGGCCAAATGCTTGAAATGTTGTTGAATCAATACCAGGATTTGATTGATAAACTCGATGGTTACAACGGAAGGATAGACGCCGTAAATGAGGGTATAGAAGTATTATCCAAAAAATTAGATGGATTAAATCAACGAGTAGCTGCGCTAAAGGAAACAGGAATCAAGGCTGAACAATCAAAAAATAGGACTGAGGAACAGAGGCGGGATGGCTTTTCGGAAAATGTGGGTTTTCTGGGCATGTCACTTGGTGATATATCACTTTAGGGGGGATTGGCTTATGTGTTTTACGTATACAGATAAAGAAAAACAAGAACGTGTTGAGTTATTCCGCGAGATTATTATGAGACTCGAAATGGCGCGGTTCGATATGTACCGGGAGTATGCTGACTTGCAATCAAGGTTGTATGGCGATCCGATGCTCGCCCTGCAAGAACACCCTATGTGTGAAATTACAACGCATACGGTGGGCGGGAAGGAAATTTTGCAATTCTCATACCCCGGGATGTTGCCGCTCTATACGGATGAAAAGGATCGGGATAGTACGAGGTACCGGCAAAGGGTGAGGGATTACTATATTAGGTCAACCGTTCAGGCAGCGAATAGAAAAGGGCTAAAGAAACAATATATCCCTGCACGTGTGCTTATCGTTCACTGTTTTGAGGATTTAACCGTTCGCGACTTGGACAACAGGAATAGAAGCCATATTATAAACGGTTTAAGGCATGCCCAAGTGATTGGGGACGACAATTGGAAGGAATTATCCCTGATGGAAGAGGCGATTAAAACAAAGGAAAGCAGTGTAGAAGTATTCGTTGGATATTCAAAAGATATACATGAATTGATGCAATTGTTTAGGGGACTAAACACCTCAAAAACAGGCTAAAATCCATGTGAAAACTATGTCACCATTTTAAATATGAACTCATTAAATGATTTCATATCTGTTTTCACACGACACAAACGCAATGATATCAGGGGTTATGATGTTATTTATATTATTAAAATTACCCATGTAGTTTTCACATGAAATATTGTCTTTAAACCCTTGATGTTACAGCGTTTGTTGGGAAGATGATTCTTAGTACAATTTTTCCGTTAATATGGGAGGCTATCAGCGATAGACTCCCATATCTACGTCCTAACGTAACAAGAACGCAAACGTATAAGAATACAAAAAACCGTATATAAATACGGGGTCCCAGATAGCATTTAGTAGGAGGGAAGGATTTGATTGAAGAATGGGAATTTGACGATTTGCAGACAGGAATAGTGAACTTTACGGATCGGGATTTAAATATATTAAAGGACTTGTATGAGTATCGAACGTTAACTACGCAACAGGTATTAAAGTGGTATTTTGATAAGAAGCGATATGGATACCAACGTATGTATCTACTGAGGAAAGATGGACTAATCAATAGTCGCCCGTTAGTTGTAGAACATGGGCGTAAACAAACGTCTTGTTATTTTATAACAGATAAAGGAATTCGTGTTTTATTACGTGAGGGTGTTATTGAGAGACCAGTACGACAGGCGAAAAATATACAGATTAAAGGTCCGCATTTACGCTATGTGGTAGAAACGAACGATATTTATCTGCAACTACGTGATTATGGTTGGACAGTATTGGGTGGAAGAGAAGTAAAAAATGAATTTAAACTAAATCGAGCCGACTTGATACAGGGGATGCTCATAAGTGGAGATGGAGAAAAGTTTGGTATATATATCGTCTCCGATAACCCTGCTGAACATACCGCGTCCAAAATAGTAACGGAGATAGGGAATAGCCGCTTGCCATCCCATATTGTCTTTTGTAGAGGTAAATCGGGTTATGAAATGGTGAGGGACCGCGCGAGAAAAATGAACGTGTTTGTAGGGGGTTCACTGAATGTGTTGCCTTTTGCCAACGGGGTGAAAATATTGCGATCACTAAGAACAAAGGCTTCCCTTGTGAGATTGTACACAATGTTTGGTGAGGTAAGACAAGTAGAAGGTGGCCGTTTACCCTATCAGTACGTTATTCGGCATAAAGGCGAGGATAAGTATGTGGCACAACTTCTTACAGGGGATCTGATGACACATTTCTCACTTACGAAATACAACCGGGACATTTATATCCGCGATGGCAAAAAAGTGCTTGTATTTGCATGGTCCGCCCAAAGGGGTGAAATTGAGCAGGCGTACCGTGCATATCCGCATATTGAATTTGAATGGCTGGAAATGGGGGTTTTGGACACATTGCCTGATTGAGAATGAATATCATTATTATTTATTCGCCATGTTATCTTGACATTTACGATTTCCCCGTAACGATACAAAGGGATGTCCTCTTTTTTGTTTGTCTAATTGATAGCTACATGATAAGGAGGTGCATGGGGTGGGTGTGGTAAGAATGCTCTTGATCATATCACTCGTTGTTGGTGTAATTGGAGCTTTTATTGCCATATGGACAGAGATTGGGGAAACATTTGCAGCTATCGCTATTGCGAGCGCAGCGTTGTGGGTGGGGATACGCTACGGAATAATTGGAAAGACCAAAAAAACCGAAAAGGAGGGGAGGATATCAATCTCCAAGAACGGAGGTGAATGAAGGTTGAAGATCGCAAGTCGCATTGGTTGGCCTTTGGCACTGATCGGAAACGTGATTATACTATCCGGCTTTGCAAACATCCCATATTGGATACCCGTCAGTCTTGCAATCCTAAGCATAATCCTGTTCTTTGCCCAGGCGAGTATCGAAAAGGTACCGGCATATGGCTTTTTGGTGGCCACACTGCTTTTTTTTAACTGGACGTTCGGGGAATGGGTATACCGTACATGGGAGGCGCATTCCCTGTTTATCGAACCCATCGTCGTCACCCGAATTTTCATCGTAATAGGTTTTAGCATGACGGTTTTTATCATATTTGCCTATCACCGCCATTTTTACAGTTTCAAACGATCTAAAGGCCGTACCCGTGAAGTGCGGAAAATGGAAGTATTTGCACCGTATGCCGAGGTGTGGAAGCGGTTGCTAGGACGCCTTAAAAACGTGTCGGAGGATAATAACAATGAACAGGAGACAATTTATTTCACATTAGGGGAGGTGGTGCAAGAAGATGAGTGAAGCGATACGTTGGGGGGAGACGATGCGTTCACGCACATGCTCATTGTCGGTCCTTCGCGCTGCGGCAAAACAGCGACGATACTCAAGCCCATGATCTATCAAATGCTGCTTGAAAAGGCGCGCGGGAAAAAGCTAGGATTGTCCGTCATAGAGCCGAAAGGCGACGTTGCTGAGATGGTCGCGGAAATGTCCAAAGGAATGGGTATTCCCTATGTATATATTGACCCTTTAAAGGAAAACGGCCACAAATTAAACGTTATGCAAGGGGAAACAGATGATGTGGCAGAAGCGACGGTCGCAGTACTCAAGTCCATGTTTGGTCGGCAGGAAGCATTTTTTTCCCATGTACAGGAGCTCTCTGCTAGAAACATTACTAAACTGCTAAAAGAGTTATATGGGGATAACATCGACTTGCTTGATCTAGTCCGTACTTTGCGCGACCCGAAACTGTTAAGGCGTGAAGTCGAAAAAATTAAGGCCGAGCAAGGATTCACCGACTTGGTGGACTTCTTCGAGAATGAATTGCTTGGGCAATATCAGGAAAAATATCAGCAGTTTGTCATTGGTCTTCGCGCACAGCTAGAAAACATATCAAGTAATAAATACTTGAAACGGGTTATTAGCGGTAAATCGGACATTGATTTGGATGAACATATGGAAAAGGGCGGCGTCCTTGCCGTCAACACAGAAATGGGACGCTTGGGAACTGCGGGAGATGCGTTTGGAAGATTTGTGATTATGCATCTACAAAACGCTACATTTCGCCGTCCAGGTACTGAGAGAACACGTGTGCCGCATTTCTTAATTTGTGATGAGTACGGGAGATATATCAATCCCGATGTGGAACGATTTTTATCGGCAGCGGCTGAGTATCGCACTGCAGGTATTTTTGCGATTCAATCCTTGGGTCAACTTGAGGTTGAGTCCGGCAATATTTCATCACGCGCGATGAAACAGGCGATCATGACATCATGTCGAAATAAAATTGCATTTGGCGGGTTATCTGCAAACGACGCAAAAGAGTTTGCCGAAGAGTTTGGGAAAGATCGGGTGGTGCAGAGACAATCGACTTATAAACACCGCGTTCTCGTTCCCCCGATTTTTCCTGATTCGTATCGGGATACAGAGAAGGAAGAGTACAGGTATTACTACACGCGGCTCATGGATGGAATGCCGCGTTTTCATTTTATTTATAAATTGCTCCAAAACGGAACGCCAACAGAGCCCAGGATGGGAAAGGGCGATTTTGTCCCAAGAGATTGGAAGGAACGGTTGAATGGCAATTCGACAGTGGAAAAAGAAGGGGCGCGGGCATATGTGAAAAGGAGATTAAAGGGATTGCAGGAACTTCTCTTCCAAAAACGACCGGTAGCAGATGAGGAGGATGATGACCACGTAGAGGAGGTGGAAAAGGAATCCGTTTGGGCGATGTACGATGAACCGGGTGAGACAAATGAAGTATCCACAGAACCGGAAGGAGAGATGGGGAATGAGACATTTTCGATCAAAGACGTTCAACCGGAAATACCCCAGGCCGAATATGAAAGAGTGGCCACACAAGAACAATCCGATGACGCACCTACACCGTTAGATGAACAGACGGAACCGAAGAAGAGAGAGCCGGTTGTAGCTGCAGAGGAAGATTCGTTTTGGACTTAACTAGATAGGGAGGGGATTATTCACCACGAAAATTAAAATGCTGATCGTACTAACAATCATCACTGCTTTACCAAGGCCAGCCGTAAAACCCCCGGATTTATCCGTGGGGAGTATCAAACTAAAAAAGGAGCGAATGAATGATGACAACGAAGGTATTACAAGAAACAGACGTAACGTTAAAAGTTGTACACGAGAGTGATGAGGATGTTCGCGAACAACAACTAAAAGAAGCATGGGAAAAGGTGTATGGTGCGCGTCAAAATAACTCCGTTCTGATTAATCCGTTAAGCGGGATTGAGCAAGTTCAGGGTAAGACCGTTGGTGTGGTCATGATCGACAATCTCATTAAAGGAATCATTCCATTAGAACACTCTGGATGTGAGAACGCCAGGCAGCTTAGCCGTTTAATTGGACAAGATGTTTATTTTAAGGTCACTGCTTTGGATAGGGAAAGTCGTCAGTTTGCTGCCTCCATTCAAGCCGGCGTAGAACACGTGCAGGGATTGACGTGGGATCAATTGCAGGAAGGGATGAAGGTTGAAGCGCGAATTACGGATGTGTATATGAAAAGGATGGTGTTGGACATAGGCGCCATTCCAGTCACACTTCCCGCCGAGGAGGTCAGTCATGGATGGATTGATGATTTAAGGGGCGAATTCAAACGAGGGGAACGAATACAGGTGCGCGTAACGGAGCTTGACAAGGAGGAGAAAAAGCTAACTGTCAGCCGAAAAGCCGCCCTTCCAAGCCCGTGGCCGGATTGTATGCAACGGTACGTTGAGGGGGGGATTTATCCGGGGACCGTTTCAGGGAAAGAAGAATACGGGACATTTGTCAACTTGGAACCAGGTGTGGATTGTCTTGCTCCCCATACACATCCACGGGTAGGAACCGTCGGCAAAGGCGATAACGTCTTTGTTAGAGTACGACATGTGGATCCGATGAAGCAAAGGATAAGCGGAAGAATTGTTCGCAGGCTCTGATCCCCGAATCCCGGGGATTTCCTAGGAAAAGGAGGGTGTATGTATTGGATGGACAACCACAAGGGTATCAGTCCCCGTTCTCGATAACCCATGATTATAGAATTGTGTGGCGTAAACGCCCGGATGAACGGCTAAACCTCCGCTTGATGGAAACTAGAAAGTTGCTTATTCAACAACTGTATCAACTTCGGTGTGCAACAAAGGTTCAGCTGGCCAAACTATTGAAGCCGCACAATATTCGGGTGGGAAAAAAGCTTGTGACTGTTTTGAAGTACGAGAACGTGATTACTCAGCATTTTCTTTACGATCAAAAAACAGATCGCATAATTCCGTTTTACACATTAAGTCCTCCCATTGTTGAACGAAAAGGGTTTAAGCCTCTCGAAAAAGACAAAGTAGACAAAGAATTCGTGTTGAAACGGCTGGTGATGGCGCAGTTTCTTTCACGGTTTCATGAATTAGGGATGCAGGTATCCTTGCTCCCTTTTCCTTTTCCGTTTGACGGTGCACTGTCGTTTCCAAGTATGTCGTCAGACTTTCGAGTAGCAATTGTTCGCCGATCCATACAACCAGTGATCCATCATTTTCGCTATCATGATGAAAAAATGCGTACACTAATTGTCGTTGAAAGGCTCTCACATGCCGCTGAACTTGCAGAGTTAGAAACAGATGTGCCGATTCGGGTGACAGTGGACTACCACCTGTTGAAAACGGATTTAAGTGAAAGTTTTTATTCGTATCGCAAGGGAGAGGGATGGATCCGTGAGATTAATCCGTCTTTTCGAAGAGACATGCAGTCGGAGAAAACAGGAAGAGGAGGGAGGTTAATTGGTTAGCAGTTCTTCGAAAAAAATCTCTCTTGACGCAATAAAAAAAGTGGCGTAATCTAAATGTAGATTGTGTTATATTGTTAACTTTGCAACCGTACAAAGTTACGGGAGTTGCTATTAATGCAAGGTTAAGGCCATGTACGCCCCAGTCCATATTGGACTGAGCAGACGAGGATGGCACAAAGGTCATTGAACGCGACATGTTCAGTGATGGTTTCCCCTTAGTCCCGGCCGTGATTGGTTAGCAGGACATAGAGGGGAATGGTGTAGTTCTGGAAAAGATCCATTTAATCTATGCTTAGTTGAGCATGGGGAAAAATGGGTTTCAGTATCTTAACGAAAAAGGCGTATTGATTCCCTTAAAGGGGATTAATGCGCTTTTTTTGTTTTTCAAAAAAACCTTTAGAGGAGGAGATTTACATGTCTAAAGTACAAGTGCTTTTAAACGAGTAGCACACACTTCTGCCTGATCAGGAGCGTGTGCTGAACGAAAAATTTCAGGAGGGTTGGATTACTCGTCCCATCCCCCAACATGGGTGGACCTTGGACGAGCAGAAGAGGATAGCAGACGAATATGAGGGTTCAGATGTATCATCCCTCGTATTCGCTAGTCCGGTTCCCGTGCTATTAGGGCTGTTGGCCAGCAAGTCTGGATATAGCGAGTTGGCTGACAGGCACAACACGGGCCGGGTTATCCAGACTCCGGCGGTTTACATTTTTCATAACGACCGCCGCGAAAAAAAGGAGCTACCGAATGGGAGAATTATCCATAAGGTAGCCGAGAAAGGATGGGAGATCGTTCCGGTTTAAGGGCGGTCTCTTCAGTTTCAAAAAAAAGACGTATTTACCCAAAAGGGTGAGTGCGTCTTTTTTATATAAAACTTTTTAAAAAAGAAGGAGGATGCCAAATGGCATACCAAGAGTATGAACAAACCCCAGATTTCGTCCTTGAACGAGCGAAGGAGGAACATGATCGAGCTGAAACCCTGTACAAACAGGCAAAGGCACGCATTCCTGAGAAATACCATGATTTTTTGATGCGACTTGAACAAGGTGTAAAGTTGTTCTCGAAAAACATGATTGGGAATGATAAAAAGGCCCGCGAGCTACGTCTCTGGGGGACTGATAAGGGGACATATGTCACCATCTCTCTCCCGTATGTCACAGTAGACGGAAGAGTGCAGATGGCGCGTGATGAACACAGAAAGGCGGGAAAGAAACTCAACATTCTTCCTGCTGAGATATCCGACAACGGTAAGTATTTATCAGTCACCGTCGAATCCGAATTGCTCGGATCAGCGACAGGCTCGGTGATGATTAACGTTGGAGGAAAAGGGGTGGATCGAACGAATCCGCTCGAAAATGCAGAAACGTCTGCGGTTGGCCGGGCACTCAGCTTTCTAGGCTACGGTCTTGTCGGCACCGGCATCGCCAGTGCTGAAGAGATTGAAAATGCCAAGAAAGCACAAAACGAATTAAATAAAAAAGAAAAGTCGGATTCCGATAATGTGGTTGATTTCAAACAAAAGGACAACCAATCATCCACTCAAAAGGATGAGAGTGAATTAAAGCCCAATTCCCAATTCGTTGATATGAAAGCTATAGCGACGAAGGCAGGAGACCCATGCTACGAACTAATATTCAAAGCAGGGGAACGCGAGGCAAAGGTTTATGCCATTGGCGATATGTTCGATTACATTGACCAAGTTGCTGAAAGTCTGGTGGAGAACGCACATTGCTACATCGAGACCGAGAAAAAGGAAGGTAAACTCGTCCTTCAAGAACTGAAGGTGGTACACAGTGCCTAGAATTCTCGCCGCCTTCAAAAAGAAAGAAGACGAGCGGACACTTTTTTTGTCCATCTCGTCTTCATCACATACGGGGGAATACCTCATAGGTATTTCCCTGTTTAAAGACAAAGTTATTATCGCACACGATTGTCCCCAGATCAAGTTCAGAAAACGGTCTTGTAAGCATGCATACCTTGCTTATAAGGCGTTTCAGAAGCATTTGTGGTGGATTGATTTAAGCGATAAGAACTTTGTCATCAAACGGAAAGACGTTGTCCTTTCCCCCGAATGGATACAAATTCCCATCCCTGGTACCCCTCCTGATTTTGGAGAGAATGAAGGGGGTAAGGAACATGTCCATTCTGCCTAACATCGTCCATGTGGCACTCGAGAAGGGCCTTACCGTTGACGAAAAAACGTTAGGCAAAGATGAGGTTCGTTTCATCTGCCCGTGGTGTGGAGATGAAACGAACAAAGGGAGACGACGGCGTAAATACCATCTTTCCCTTAATCCGAATCCCGGAAAGAACATCTACAAATGCTGGTACTGTCACGAAAATGGCGGTGTGGTAGACTTTATCGCCAAACTTGAAGGCAGAACGGCGGAAGATGTACTTGATGGGATAAAAAAGGAAAAAGGCATTTCAACTAAAAAACGTCCGCCTCGTCATCCATTTGAAACATTGTCGTACAACCAATTAAAGCTGATTGGTTATGACCCGGATATACGAGGACGAATGATAGAGTTCCGCAAAGTTGATCCGTATCTCGCACGAAAAAAGTGCGACGAGATATGGGAAGATTGGCAAGCCTTTCAGGAGCAAGAAAAACGAAAGGCCTTCAAGCGGCTTCTTGCCGGTATTAAAACCGGGAAATACGCCGCAGCCATTCACGACATTGAGGAACGTTCAAGAGACATCGGACACGATTTGCTGCCCGATGTTTTTCATATATATGGGCAGCCTAACCCGCCGGAATGGTCGGTGGCTGCTCGTCAACTTGTCGATCGAATCGCAAATCTCACCCCTTCTGAGACAAAAGCCGTCTTGGATGTATTTAAGGAGATTGCGATTTCGGTCGAAGAAAGAACACAAAAAAAAGCTTAACCGTCGGGCAAAAAAGACGGTCACCCGCTAAGGGTGGAAAGGAGACGAAAAAGATGATAAACCGCATTGTAATAGTCGGACGTTTGACAAAGGACCCGGAACTACGTTACACGCCGAATGGGGTAGCAACTACTACTTTTACACTGGCGGTGGAACGCCCGTTTACCAATCGTGATGGAAACCGTGAGGCTGATTTCATCCGTATCGTAACGTGGAGAAATTTGGCCGAAGCTTGTGCGAACTACTTAAAAAAGGGTCGCTTAGCCGGAGTAGATGGTCGTTTACAAATTCGTTCTTTTGACGGGAATGATGGAAACCGAGTAACCTTATCGGAAGTTGTCGCTGATAATGTTCGGTTCTTGGAGCCGAAAGATGGCAATAAGAAGTCGAACACATCGGATGAATACAACGATCCGTTTGGTGGCCAAACAGAGTCGTTAGACATTTCAGACGATGAACTCCCCTTCTGATGGGGTGTAATTATTAATATCAAAAGCGCCACGGGCAAAAGAAACCCAAAACTTTGAGACAAAATGGGGAGGTTTGAGAAAATGTGTGGAAACCCTTTTCGTATATGGGATGAGGTTGATGGGGAATTTGTGGTAGAAAGGATCATGACAGAAATAATTGGATATGACAAAGATGACTTAGTTTGGGATGAGAACGAGGGGCACGAATACCTAACACTCAACCAAATACTCGGTCAGGTCATGGAAAAAAATAAAACCGAACTGAACGGGACGATGCCCTTTTTGAGGGTTGAGTACGAAAGTGGTTTGTGGGGCGTCATATTTGAGGTTGGCAACCATCCTGAAAAAGAAAGGCAATGGGTTGTTCACGGAATTACCAAAGGATACGCCTAAAGCACTTTTTGTTGATACTGTATAACAACACGCCTTCCACCGGGCAGATAAACGAGTGGCACATATAGGTACGTGCCACTCGGCACTGCCTGTATGTGGAAAGGGAAAACAATGAGCCAAAAATATACGGATAGAGTTAGAGAGCAGTTGTCCTTTTACTCAGCGAACCAAACGGAACTATCGGACTTATTCGCAGTTCTCATTGGTGGCAAAGGGGCTACTCCTGAAAGATGCCAAAAACTCGCTGGAATCGGACTCGAGGAACTAGCAGAAATGTCCTTAGAGGAATTGGGCGAATACGTCCCAAAAACAGCAGCAGAACGTATTTACGCTGCTTTTGAACTGGGTTGGCGTACTATCAAAGTGAGAAGTAGAGGGCAACGAACAATCCTTCGTTCCCCACAGGATGCAGCCGACTTTGTGCGATCCGAAATCGCACATGAGAAACAGGAACACTTTGTCGTCCTGCTCCTTGATGTAAAAAACCATCTAATCGGGCAAGAAACGGTGTTTATCGGTAGCTTAAATGCATCCATTGCACACCCAAGGGAAATTTTTAAAACTGCAATCAGGAGAAGTGCGGCTGCTATTATTTGCCTACACAACCACCCAAGCGGTGATCCGCAACCATCTGCTGAAGATCGAAATGTGACTAGACGATTAAAAGAGGCTGGTGAGGTGGTTGGCATCGAGTTGCTGGATCACATCATTATTGGCGAAGAAAGATTCTATAGTTTTCGAGAACACGATCTTTTGTGATAAACTATCAGTAGGAGCTTTCGGAGGGATATCAATGGAAGATATGCTAAAACAAATTCTTACTGAAGTTCGTTCAATGAATGAACGGTTAGAAAATGTTGAGAAAGAGACAAGCAAGATACCGTCAATTGAAAAAGACGTTTCAGAATTGAAACAAGACGTTGGCAGCTTAAAACAAGACCTTCAAAACCTTAAAAAGGGCCAAGAAAGCATCCCTGCGATGCAACAGGCCATCTTTGAAACGAACGAAACCGTCAAAGACATTGCTAAAAATACTAACGAAAAAGTAAACGAACACGATTTGGCTATCCAAGCCTTGAACCGGCGTCTTCTGTACGTCGAAGCGAAGGTTGAGTAAGCGTAGGTAAAAAAAGCCGGAAAATCATCCAGCTATAAAAGGTGTATATAACCAAGGACCCACGATTCGCTGATGCGGCTCGTGGGTTTTTTTATGTTTTTTTCTATTATTCATTTCCTTTTCGCTTGACAAAATACATATATATGTAATAATAATATATAAATATGTAACTATGAAAGAGAGGAGATGACTAAAGTGGCAGTTGTACAGAATGTCAAAACATTTGAGCAGATAGCCATTCCTATCGACTTTCTGCCACCAAAACCGGACAGAATCATTCGGTCTTGCCCGAACAACCCAAAGCACGAGGTATATGGCGATTGTGCCCACCTTGGGGGTAGAATGTGGCTCTGTGCTGATTGTGGCATCGAATGGCGCATTGATCGAAAGAAGGAAAACATGGTGTACTATCAGATTGACGAGGAGGGGAATGCGGAAATAATTCGGAAGGTACCATTGAGGATGTTTCCGGGACTTAAGTTGCGCGATGGAGAAGAAGTGCGAAAGGTTGGATAATAACAAACGCAGCAACTTCACCGTGTCAAGCGTCTGTGTGCTTGGGTCAACTCCGGCAGCACCTTATTGGCTGTCTCAATGGTGTCTATACCCCGCAAGCGCAACTCGGGAATCCAGCGGTCCTGCAGCGTTTGGAACAGCCGTTCAACACGCCCCTTGGCTTGAGGTGTGAAAGCCTTGATGTGCGTAATGCCTAATTCTGCAAGGGCTTGCCCGAATTGCGACAAAGGCACAGGTTCTCCTGCCAGCTCCTCTTCAATCGTCTGCTTTTCGTTTGGAGAACGAAAAATCATATGGCGGTCCGAATACACAGACATCGGAATCCCCTCTTTCTCAATCATTTGCTGTGTGAGCCTGAAATAGCCTTCGGTATCCTCTTGTGGGCGGAATATCGCCGCGAGTATCTTTCCCGTCGCATCATCAATGGCGGCAAGAAGCGACATCGGTTTTGCCCGATCCTCTAACCAAGCGTGAGGGCTACCGTCCATCTGAACTAACATACCTGCCTGTGGTTTGCGTTCCCGTGGGCGATGCACCTTTGCCGGACGCCGTTTGCGTTTTGGTGGAATGCCGGCATCGGAGCGAATACGCCGCACCGTGGAGGGACTAACCCGAATCCCTTCATTCTTGGCTAACAATTCAGCAAAATGCACATCATTGCAGCCTCTATACGCATCACTCTGGTGTAGCGCAAGAGAATCATTTGGCGCGTCTCGTCGGAAAAGGCATGTGCCGGTTTGCGTCCTTTGTTTTTGTGGATGATGCCTATTTCTCCCTCCTCCAGCACGCGTTTTTTTGAGACGGATAACCTGGCGGTAACTTAAACGGAGCAATTCGGCAGCTTCACCTCCTGTGATCAGACCTTGGATCCATCTTTAAAATATTCTCTCCCATAATAGGACATTTTCACTGAAGCGTTACGATATGACAATATCACTGACGAACAACAATTAGTCAATAATTTCCTTGCACCTAAACGTCTCCTGTTGTATCCTTATAGTAGTTTCCTTATACATGGCATTGTCCTGCTTAAAATTAGAATGACCTATTACCTAATTAGATTAGTAAGTAGGGCAGTGGGTCGTGTACGTCCCGGTTGGTTTACCCAATTGAGCAGACGAGGGCGACACAATACGTTTTAACATAGCATGTTTAGTGTTGAAACGCATATTCTTCCGTACACCGGTGCCGTTGTGCATTAGCAGTGAGGGGGAGAATTAGAGTAGCATCCTTAGCAAAGAAAGTCCGCAAGACACCTAGGATAGCTGTGTCTAAAACGGGCTTTTAATATTTTAAGACGAAAAAGGCGTATTGATTCCCTAAAGGGGGTTAATGCGCCTTTTTTTATTTCCAAAAAACGAAAGGAGGGCATGGCCCATAATTGTGGTCATGCCCTTTGGCGTGGCTGCAGTTATGTGGCCGCACCAAATGAAGCTAAAGATTATTGGGATCGCGGTAGTTGCTATTTCCCTGTTAACCGCTATTGTCGGTTGGGGAAGTGATAAACCGCCTATCGAAAAAGAGCCTTACACCGTTCAAGAGGGTGATACTCTCTGGCACATTGCGAGTGAGCGGTGGGAAGGAGATCCCCGGGAAGGTGTGAGGTGGATACGGGAGAAGAATTCTCTCGAATCACCTATTATTCATCCGGGAGAAACAATTTTAGTACCAAAAAAGGAGGAAACGGAGTAATGGCGAGGCTTGAATCCGAAAGCAAAGGCGGCTACTATCCGACGCCGAGTAAAGAAATGGCCCACATTTTGAAACGTGTCGTCGCGGACTATGGTGCGCGTGTCACATTACTCGACCCGTGTGCGGGAAAAGGTGAAGCCCTCAGGCAAGCGCAAAATCACTTGCTGAAAATAGGTGCTGGTCCCGTCTCTTATGGGATTGAAATCGAAAAAAACCGCGCGGAAGCAGCGGCAGGACTGCTGGACCACACAATTTCGTGTGGTTATGAAGATGCGAGAATGAGCCACAAGGCATTCTCGTTTCTTTATCTCAATCCCCCTTTTATGCAAGTAGGAAGGGAGCGAAGTGAAACAATTTTCTTTCGTGACCTTACACAAGCAG
The DNA here is from genome assembly GCF_002005165.1 of Novibacillus thermophilus. Classification (NCBI taxonomy): domain Bacteria; kingdom Bacillati; phylum Bacillota; class Bacilli; order Caryophanales; family Thermoactinomycetaceae; genus Novibacillus; species Novibacillus thermophilus. Next base: position 1,529,938 of record NZ_CP019699.1, read on the forward strand.
ACAGTTATTTGACCGATGGGGCGTTGGTTATCCTGAACATTCCGCAGTACGTTTTGGCGGATGTGGCAAGACTGATCGCCATTCGGTTAGAAAATGTCAAAGTGTACCGGTTCACGGACGAAAATTATCCGTTATACAAGCAGATCATTGTATACGGGTATCGCAAAAAGGCTGGTACAGGGTGTGATACCGCGCTTCATCAAGAGCTGGTATGGCTGTCGCGCAGCTCGGGTAACGCACTTTCTGTTCTTGATGAAGAGGACGGGGTGCAATACAAAGTCCCGGAGCCGATGCGGACAGTGGAGTTGTTTCAATCGGGAATCGTCGAGCTTGATGACATTTTCCAGTCCTTGTCTGAATGTGACTTTCTTAACAAGGTTACAGACAAGATCAAGGCCGTCAAATTGGAGAATGCCAAAGCACAAAACCCGGCGATGCCGCTCAAATTGTCGCATTACGCGACGGCGATTGCAGCAGGTGCACTCCCAGAAAAAATGGGGGATCACATGCTCGTTGGGGTCACTAAAAGAGTGCAAACAGAACGCACGGAAGTGGACAATGAAACAGGTAAGGAGAAAGAAACCGTTACCTTTAGACCAAAGTCACTCGTCCGTGTGTTCTCAAAACAAGGGATTTTTGACCTTGAATAGAGACTTCTAAAAACCAAAACAAAGGAGGGTAAGCCCTCTTGCATTGCAAGTAAATGCGGGAGGGCGGTCGCCCCTCGCATCTTCTTTGCAAGGGGCGACTGATGCTTAAAATTCGAGTAGAGGAAGATGGAAAATCATTCGAGGCGTTTGTCAAAATGCTCATGATTAAACCTAAGCAGTTTGAATGGGAAGAGGAACGAATCGTCGGCATGGCCATTGCCGGGAATACAACGGCTTGCCGTGCGATACATGCCTCGGCGTATAGCCATTCACCATTCGTTGTTTTTGATGATGAAACGGGTGAAGAAAAGTCATACCGACCGACGGGTCATTACCGACGGGTTGAGGAAATAAACGGCAAAGTCTGTCATATGTTTCTCTTGCCTCGCTTAGCTATACAAGATGAGTATAATCAAGAACTCATCCAAGCGGAGCAAGAGGAAAAACCAAAACCGGATCGGGTGATTATCGCCCCGGATGGAGAAGTCGAAAAGGCTGCTGGGCGTTTCCTCGCTCACACCTACGGACTACCGCGATCGGAGGAATGGGTGGCGAAGTACCTTTCCATTCTTCCGGAAGAGAAGTGGTCCGAAATCAGGTGTGAGACAACACCTCTTATGAGAGATTGGCAAAACGTCCGCGCTGTTCACATCCATTCAATGGAAGAGCAGGAAGTCTTAGATGCTGTTCAACAGGCGATACACAATAACGTGCTTAACGTCTACAGCAGCATCGGAGGCGAAGCCGTCTTCCGGAAAGGGATGAGTACCGAGAATTATCTTCGGGAAAACGCCGAAACCCTTGCCGGTCACTTAGACCGGTACATGACACCGCAGTATGACGGAAGTCACTTTGACCGTTATATTGGAGAAACAAAACGGGTGAGCGTTCCTGCCCAAGCAAGAGTGATTATGGGAGCTCTAACCGTTCTCAAAAAACAAAACTCCGTTTTTATCGTCGGAGATATGGGCACAGGTAAAACACAGATATCCCTAACAGTCATTTATTCCATGATGAAACAACGAACGGATAGTGGGGCTAAAGACGGTTTGCGTGTCCTTATTGTCGCACCGGCGATTACGATCCCAAAGTGGGCAACCTCTGAAATTCCCACAGTACTGGGACAATACCGGCAGACAACAATCGTTTTGAGCACAACGGAAGATGCGCTGACCTACGTTCGTAAGGTAAGAAACGGTCATAAGCCACCAAAAAACACGATAGAGTTTGTCCTCGTCTCAACTGACCGAATGAAGCTTGGGGCGAGCAGACATGTGTTAGGGGCAAGATGGAACAATCGGGATCACACATGGCGCTGCCCCGATTGCGGAAATCCGATCATGACCCCGGACGCGAAAGCAGAAGATGAATTCGCGGGATGGAGAGATGCCGTCAGTGACCCAAAAAATCCACCAACAGAGGCTGAATTTTCGGCGGCAAGACGTACGGGCAATTTGGAAGCAAACGGTTTGCCTAAAAGTTACGTCAAAAAGTGGAACAATAAGATCCGCCGATTTCAGTGTAATAATTGCACACCGGAAGGTAAGCAGAACCGTTCGTTGACACGTCCTGCCTTAAAACAACGCGGCGAGGATAAAATGAAAAATCGTTGGATGATCGCGCAGATTTTCCAGCGAATGCTGCCTAACCATTTCCATGTTGGTATTTTTGACGAAATCCAACAAATGAAGGCGAGCGATAGCGGACGTGGCGTCGCTTTTCACAAGATACTAAAGTCTTGTCGGAAGGCCGTGTTTCTAACCGGGACGCTCACGAACGGTGCAGCAAGCTCCATCCAAGCGACGTTATGGCGCAGTGATCCTAAATCTTTGTTGGACGAAGGGTTCACACATGCCACCACTGCTGAGAAATGGGCGTATAAATACGGTGTTTTGGAACGTGTGACACACCGGGATGATGAAGGTGTCACCGGTGTGACAACAAACCGACGCAAAGAACGTGTCATTATCAAGGAAAAACCGGGGATCGCACCACAGCTTACGGCGAATCACTTACTCCACAAATCAGTGTTTATTGAGTTGAGTGATTTGGGACTGCCGTTAGTGAAGTTAAAAGAGATTCCCGTCATCGTAGACCTTGAGGAAGAACACGCTGAGGCGTACCAAACATTTCATCGGGATTTGTATAACACCTGTCGCGATATGCAGCAGGAATTGGGAACGGTAGCATGGTCACGGTTTAATCCGGCTACTCTGAATTATGCGGATCAGCCGCAATTGGGGCAGGAAATTGAGTTCAGAGCCAGGGATGGTGGGCTCTTACGCTCGGTGACTGCTCCGGATTTCTCGGAGGATTATCTGACTTCCAAAGATAAAAAGATGGTGGAAATTGTCCAGAGAGAATTGGCAGAAGGTCGTGGTTGTCTGATCTTCACCAATTTCACAGGTTATTACCGAACCAACGAACGGGTCCAAAAGGTACTTTATCGTCACGGGATTTCATCTGAAATACTCGATACGAAAACAACACCTTTGAGACGATTCGAGTGGTTGGAAGAGCAAAGGCGCAAAGGTACAAAGGTTCTTATTATGAATATGAGCCTTGTGCAAGTCGGATTGGATATAGTCAACTGGCCAACGATTTTGTATTACCAGTTGAACGACGATATTAATGTTATTCGGCAGTCCTCGCGGCGAGGATGGCGGCTGGGGCAGTCCAAAGAATGCCGTGTTTACTTCCTTGTCAATGGAGGGACACAGCAATTTAACCAGTTCCAACGTCTTATGAGTCGCCGCATTAACGCCATGCTCGTGGAAGGACGTATTGAACGTTCCGATAGCCTTGCGAAATACGCGCAAGACGACATGAGCCACTTGGAACGGGATCTTTCCAAGAGTCTTGCTGCTAGTGAATTAGCAGACAAGTGGAGATCCGCTGCCGAAAAGGATGTCGATAAAGAACTTGAGATGGTAGAGGAATCCGAGTTGAAGGCTCGGATCAAAGAAGCCTTTACCGAATTGACCGCTGAAACAAAGCGGCTGTGCGGTATCCCTGTAGATACGGCGAAGCTGAAAGAAGCCAAAGAAGTGGAAGTTGCTGCAGAACCGGCTTCCGTATCGACTGCCATGGAACAAATTGATCTGTTCGATTACTTGGAACAGTTCACCGTTGAAAAAGTACAGATAAAACGCAGAGGAAAACCTGTGCAAGAAGTTGAGCAGATGACCATCGCGCTCTAAATAACCTTTGTTTACGTCCCCTTCCTAGCGGGGGAGTTAAATCAAACTCCCCCAGTGCTAGGTGGGGAGTGAATAAAGGAGATATGTTCAAATGTTAAACGCTGTATCACTCTTGGAGGAATTTGTCGAAAGTGGAGATTATCGGGAGTGGAAACAAGCGGAACACGAATTATCCATTGTAAGAAACGAATTTAAACGTTTTTTGAAAGAGGATGAAATGCGAAGGGATTTTTCGCAAATGGGGATTAACCTCGTCGCTAAGTACCGACGAATCCCCGTGTATGAAGTAGATCATGAAGGGCTTAATCGTTATCTCCACGAAAATTACGGATTACTGATTCCTGTTTCTACATTAGACACGGGGATTAGAAAGGACAATCCGGAATTGTGGGAGGCGTTAGGGGATTATCAGCTTCCCAACGAATGGTACGTTCGGTTCACCCCGAACAAGGCCGGGCGTGCGGAAAAGGAAGATGTTGATTACTCTTTAAACCTTCGTGAGTTGAGTAATGCTTTTTACGATTTAAGCGAACGTGTAGAGAGCTACAAAAAGACTTACGAAGATATTCGGGAAAAGTTGATGAAAGACAAAGAACTTCAGTTAAGTCGAAAGGTCCAAACAAAGTTTGGTTCAGTGTCCATGCAGGCGAAACGACCGGAATTCGATATGAAAAGGATTCTGCAAGAGTATGGCGAGGATTTTCTGATACATCATGCTCGGGTACGAATGAAGGAACTCGACCATTTCATTGAACGTGGTTATATACGCAAACACGAAACAGATCAGTTCCGAAAAGTTACGGACATCCGTTTAGCCTTTATTGTGCAGAAGTTGGATGCTGAGCAGAGGCAACTTGAAATGCTCGATCGGAGGACAAACCGAATGGTCGAAGCATTGCGAGGTATTGGCTAAAAATCAGGGAAAACACACTTGTGTTTACAAAAAAACGCACTGATCCCCTTTAGGATTGGTGCGTCTCTTTACTCTTAAAAAACATTTCAAAGGAGAGGTTTCCATGTTTGTAACTGTCCAAAAATCTGTATTGGCGGAAGCTTTGGCAAAAGCGGCTCGTATGGTAGCGAAAGGGGATACCATACCAATCCTTAACTGCATCAAATTCACTGCGACAGACGAGGGTATCCGCTTAGTTGGCGGGAATACGGCACACACCATCGAAGTTCACATTCCGGCAGACAACGACAGCGTCATCATCGAAAAAACCGGAAGTATCGTGTTGCCGGCGTTGCTTCGTGAAATTGTCCGGAAGTTGGAGCAAGAGGATGTCACCATTCAGACGAATGGTGATTTGATCACAACCATCAAGTCCGGGGAAGCAACTTTTCAGCTCAATGGGATTGATCCCGAAGAATATCCATCCCAGACTCTTAAGAATGCGGGACGCGGAGCGTTCACTTTAACGGGTGAAAAGCTGAAAGATTTCGTCGCCAAAACTGCACACTCCGCAAGCAAATCTGGCACAAGACCGGTTTTGGAAGGGGTGTTCGTACAGACAGGTGAAGGAAAATTAAAATTCACTGCCACAGATTCCCACCGCCTGTCATTGATCGAACGGTTGGAAAAAACAAAAGAACCCTTGGAAGCTATTGTACACCGAGACTCTTTCGTCGAACTCGTTCGGGTTGTGGACGAGCAAGATGAGGTGGAAATCACCCTGGCGGACAACTGGCTTGTTGCTGAGACCAAGGGAATGATTTTTCGCTCCCGTCTTCTTGAGGGAAATTATCCCAATGTGGATCGAGTTATCCCTCAAGATTATACAACAAAGGTAGGTCTAAACCGATCAGAACTTCTCTCTGCTCTGGATCGCCTTTCAATTTTAACGTCTAACAAGGTTGTTAAAATGTCTGTGAAAGAAATAGACATTAGTCATGTCGTCGAATTAGAAACCGCAGAAGCAGAGAAAGGTTCAGCTCAAGAAATGTTATTCGTTGAAGGTTTTGAGGGCGAGTTGCTGGAAATTTCCTTCAACGCCGGATATGCGATTGAGGCATTAAAAGCGTTAGAGGATACAGACGTTATTTTCGGCTTTACCGGTGAGCATTCGCCATTTACGATAATGCCAAAAAATGAAGCAGGTGAACTACAACTCATCTTGCCGGTGAGGGCAAGCTAAAAAGGCAAAAAAGGGGCAGCTGGCTAATCCGGCTGCCTTTTTTATTACACAATCGCGCCCCGTTAGTTAAATAATTTCCCCGCATATGCAAAAAGAAACGGCTAGGCTTATCTTGCTGTTTCACTATTTGAATAAGTTTCGCAGTGCCTTGCCAGTTGCCCGCCCTGCTGCCCTTCGGGCAATCCTCTTTCCGATCTTGCCTTTTTTCACAGCATTCACATCGCCCAAAAGACGGGCGAGCGTATACAAAAAGCCGCGCGTTTTGTTCAGCGACATCTTAATCCCCCCAGATATATTCGTCTCCGATTTGTACTCTTTGGAACTCATTGTATAATAAAATTACACAAATTAGAAGTTGGTGGTTTGGTTGGCAATTTCGTTTAAACCTCTGTGGGTCACTTTGGCCCATAAAGGATTAACTAAAAAAGACTTAATGGAAAAATGCAAGATATATCCAAGTACCGTCTCGCGCATGACACACAATCAGTCTGTGTCATTGCGTGTCATCGAACGTATTTGTACCGGGCTTAATTGCCGGATAGAGCATGTAGTAGAAATTACTCCTGATCAACCGGAAGAGAAACAGTATACATAAAACAATATTCTCCCTGAATTATTCATAACCGCGTCTCAAATGTTTTAAAAACCAGTTTCAAGCCTGATTTTTGTAAGTTTTTGGTTTCCCTAGATGTTTTCTCAAATAATTACCTAATCTACTGGAAAAACAGCAGGAAGTCATACGCTAACTTTCAAAATCGGCTGTAAAAGGGCACACTGATCCTGTGGTCAATGTGAATGCTATGAGATTGACTTTTCTAATATCATCTCATTCAACCAAGCCGTGGGAGGTGATGGATGGTTCGTAAAGTCTGCCAATAAGCCTTTTGATACAGACAACTGCTGCACAGTTTAAATGTCAGATATCTGCCTGAACGAACCAGCTTTCCCGCGATCTTAAGCAACTTCAAACGGATGTTGTCGATACGATTTTTGTTCATCGTTCTAGGTAGACACAGTCGACGAAACCAGTTGTTGAAGTTATAGGCGAGCACCATGAGTTGCAGCTTTGTGGCGTTGCTGTAAAACGATGGACTGCTCATCTGATCGAAAGCAAAGCCGTTCTTGGCTTCTTTGATAAAGTTTTCCATCGTGCCACGGTTCGCATAAAGCTTGACGATGTTTTTGGGTGAGAGCCCCATGTTGGTCACGATGAAGGTGTAGGTGAAGAAAAGCTCACCTTCCGGTTTCTCCATCTTGACCACCACACGACGTGGCTTATCCCAAGCACGTGCCTGGTAGTCAAATGATGTGTAAAACACCTTGGCTTCTGTCGTGTTCAGATCAAACCGTTTCCAGAGTTCATCTTCAAATGGCTGTGCTTTTTGTTTCAACACGTTGTTTGCTTTTAAACGGATCACATAGTGGACATCATGTGTTTCCGCCAATTGATAGAGAGCCGGGATGGCAAAACCGCTGTCCCCGCGTATGCATAGCGTTGCCCATGGACTTTGCTTCCGATATCGCTTGATTTCAGGGCCGACAAAGCGGACGACTTGCCGGGATGTGTACACATGACCAGCGCGCAGTTCTGCTTTGAGACAATCTCCAGTCAGTCCATCAAACATCATCAGGGGATGGTAACCCTGGGCTTGATAATGCGTGTTAAAGGCGGATCCATGCTGTTCACCATAGGTGGCCAAGTTGGGGTTCCGCCGTCAAAACGCGGATTTTCCCCGCTAAGCGATCAAGTAATATAAAATCCCTATAACTGTTCTCCACCACAAAGGATCGCCACGGGATGAATATTCAACCGACCTGCTTTTTGTTCTTCTGCTAATATATCCATCACGGTTGGATAACCTCCCATCACAGTCGGTTGGTATTCATTCAGTTCTTTGACCAGTGTGGAAAGAGGGGATTGAATCGAAAAAACTCTGATTTTCTCATTTGAAGGCTGTTTTAAGCGCATGCGTTCAGCCGTGCTGTATGCTGTGAAATGTCCCGCTGTCGAACATACTGCCGCATTTCGTCCGCCTTTAACCCCTATTTCCACAAGTCACTCCATTTCAATTTTGTTGTTCCGCGAATAGCCATCAATATTTTCATAATCGTATCTGAACCTTTATCTTGAATAAAGATCCCAGGCACTCCAGTTGACCCCGAAGTGGTCGAAACCATATAGCGTCCTAAATAAAGCTGTCCGATTAACGACATATCTGACACGAATTCTTTTACACTTTCTATGGTTACAGCCGGGTCCGTCACCCATTCATTAAAATGGGCCATGAGTTCTGATTTGGTGACGGTAGGGGTTTGCTGTAAGTTGGTGATGTTTTCTGGTAACTCTCTGTATTTTTTTGCATAATATCGGGAGTTCAATCTCGCAAAACGGATGAGGTCAGCCAAACGAGATTGTTGTCGGGAAAGAATGTCTTCTGGTTTGCCACTCTTCATCCTCCAGATATCTATAGCCGTTTTCAACGGTGTAAGATTCTCCATCGTGGTATCCTCCATCTCTCTTCTGTTAAAACTCCATTGTCAGTAAGTGATCTGAGGGTGAAAACAGCCGATTGCCTTTTATTTCTGGAAATCGGCTGTTTTCAGTTTTACTCCTTCACCTTTAACAATCTCAGTCCATTTAAGGTTACAATCAAGGTCGCTCCCATATCAGCGAAGATCGCCATCCAGAGAGTGAGCCACCCTGGAACAATGAGTAATAGGGCTACTGCTTTAATCGCTAAAGAGAATGTAATGTTTTGCTTAATAATGCGTAGCGCTTGACGGCTTAATTTGATGGTAAATGGTAGTTTTCGTAGATCATCTGCCATGAGAGCGATATCCGCTGTTTCCAAGGCAGTGTCTGTACCAGCTCCACCCATGGCAATTCCTACGGTTGATGATGCGAGAGCTGGAGCATCATTGACTCCGTCACCGACCATCGCAACTCTGGAACCATCTGAGCGAAGTTGCTTGATAAACTCTAACTTTTGATGCGGAAGAAGATCAGCTTGAATTTCTCCGACTCCTAAACGCTCCCCAATCGCCTTTGCAGTTGCTTCGTTATCACCCGTCAACATCACGGTTTTCTTAATTCCTAATTGGTGAAGTTGTTGAATCACGTCTTTACTGCTTTCACGAACTTCATCTGCCACCGCAATCAGAGCAAGAGCCTCCATTTCAGTTCCCAAAACCATGACCGTTTTTCCTTGAGTTTGGAGTTGAAGAATCAAGTCAGACTGATCCTCAGACAACCCGTTAGGTAATAACTCATTGAACAAAGCTGGACTTCCCACATAATAAAGGGTTCCTTGGACTTTGGCTTGAACCCCTTTACCCGTAATGGAGGTAAAGTCTTCTACTGCCAATGATTGAATATCCATTCCTTTTTCTTCTGCTTTTCGAACAATCGCGGAAGCAAGAGGATGTTGGGAGTTTTTCTCGATGGCAGCTGTAATCGCTAAGTATTCATCCTCTTTTTCTTTCACAAATGCCACGATGTCTGTTACCGCAGGGACACCTTTCGTTAAGGTTCCTGTCTTATCGAAGGCGATGGCAGAGAGTGCTCCTGCCTCTTCTAAATGAATCCCACCTTTAATGAGAACTCCATTTCGAGCCGCATTTCCAATCGCTGTCACAATCGAAACAGGTGTTGAAATGACTAAGGCACAAGGACATCCAACCACTAGCAGAGCTAGCCCACGATAAATCCAATCACTCCAATCTGCATTGAAGAGAAGAGGCGGGACAACCGCTAGTAGCAAACCAGCCACTAAGATCGCAGGAGTATAGATTTTCGCAAATCGATCCACAAACGCTTGAGAAGGAGCCCGTTCCGCTTGTGCTTCTTCAACCAAATGAATGATCTTTGCGATCGTAGTATCCTCAACCCGCTTCGTTACTTTCACTTCCAATAGACCTTCTTCATTCAACGTTCCGGCAAAAACCTCATCATCAACTGTTTTGGCAACGGGGATCGACTCACCTGTAATGGCTGCCTGATTGATGGAAGAGGTTCCTTTCACCACAACCCCATCCATAGCTAACTTCTGCCCAGGCTTGACGATCATGATATCCCCAATTTGAATCTCGTCCACTGGAACCGTTAATTCTTCGTCTCCACGTCGGATCAGAGCTTGTTTAGGAGCAATGTCCATCAGAGAGCGAATGGATTGACGGGCTTTGTCCATCGAATATCGTTCTAAGGCTTCACTAATGGCAAACAGGATGACAACGGTGGCTCCTTCTCCCCATTCACCAATCGCCGCTGCTCCTATAATGGCAATCGTCATCAACGTACCCATATCAAACTGGAGACGGAATAAGTTTTGGATTCCTTTGATAAAAAGTCGGTATCCACCAATGAGAATCGAGGAAGCATAAAGAAGAATCGTAAGTAAGCCCTCTTCGCCATAAAACTCGCTGGCTCCCCAACCTGCTAACAGAAAAGCAAGGGAAAAAAGGAGTCGGATGTTCTCTTGGTTTTTCCAGAAAGGAACACGTTCCACTTGGATTTCTTGATTCTCAGGAACGACTTTCAGATTCTCAAAAGACCCTGCTTTCTCTAATTGCTCAATCGTGGGTTCAGCCCCATATACCGAGATTTTAGAGGCTCCAAAGTTGACCTTTGCATCTGTCACACCGGGTATGTCTTTTACGTTTTTCTCAAACTGCGCTGCACAGTTCGCACAAGTAAAACCTTGAACCCGATATACTTTTTTATCTTGTGCTTGCTCCATTGCTAGTCATCTCCTTCTGATGTTCAAACGCCAACTGAACAAATTGCCTTACATGATCATCATCAAGGGAATAAAAGACTAATTTCCCTTCTTTCCGATACTTTGCCAATCCCATATTTCGTAGCAAACGTAAATGATGGGAAGCCGTAGCCAACGTGGAATCAATGATATTCGCTACGTCACAGACACAAAGCTCATCCTCTTGTACTAAGGCATATGCAATTTTTAAACGAGTTGGATCTGCGAGTGCTTTAAACAGTTGGGCTGTATCTACAGGATCAACCGTTTCTAAGGAAGTTTGAACTCGCTTGACCTTTTCTTCGTCATAACAATATATTTCACAGCGTTCTTCACTCAATGATAGACACCTCACTCTAACAATCAAATATTTATTTGATTATAGTGTAATCGAATGATAATATCATAGTCAAATCATTATTTGATTGTTTCCTAAGGCACTTAGGTTTATACCAAACTCTAGGAGGGATCTAGATAGCTCAGAATACTCATCATGTTCGCTATCAGAATATGACGAGTTTCGGTATGATGAAGATATCCAACGCTGTTTTTTGGGATATTTAACTGCATTGAATCTCGTCATGTTCTACATGAGTGGATGGAGGGTGCTTGTAGAATGAGCAAACAAATCACACTGACCGATTATTATGCCTATTTGGAGAAGAAAGGATTGAGTAAATCGACTGTCGCAACTTATAGATCATCCATCAACCGTTTCGTTGCTTGGTTGGAACAGAAAGAGGCTCACGAAATGGCAGATGGAGGGCTGACTGCCTTGCAAAAGGCGTTTCAAAAACATATCCAACTGTTCAAAAAAACAGCAGGAAAAGATCTGAAATTAAAAGCAGGAACTATCAACCTTACCATTCGTCATTTAAAGCAGTGCTTCTCATGGATGTTAGCAAATAAGCTGGTTCCAGATAATCCAGCCCAGGAAATCAAGTATATCCCAGAGGATCGATTAAAGACAAAATGGATCACAGAACAACAGGAGCGCAAATTATTTGCAGAATTACGGTTACTCCTAGGCAATCCGAAACAGTATCGGAAAGTGATTCGTGAATATGCCATGATCGCACTGATGTATTTCACCAGCGCGCGAGTAGAAGAATTATGCAATATTAAATTGGTCGACATTCAAATCAATGAGAGATCTGGCTGGGTTTACTTATATGGAAAAGACAACAAGCAGCGCAAAGTAGACCTAAACAAATCCATCCGCAAATTATTGACACAATATTTAAACGAGTATGAAGGTAGCTTAAAAAGTGGATATCTCTTTGATTCACAACGGTCAGGTCAAGTGACCACTAGGGCGGTTCAGTATATCGTCGAAAATTACGCCAAACGACTCAATATGTCAAATCTCACTTGTCATGCATTACGGCATACCTGTTTACACAATCTTGTAAAGGCTGGAGTCCCTCTTTCAACCGTTGCGGAGATCGCTGGTCATTTGAAAGCAGATGGTACGCCTAATATTGATATGACTTTACGTTATATCAAACCTGGAGAAGAAGAAAAAGCTGATGCAATGGAAATGATTAGTTGGGATTAATCCATCCTAGAAGGAGAGAAGGAAACATTGAGAGGAAAGGAACTTCTAACACCTGAGCAAAGACTTGAATTGATGCAGGTTCCTATGGACATTGATGAAAGAGATTTAGGCATTTATTATACGCTTACCTCACAGGATTTAATGTTTATTAAGAGTAGAAGAAGAGACGTTAACCGGCTTGGAACAGCTATTCAAATTTGTGTCCTCCGTCATTTAGGTTGGTCACTCCCCAACATCAAAGTAATTCCAGACAAAGTGATTGAGTACGTTGCTCGCCAACTTCAAGTGGATTCAAGCGTTTTTTCCAAATACGGCCAAAGAGAAAACCTGAATTATTCATAACCGCGTCTCAAATGTTTTAAAAACCAGTTTCAAGCCTGATTTTTGTAAGTTTTTGGTTTCCCTAGATGTTTTCTCAAATATATTACCTAATCTACTGGAAAAACAGCAGGAAGTCATACGCTAGCTTTCATAATCGGCTGTAAAAGGGCATACTGATCCTGTGGTCAATGTGAATGCTATGAGATTGACTTTTCTAATATCATCTCATTCAACCAAACCGTGGGAGGTGATGGATGGTTCGTAAAGTCTGCCAATAAGCCTTTTGATACAGACAACTGCTGCACAGTTTAAATGTCAGATATCTGCCTGAACGAACCAGCTTTCCCGCGATCTTAAGCAACTTCAAACGGATGTTGTCGATACGATTTTTGTTCATCGTTCTAGGTAGACACAGTCGACGAAACCAGTTGTTGAAGTTATAGGCGAGCACCATGAGTTGCAGCTTTGTGGCGTTGCTGTAAAACGATGGACTGCTCATCTGATCGAAAGCAAAGCCGTTCTTGGCTTCTTTGATAAAGTTTTCCATCGTGCCACGGTTCGCATAAAGCTTGACGATGTTTTTGGGTGAGAGCCCCATGTTGGTCACGATGAAGGTGTAGGTGAAGAAAAGCTCACCTTCCGGTTTCTCCATCTTGACCACCACACGACGCGGCTTATCCCAAGCACGTGCCTGGTAGTCAAATGATGTGTAAAACACCTTGGCTTCTGTCGTGTTCAGATCAAACCGTTTCCAGAGTTCATCTTCAAATGGCTGTGCTTTTTGTTTCAACACGTTGTTTGCTTTTAAACGGATCACATAGTGGACATCATGTGTTTCCGCCAATTGATAGAGAGCCGGGATGGCAAAACCGCTGTCCCCGCGTATGCATAGCGTTGCCCATGGACTTTGCTTCCGATATCGCTTGATTTCAGGGCCGACAAAGCGGACGACTTGCCGGGATGTGTACACATGACCAGCGCGCAGTTCTGCTTTGAGACAATCTCCAGTCAGTCCATCAAACATCATCAGGGGATGGTAACCCTGGGCTTGATAATGCGTGTTAAAGGCGGATCCATGCTGTTCACCATAGGTGGCCAAGTTGGTCGAGTCCAGATCCATCATGATGTTTTCCTTGGGTTGGATGATATCGACTCGTTTTTGCATCAGTGAATTGACCGATTGCAACTGCTTCATCGTTTCCTTATCCAATTTCTGATTTAGCCGGGAAATGGTCGGTTGAGAAGCCAGGACTTCTTTACCCAAAATGGTGGTCAACACAGGTTCATGACGTAATTCATCGGCATGATCATCCGCATGATACCCGGCAATGTGCTGATAGATCTTTTGGATGATGACGTCATCGTTAAAATGGATGTGATGACTGTTTGGATCATTCACATTGAGGTGATCCGTGATCGCTTGACTGAGCCCGATTTTTTCATCAAATTCTTTATACAGTAACCAACCGGCATCTGAGGTCAGGTTTCCACCTTCAAAATTGACTTTCACACTTTTGTTGAAATGCATGGTCTGCTCGTTTACACTATGCATAAGGGAGCCTCCTTGGTTTGTATTGGTTTTGGTCACTTTTACAATACCAAAGGTTGGGCTCCATTTCTATTTTTCACCCATTGGGTGAAAAGGTGGAATGCTTTTAATTGTAAATAACGGTGGTAAAATCCCCAATAGTAACAGTTGAAAATTCCCCACCAAAAACGGACAATCTCTCCGGGAGGAGAGAAACGTCCATGATCAAGAATGGGGAGTTTTTTATGATCAAAGACATGAAGCAAAAGGGGATGAACATTACCCAAATCGCTAATGAACTGGGGCGCGATCGCAAAACAATTCGGCGCTGGCTGGAGGAAGATGCCCCACGGAGCTATCACCGAATAAAGAAACAGCCAAGTAAGTTGGATCCGTACAAAGACTACATTCGTCAGCGGATGGAGGAGGGATGCCTGAACGGTGCCGTAATTCTCGATGAAATCCGCGCCAATGGTTACACAGGTGGCGCGACCTTGCTACGAGACTTCATGCGCCCGCTTCGCCCGGTCATCGGGGAAAAGGCCACCGTTCGCTTTGAAACACCGCCCGGCGAACAAGCCCAAGTGGATTGGGGGCGTGTCAGCGTCGACTGGAACGGCCGAAAAAAACGGTTGTACATCTTTACCATGGTCCTGTGCTACTCGCGGATGCTATACGTCGAATTTACGGAAGACGAGAAACTGGAAACCCTCATGGGTTGCCATCTACGCGCGATGCAGTATTTTAACGGGATCACACGAACGGTTCTGTACGACAACATGAAAACGGTGGTGACCGGTCAGGATGAGAACGGGGGAGTCATTTGGAACGAGCGGTTTGCGGCCTTTGCCGCACATCACGGCTTCATCCTCAAACGCTGTCAACCTTACCGCGCCCGAACAAAAGGGAAAGTGGAAAACGGCGTGAAATACGTCAAACACAACTTCTGGCCGCGTGTGCGGGAATTCGAGGGCCTTCACGACCTGAACCTACAGGCACGGCGCTGGATGGATACCGTGGCAAACGTGCGGGTGCACGGCACGACCCATGAAGTCCCGCTGGAACGTTGGCGCAAAGAGGGACTGAAACGTTTTAACTTCGTGCCGTTTGAAACCGTCGAACGCCATCGCCGCAAAGTGAGCGCCGACAGTTTAGTCTCGTACCAGGCGAATCGTTATTCCGTTCCGTTTGAATGGGTCGGGCAAACCGTGTCTCTTCAAGATGACAAAAACGGCTGGATCCGGATTTACGCAGGTGGGACACTCATCGCGGAGCACATGAAAGCGAGCGGCCGCCATCAAGTCGTCTTCCATCTTGAACATATAAAAGGGCTCCGGCAACATCCCACAAGGCGGCCTGCCGAATACCAACCGCGCCTTGTGTCGTCACCGGTGCCGGAAGTGAGCGAACGATCCCTTGAAGATTACGATCAGTTCGCGGAAGAGGCGGCGATCCTGTCATGAATGAGGATCGCCTGCAAGCGGCGTTCAAACAACTGGGTTGGGTGAGAATTCCGGAAATCCTCCACCAACACGCTGAAGAAGCCGCCAAGCACAATATAGCGTATACCGAGTTCCTTGACAATCTCATACAGGAAGAATTAATGGCGAAACAGGATCGACTCATCCAAACAAGGAAACGCCTTGCCCGCCTCCCGTTTCATAAAACCCTTGAGGACTTTGAGTTTTCCTTTCAGCCCTCGATTGACGAAAAAAGGGTGCGGGAACTCGCTACCTTACGGTTTATGGGCCATCAAGAGAACCTCGTGTTTCTCGGCCCGCCGGGTGTTGGAAAGACCCACCTAGCGGTAGCGATCGGTCTTGAAGCAATTAAAGCGCGTCATACCGTCTACTTCACCACGGCTCATGACATGATCCAGGTGTTGGAAGAGGCGCACCATCGCAACCAAATCCACAAGAAGTTACAGGTATATACCAAGCCGGATCTATTGATCATCGACGAAATGGGTTACCGTCGGATGGATGAAACAGCGGCCCACTTCTTTTTTCAAATCATATCCGAACGCTAGAGAGGGAGCATTCCTGTAATGAAGAAAATTGAGGTTTAACAAAAAAGAGCCTCCTTGGTATAGTACGGGATGTCGATGACATCGACTCCTAAATTCAAAACCCAAGGAGGATTCGAAGTGAATTATAACCGGAATAAGAAATTGAAGCAAATCACACCGGAGACATTAGTTGTAGGGATTGACATTGCGAAAGAAAAGCACGTCGCCCGAGCAGTCGATGACCGAGGGTATGAGTTTGGTAAGCGATTGGTTTTTGAAAACAACATAACGGGCTTTGAGCGATTATTAGCTTGGGTGTCCGAGAAGCAACAGGCATATGAAAAAACACATGTGATCCTCGGTTGTGAACCGACCGGACACTATTGGTTCAATCTCGCCTATTTCGCCAAGGCGAAAGAAATCCCGTTTGTCGTCGTCAATCCGATGCATGTGAAAAAAGCGAAGGAGCTCGATGACAATTCGCCATCTAAAACAGATACAAAAGACGCCCACGTCATCGCCCAATTGATCACAGACGGCCGATACGCCGTACCGAACCTGCAAGAGGGTGTATATGCCGAACTGCGGGAAGGCCTTAAAATTCGCGATCAGCTGTCGAAAGATTTGCAGATCATCACCGGTCGGATTGACAACTGGCTCGATCGTTATTTTCCGGAATTCCGGAGAGTGTTTAAAGATTGGGATGGCAAAGCCGCTTGGTACACCCTGAGCCATTTCCCATTGCCGGCAGAGATCACTGCCATATCGGCAGAAGACCTGGTGAGGGAGTGGAAACAGGTCGCCCAGCGAGGCATCGGAATCAAACGGGCCCATACACTGCGGCAAGCAGCTGAGCGTTCCATCGGATTAACCGTCGGAACGCGGATGGCCAAACGTGCCCTGCAAAGTTTGCTCAAACAATACGAGCATCTTCAAGAAAGCATCGCAAGCATCGATGAAGAGATGGAGCAGCTGGTCAAAGTGATTCCAGGAACTGAAGAGATGATCGCCATGAAGGGCGTTAACGTTTTGACCGTGGCCACCTTTTTCGGCGAGGTTGGAGACATCGCCCACTATGAACATCCACGCCAGATCCAACGCCTTGCCGGGCTGAGCTTAACCGTACACCAATCGGGGAAATGCAAAGGTCAGACCCACATCACCAAGCGTGGACGCAGGCGACTGCGCAAAGCCTTATATCTCGTGGTTCGTCCGCTCGTTGTGCATAATGCGGCCTTTAAAGCCTTGCACGAATACTATACAACGCGGCAAGAACACCCGCTTAAGAAACAAGAATCGCTCATTGCCCTGAGTTGTAAACTCATCCGCGTGTTTTTTGCAATGGCCAAGAAACGATACCGGTTTGACGGCGAGAAAATGCTGCGAGACATGCCTCAGTTTTCCATACAGGAAGCAGCTTAAAAGAAAAAGTTAGGGAGTAGGCAACCTTTCGTTTGACACTCAAGGACGGTGGGAACACAATCGAAGCGCAGAGCCGAACCATATTTTCACCATCAGGGCCCAGACCCCGTAAAGGAGCAAAGTCGGCCTCCACCTCATGGATATGCCGGACGAAGGAATGTGAGGAGAAAATCCCGTGAGCCATGGGAGGGTAAGCGACCATGAGCTGAGTGGAGAAGAGATGCGCGATCATAAATAATTTTGAAAATTCCATTACAGGAGTTTTAGGGCATTACTCTTCACTCTATCGGAATATTCCGAAAAGAGGACTTTCTGGTAAAAGCCATGAAAAAGCTTCGAAATAAGTTCCTATGAAAATTTGAGAATGAACGAGCATGTTAAAGAAAATTATTTATTTCAAGAGGGAGGATGAACATGGCATTATTTAAAAGTAAAATGATGATAGCATCAGGGATTCTTACACTCTTATTGGCTGGTTGCCAAAGCGGAGGAGAAACAGAGGATCAAACACAACAGGACTCCAAAGTGGAAGAAAACACTGAGCAAAAGGCCCAAGAAGAAGAGCATAATATGCATGAGATGCATAGTAGTTCCGGAGAGGTCCCGGAAGGACTTCAGGAAGCTGAAGATCCTAAATTCCCTGTCGGGAGTACAGCAATGATGCACGCTGATCATATGCCCGGCATGAACGGTGTGGAGGCAACAATTAGTGGAGCCTTTGATACGACTGCCTATGCAGTCACCTATACTCCGACTACCGGCGGTGAACCAGTGGAAAACCATAAATGGGTCATCCATGAGGAGCTAGTTGATCCGGGAGAAGCCCCCCTTGAACCGGGAACAGAAGTAACAATGAATGCTGACCATATGGAAGGCATGGACGGAGCTACCGCAACGATTGACTCCGCCGAACAGACAACTGTTTATATGGTCGACTTCACGCCAAAAGACAGCGATCAGGAAGTGAAGAACCATAAATGGGTAACTGAAAATGAACTTTCAGCTGAATGACAATTTAAACAAATGACTCAATAGACAGTGATTAATCTGGAGACCAAATGAATATTTTGGAAAAACAAGAAAAAGTAACCTTTCACATCTATGATTGGAAGGTTACTTTTTCTTGTATCGTCTACTTTCCTATTTAACAAGAGATTCATCTATGTAAACACGGTTAGCTCAGGACGACAAAAAGGTCTGATCAAGGGCAAATTCCCCACCATATAAACATCTTTTCCTTAGGGTCCCCATAAAAGTTTCAAAACAACTATGTTTTTTCAATTTAAATGCATAAATTCTTCATATTTTTTTGTTAATCTACAAGAGAATCATCTAGAGAAGAGGGAAATAATTGATGGGAATAAAAACTAAGATCACCGCATTTATGATTAGTTTACTAGTCATTAGCGGGTGCAGTAGTAATAGCTCACAGTCTGTCGAAGAAGTAGATCATTCTAATATGAATGAAGAAATGGATCATTCTACTATGAATCAAGACGAGATGGAAAATGAACATATGAGTCATGATGAGGTGGTAAGTTTAAACGACTCTACCGGGGAAAATGAATTGAAAATCCCTTCCGTGCTAGAACATGATGATGAAAAAGGGTCCGTGTACACTGTTCGGGCACAAAAAGGAAAAACGGAAATATTCGATGGAACTGAAACGGTAACATATGGATACAACGGGTCGTTTTTAGGACCGATGATTCGTTTAGAGAAAGGTGATACTGTTAAAATTAAAACGGTCAATGAACTAGATGAGGAGACAACTTTTCATTGGCACGGGCTGGAAGTAGCGGGGAGCGCAGATGGTGGACCACATGAATCCCTAAAACCCGGAGAAGAAAAGGTGATCGAGTTTAAAGTGGAACAAGAAGCGTCAACGCTATGGTTCCATCCCCATCCAGAAGGAAAAACCGCTGAACAGGTATATAATGGACTCGCGGGATTGATTTATATCGAAGATGATAATTCAAAGAGTCTTGGATTGCCAAATGAGTATGGGAAAAATGATATTCCCTTGATTTTTCAAGATAGAACATTTGATGATAAGAAACAATTGAATTTCAGCGCTGCAATGAATGATGACGGAACAATCGGCGATACATTATTGATCAATGGAACGTTGAATCCGAAGTTGGCTGTAAACAAAGAGAAAGTACGTCTCCGTTTATTAAATGGATCTAATGCAAGAAATTACACATTTAAATTGAATACTGGAGATTCCTTTGTTCAAATCGCAACGGATGGGGGGTTCTTAAATAAACCGGTAACACTAAAAGAAATTACACTGACCCCATCTGAACGAGCAGAGATAGTTATAGACTTTTCACAGCTTGATACAGAAAATGAGTTGGCGTTAATAAATGAGGATGGATCTATTCTTTTACCATTTGAGGTTTCTGATCAGAATGGAAAGGTTAGCGAGATTCCAGGTGAAATGAATAATTTTTCAATTACTGAAGAAGAGAAGAGCTTGCCAGTTACAAAAAAGTTGGAACTCTTTGGGATGATGGACCAGGTTACGATAAATGGAAAGAAATTTGACCCAGAAAGAATTGATTTCACACAACAGCAAGGGGAAACTGAAGTATGGGAAATATACAATAAACCGGACGAGATGGGCGGAATGATACATCCGTTCCACATTCACGGCGCTCAATTTAAAATACTTTCCAGAAATGGAGAAGAACCACCGGAAAATGAACGGGGCTGGAAAGACAGTATTTCTATTCACCCAGATGAGACAGTTAAAATAGCTATACAATTTAAGCATAAGGGTGTGTATATGTTCCATTGTCATATTCTTGAACACGAAGACAATGGCATGATGGGACAGGTAAAAGTGGAATAATATTGAATCTAATCATGTGGTGAAGTCAATAAAAATTACGATTGAAGCAAATGGAAAAATGACGTAAATCATTATTAAAACAGCCAGTATCGTAACCTACACTGGCTGTTTTTAAAATTTAGCTTAGAGAACAACTCCGAAGCATTGAGTATCCGATTTTTTACGTTGCGGATTCCGAAGAAGGAGGGCTGTAATACATTTGGTAAAGCTTGTTCACATTCACATGTAGTTTTAATTTAGAATACATTTAGATATTAGGTAATGCTTCCTCAATCAATTTGCCTTGCTAAGCAAAACCGGATCAGGATCTGTATGGGATATTTTTGGTGTTCTTACTTGAATTAATTTATATAAAGCCTAATTTTTAAAAGGTTTTATCTGTATTTCTTTGCTAGTGGTGTTAATTAGATTTCAGAGTTTCCCCAATAGTAACCACTAAATATATCTGCAAAGGCTTCAATGGAATTATATAACTCCGTGAGATCATTATCCACTCCACCAAATTCTAGAAGCAAAGCTCGTTCAGTTAGATCCTGGTTATATACTCCATTACCTTCGCTTTTCCCTTTAATGAAAACTCCTCTGCTTATACCAGGATATTTTTTCTCGAGTTCGGAGTTCAATTTTTTGGCAAATTCAAGATTCTTTTCAAAATTTTTGTGTTCCTTTCCCACAACGAAAAATAATCTAGCATATTTCTTTTGATTAATAGTAATAGTTGTTATGTTTTTAGGCTGGGAATCCCTGTGTATATCAATTAGGAACTTAAGGTTATTATTACTAGTCATTGCCTCTTGGACAGTCTCTCTTGAGAGAATATATGATTGATTGTAGTTCCAATTTCGGGATTTTAATGCCTTCGTTACATTCTGTTTTGAATGCACTACACCGATTCCCTTATCCTCTAAGTCTTGCTTTAATTTATCTCCTACTGTAATTACATTTGCTTTTTCATTCATACTTGAGCTTGAATTAGCACTCTTTTGATCCTGTAACAAGGGCTTAAAGGCTTCCCAACTATGGGAATGATAAATATACACAGCCATATTTTTATTATTAGTTTTTGGGGTTGGTTTATCGTATTCTTCTTCGTAATCATCGATTTCTTCTATAAACTCAATCGGGGGTGGGGATTCTATAGGCAGATTTGTAATATTTGTTCCTTGTCCCGCTACTGCAATTTCCGTATGATAAAGTGATAAGCCCGGAATTTCATTGCCTAAGTATGTTCTTACATCCTTTGGTTTAATATTTAATAAAAGGTCCAATGAAAGTTCGGTAATGGAAGGTAAATTATCTATAGCAGGTAGGGCATGGACTTCCGATCTAATCATTTGAACTAAAATGCTTTGTATATTAACTTCTTTTAGTAATGATTTTACGGAGGTGGATGAAAAGATAGAATTGAATGAGAAAGAGACAGCAACAAAAAATGTAAGTATAGTTATCAGAGTCATGCGGACGAATAGTTTAAACAAAGACATGGTTGGGTTGCTAGATCTAAACAATAGAAAACCCCCTGATTACTCATAGTTACATAAAAGATATGAATGAATCAGGGGAGATAGACTAATTTTATTGAATTGGTAGATAGAATCCATCTAACTGAAATCTATACACTTTTTAAATTAACTTTATTGAAGTCGTTATTCTAATTAACCCTAAATTGCCCCATCATGCCATTGTCTTCGTGTTCAGTGGTACATGAACAATCCATCTTTTTTAAAGTGGCAATCGTTTTTATTTTTTACCCGGCGCTACCAGAATGGTCTCTATCCAACCCCGTTCATTTTCCGATGGCTTCTTCCCGTTTACAATTTTGTTTGTAAGAATATAAAGAGATACAAAAAGCCCCCTAGCGTTAGAGGGCCAATTGTTGGTTTTTATATTGGTTTATTGTAGTTTTCCTTCCTTGGCAATCTTTGTCCAGTTTTCACCTTTATCTTTAGTGATAAATATATCATTGGCATAAGTGATGATTGCTATTTGTTCGGGGTTTTCATGGTTTGCTGTAACAAACAAAATAGGATTATTTGCTGAAACATCTGGAATAGATATCTCGGTCGCAGTTCCATCGTTCAAGGTTTGGCTAAACAGGTGAACGCCTTTGTCATCTAAGGTGGAGTAAATTATGCTATCATCAAGCATTAATACAGCAGGTACCATGAAAGGATCTGTGATAAGTTCAAAATTGTTTCCGTAATCTTTTGAAAGGTAGAGTCCATCCTTAGTAGAAACTGCAATTATTTCATCCTTTTTGGGATGAGCGGAAATGTTGCCGATAGAGTCGGATTCTATCCCAGAAAATTTGCTGGATTCCCATGTTTTTCCTTCATCCAATGTGTAATACATTCCGGTTTTAAGCTCCGAATTTGGTTCTTGATTAATGACATAGATGGCGTTGGAGTCGAATCCGGCAGTTAAGTAATGAAAATCGGATTCACCATAAAAAGCAAGTTTATCTAGCGTCTTGCCGTTATCGGTACTTTTGATCAGCCCAAGGGGATTTTTTAAATTTGAACCTTCTATTGGATGACCACTTGAGTAAAAGCCCTCTTTCGTCATGCTGAAGCCCATATAATCATGGTTGTTTGCAGATGTCGCATACCAGTTTTTGCCCTCATGTTTCATAAGTCCGGTATGAGTAGCGATATACAAATTGCTATCTTTAATCCCAAGACCATGGATATGGTCTACGGTTTTATTTGTCTTTTCGTAAGTGAATTCTTTTTTTTGTTGTGAGCAGCCGGCAATAAGAATCAATGATGTCATTGCAAGCACGATTAGTTTTGTTAATTTCATAGTATTTCCTCCTAGATTTTACAACATGTTATTCGTTTTCCCATTTATACCCTACACCCCAAACGGTTATAAGGTGGTCGTCAATAGGAAAACCTGCATTTCTTAATTTGTCCCGGATGTTACGGATATGGGAATCGATCGTTCTGTCCTCCGTTCCCGCTTCAAGACCCCAAATGATGGTGAGAAGCTGCTCCCTTGTGAATACACGGTTCGGATATTTTAATAATAAGCCAATAAGAGAAAACTCTTTTGGAGTTACTTGAATGGGTTTATCGGTATAGCTTAAAGAGTAAGAATCCGGATTCCAACTAAGGCCATTGAAGTTAAGCGTTGTATCTTCATTCATTTTTGTTCGTCTAAAAACGGCTTCTATCCGGGCAAGAAGCTCACCCGAATCAAAGGGCTTTGTAATATAATCGTCTGCCCCTGTACTTAACCCTTTAACTACATCGGTTTTATCTGTCCTGGCTGTCAGCATAATGATTGGGACATCAGAGAATTCCCTGATCTTCCTACATGTTTCCCAACCGTCCAAGTCAGGCATCATCACATCAAGAATGACCAATTCGCATGACTTTTTCGATAGGTATTCTAAAGCCTCGGCACCTGAAGAGACAGGAACACAGTCAAACCCGGCTGGAGATAAATAAAGTGAAATCAGGTTCCGCATCCGTTCTTCGTCATCTACAATTAAAATTTTTCGCATGGTCTACTCACCTCGGGCTATTATCGTAATAGTAGTACCTTTATTCACCTCACTGGAAACTTCAATCTCCCAGTGATGGGCTTTGATTAACTCTTTCACAATAGCTAACCCCAGTCCGGTACCACCTAAGTCCCTTGAGCGGGATTTATCAACTCGATAAAACCGTTCAAAAATAAATGGAAGATCTTTACTTGGAATGCCTTTTCCACTATCACGGATAAAAATCCTTAAGTCTGAGTTTTCTTGTTCAACTTCTACGGTAGTAACAGTTCCTCGTGGGGAATATTTTCGGGCATTATCTAACAAGTTCAATAAGATTTGCTCAAAGCGGATCGGATCTGCTGAAATTTTATAGTTCTTAGGACAAATAAAAACTAATTTAATACCGGCTTCCTGGAAAGAAGGCATTATTGTTTTTGAAATCTTTTTCAAAGAGTCACATATTGGAAACCATTCTTTGTGAATAGTAAAGGTATTGTTATCCAACTGGGCAAGATTCATTAATTCAGTTACTAACGTGGTTAACTTTGTTGCTTCTTCGATGATGATGTTTAAGTAATTGACTCGGTCTGAGACGCTAAGATGATCTCTTTTAGCAACATCCGCATATCCCTGGATATAGGTTAAGGGTGTTCTTAGTTCATGGGATATACTAGCTAAAAACTCATTCCGTTCGGTTTTGAGATGATTTAGTTCGTTTGCAAGCCGTTGAATGGAGTCTGAAAGTTCCCCTAACTCGTCATTGCTTTTATTTTCTAACTGAATGGAAAAATTCCCTTTACTTAGCTTCTTTGTGGCTTCCTTCATTTTAATCAGAGGCCTTGCGACAATTCTTGAAAGAATTAGAATAATAATGGCTGTAACAATGGCAGTGGCGATTCCTGCAATAAGAAAGTGTCTATTTAGCTGTTTAATTAATTGTTTTACTTGACTTGTGTCTTTAAACATATAAACATAGCCGGTATCTAACCCTGTTTCAAAAGGTGTAACGGATGCAATATATGGCTTAGATTTCCAATCATTTTCAATTACTTGCCCGTTTCGGTGGATTTCCTTTTTATCTGTATTTATTAACCGACGGATTTCATTCGTTATGTCTGTCGAGGAAATGATAATCTCCCCTTGATAGTTTGTGATCACTACCTCCGTGTCCGATTTTACCTCCATTAAGGCGATATGTTGGATTGTCTCTGCATTGTAGTATGTTTCCAAAACATCACGGTGATTATTTCCTCTGGTGACCAATGCGGACAATTCCTCATCTATTCTTGTGTGAGCAATTTTTTGGTGCAACAGGAAAAATAAGCACACTTCCATCGTAAAAATTAAACAAAAAAAGAGCAGGCCAATTTTTATAGATATTTTCCTCAAACACGACACCACCTTTAGATATTTTACAAATGAGATATCGAGAATTTATGCAGAAAAAAAGAAGATTGTTGGTACTCAATTCTAATATGTAGAAATTAGCATAACATATTCTAAAAAAAACATTTGTATACTACACAGGGGTATGGTAACTTAAATGTAAAGAATGATAAATAAAGTGTTTCATGAAGATTTAATAATTGCACTATGTCAAACAGACTGATGAATTCTTTAATAAGCTTTGTAACTGTTATGCATTCTTAGAACCCCGGTTACGTATAATAAAATTAAAGCAAAGTAATGAAGGTGATATTTACATGCACATACCTGAGGAAATAAAGGTCACACACAGGTCAACAAATGAAAAAGAACAATTAATTAATCGTTTAAAACGGATCGAAGGCCAAGTTCGTGGTATTCAAGGCATGATCGAAAACGACCGATATTGTGTTGATATTCTTACTCAAATTTCTGCAATCACTGCTGCATTAAATAAAGTAGGAATTCATTTATTGGAAAAGCATACACAGCACTGTGTAACTGATGCGATAAAGGATGGGAATGGGGAAGAGGCCATTCAAGAACTGATGGAGGTATTTAAAAGGTTTTCTAAGTCATAGATTTAAAGCCAGTAAAACTGGCGCTATATTTTTTTGTTATTGACATACCTAACAGGGGTATGGTAAATTAATATTGAAAGTTGTTATTGGTAGTTAATTCCTAATGAAATGGAGGGGGAATGGATGAAGGGATTATGAATTATACCTTGCATCAGACATATACGTACAGAGGTCATATAAAGGGAATAAAAAATATGATAACGAGAGAAACTTTATGAAGCTTCAATATTCCATTTCACACCAAACAGATAAAGGTTACTATCTTTACTAAAGGGTTTAACCTTTTACCCTACCAAGGTAATTTAAATATAGAAATTTGAAAAATATTTTTAGGAGGAACTTATTTATGCAACATATAACACTAAATGTACAAGGAATGTCTTGTGGGCATTGCGTGAATTCCATTGAACAAAATGTAGGTCAAATAAACGGCGTTCAATCTGTTAAGGTAAATCTTGAGGAAGGAAAAGTTGATGTTACATTTAATTCAGATGAAGTAAGCCTGAAGGATATAAAAGATGTTATTGAAGATCAGGGATACGATGTAGCATAACCGAATAAGAAATCAAAAAAATAAATCGTGCAATTGTTTAGCACGATTTATTTTTTGAAATAAAAATACCCCACTACAGTATGTGAGTTTGGAGTGATAAACATGAGCCAAAAGGAAGTAACCCTGCAAATTTCCGGAATGACCTGCGCAGCATGTGCGACCAAAATCGAAAAAGGGTTGAAAAAAATCGAAGGGGTCGAAGAGGCAAATGTGAATTTAGCACTCGAAAGAACGAAAATAACATATGATCCCGGAAAAACAGATGTAAAGAAATTTAAAGAAAAAGTTGAGTCATTAGGATATAAAGTTGTGAATGACAAGGTAGAGTTCGATATATCCGGTATGACGTGTGCTGCTTGTGCGACGAAGATTGAAAAAAGAATTAGTAAGATGGATGGTGTAACTAAAGCGAACGTCAACTTTGCTTTAGAAACGATTGCGGTTGAATATGACGAAAAACAAGTTCAAACATCAGATATGATTACTGCTGTTAAAAAATTGGGATATGACTTGATTCCAAAGCAAGATGGTAAAGAAAAGATAGATCATAAAGAACAAGAAATAAAAAAGCAATATAGGAAGTTTATTTTCTCGGCCATCTTAACGTTCCCATTGTTATGGACGATGGTTGCGCATTTTGAATTCCTGTCCTTTATCTATATGCCCGAAATTCTGATGAATCCTTGGGTACAGCTCGCGCTTGCAACACCAGTTCAATTTATCGTCGGTGCATCATTTTATAAAGGAGCCTATAATTCACTTCGTAATAAAAGTGCAAACATGGATGTATTGGTTGCCCTTGGAACGAGTGCTGCCTATTTCTACAGCCTCTATCTAACATTTGAATGGATGAATGCAGGTAGTATAGGACATCCCGAACTGTATTTTGAGGCTGCTGCTGTAATTATCACGCTCATTGTACTTGGCAAGTTGTTTGAAGTACGTGCGAAAGGAAAGACGAGTCAGGCTATCCAAAAGCTACTTGGTTTGCAAGCTAAAACAGCCCGAGTTCTAAGAGAAGGTGTTGAAAAAGAAATTCCTGTTGAGGAAGTCGTTACAGGGGATACAATCTTAGTCAGACCAGGTGAAAAGATCCCAGTGGACGGTGAAATCATGGAAGGGCGCTCCGCAATCGATGAATCGATGATTACTGGTGAAAGTATCCCGGTTGATAAAGTCGTTGGCGATGCGGTGATTGGCGCTACGATCAATAAGAATGGATCTTTAACAATAAAAGCCACAAAAGTAGGGAAAGACTCTGCGTTGGCGCAAATTGTAAAAGTTGTTGAGGAAGCTCAAGGTTCGAAGGCGGATATCCAGCGTTTGGCTGATAAGATTTCTGGAGTTTTTGTACCGATAGTAGTTGCAATTGCAGTAGTAACATTCTTTATTTGGTATTTCTTCGTTTCACCAGGAGATTTCCGTTCAGCTCTCATTCCCACAATTTCCATTTTGGTGATTGCGTGCCCATGTGCACTCGGTTTAGCTACACCGACTTCGATTATGGCAGGTTCGGGCAGAGCTGCTGAAATGGGACTTCTTTTTAAGGGCGGAGAACATTTGGAGAATACACAGTCAATCGATACTGTTGTTTTAGATAAAACAGGAACTGTTACAAAAGGTGAACCTACATTGACTGATATTTTTGTGACTGACGGCTTTAAGGAAGAAGAAGTACTCCAATTGATTGGAACAGCTGAAAATCAATCCGAGCATCCATTAGCTCAGGCAATCGTTAATGGCGTAAAAGAAAAAGGGATTACCCTCCTTGAAACAACTGACTTTGAAGCGTTGCCGGGCTATGGAATTAGGGCTAAAGTAAACACCCAGGACGTGTTAGTAGGAACAAGAAAATTGATGAGAAAGCATAATATCTCGATCTTAGATTCTGAAGCATCGATGGAAAAACTAGAGGGCGACGGAAAAACGGCGATGCTGATAGCTGTGGATAACAAACTTGCGGGTATTGTCGCAGTAGCCGACACAGTGAAGGAGACGTCTAAAGAAGCGATTTCTAGAATGCTGGATTTGGGCCTAGAAGTTATCATGCTAACTGGTGATAACCAACGAACTGCAGAAGCGATTGCTCGACAAGTCAATGTATCTAAAGTGATTGCGGAAGTTATACCTGAACAGAAAAGCGAAGAAATTAAAAAGCTTCAGGAACAGGGCAAGAAAGTAGCGATGGTCGGAGATGGGATCAACGATGCACCTGCCCTTGCGATGGCGAATATCGGTATGGCAGTTGGGACTGGAACAGACATCGCTATAGAAGCAGCTGACATTACACTGATGCGGGGAGACTTAAATAGTGTTGCGGATGCGATGATTATGAGCCGGAAAACAATGCGGAATATTAAACAGAATCTGTTCTTTGCTTTTATTTACAATACGATCGGAATTCCGATTGCAGCAATTGGCTTATTAGCCCCATGGGTTGCAGGTGCTGCGATGGCGTTCAGTTCGGTATCCGTAGTTCTTAACGCACTAAGACTACAAAGGATTAAGTTAAAGGCTTAAATCTAGAGAGGATGCACATTTAGATATTTATAAAACCAAAAATGGATAAATATATTCCCCAAAAAGCTAATGATCAAGAGGAAGAAGGAAGGCCATGTAGGTTACTGCATGGCTGTTCATTTACTTTAGTCGGGAAGGTGGTTATTAATGAAAAAATATCAATTAGTGATCTATACCCGTCCTACTTGCTCAGACTGTCAAGCAGGAAAAGAGTTTCTTGCTAGGAATAACATATCTTATATTGACTATGATTTAACAAAACAACCGTCTAAGGAAGAAGAATTAATACAGATTTCAGGTACAAGGATTGTCCCGGCGTTTGTTTTTAAAAATAAATCAATCCTTAGGTTGAGTAAAAAACCAAAAGTAATTATTGGATTTGAATGGAATGTAGATGAAATAAAAAATTGTTAAATATTAACGGCTGACATTACCTGCATTCTATATAGTGAGTAGCAGTACATGGTCGTTTTCAAATGCTTTTTAGTACACTGGGGAATGGATGTGAGAATTAGAATGAACCAAAAAGACAAAATGGTAAAACTCGCTATTAGTGGAGGAATATCGTTCGGTGCCAAATTAAATGCCAAACAATTGACTGTGATTGCTGAATACATGAATGAAAGTGATGAGCTGGAGTTAACAACGTTCCAGCAACTTTACATTGAGGTACCCGAAAGTAAAGTAGAACAAGTTAAAGAAAAATTTCAAGAGGTGGGTTTATCCTGTTACCCCGTGGGGAATTTCGTAAAAAGTCTAAGAACCTGCAATTTTTGTAAAGGGGCCGAACAAGAAGGGATGCCGGTTGCCATTGAATTAAACAAACGAATTGCAGGAAAACCAGTTCCCTTTACACTTCGGCCAGCATATACCGGATGTCCGATTGGCTGTGGTGAACCTATGGTTAATGATATCGGTGTCATGAAGGTAAGAAACGGATATAATTTATATGTTGGGGGAAAGGCAAAAGGTATGGACGCCCAAACAGGTATCTTATTGATGGAGCAACTGCTACCTAAAAAACTCTATGAGGTTATCGAAAAAATTATTGATATCTATTCTGAACACGGCAAAAAGAGAGAACCATTCTTTAAGTTTATTAATCGATATGGTCTAGATAACATAAAAAATCAAGCAACCGGACAAAAGCTTTTGTAAAAGTATAATATTATACTCTCGGTTTCAAATCACAAGATTTGAGACCGGTTTTTTTAACCGACCCTTCCTTATATAGTGCCAATTTAATGCGATTAATTTCACACCTAGGGCATTCTCCGTTAGAAAACAATTAAAGGTAAAGGCTTAGTTTTATAATTATTTCTCTTAACTTCGACCCTTTCATTCATAAACTTTATTTATTGAACATTTTGCGTACATCTTCCGTACGAAATTTTATAATATCCCAGATACAATATTAATGTAGGCAACCCTTTCCATAGTTAAGTCCTTATAATTGTGTAAAATAATTGTGTAAAATGGATTCCTTAAAAATAAAGGAGCCAATTTCAAAATCCTCGGTTAGAATGGAGTTGTCGGAAATACCATTCTGGAGAGGAGAATTTTGAAATGGCTCAATACCAGATTACCGTAGATCAAGAACTTTTGCAGCAACTTTTTTTAGGACATTCAAAAGACGCTGGTGTAGCGAAATTACTGGAATCGGTATTAAACCAAATTCTCCAAGCGCAGGTGACCGAACAGCTGGCAGCTGAACGCTATGAACGCACGGATTCCCGTCAAGGCTATCGCAATGGATCCTATCCTCATCAATTAACCACTCGGGTGGGGACCATTACGTTACGTGTTCCACGGATTCGAAACGGTCAGTTCTCCACTGAACTGTTTGCCCGTTACCAACGGAGCGAGCAAGCTTTGGTGTTGGCTTTGATGGAAATGGTCGTGAATGGGGTTTCCACACGTAAAGTGACTCAGATTACCGAAGAGCTTTGCGGCACTCATTTTTCCAAGTCCACCGTTTCAGACCTGTGCAAAAGGCTTGATCCTATTGTGGAGGCTTGGAATTATCGTCCGCTTTCAGACCGCCGGTTCCCGTTTGTGCTGGTGGATGCCTTGTACCTCAAAGTCCGTGAGGATGGCCGGGTACGGTCCAGAGGAGTGATGATAGGAATCGGTGTCAACACAGACGGTTACCGGGAAGTCTTGGGGATCATGACCGGTGACACGGAATCGGAAGCCAGCTGGAGCGAATTTTTCAGTTGGTTAAAACAACGTGGTCTTGGTGGTGTCGATTTGATCACCTCTGATGACCATGGCGGTTTAGTCCGTGCCATTCGTCACCATTTCCAAGGGGTCACCTGGCAACGCTGTCAAACCCATTTGATGCGTAATATTCTGGATGCCACACCAAAAGCGCTGAGAGACGAAGTTCATCGCCATGTCCGTGGCATCCTGGATGCAGCGGATATCGAAACAGCCAGAATGCTTTTGAACGAAACGCTGAAAGTCTTTGAAGAGAAAGCGCCTAAAGCCATGCGTATTTTGGAAAACGGGTTTGATGATGCCACCGCCGTTTTGGCTTTCCCTGAGAAGTACCGTAAGCGACTGCGTACCACCAACAGCGTCGAGCGGTTGAACGAAGAAATCCGCAGACGGGAACGTGTGATTCGCATTTTTCCCAACCGCCAATCGGTGATTCGTCTGTTGGGGGCCTTACTCATGGAACAGGATGAGAAGTGGGCCAGTGGTCGGAAATACCTCGATATGGAAGATTACTTCACCTGGCGCAAAAGCCATTCAGCAAAAACACATAGTAAGGTGACACGCATCATGTAGGCAGCTTATCTAACCGAGGAGCTTTTTACACACAATTTTGGACTTGATCTTAGGATAATCAATAGTATTATATAAAAGTATCAATCACATACGAGTGATACGTTGGGAAAAAAATAAAATAGTCGAATTTACTTGACCGTGTACTATGGTACACGGTTTATAATATTCATGGGGTGAAATAAGATGATTTATCGCATTAGTGAGTTTGCAGATAAATGTCGAGTTAATAAAGAAACGATCAGATATTACGAGCGAAAAAATTTATTACAAGAACCTCACCGAACGGAAGCTGGTTATCGGATATATTCATATGATGACGTTAAGCGTGTTGGGTTTATTAAACGAATACAGGAACTTGGTTTTTCTTTAAGCGAGATTTATAAATTACTTGGTGTTGTAGATAAAGATGAAGTTCGTTGTCAAGATATGTTCGAATTTGTTTCTAAAAACAAAAGGAAGTGCAAACACAAATAGAGGATTTAAAACGAATTGAAACTATGTTAGACGACTTAAAACAACGATGTCCAGATGAAAAGCAATTACATTCGTGTCCAATAATAGAAACGTTAACATGAGAGATTAATTAAGAAAGGAGCTTTTTTATGAATAAATTTAAGGTAAACATTCAAGGAATGACTTGTACGGGTTGTGAAAAACACGTAGAATCAGCACTTGAAAAGATAGGTGCTAAAAATATTGAGTCTAGTTTTCGTCGTGGTGAAGCAGTATTTGAGCTGCCCGATAATATTGAGGTTGAAAGTGCAATAAAGGCGATTGGTGAAGCAAATTACCAAGCCGGAGAAATTGAAGAAGTATCTTCACTAGAAAACGTGGCGTTAATTAATGAAGACAATTATGACCTTCTTATTATTGGTTCTGGTGCTGCTGCCTTTTCTTCGGCAATTAAAGCTATAGAATACGGTGCAAAAGTTGGAATGATTGAGCGTGGAACGGTTGGGGGAACCTGTGTGAATATTGGCTGTGTTCCGTCAAAAACTCTTCTTAGGGCAGGGGAAATTAATTATTTATCAAAAGACAATCCGTTTATAGGTTTACAAACATCCGCTGGAGAAGTGGATTTAGCTAGTTTAATCACGCAAAAGGATAAATTGGTGAGCGAACTTCGGAATCAAAAATATATGGATTTAATTGATGAATATAATTTTGATTTAATTAAAGGTGAAGCAAAATTCGTTGATGCTAGTACGGTTGAGGTCAATGGGGCAAAGTTATCTGCAAAACGCTTTTTAATTGCAACAGGTGCATCGCCTTCGTTGCCCCAAATTTCAGGACTTGAAAAAATGGACTATTTAACTAGTACAACACTTCTTGAGTTAAAGAAAATACCAAAACGATTAACTGTAATTGGTTCAGGATACATTGGAATGGAGCTTGGACAACTATTTCATCATTTAGGTTCAGAAATAACGCTTATGCAAAGAAGTGAGCGACTTTTAAAGGAGTATGACCCTGAGATTTCAGAGTCAGTTGAAAAAGCGTTAATTGAACAGGGTATAAACCTTGTCAAAGGGGCAACTTTTGAGCGTGTTGAACAAAGTGGAGAGATAAAAAAGGTTTACGTAACAGTAAATGGCAGTAGAGAAGTCATTGAATCAGATCAGTTACTTGTTGCCACTGGAAGAAAACCAAATACGGATTCGTTAAATTTAAGTGCAGCAGGTGTTGAAACTGGAAAAAATAATGAAATCCTGATCAATGATTTTGGTCAAACAAGTAATGAAAAGATTTATGCAGCAGGAGATGTGACTTTAGGACCGCAATTTGTATATGTAGCTGCCTATGAAGGTGGAATTATTACTGATAATGCTATAGGTGGGTTAAACAAAAAAATAGATTTATCGGTAGTTCCTGCTGTTACGTTTACGAATCCAACGGTTGCAACGGTTGGTTTAACAGAAGAACAAGCAAAAGAGAAAGGGTATGATGTGAAGACATCTGTATTACCTTTAGATGCTGTTCCAAGAGCAATTGTAAACCGTGAAACAACCGGTGTATTTAAACTAGTAGCAGATGCAGAAACACTAAAAGTATTAGGGGTTCATATTGTATCTGAGAATGCAGGAGATGTCATCTATGCAGCATCATTAGCTGTTAAATTTGGCTTAACGATAGAAGATTTAACAGAAACCCTAGCACCATATTTAACAATGGCTGAAGGGCTAAAATTAGCTGCACTTACGTTCGATAAAGATGTTTCGAAATTATCTTGTTGTGCAGGCTAAGGGAACTTTTTTTACAACTCCCTATTCAAGTGAACCAGCTAATACTTTACTAAAGTGTGCAGTAGTTTAGCAAAGTCTACAAAAAATTTCATACACTATTTTGCGATTATATAAATGCTTTAAGGGATTTTCTAAGTGCATTTGTGGTCACAAAAATAATTTAACACTGATGATTTCGACATCAAATCTATAATTGATACCTTAACACCGCAGAGTAATAAAGGATGAACAATATGTCAGACTTATTATCCCTACCAGACATTAAAACAATAGAACCACCACAAGAAAATGAAACCGATATGATGTTTAAAGTTGAAGCAGTCGGACCACCTGAACGTTGTCCTGAATGTGGTTTTGACAAGTTGTACAAACACGGTTCAAGAAATCAACTAATTATGGATTTGCCCATTCGTTTAAAGCGAGTGGGTTTACAATTGAACCGTAGACG
The DNA here is from genome assembly GCF_002005165.1 of Novibacillus thermophilus. NCBI lineage: Bacteria > Bacillati > Bacillota > Bacilli > Caryophanales > Thermoactinomycetaceae > Novibacillus > Novibacillus thermophilus. The sequence goes on from NZ_CP019699.1 coordinate 1,564,424, forward strand.
ATACAAGTGTCGTGAATGCGGATCTACCTTCTGGGAACGCCTAATATCTGTAGATGAAAAGCGTAGTATGACCAAAAGGCTTTTAAAGTCCATTCAAGAGCAATCCATGTCTAAGACCTTTGTAGAAGTCGCAGAAAGCGTTGGTGTTGACGAGAAAACCATTAGGAACGTTTTTAAGGACTATGTGGCACTCAAAGAACGTGAATACCAGTTTGAAACTCCTAAGTGGCTTGGGATAGACGAGATACATATTATCCGTAGACCTCGGCTTGTATTGACTAATATTGAACGCAGGACTATTTATGACATCAAGCCTAACCGTAACAAGGAAACAGTCATCCAACGTCTTTCAGAAATCAGTGACAGGACTTACATTGAGTACGTCACAATGGACATGTGGAAGCCCTACAAAGACGCAGTGAACACTATCCTTCCACACGCTAAAGTTGTCGTAGATAAGTTTCATGTAGTTAGAATGGCTAATCAAGCCTTAGATAACGTCAGAAAGTCTTTGAAAGCCAATATGAGCCAAAAAGAAAGACGTACCCTTATGCGTGAAAGGTTTATCCTTCTAAAGCGTAAACACGATCTAAATGAACGTGAATCATTCCTCTTAGATACTTGGTTAGGTAATCTTCCTGCTTTAAAAGAAGCCTATGAACTCAAAGAAGAGTTTTACTGGATATGGGATACTCCTGATCCAGATGAAGGTCGTCTTCGTTATAGTCAATGGAGACACCGTTGTATGTCCAGTAACTCTAAAGACGCATATAAAGACCTCGTGAGAGCCGTAGACAACTGGCATGTCGAAATATTCAACTACTTTGATAAAAGGCTCACTAACGCTTATACAGAGTCAATTAACAGCATTATTAGGCAGGTAGAGCGAATGGGTAGAGGTTACTCGTTTGATGCCTTACGAGCCAAAATCCTTTTCAATGAGAAGCTCCATAAAAAGCGTAAGCCACGATTTAATTCAAGTGCTTTCAATAAAGCTATGTTATACGATACTTTCAATTGGTATGAAGTGAATGATCACGACATTACAGACAACTTTGGTGTCGATTTTTCCACACTTATTAAGAATTTGGAGAAGGGTGATTTATAAGCCCTTTTCCACCATAAAATCCGAATACCCAAAAAATTCTTGTCTGATATATCACACGAACTGCGCACCCCGATTACGTACATTAAGGGCTACGCCTCCCTATTGATGGATAAAAAGGTTAAACCTTTCAAGCAACAGCAATTATTTGAGATCATTTCGAGTGAGGCGGAACGGTTGGAACATTTAGTAGAAGATTTAGTGACTCTTAGCCGACTGGATGAAGGGCGCGTCCAACTTCAACTGGAGGAAGTGGACCTCAAATCCTTATTGGAAAAGGTGGCAAACCGGATTCAATCTTATGCTGAACGGGAAGGCTATCACCTTTCCCTTGAATTAGAACACGTGAGAATCAAGGGAGATCCCCGAAGATTGACTCAAGTGCTCATGAATTTAATGGAGAATGCTATTCGTTATTCAGGAAGAGAAAAACGAATTGAACTCCGCTTGTATCGTCATGGTTGGCAAGCAGTCATCGAAGTGGAGGACCACGGTCACGGTATTTCTGGAAAGGAGTTGCCTTATATATGGGAGCGGTTTTACCGTGTGGAAAAATCCCGTTCACGACAGTTTGGGGGCAGTGGTCTTGGATTACCTATTTCTCGTGAACTTGTGGAACTTCACGGGGGAGCATTGATGTACAAAGTCATGCAGGTAAGGGAACGGTATTTCGTATTTATTTACCCTTATTAGAAGGGGGTCATCAAAAATGACAAAGCGTGAGATTGTTTTAGCAGTTGCCCTCCTAAGTGTAGGTTTGGGATGTTTGTTTCTGTCCGTACAAGCCCCGATTCCGCTCGCGATGGATTGGATGATGGGCCTCATGCATATGATTCCGGTCTTATTCGTTTGTCTATTAGTGGTTGGAGCAGTGTTGTTGATCTGGCGTGCTTTAAACAGGCCTTTTGGAACGTGTGATCGATGTGACCAGTCATTAAAAAAGGACTGGCATTATTGCCCAAACTGCGGAAAAGAAGTCAATAGAACGATCATGCAGGAAGAAAAATAGGAAAAAATGCACAGGGATCTGGTACCATTTCAGATCCCTGTAATATCAACTGTTCAGCTTCAAAAGCCGTGCATTGATCGCGACAATGATCGTACTCAGTGACATAAGGACGGCACCGAGTGCAGGGCTAAGTAAAATGCCGATACCGAATAACACACCGGCAGCGAGCGGTATGGCAACAGCGTTGTAACCTGTTGCCCAAAACAGGTTTTGGATCATTTTGCGGTAGGTGGATTTGGCTAATTCGAGAATGGACAATACATCGTTCGGATTGTTGCGTACGAGGACGATGTCCGCTGTTTCCACTGCGACATCCGTACCAGCACCGATGGCGATGCCGACGTCGGCTTGAGCAAGTGCTGGCGCGTCGTTTACACCGTCACCGACCATGGCGGTAATCAGACCGCGCTGTTGAACTTCCTTGATTTTTTCCGCTTTTCCGTCCGGCAGGACCTCAGCGAAGTAATCGTCTAGTTCCAACTGTTTCGCAACCCACTGGGCCACTTGTTTATTGTCACCGGTCAGCATCATACACTGTACACCCTGTTCCTTTAACGCCTGAATCGCCCTTTTCGAATCTTCACGGATGATATCGGCGAGAGCAATGCTTCCGGCGGGTTCTTCACCGACCAGAACAAAGACAACCGTCTTACCCTCGGCAGAGAGTTCAGATAAAGTATCCTCATTAAATGGGATATCGTGTTCGCGCAAATACCCGGGGCTAACGACTTTGATGTCCCGTCCGTCTACGGTTCCTTCCAGCCCCTTGCCGGTTAACGAAGAAAAGGAATCGACCTCCAGTAGTTTCGTCTTTCGTTGCTCGGCCTCACGCACAATCCCCTGTGCAATGGGATGTCCGGATTGAGCTTCCAGCGACGCTGCCCATTGAAACACTTCATCTTCGTCAAAGTCACCGAAAATGTCCAAATTCGTGACACCAAACTGTCCTTCCGTTAACGTTCCAGTTTTGTCAAACACGACTGCCTCAAGATTGCGCGCACGTTCGAAAGCAGCCCGATCCCGGATAAGGAGGCCGTTTTTGGCCGAGAGGGCGGTGGAAGTGGAGACGACGAGCGGCACGGCCAAACCAAGGGCGTGGGGGCAGGTAATCACCATGACCGTGACCATCCGTTCCACGGAAAACGCAAAATCGTAGCCGAGTACCAGCCAGATGAATAGTGTACCGAACCCCCCAACTAATGCCACCATGGTCAGCCAAAACCCGGCCCGGTTGGACAAGTCCTGGGTTTTGGAACGGCTTTTTTGCGCTTCCTCTACCAGACTGACCACTTGGGACAGATAGCTGTCTTCACCGGTTTTATCAATCTCAATCGTGAGCGCTCCTTCCCCGTTAATTGATCCCCCGATGGCGGTATCGCCCTGTTGCTTTTCGATTGGAGTCGATTCGCCGGTTAACATCGATTCATCGATGGTCGTGTGACCTTTGATGATTGTCCCGTCTGCCGGTACTTTTTCGCCCGGTTTAATTAGAACCCGATCCCCTTGTTGCAGTTGTTGGATGGGGACGTCCGTGACTATGCCGTCATCCTGCAGCAGATGAGCTTCTGTTGGCATGAGTTCAACTAGCTCTTCCAGCGCACGGGACGCGCCCATGACCGAGCGCATTTCCAGCCAGTGTCCTACCAGCATAATGTCAATCAACGTGGCGAGCTCCCAGAAAAACATTTCCCCTTTCAGGCCAAAGACAACAAGGCTGCTGTAACCGTAAGCGACGGTAATCGCCAGTGCGATCAAAGTCATCATGCCGGGTTGTTTTGTTTTCAACTCATCGGCCATTCCGCTTAAAAACGGCCAACCGCCATAAAAGAAGATAACCGTAGATAAAGCGAATAAAAGATACAAATCTCCGCTGAATCGCCAAGCATTTCCCACGCCGAGGAACGATTGAATCATCGGTGATAAAGCGAGGATGGGAATTGTCAAAACGAGCGATATCCAAAACCGCTTTTTAAAGTCGGCGATCATGTGTTCATGATGATCGCCATGTCCATGACCTCCGTGATCGCCATGATGGTGTCCACTGTGATCATGATGGTCTTCGTGGTGTTGTTCGTGATTCGCATGGTTCGTATGATGCCCTTCTTGGTGATGGGTGTGGCTACCGGAGTGATGGCTTCGGTGTTGTTGGTTGGATGGATGATTGTCCACGGAATTCGTCTCCTTCGTCTATCAGTGTTCCTATCGTATTATTTTCCCACTTATAATTGTTATCAAACAACATCAGCGGACGCAAATATGTGCAAATTTCTTCACACTTTCTACATAAATCTTTACTATACTCAGTCCATATAGTTGTACAAGAGGGGTGAGGGTATGCGTGGGAAAAATGTTTGGGTCGGGATCGTGATTATTTTGCTTATCGTTGGTGCAGTCTTCATGAATCAATCAAGGGAGGGTCAGCAACAGACAGCGAAAGTGGTTGAACCTGACCGCGATGTGAAACCACAAGAAGGATTTGCTGCCCCTGATTTCACGTTACAATCTTTATCAGGTGAGACGGTTCAGCTATATGAAAACAATGGGAAGCCTTCTTTAATCAACTTTTGGGCTTCTTGGTGCCCACCTTGTAAAGTGGAAATGCCCGATTTACAAGAGGCATATGATACGTATGGGGATCAGGTTAATTTTCTGATGGTCGATTTGACGTTTAATGATGATCTGGATGAGATGACACAGTATATTGAAAGTAACAGCTTCACCTTTCCAGTTTTGCTAGACGAGACAGGGGATACGGCAAGCCAATACCAAGTTGTCGCAATTCCTTCAACATATATCGTAGATAAAAATGGCATTATTGTATCGAAAGTTCAGGGAGCGATGTCTCGTGAACAAATTCAAGACACGATGAAGCGACTCACAAAGTAAGCATAAGGGGTGGAAGTTTTCATGGGAGCAGATCTGACATTATGGTTAGCGTTCGGTGCGGGGTTTTTGTCGTTCATTTCCCCTTGTTGTCTTCCGTTGTACCCGTCATACATTTCATATATTACGGGCATTTCAGTCAATCAATTAAAGGGTAACAAGCAGTCGTTTGCCATGCGTAAACTGACGATGATCCACACGTTGTTTTTTATTTTGGGTTTTTCCATCATTTTTTTCGCACTTGGATTGTCGGCATCCTGGATCGGGCAGTTCTTTACCGGCAACCAAGATATTATCCGCATGCTCGGTGGGATTTTAATTATCGCTATGGGGCTTTTTGTGATGGGTGTTTTTAAACCTGCTTTCTTAATGCGTGAAAAGAAAGTGTCTATTAATAAAAAGCCGACCGGGTATTTAGGTTCTACACTCGTGGGCATTGGTTATGCGGCGGGGTGGACACCGTGTGTGGGGCCGATACTGACATCGGTTTTGCTGCTCTCTGCTACTAACCCCACACAAGGAATTGCCTATATTACGGCTTACACTCTCGGTTTCGCCATTCCATTTTTTATCATGGCGTTTTTCCTCGGGCGTACCAAATGGATCTTAAAGTATTCCTCAAAATTGATGAAAATTGGTGGCGCCCTGATGATTGTGACGGGAATCCTGTTATACACAGATCAAATGACACGGATCACCACCTCGTTAATTCGTCTCTACGGAGGGTTTACTGGGTTTTAATTTTTGTCACGGTTCAAGACAGAAGAGGGGATAAGCGGTGTTCGAACCACGGGTGATTAGCGTTGGCAGTTTCTTGCTTCCATTATCGCTATTAGTCATTGTCTTACTAGCTTTTCTATCAGTTAAGGCAAGTGAACGGTTTTCACCGCAAAGGGAGAAAATCGGCAAAACAGTGAGTGACGAGCTTCCGACGTTGCTACTCATCTATGTACTGGTATACAAGTTTGGACCTGCCGTTTTTGACTTAGGACGGGTCTTTCAAAACCCGTTTTTATTGTTATACAGTTCGGGGTCCTTTAAATCCGGAGTCATGGCAATATTGGTTATGATCGTTTGGCTATGGTACAAGCTTAGAAAATCCCCCACGTTTGGCAGATGGTGGATGTACTTGCAGTGGCGGGATTGCTCATTATCGTGGGATATAACGTGATCATTCGTGATCTCGGGGAGACAACCTCGCTTTGGTGGGGTTGGGACGGGGGAGAATACCGTTACCATCCGCTCAATGTTTACCGGCTTGTCATGTTGGTTCCGTTTTCTATCTGGCTGTTACGAAGATGGAGGCAGTTGACACCTGGGCATGTCTCTGGTTGGGTCTTCATTTCGGTCGGTATGGCTTATACATTAAGTTCATTTTTAGATTTTAGCACGAATGATTTAGTCGCCGGCTTAACAACCGAACAGTGGTTAGGTCTAGCGTTAATTGTTGCCGGATGGGGTTTGCAACTGTTGTTGCCAAAAAAATTATAGATATTTAGCGAACAAGAGACCTCATAAAACCTCCAACTTTTCCTCACAGTTTTAACACAATTTTTGTCTATACTAAAGGCATAAGATGATCCCATCCAAAAGCGAGGTGAAACAGTTTGTGGAATGGTTAACCCTCTTAATCCTTTTGGCTTGTCCGCTTATGATGCTGTTTTGTATGAGAGGTATGCACGGCGGAAAAAAAGGACACGCTCACCATCACAGTAACGGGGATGAAAAACAAACCCTCACGGCAAAAGGGGAGGTTTCCCAACAGCAATGGGAGACCCTTCAAACACAAATGGCTGCATTAACAGAAGAGAATCGCCACCTAAGGCAAGAGGTCGAATCGATGAAGGTCTCCCAATCCACTCCGAATAAAATGAGATCTCCCTTTAAAAAGGACGTATCATGATCGGGAACGGCAAGGGAGTATGTATAACAGTATCTTTCTAGTTGCTTAAAATAAACTTGATCGAAAGGAGTAAGACAAGATGAAAAAGAAAACAGCATTGTTGATGTCATTTGCTTTAGCCATCGTGCTGGTAGTGGGGCAAATTGCCTTTGCTCACGGAGAAGACGATAATGGTGGCATGGGGATAATGGATGGCAATGGCATATCTGGAATGATGAACAATGCGAACATGGGGCAAATGATGGAAGCGATGAATTCCCCGGAAGGACAAGAAATGATGAATGCTTGCATGAATTTCATGCAATCCCAAAATAATGACACGAGTTCGTGAACCAAGGAACAGCCGAATGGAGCTGAGTATTAGTGGGCAAGTGGTTCCCCAGATGGTATGATGCATTGATGGAACCTTTGGAACGGCGGGGTATTCGGAACATTCGCATTAGATTGCTTCAAAAGGCATGGGGAAATGTGCTGGAAATCGGTTCGGGAACAGGATTGAACTTCCCTTATTACGAACAAGTAGAGCAAGTGACTGCTATCGACCCAGAACCACTCATGGTGAAACAATCGATGCAACGTGCGGAACAGGCCCACGTTCCGATTAGAGTTAGGAGGGCCGAGGCAGAAGCGCTCCCCTTCGCTGACAACCTCTTTGACACCGCCGTGGGAACGTTGGTACTATGTACGGTTCCAGATCCGAACAAGGCATTGGCGGAAATTCGTCGTGTCTGTAAACCAGGTGCCCCGGTTCTTTTCTTCGAGCATGTTCGCTTGGAACACCCATTGCTTGGGCGGTTGCAGGACGGGTTAACTCCCGTGTGGAAACGCCTTTGTGACGGCTGTCACTTAAACCGCAACACATTAGAGCAAATCCAACGAGCAGGATTCAAAACGACCGTTGTCGAACCGCATTATAAAGGAATCTTTCTCGTTATAGAAGCGGTCAATGAAAAAGATATCGGAAAACAGTGATTAGACTATAAAAACCGGGCAGATCAAGAACGGGCGTTTTCGGTTCTTGATCTTTTTTTATGGATTCAACTGGTTCCCTATTTTGTCAACGCTTCCCCATAAATTCTTCACAAGTTCGTGTTATAAAAGTGGAATAGATGAAAAAATACAGCCTGTTGTTTGTAGTCGATCAAAACAAGATGCGGCGAATAACGAAAACTAATGGGGGGCTCAAGTAAATGTATGACTGGATCAGTCGCATGAGTGCTATTATAAGCGAGCCGTTTTTCAATCTGTTTTTTGGGGTGGAATGGCCGGTATTGGGTGCATTATTGCTCGGTATTGTCGGCTCACTCGCCCCTTGTCAACTAACTAGCAATGCAGCGGCACTAGCATATACGACGAAACGTTTTCAGTACAAAAAGAGTGTTATGGTTGAACTTATGGCATTCATTAGCGGCAAGATGATCGTTTACTTCGGTATTGGGCTCATTGCCATGATCCTTGGTGCCCAGCTACAACAGCAACTTATCCCCATCTTTGTCTGGGCCCGCAAGCTGATTGGGCCTATTCTTTTACTAACTGGCTTAGTTCTGGTCGGCTGGCTGCGCTTTCGAACGCTAAACGCATCATTATCTTCGCGTATCCAGAACTGGGCGGAACGTTACGGGGGAGGGAAAGCAGCCTTCGGGATGGGAGCGGGATTTTCCCTCGTGTTCTGCCCAACCATGGCGACACTTTTCTTTGCCTGGCTTTTGCCAATGGTGATCAGTACTTCCTTCGGATGGGTGTTGCCCCTGATATTTGCGATCGGGACCTCCGTGCCGCTAGTGGTGTTGGTTCTTATAGCCGGTGTTACTGGAATGGACCGGCCGTTACTTCGTCAATCACGAAAGGTGGGAAGATGGGTGACGGTAGGGATTGGCGCTGTCCTAATCGTCATCGGTGTTTTTGACACAATAACGTATTGGACATTTTAGTACGAAGAAGCAACTGAAATCTGTTTCCTTCAAACATCAGCCACAGTTTCATCATAAAAACTTCACACTTGTTTGTTAGTGTTGAAAATGGAAGGCCGCATGGGAGAGGAAAGTCGTTATTACACACCCCACAAATATATTGTTTAATATGGAAAAAATGAGGAAGGCGGTGCGGTGATGAGTGTAAAAACAAAGTTGACAATTGTGGTCAGCCTGATCGTTGTCGTAATCGCAACACTTGTCGTCACAAATCTGGGGGAGGCTGCGACATTTTACATGACCGTTGATGAGTTTGATGAAAAAAGCGTTTCAGCTTCGGCGAAGCCTGTCCAGATAAGTGGAGAAATTGTCGGCGATTCAATTGAATGGGATCCAGAGAATACGCTACTTACGTTTGACCTTCGAGGTGCGCAACAAACGGACAAAACAGTTTCGATTCGTTATGAAGGTGTGAAGCCTGACATGTTAAACGATGGTTGGGAAGCCATTGTCGAAGGCAATTTAAATGATGACGGCGTCTTTGTTGCAACCGAATTGCTCGTCAAGTGCCCTTCGAAATATGAAGCAATGGAAGAGGAGGAAGGCGGAACGTGATGGGTGAAATAGGGCGCTGGGCACTTATTTTTGCCTTGATTATCGTTGTCTATGCGGGGGTGGCGCATCTCATAGCTATCAAAAGTGGAAATAAGCGTCTGTTACATAGTGCTAAAAATGCCGTGCTCGTCGTAACAGGTTTAACGACAATAGCGTCAAGTGCCCTCATTTATTTACTAGTGACCGATGACTTTAGATACCAGTACGTCGCACAATATACGAGCACGGATACATCACTACTCTACAAAGTAGCAGCGTTCTGGGGAGGCAATGCCGGCTCGCTTCTTTTTTGGCTCTGGATTTTAACCATATATACAGCGCTTGTCACTTGGTCAAAACATAAAGACAGTCACCAGTATTTACCGTGGGTCTCCACTGTCATGCTCACAATCAGTTTGTTTTTTGTGTTTTTGGTTAACTTCGTTGCGCAGCCTTTTGCTTTGGCAAACGAAGTCGTGACAGAGGGAAGCGGATTAAATCCGTTGCTGCAAAATCCAGGAATGGCCGTACACCCTGTCATGCTTTATCTCGGCTATATCGGTTTTACGATTCCGTTTGCTTACGGGATTGCCGCGTTAATTTTGAAAAAGGCGGACGCGACTTGGCTGAAGGTCACGCGGCGCTGGACACTTGTGACGTGGCTTTTTTTAAGTATGGGGATCATTTACGGGGCACAGTGGGCGTACGTTGAACTGGGCTGGGGTGGCTACTGGACTTGGGATCCGGTCGAGAACGCCTCTTTCTTACCGTGGTTGACAGGAACGGCCTTTTTACATTCCGCAATGATTCAAGAGAAAAAAGGCAAGTTAAAAGGCTGGAACATTTCATTAATTGTGTTGACGTTCATGCTGGTGATATTCGGAACCTTTCTAACACGTAGCGGATTACTGTGGTCGGTACATGCGTTTGCCAACGGCCCGATCGGTGCTTATTTCCTTGGTTTAATCGGGGTTGTTCTCATTGTTTCGCTTAGTTTGATTTGGTCGCGGTGGTCACTTTTGAAGGCTGATCAAGTGCAATATGAGGCTGTTGTCTCAAAGGAAAACAGCTTTTTAATTAACAATCTGTTGCTTGTCGGGATCATGTTTACTACATTTTTTGGCACCATTTATCCCATCATTTCTGAGACATTGACAGGAACGAAGGTCATGGTTGGCGCCCCGTATTTTAATCGGGTGAACGTCCCCATCTTTATCGCCTTAATCTTGCTCATGGGGATTTGCCCGCTGATTGCATGGAAGAAATCAAGTTTACGGACGGTGCGCAAAAACTTATTTCTCCCTTTAATCGTAGCGCTCCTGACTGCATTCGTACTGTTTGCAATGGGCGTAAGCGAATGGAGAGTCTTCCTGTCGTTGACCGTTGCTGCTTTCGTTTTGGCAACCATTTTTCTCGAATTTGCTTTGGCTGTTCAGGCAAGAGTAAAATCGACAGGGGAGAATCCGTTTCTTTCATTGTATATGCTTTTTGTAAAAAACCGCAGAAGATACGGCGGCTATATTGTTCACTTCGCCATTATTATGATTGTCATCGGCTTGACAGGTGCGGGTTTCTACTCTCTCGATCTGCAGAGCAGTATTGCCCCGGGCGAGACAATGCGGGCGGGGAACTACACGTTACAATACCGCAACATCGATGAAGTAACAACACCGGCAAGGAATACGGTTTATGCGGAGTTCCTCGTGAGTAAAGGCGATAAGCTCCTAGGTGCCGTCCGTCCGAAAAAAGTTTTCTACACAAATGGAAATCAGCCGTCAACGGACGTATCGGTTGTGAGTTCATTTACGGATGATTTATACGTTGTTTTAAACGGTTGGATTGAAGACTCGGAAAAAGCGGTCATACAGGTTAAAGTCTTTCCGCTCATTTCCTGGGCATGGTTTGGTGGTTATGTGCTCATTTTCGGCTCATTAATCTCGCTTTGGCCAGGCAAGAAAAAGCGGCGTTCATTCCGAACGCCAAAAGCAATGGAGTCGGTTCTCGATGGTTAAAGTGAAGCACCTGATGGCTTTGGTCATTTTGGCTTTTTTGATGATGGGTGGGCACGATGCATGGGCAGCAGGGAATGCCCCATCACAAAAAGTGCCTGTTTCAAGGGCAGACGTGCTGGACGTCGCCAAGGAGATTCACCCACCCGGCTGTACGCACTCGATGACAGCCGACTACTGTACACTGACCACCGCCTATGAGACGAGAGCCGAAATTGCCGAGTTGCTCGGTCAGGGCATGAATAAACAGGAAGTACTGGATACGCTAATTGCCAAATACGGGGAACGGATACTAGCATCGCCACCGGCGAGGGGTTTTAACCTACTCCCCTGGGTTTTACCCGGGGTTAGTATAGTGATCGGTGCGGCTGCCGTTACTTTTTTCGTTCGCAGCTGGGCGAATGGAGAGGAGGACAGCGGCAACAGTTCGGAAAGGAATAACTACACGGTTTCTCCGGCGGATGAGCGAGATGTACAGGAAGAGCTTAAACATTGGATTTAAGGATTGAACCAGAGTGTTGCCAAGAAAGGAGAATGGACCATGTCGACATCAATGCTTATTATCGTAGGGATGGCTATCTGTGTATTGGCAGTTATTTTATATCCACTCTTTATAGACACCGGGCGACAAAAGGGCGATTTCATCGAAAAGTCTGATTGGGAACAGCGGAAAGAAGAGGTCTTCTTACAGTTGTCAGATTTAGAATATGATTACCAGATGGGAAAGCTGTCCCAACACGACTATGAAACTACAAAAGCGGAATTAACCGCGGTTGCGGTACGCTATACGCGCGAAGAAGAAACAGATCTGGATAACGTCTCCCAATCGGTCGATCAGGAGATTGAGCACTACTTATCTGCGAGGGGAGTGCAGAATGAACATTAGAAGATGGTCAACTGTCGTCTTCCTGTTTGCCTTATTTTTTTCGTTTTCACCGTACGCTTATGCGGACGGAACGTACCCCGTAAGGATAACGAGCCAAAAAATGATCGTGTACCCGAGTGACGTGAACACAGTCAATATCGTGCAAAGTATGGATTTTAAGAACACCGGTACGGAAAAGGAAACAGAATTGCCGATCTACTTACCCGAAGGGTATAGCAACTTGGAATTAAGGGGCGGCTTAGCGGAAGCGGACATGGAGAAGACGGAGAATGGAATTGTTGATACGTCCGGATTGGATGCGGGCGAGGGTAAGCTGATTATCGTTTCTTACCAAATGCCGATGGAGCAAAACGTTTCCCAATGGACAATCACACAATCTTATGTGACAGAAGATGTGCAAGTGATGATACAGCCCGGGATTTTATCGTTTCAGGCGACTGATCTTGTCACGCAATCGCAGCTGATTGAAATAGACGGACAAGAGTATCGCAGATTCACCCGTCTGGATCTGCATCCGGATGTTCCGTGGACGCTTTCCTTTCGTTTAATCGACACCGTGGAAGGTAATGAATCGGAGACGACCCCATCTAAGCCGTCCGCAGGGAGTGCTGTTATTGATCCGAGTGGGGAAAAGTTCACCGAGGACGGCATCCCGATTATTGGGGCCGAGCATGAACGTGTCTTTTTTAAAACGGCTTTTACTTTTGGAACGATTGCTGTCGCTTTATCCGCTGCGTTGATCGGTTTACGGCGGGACCGGCAGTCCACAATCGTCGATGTGAAGAAAAGGAGCAGACCTTGGCTGCATACACAAAAAGAACAGCTGCTTAAGCAAATGTTCGATTTGGAAAAGGACTACCACAACGAATTAATCAGTGAACAAACATATGAGTCGGTAAGGGCCAAAATTCGCAGCCAAATAATCAAAATTACCGCAGAACTGCAGCAAAGGTAATGACCATGATCGAGCTACAAAACCTTGCGGTCATTTTAAATGACAAAGTTATTCTACGTGCGCTCAATTTTTCTTGGCACAAGGGAGAGACAGTCGCCCTTGTCGGGGCAAACGGTGCTGGGAAAACAACATTGTTGAAAGTACTCAGCACGTTAATCAAACCGACATCCGGCAAGTTGAAGTTGGCAGACGGTGTCACGTCGCAACAGTGGAGACGTCTGTTCGGTGCGGTATTTCAAGAATCGTTTTTGTACGATGAGCTTTCTGCACAGGAAAATTTGCTTTTTTATCAACAATTGTATGGTGACGCTGACCGAAGAAAAACGGAGTACCTGTTGCAACTGGTAAACCTGCTTAATGTGAAAGATGAGAGAACAACGGCGTTCTCCAAGGGCATGAAGCAGCGACTGTCGATTGCACGAGCTTTAATTCACGAACCGATGTGTCTGCTGCTGGACGAGCCGTTTGAGGGACTTGATCTCGCATCAAAAAAAACGATTGAAGCCGTATTGCATGAAAGGAAAAGAGCCGGAGCAGGCTGGATTCTCGTCAGTCACGATATAGATGATGCGTGGCGATTATGTGATCGGGTTGTGTTTCTCCATGATGGAACGGTTCTGCTCGAGCAGCCATGTCATGAACAACAATTTGCGTCCTTTCTTACGTATTACAAAAAGGTACTGGAACGAGGATGACGATGCAATTTCTTAGACAGGCAGCCTTAGTTCTGCAACGGGATATCACGATTGAACTGCGGCAAAAATCACTGCTCGTTTCGATGATTGTTTTCTCAATTCTCATCCAAGTTGTATTGTTCATTTCTTTTGATGTGCAAAAAGAGGCGATGCAAACGTTGGCAGCAGGGATACTATGGCTGCCGATTATACTCTCGGCAATGATCAGTTTTAGCAAATATGCAAAAGCGGAAAAAGAAAATGGGGCGATGCACGGCATGCTCGTTTCCCCGATCAACCGCGGTGCGATGTTCCTCGGCAAGCTAATGGGAAATTTAATTTTCGTATCGATGGTGGGCGTTGTTTCCGTCCCGGCCTTTTTCCTGTTCCTGAAGCAGCCCCCCCTTCTTCCACAGCACTTTTACTGCTCACCCTTTTTTTGGGTAGCTGGGGCTTTACGGCTATCGGCGTTTTTCTCGCCAACTTGGCTGAAGCAAGCAGTTTGAAAGAATTGCTCGTTCCGATTATGTTGTTTCCAATGTCAGTACCGCTCTTAATTGCGATTATACGTTTAACAGAAATGGCACTTTATCCGACAGTTGAACTCGGGATGTCTCTGTGGATCGTCCTTTTAATCGCGTATAATGTCCTTTTTACGGTTGTTCCTTTGTTGTTATTCGATGTGTTACTGGAGGTATAAGCATGGCGAGGAAATTAATTGTACCCTTTAAGTGGGGACTGTTCGCAGTGACCACTGTTGCCGTTCTGATTCAGTTGTACATGGTCTTCTTATATGCGCCAACTGAAAAATTTATGGGGGATGTGCAGCGACTCATGTATTTTCACATCCCAAGTGCATTTTCGGCCTTTGCAGCATTTGCTCTCGTTTTTGTGATGGGGATTGTTTATTTGGTTACGAAAAAGAGGACATGGGATTTGATCGCCGTTTCTTCAGCTGAAATCGGTGTTCTATTTACAACACTGACACTAATAACAGGATCCATATGGGCGCGCCCTGTGTGGAACGCTTGGTGGGTATGGGATGACCCAAGACTTGTCACGACACTTATTCTTTGGTTTATGTACATCGCCTATTTGTTGATTCGTTCGTCCATCGCAGAGGACACACGCCGGCGCAAGTTTGCATCTGTTTTTGGTATCATTGCGTTTATTGATGTTCCGATTGTCTACTTTTCGGTGCTGTGGTGGCGGACGATCCATCCGAAAGTCATTGATGAGACCGGGATCCATATGCCGCCCGAGATGACGCAAACGTTGTTCGTCGGCATAATTGCTTTTCTTTTATTGTATGCCATGCTTTTACTTTATCGGACGACCTTTGAGTATCAACGCGAAGCATTTATCAGTATAAAACAGGAAAAATTAAGGGAAGGAAGATGATGTCGGGTGGGTTATTTGTTCGCAGGAACAGCGATTGTCTGGATTGGTATATTGGCGTACGTTATTTCGATATCGGTTAGACAGCGGAAAGTATTTCGCCTAATGCAAAAGTTGAAAAGAAATAGCTAGTATTTAATTAAGAGGAGGATGGAATGTGAGGGGGAGGGTTATACGAATTGTTGTGTTAATCCTTCTTGCCGCTGGGTTTGGCTATGCTGCTATTACGCTTGGTATTAATTCGACAGCAGCGGAGATAGGGGATCCGGCTCCCGATTTCACGCTTGAAGATATGGACGGAAACAAGGTGACCCTGGCCGAGTATAAAGGGCAATTTGTCATTTTGAACTTTTTTGCCTCATGGTGTCCACCTTGCCGGAAAGAGGCACCAGAATTACAGAAATTCCAAGAGCAATACGGGGATCAGGCAAAGCTGTTGATCCTTAGTCGTGCTGAGCCGAAAGCAACAGTTCAGGAGTTTATTAATGAATTTGGATCAACATCGACCTATCTACTCGATTACAATGATTCGATGGCAAGGCCTTATGGTGTCGTCGGTCAACCGGAAACCTTTTTTATTGATGAAGAGGGGATCATTCGCTATCACCATATCGGGGAGATGGACATGGCGTTTATGGTCCAGACTACCAATCAGTTTATAGAAACACCGTTGAAAGGACGATGAAGGTGAACGGGTCTTAGGATATGAGATGACTGTTCCGACGCCTAGCCGGGTTTAGGAGATGTTAATGTAAAACAGGCATATACTCGTGATGATGAATGCAAAATAAGAACAGGAATAGGAGTGATATCCAATGATGATGATGGGTGGTATGGGAATTCTTAATATGATCTTTTGGATCCTCATCCTGGGTTTGTTAATCTACGGTGTCTATTTGCTAATTGAAAAAGCAACAGGTAAATCAGGAAAGGAGTCTTCGGATTCTCCCGCTAACATTTTGAAGGGAAGACTGGCACGGGGCGACATCAGTGAAGAGGAGTACGAGAGATTGAAATCTGTTTTAAACAAAGATTAATTTCCCAACCTCATCACAGTTTCATACGTTTTTTGGTTATCGTTTTACGGCAAAGAAATTTATAAATGGCATTTTTGATATAAAACCTATTGGATGGTCAGAGAAGGATTTTTTGAAGTTTCACAATTGGATAATTTAACAGTTATGACCGTGAGGTAAAATCGTAAGAAATGACATTCAAAGGGAGTCGAAAAATATTGCAAGGCAAAAGTAAAATCATTCTTGCTGTTATTGTGGTAGGGCTTGTCGTCATTGGCGCAGTGCTTTTCTTAAATCGGACAAGCGAACCAGAGATTGTTATGGAGCATGTGCACGGATTGGGGTACACAGCGGACGGAAAACTTGTTACGCCAGCGCATGATGGCTTGCGAGTGTACGCGGACGGGGAGTGGTCCATCCCCGAAGGCGAAAAACATGACTACATGGGCTTTTCCATGGTGGATGAAGGGTTTTATAGCAGTGGACATCCAGCACCAGGCTCTGATCGGATCAATCCGTTCGGCGTCGTTAAAAGCACTGACCTTGGTCAAACACTGGAGACGTTGGACTTGGAGGGGGAAGCCGATTTTCACGGTATGAGTGTTGGTTATAAAACGCACACGATTTACGTGATAAATCCGGAACCGAACTCGCAGATGGATGCTGTAGGAATGTATTATACGCAAGATGAGACGAAAACTTGGAAGAAAAGTGACATGCAAGGCTTGACGGAGGAACTGACGACTCTTGCCGCTCATCCGACAGAAGATGCTGTTATCGCCGTTGGAACTAATACCGGTGTGTTTTTATCCGAAGACTACGGTCATACCTTTAAGAAAATCAATGATACTGTGCAGGTCACTTCCTTGTACTTCAGTCCACAAGGGGAACTGTTTGTTGGGGGAGTCAATCAGGGGCCGAAGTTCTTTCAGCTTGACCTACAAAGTGGGGAGACGACACCGGTTAATCTTCCACCGTTAAACGATGACGCTGTTATGTATATTGCCCAAAGTACTGAAGGGGAAGAACTAGCCTTCGTTTCATTCAATTTGCATATGTATGTGACAAATGACCAAGGAGAAAATTGGAAACAAATTGTGAACGACGGAAAAGGAATTTCCGGAGAATCAGGGTAAAGAGTGTTGCCTTCCTCATATAGAGATAGGTTAGTAACCAATCTTGTTGCTTTTGCATACATAGATGGATGAATGATCTTTTTTATGGGGGAGGTAATTTAATGAGGTTGCCGGCGGTAGACCTCGGGTTGATGGCTGAACATTTGCCTACCCATGAGGGGATACTCAATAAACTTAAGCACTACCTTGCTAAGGTAACAAATGCTGATCTTAAAGACATTATTAGTTTACAAATTAGTGTGATGCGTGCACACGTTAAAGTTATGTTACTACTCATTAACCCATATCAAAACGGATATGTGGCAGTCCCGCCTCTCGAAGCCTATTCGGGAAACCATTACTTTAAAGAAGAAGCATGGGGCCAAAATCCATTAAAAAATAAATCGATTACATTAGAAGCACGTGCCACAGCAAAATGCATGGCAAACGATAACTTTATCTCTGCTTTAATGATGAAAAATCCTAATGTTAAACACGCGCATATCGAAATGGCATTGCAGCAAGCCTTTTTACAGGAAAGGTATAGTCAGTTCATTCAAAGAATGGGTTGGGAATTTGTTCCGCATGTATCTGTCCAAGATCAAATAAATACGTACCAGCATTTTCAACATATTTTAAACAACTAACAGGAAGCGACGCCCATATACGGATTTCAATAATGTGGCCATACCGAATGGAATAAGAAAATCGCTTAATTTCAGAAATTAAGAATAGTGGCTGATGTTAATCTCAAAATTGTTGTGATGTTGGGAAACAACAAGTTAAAAAAAGCGAGCCGATTATTCCTTAGGTGAAGGAAAATCGGCTTTTTGCATCCAAAATGGTTTAGAAGAACCTTTCGCGTTTGTTAAACGATGACCATTACTTTATTCATTTCACGACAATTTTTGCTTGCATATCCGCGTGCCCTTGTCCACAAGCGATGTTACAAGAAAACGGATATTCACCAGGTTCCAAATCGACCGTGGCGGATTCCCCATCGGTTAAATCCACCCCTAAATCTGGAATACTAATTCCGTGTACTCCCTCTTTAGACGTAAAACTAATTGTTGTTTCACCGGCAGGGACTTCAAAAGTTTCTTGATTAAAGCTCCAATTCGTGGCGGAAATTTCTAGTGTGTCTCCCCCGGCACCACTACTTGAATCACTGGCCACGCTGTCAGTTTCATTCTCCCCACTCCCGGCTCCACAGGCTGAAAGCAAGAGCGTAAGTGAGACAGCGAGGAAAAAAAGAACCATCCATTTTTTCTGCATGGTTTTCCACTCCTTTCCCCATAATCATAATCCAACTTTGTCAAGAAACTGTGTGATTTGTTTGGCGAATTTATGATAAACAGCAAGCATGACAAAACATCGGTTAATTGAACGAAGCTTTATCCTTCACTTCATATTTCTACACACTTTCTTTAAATTTTCATCACATTTGTACACTATACTTAATTAGTAGTTGCAGATCTCAGTCGAAAGTACTTCATCAAGGAGGAAACGCAGCGATGAGAAAGCAGCTGATGACGTTAATAGGTATCGCATTAATTGGTTTGTTAGCGGCGTGCTCACAACAGACCGACACGGGGCAAGCTGATAAACAAGCATCTACAAATGTGGAAAAGAAAGTGGATCAAGCGATTTCAACCGCTCGTTCTGCGGATATCGCTGGAAAGAGAGTGAAGGCATTTAATTTAACGGCGCAGCAGGTCGATTGGACATTAAGCCCAGAAAAACAAATTAAAGCATGGACGTTTAATGGGAGTGTTCCAGGTGAACAGCTTCGTGTCAAGGAAGGTGAGGTTGTAAAGGCAACCCTAACAAACAAATTGGACGAACCTGTGACGATTCACTGGCACGGAGTACCCGTTCCCAACACGCAAGACGGTATTCCGGGAGTGACCCAAGATGCTGTATTGCCGGGGGAAACGTATACGTACGAATTTGTTGCGGATGATCCGGGGACGTATTGGTACCATACGCACCAAAACGGTGTTGAGCAACTGGATAGAGGCCTATACGGTACGCTTATCGTTGAACCGAAGGAAGGTATACTGGCAGACCGCGATTATACACTTGTTCTCGACGAATGGGAGTCAGGAGCAGGTCGTGATAACGGTGACAAGGGAATGGGGAACATGGGCGACGGTGGCATGAAGAACGGCATGCACGAAGGAAACGTGAAAGAGAACATGTCCAGTATGAACAACATGATGATGCACGACATGTCTTCTTACGATATTTTTACGGTTAACGGTAAAACGTACGAAGAAAACGAACCATTAATGGTTAAAAAAGGAGAAACGGTCAAGCTTCGTTTCGTGAATGCTGGTTATATGGTCCATCAAATGCACATCCCCGTTGACTTTAGAGTAACCCACGTCGATGGTCAGATAGTGAATAGACCGGGGATCGAAAAGTCAGGTATCATCGAAATCGCTCCTGGAGAACGGTATGATATCGAGTTTACGGCGGATACGGAAAAAGACTTTATGATTGACAACCATGATGGTATGCCAGCATCAAAAGACATGCAAATCGACGTCGCTTATAAGAACGGAAATAGCAAAAAAATGAAACATCCGTCTTCGTCCGACGTTGTTGATGTGACCAAATTGGGTAAGAGCAAAGAATCGTTTTTTAGCCTAGATGATTCCTTCGATGTAGCGTATACGATGGACCTTGGAGTTGCAATGGACCATCAAAACATGGGCATGGTATATACCATCAATGGTAAGACGTTTCCAGATGTACCGCCGGTTAATGTTAATGAAGGCGATAAAGTGAAGGTTACCCTTAAGAACAACAGTATGGACAATTCCACACATCCCATGCATCTGCATGGACATTTCTTTCAGGTATTAAGCAAAGATGGTAAGCCATTAAAGGACTCTCCGATTATAAAGGATACGTTAAACGTTAAACCGGGAGAAGAGTACGAGGTCGCATTTCTTGCTGACAATCCTGGGAATTGGCTGTTTCATTGTCACGATTTGCACCACGCATCAACTGGTATGGTGGCGATGGTCGAATACAATCATTTTGCACCGTTTTACAAAGACACAGGAAAGGTGGAGAATATTCCAGAGTAACTAAATAACCACCGGTTTAAATCCGCTGGTTATTTAGGGAGGGTCGATATGAGCGTTGTCTACGTTAGGGCCATCGCACCTAAGTCGCCTTTATTGATGTAAAATTGATGTAAAAATTGATGTAAAAGCGTGGTAAACCGAGGTAACAGAACACATGGCGAACACTGCAAACCTTTATTCTATGCGGTTTTACGGCAATATAAAATAAAGCATGATAACCCCAACCCTTCTTTGATACGGTAGAGGTCGGAAGTTCGATCCTTCTACCGCCCACCACTTTGTAGAAAAGCCGTTAATGACACGGCTTTTTGTCGTTTATGGCGTGGACAAAACGTGGACATTGCGCGGACAGAAACGCTACACGGTGTCGCATGTCTTATCCGTCTTCAGTATCGAACAGGAGGCGTTTTTTCATGATCGTAAATCCTGTTCGGATAACAGACGGCGGGGAGGTAAACGGGCACTTGAGGAAGAATTGAAATAAACACACAGCCCGTGTGTTTTTTATATGGAAACTGTTAAAAGCTGGTGGAACCCTCAGGGGAACCGTCGGCTTTTTGTGTTTTAAGGACAAAACGGGTTTCAAAAGATGTGTTTGCTTAAGGGTGAAGACGTCTTTTTTTATAAAAATCTCAAAGGGAGAGTGGATGATGTCGTCTCGGAAAAAGTTCTTTATTCCGCTTCTGGTACTGGTACTTCTCATTTTAGTGTCTGCTGTATCAGGCTTTAAGTTCAATGTCAACTCCGGTGCGTGTATGTATACGGAGAATACGGTTTGCAGCTATGCGTCGGTGAATGGCCTTGACATGTATTATGAGATACATGGCCAAACAAAAGGCCAGCCACCACTTGTGTTGCTACACGGGCAGTTTGCTACAGGTGGAATGTTTTTCAATATTCTGCCCGAACTCGTCAAGAGGCGGCAGGTTATTATCATTGAGCAACAAGGTCATGGTCACACAGCGGATATTGACCGTCCGCTCAGATCCAGTCATATGGCCCATGACACCGCCGAATTGTTACGTGAAATTGGAGTGGAACAGGCGGATATTTTTGGATATAGTGAAGGTGGTTCTATTGCCCTTCAGTTGGCCGTTCATCACCCTGAGATGGTACATTCGTTAGTACTTGCATCGGCTGTTTATGACATGGATGGTTATAAACCGGAAATCATCGATCAAGTGATAAATCCGTCCGTTCACTTCTTGCCACCGATCATTCGTGAATCATATATACGGGTTGCGCCCGATCCGAACGGTCTTGATAAACTGGTACAAAAGAGCGCAGAGATGGCAGAACATCCCGAAAACTTGCGGTCGGAACAGCTTGAGGACATGAAGGTTTCGTCGCTTGTCATGATTGGTGATCGAGATATTATTCGTCATAATCATGCTGAAGAGATGGCTCGCTTGCTAGGTACAGAACTTATAGTAGTGTCCGGGGACCACGCCTCGTACATCGTCAATCACCCAGAGGAGCTTTTAAGCCATCTGACATCGTTTTTGATGAAAAATGACTGATGCATCGTTTGAAATCCATATTGAAATGTAATGATTCTATCTTTTCCACATTTTCCTTAAGTTCTAGTCCACTTTCTATTCGACGTGTTTCAAGACTCTAAGCATTATGTGCAGAAGGTAACGAGTCAGATGCTTGAAGCTGTTAGGAACTGTTTCCCGGGAGCTTCAATTCATGGGAGATTTACTGACCGACTTCTGTATCGGGATTTAAAGATCCCTGCTGGACAACATGCCATGTTTGCCTGACAACTGGATGATATCCTGCAACAAGTCGAGCCACTGTTTGAGCAAATTCCCGGCACCAAAGAAATGCTAACCATTCCCGGAATGGGCGTGGTCACCTTAGCTGGATTCCTAGCAGAAGAAGTCGGCGATCTTAAGAGATACGACCATGGACAGCAAATCATTCGGCTGGCGGGGTTAAATCTTAAAGAAAACAGCTCTGGCAAGAAGAAAGAGAAAGCCACCATCAGCAAAAGGGGACGTGCGCGATTACGGGCGTTACTCTTCCGGTGTGTCTCCCGATGGTTGCTAAAAATGCCGAATTCAAGGCGATGCATCGCTACGTAACCGTCAATAGTTTATTGGCTCTTTTTTCACCGTTCGGGAAGGTGCAGAACTGTTGGAACTTTCTACCTGACAGTTACTGCGTTTAAGGAAAAGATATCTTACGGAAGGAGTACAAGGGATTGCCCATAAGAACCGGGGGCGCAAGCCATATAAAAGAAGAGAAATTAATACTAGGATCCATATCGATGGATCAATCGTTGATCAGTAACGGGGAGCAGATTTTTTCCTCTTTACGGACGTTTTGAAGTCCCTTGGACATTTTAATCCCACGGTTGTTGGATGAAGTAAAGCCGTACTTGACAGCCAACAAAACTATGATGGGACGAGGCCTCTACTATGACGCGTATGTTAGGTAAAGACCCATCGCCCTTTGCCTTGACCAGCAAAGAAAAAGGGAAAAAGAAGTTTTATTTCGTAAGCGTCTTGCCTAGTCATGAACCGAAAGAGACAGTTGTGTTGTTTTCGATGTCTGCTAGGTGAAAGAGTATTTGAGATTTAAGCCAGGGAGGAAATTCCCCGGTTTAAGACTACAAACTTCCTTCCGATACTCCTTCACGTGCAATTGAGTATACGTATAGTAACCAAATCGTGGCGCATATTTATTCCACTCCTTTTTCTAGCGAATCCGTTTTAATAACTGTGGCCCTTATTTCCGTTTATAAAAGTAGTAGTAACCGCCACCGCCTATTGCCAGAATCAGACCAAAAATTAAAGCAATTACGAAAGCCTTATTTCCAGGACTGGATTCTTCATTTTCTACTTCCTCATCTGCTGCTATTGTTGTTTCAATAATTTCCTCGTCTGTTTCTTCTTCTTCATCTTCCGTTTCATCAAATCCTAATTGTTCGGCTTCTTCTTCTGTTATTTTTTGCTTGATTTCCCTTCCATTATCATCTTTAACCACCGCAACCAATTTATTTCCATCTTTTTGAACTTCCTGCTTGGATCAAGTCCAAAATTGTGTGTAAAAAGCTCCTCGGTTAGATAAGCTGCCTACATGATGCGTGTCACCTTACTATGTGTTTTTGCTGAATGGCTTTTGCGCCAGGTGAAGTAATCTTCCATATCGAGGTATTTCCGACCACTGGCCCACTTCTCATCCTGTTCCATGAGTAAGGCCCCCAACAGACGAATCACCGATTGGCGGTTGGGAAAAATGCGAATCACACGTTCCCGTCTGCGGATTTCTTCGTTCAACCGCTCGACGCTGTTGGTGGTACGCAGTCGCTTACGGTACTTCTCAGGGAAAGCCAAAACGGCGGTGGCATCATCAAACCCGTTTTCCAAAATACGCATGGCTTTAGGCGCTTTCTCTTCAAAGACTTTCAGCGTTTCGTTCAAAAGCATTCTGGCTGTTTCGATATCCGCTGCATCCAGGATGCCACGGACATGGCGATGAACTTCGTCTCTCAGCGCTTTTGGTGTGGCATCCAGAATATTACGCATCAAATGGGTTTGACAGCGTTGCCAGGTGACCCCTTGGAAATGGTGACGAATGGCACGGACTAAACCGCCATGGTCATCAGAGGTGATCAAATCGACACCACCAAGACCACGTTGTTTTAACCAACTGAAAAATTCGCTCCAGCTGGCTTCCGATTCCGTGTCACCGGTCATGATCCCCAAGACTTCCCGGTAACCGTCTGTGTTGACACCGATTCCTATCATCACTCCTCTGGACCGTACCCGGCCATCCTCACGGACTTTGAGGTACAAGGCATCCACCAGCACAAACGGGAACCGGCGGTCTGAAAGCGGACGATAATTCCAAGCCTCCACAATAGGATCAAGCCTTTTGCACAGGTCTGAAACGGTGGACTTGGAAAAATGAGTGCCGCAAAGCTCTTCGGTAATCTGAGTCACTTTACGTGTGGAAACCCCATTCACGACCATTTCCATCAAAGCCAACACCAAAGCTTGCTCGCTCCGTTGGTAACGGGCAAACAGTTCAGTGGAGAACTGACCGTTTCGAATCCGTGGAACACGTAACGTAATGGTCCCCACCCGAGTGGTTAATTGATGAGGATAGGATCCATTGCGATAGCCTTGACGGGAATCCGTGCGTTCATAGCGTTCAGCTGCCAGCTGTTCGGTCACCTGCGCTTGGAGAATTTGGTTTAATACCGATTCCAGTAATTTCGCTACACCAGCGTCTTTTGAATGTCCTAAAAAAAGTTGCTGCAAAAGTTCTTGATCTACGGTAATCTGGTATTGAGCCATTTCAAAATTCTCCTCTCCAGAATGGTATTTCCGACAACTCCATTCTAACCGAGGATTTTGAAATTGGCTCCTTTATTTTTAAGGAATCCATTTTACACAATTTTAAGGACTTAACTCATTTTTTCCAGAAATACATGATAAAGAACCTTCAAAACAGCAAAGAGACATTACTCCTACATTTAAAGAATACAACAATAAGCAAGTTATGGTTATTTATGATATTGAGGGGTTATTCCCATACCGACATCAAAAGCAATGACGCTTTGCATATACATTCCTCCTGATTTTTATGTAGAAGTCTTCACTTCACCTTATCGATTCCCTTTTCTTATACACGATCTCAAGGATCCAACATACTGAAACTGATTCTTATAAGGGCAGTGAAGTAGGCCAGTTTTTTCATTACGAACTCAAGGTTCTGGGGCTGTCACGACCTATTCTCCACTTCTACTATAAAAAAATAGTAGCACAGACCATGGCCATGGTCTGTGCTACTAATCTTAGTATGTTTTTTTGGTTAAAATTTTTCTTCATAGTTAAGATAAAAACCCAGTGGGTTCAAAGGTTTATCCTATGTCATTGACAAGTTTCAATTCCTTATAGTTAAGATAAAAACGAAAATTCTCGCATTGCAGGTGGAGCTTGGGGAACTTTGGTTTCAATTCCTTATAGTCAAGATAAAAACACTGCACCGACTTTTATATATTTTATTTTTTAAGACAGTAAGACGAGAAAACAGAATTTATCGGTCTACTTTGATGTTCTGAGGGTGGTACACAACAGCGGATGAGGATTTATCAACGAAAAAGCGATTGACCATGTATTCATGGGACACTGTGGGCAATGCATTAAAAATGAGTCGCGGTCAACGCATGGGAATTTCTAGTTGAGAATTGGAATATCAAGAAAATATGTGAAAATACGCCCCTAACCTAATAACAACTTCATAATATAGCTATTTTTTTCCCATACTTTCTTCACATCTTTCTTGTATCCTATAGTCGTAAAAGGAGGTTAGGGGAGCATGAAAAGAATCATTATGTTTTTTATTACCGTTTTAATCATTGCTATTTTATCAGCTTGTTCTCAGTCACTATCTGAAACTGCAGATCAAGAGGAGCATGATGAAGATTCCCAAGGACAAGAAAGGGTGGAGGTTATACATGAATCGACGAAGGGTAAAAAAGTTAACGAAATTAATCTGACTGCTCGGAAAACGGAGTGGATAATCAGTCCTGATAACACCATTACAGCTTGGACTTATAATGGAACGGTTCCAGGTGAAACTATCCGTGTGAAGCAAGGTGAAGTGGTTAGAGTTAACTTAAAAAATGAACTGGATGAGCCTGTCTCTATTCATTGGCATGGTGTTCCAGTTCCTAATACAGAAGATGGTATCCCAGGTGTGACTCAGGATGCTGTGCTACCTGGAAACACGTACATGTATCAGTTTATTGCCAATGATCCGGGAACATATTGGTATCATTCCCATCAGAACGGCGTTGAACAACTGGACAAAGGGTTATATGGGACTCTTATAGTAGAGCCGAGTGAAGTAATCGATGTTGACCGTGACTATACTCTTGTACTGGATGAATGGGAGTCAGGCAACAGTGATGGTGGCATGAATATGGGAGATATGCATGGAAATAATCATGGCGAAATGCATATGAAAGGAATGGGCATGGATGGAATGGATGGTCATATGGAATCCAATGGTAGCCCCATGATGGGTCATGATATGTCTTCCTATGATATTTTTACGATTAACGGAAAAACATACGAAGCAAACGAATCGTTAAAAGTCAAAGAAGGAGACAGGGTTAAACTCCGGTTCATCAATGCAGGTTATGTGGCCCACCAAATTCATATTCCTGTTGAGTATCAAGTCACCCATGTAGATGGTCAAGCAGTAAATAACCCTCAAGTTGAAAAGGGATCAATTCTTGAGATTGCTCCGGGAGAGCGTTATGATATCGAGTTTGTCGCTGATGGACAGGGAGATTTCACTATTGATTGTCATGGTGAGATGGAAGCGGCGAAAGATATGAGGATCGATGTAGTTTACGAAGACGGAAATAATCAAAAACTGGACCATAAGGCACCTTCTGGTGAGATAAATCTGGCCACTCTTGGTGAACCATCTCAAGCATTGTTTACGTTAGATGATAAATTCGATATAGAATATACTATGGAACTTGGAGCTAAAATGGACATGAACGCAGAGATGGGAATGATCTGGACCATTAATGGTGAAACTTACCCAAATGTGCCACCTTTTAAAGTAAATAAAGGGGATAAGGTGAAAGTGACGCTGACTAACAATAGTATGGATGATTCAGTACATCCCATGCATTTGCACGGTCATTTCTTCCAAGTACTCAGTAAAAACGGTCAGCCTCTTGAAGGGTCACCGATTATTAAAGATACTCTTAATGTCAAGCCAGGTGAAACCTATGAAGTTGCCTTCCTTGCAAATAATCCTGGGAATTGGCTGTTCCACTGCCACGATCTACACCATGCATCAAGCGGTATGGTGGCTATGGTGAAATACAATCACTTTGACGAATTTTATAAAGATACCGGGAAAGTAGATAATCGGCCTGAATAATATTTGTATGATGCGGGATATCCCCGCATTTATTATTCAATAATTTGCTGTCTCAGCAGCAAGGCTTATGCTATTTTATATACTTAATTGGTACATAATAAATTTAGTTTTTATTAGGTAAATAACTATTTACTACCCTACTGGGGTATAGTATAATCAATACCAACAGAAGGAAAACATTGGTGACATTCCGTTAAAGGAGTGAACGGAAAATGAGTGCATATAAAAAAACAACTTTAAACATTACGGGGATGACCTGTGCCGCCTGCGCCAACCGGGTGGAAAAAAGTCTTTCCAGATTGGAAGGGGTATCAGAAGCCAACGTCAATCTGGCCAATGAAAAAGCCACTGTTATCTATGATGAATCGAAAGTGGATATTCAGACATTGATTGAGCGGGTGGAGAAAATCGGCTACGGGGCCAAGGAAGCCACTGAAGACCGGGTGGAAGAAGAAAAAAAGGAAAAAGAGCGGCGCTACATAAAACAACGAAATGCCTTTCTGTTTGGGGCGGTCATTTCCATTCCTTTTCTGGTGCAAATGATTGGGGATCTTACGGGGTATCACGGGTTGATGATGCCTGCCTCCCTCCAGTTTATACTGGCCACCCTCGTCCAGTTTACCATTGGATGGCGGTTTATCCGGGGAGCATATAACGCCTTAAGGGGCGGCAGTGCCAACATGGATGTTCTGGTGGCCATGGGCACTTTGGCCGCTTATCTGTACAGCACAGTTCTCTATTTCTCGGGTCAGAGGGAAGGGTTTTATTTTGAAGCCTCCGTCATCATTATCACTTTGATCATTCTGGGAAAACTGTTGGAAGCCCGGGCCAAAGGGCGCACATCGGAAGCATTGAAGAAACTGATGGGTCTTCAAGCCAAAACGGCCCATGTGATCCGGGATGGCCAAATCGTGGATGTTCCCATTGAAGCGGTGCAGGTGGGAGATCTGCTTCTGGTCAAATCAGGAGAGAAAATACCGGTTGATGGGGAGATTGTGGAAGGAAGAACCGCCGTTGATGAGTCCATGTTAACGGGAGAAAGCATGCCGGTGGAAAAGGAAACGGGTGATGCGGTGATTGGGGCCACGCTCAATACCCATGGTTCCATCAAAATCAGGGCCACAAAAGTTGGAAAAGATACTGCGTTGTCTCAAATTATCCGGTTGGTGGAAGAAGCTCAAGGCACCAAAGCGCCGATCCAAAGTCTGGCCGATAAAGTGTCCGGTATTTTTGTACCCATTGTGATGGGAATAGCGGTGTTAACCTTTATCATCACTTATTTTGTCTCCGGTTTTACCCCGGCGTTGGTCAGTGCAGTGGCCGTGCTGGTCATTGCCTGTCCTTGCGCATTGGGTTTGGCCACCCCCACCGCCATTATGGTGGGAACCGGTAAGGGAGCGGAACATGGCGTATTAATCAAAGGGGCGGAACACCTGCAAATGATGCAGGACGTGGGTGCCATTATTTTGGACAAAACGGGAACGATCACCAAGGGAGAACCTGAAGTGACGGATGTGAAAGCCTTCGGGATGAATGACAATGAGCTGCTCCGTTTGGTGGCTAGCGCTGAACAGGCTTCCGAACATCCATTGGGAAAAGCGATTATCAATGGGGCCAAAGCAAAAGATCTTCCCTTATCGGACCCCAAAGCATATAAGGCCATTCCAGGTAAAGGGATTCAAGCCACGGTTGATGGAAAACTCATTTTTGTGGGCAATAAAACACTTATGAAAGAGCAGGGGATAGAACTTTCTCCTTACCTGCCAGAAATTGAAAAGTTGGAGCAAGAGGGTAAAACGGTGATGTTGGTAGCGGAAAATGAAGCGGAGGGGAGTGTGCTGTTAGGCTATGTGGCCGTGGCCGATACAGTCAAAGAGACCTCCCGACAAGCAATAAGTGAGCTTAAGCAACTTGGCATCGAAGTGATTATGATGACGGGTGACAATGAACGTACGGCCCGGGCCATTGCCCAGCAGGTGGGGATCAGCCGGGTGTTGGCCGAAGTGCTGCCTGAACATAAAGCAGAAGGCGTAAAAAAATTAAAGCAGGAAGGGAAAAAAGTGGCTATGGTGGGAGACGGGATCAATGACGCTCCTGCCCTTGCTGAAGCAGATGTAGGCATTGCCATGGGAACGGGCACCGATGTAGCCATGGAAGCAGCCGACATAACCCTGATGCGGGGCGATCTTCTTTCCATTGTGGATTGCATTCAGCTATCAAAGGCGACCATGAGAAAAATTAAACAAAATTTGGGCTGGGCGTTTGGCTATAATGTGCTCTTGATCCCTGTGGCCGCTGTTGGGCTGTTAAACCCCATCTTGGCCGGTGCTGCTATGGCTTTGAGTTCCGTATCAGTGGTGACCAATACTTTGTTTCTTAACCGTTGGAAACCTCATCATTCATAAGCTTTAAAACAGTGGTTTTCACCGATCTAACAAATGGGTACTTGTGAGTAAAGGAGGGAGAGAGGAGTCATGAGCCATGAACATGATTTGCCCATGCAACCGGACAAAAAACCGGTCGTACCTCGTTCAGAAAACGAGAAAGAGAAGATCAAAAACCGCCTGAAAAAAATCGAAGGCCAAATCCGGGGACTAGAAAAAATGGTGGATGAAGACCGATACTGTGTTGACATTTTAATCCAAATTGCTGCTGTTCAGGCTGCTTTAAAAAAAGTTGGCTTTAGTTTGCTTGAGCGTCATACCAAAATGTGTGTGCTCCACTCCATGGAATCAGGCAATGAAGATGAAATGATTGAAGAATTGATGAAAGTGATCCAACACTATGCCAAGTAGTCGTTAAGTCAATTGAAAGGAGGTGAAAGCATGGAGCAGATCACCTTAAATATTAAAGGCATGTCTTGCAGCCATTGCCAGCAAGCGGTGACTAATGCTTTAAAAGAGCTGAATGGCGTAGAAAAAGTGGAGGTTCATCTTGATCAAGGCACAGCCGATGTGACCTATGACGGTTCTAAAGTGACCATTGAAAAGATGAAAGAAGCTGTGGAAGAACAAGGGTATGATGTTGTGTAGTAAAAAACCGGCTTTTTGGCCGGTTTTTAAAGTAATTTAATTTTTTCCATTACAGCAAAGTAATTATCTTCATTATCTGCAAAGTTAAATACTCTTCCAGAAGGCATATTTACAATTTCACCGACTTTAAAAGGCAGGTGATGTCATTGATCACCTGCCTTGTCTGCCCACTATTGGCCTGCTATTTATGCAGCCATTTTACGGCATTCTTCAGCACACTCACGGCAAAAATCGGCACATTGTTGGCAGTGATTATCTTGATATTTAGCACATTCAGTTGCACAGGCCTCGCAAATTGTAGCACAAAGCTGGCAAAACTGCTTTACATACATGCTTCCACGTGAAATCCATTGAGAAGCCATGGCACAGATGTCCGCACAGTCCCTTAACATGTTGATACAGTGGGATCTGGATTGAACATCAGGTTCCTTTAAACAAGATGTTAAACATTCTTCACATGCTTGCATACATTTAATACACGCATCGATACACATTTGATATTGTTGTACAGTGGAATTAACAACAGTTGGCATCTGTAACCCCCCTTAGCATTGAGATACAACCTTATTTTTTTATATATTTGAATGAGTAATCGTGGAAAATATGCCCACAATATTAGAGATGAAGAGGTTTTACTGATGGAGGGTTCTGTTCAAGCACATCTGGGAACATCCATAATGTAATAATAAACACGCAACATGTGGCGATCAGTAGCAGGAGATCATATTTGCGTATAACATGTTCACAGGACCGGTACAAAATATGCCGGACACTGAACATGGATGTGCCGGTTAAAAGAAATGAGCTCACTAAAAATATAATGATTGTCTCCCTCATGGAAAGCATCCCTACAAGCATGGACCCCATCATGCCTGCCATAATGGCAGTAAAAAAACCTTCTATTCCAGCCAATCCATGAAGTCTAAGACCCAGGTTGGCTCCAGCTAAACCAGATATGCCCATGCTCATTAAGATTGACAGTAACAGGTTGTCGTGATAAATAATTCCCATCAAAACTCCAATGACTAACCCAAAAGACATGCTTAAGGTCATGGTGATCATCATTTGTTCCATAAGTGCAGCTTTATATTTGCAAAACAAGTAAATCCCCATTATCACAAGAAAATGAGTCCCAATAAATATAAAAATATACATATACCCCCAAGTCATCAAATCCCTAAAATTATGTTTGTAATAGCAAATAATGAATACTAATTACTACGATACCTAGGTAAAGTATATATACACGTTTAAATTTTCTCCTGAAAAATAATGGACATTAAACACACTTACTAATTAATGAATCATTATACATGCGAACAGAGTATTTAATCTTAAATTCAATCATTATTTCCATACTTTCTTCACATTTTTTGTGTACCATGTAAGTGTTTGCTCAACCACAAATAAATTGAATATGTGTTGGGCAGTGTACTAATGATACTTATAAAATGAAAGGAGTTTGAAAATGAAATTTAAAAACATCTTGATTGTACTTATTTGAATGGTTGTAATAATGACCTTGTCTGCGTGTGCAGGTGATACTGAAGAAGCACCGGCTCCATCTGAGTCAAACGAAAATCAGCAAGACGATGCGGATACACATACAGGCGGTATGAATTCAGGAACTGAAGAAAATAACGAGACAGATTCAAAGTCTCCTTCCCACGCAGAGATGAACCACTCTGGCTCAGGTGAAGTGCCTGAAGGCTTAAAAGAGGCAGAAAATCCCACATATCCAGTGGGGAGCCAAGCGATCATCCATGCTGATCATATGCCAGGGATGAATGGTGCCAAAGCAACAATTGTAGGAGCCTATGATACGACTGTTTATTCTGTCACTTATACAACGCCAGAGGGAGAAAAAGTGGAAAATCATAAATGGGTGATCCACGAAGAAATTAAAGAAGCAGGTGAAGAGCCTTTTAAACCTGGAGACCAAGTCACCCTAAATGCCGATCACATGGAAGGAATGGATGGCGCAACCGCTACGATTGATTCCGCTGAAAAAACAACCGTATATATGGTTGACTACATTTCGACTGATGGTGAGAAGGTTACCAATCACAAATGGGTAACAGAAAGCGAACTCAAAGCCGAATAAGGTTAAAGAATTGCCCTTATTTAGAAGGGAATTTGAGCCTATGGCATGGCAAATAAACCAAGCCCATATTCTTGTTGTTGATGATGAATGGAAGATGAGAAACCTCCTGCGTATCTATCTGACCAGGGAAGGATTTCGTGTAACCGAAGCCAAAGATGGAAATGATGCACTGGAAAAAATGAAAAAAAACACTTTTGATTTGGTTATCTTAGACATTATGATGCCGGGGATGGACGGATGGGAGCTTTGTACAAAAATACGTCAGATCACCATGCAAATGCCCATTCTGATGCTGACAGCTCGCTCTGAAACCAAAGAAAAGGTACAAGGATTAAATTTGGGAGCGGATGATTATCTGGTTAAACCGTTTGATCCTGAGGAACTGGTTGCACGTGTACGCGCCCTGCTTAGAAGATCCCGTATGTCAGAGATAGATACGGGGCATATGATTATGACCGGAGAGTTACGTATTGATCCCGAACGAAGAGAAGTTTGGGTGCATGATCAAACAATTGATTTAACAAAGACGGAGTTTGATCTGTTATATTTATTGGCTGGACATCCTGGACGGGTATACAGCCGGGAAATGTTGTTGGATCATGTAGGGGGAAAAGATTATTTTGGGGATCTTAGAACGGTAGATACGCATGTAAAAAATATCCGTGAAAAATTCCGCAAAGCAGGTCTGTCTGAAAACCTTATTCAAACCGTTTGGGGGA
The DNA here is from genome assembly GCF_002005165.1 of Novibacillus thermophilus. NCBI lineage: Bacteria > Bacillati > Bacillota > Bacilli > Caryophanales > Thermoactinomycetaceae > Novibacillus > Novibacillus thermophilus. Next base: position 1,597,755 of record NZ_CP019699.1, read on the forward strand.
TTGGCTATAAATTTAAGGAGCCTGATCCAAGGCAATGAGATGGAATCGGATTTCAGTTAAACTGGGCATGACCTTTCTTTTGCTCTTGCTCATTGTTTTATTCCCCTTAGGCTTTGTGATCCATCAAATCTTTCTGGGCTTTTATTTAGGGGAAGTACAGCAAGATCTGGATGATCTGTCATCAAGGTATGCCAAATTTATTGGAGAAACATTAGATGAAGGGATCACCCAAAACATTGAAATGATGGGGGGATTCTCTCAGGTCCCGTTTTACATTGTTGACGCTGAAGGTCGACTCATCGCCAATTTTGGTGTGCCTGGTCTGACAGATGATACGCGGATACCTGCTGATGAATTGGAAATTTTAACAGAAGGGAAATCCATTAGAGGAGAATATAGCGATCGTTCAGGAAATCGTTTTCTTGTTTCGGGAGCGCCTATCTATGATGGTGGTCATTTTTTGGGCGGCGTTTACGTCTTATCCTCCATTGAGGACATTTACCAATCCATTGAAAAAGTGAGGTACATGCTGGTTCTGTCAGGGATAGGCGCTTTATTTCTTGCTCTTGGGGTAATTGTGGTCTTATCAAGGACATTGTCCAATCCTTTGCTACAAATGGAAAAAGCCACACGTAAGATTGCTAGGGGAGATCTGAATACTCGAGTAAAGGTTAAAACAGCAGATGAAATCGGCACATTGGGACAAGCCATCAATGATCTTGCACGAGAGCTGAAAAGATATCAGGAGACCAGAAGTGAGCTATTTGCCAATATATCCCATGAATTAAGAACACCCGTCACCTATCTGGAAGGGTATGCCAATATATTAAAGGAAGGTCTGTATCAATCTGAAGAGGAGAAGGAGCAATATTTAGAGATTATTAAACAGGAATCAACCCGTTTGAGTCGACTGATCAATGATCTGTTTGAGCTTTCCAAAATGGAAGAGGGGAAAATGACACTTAACCAAGAATGGATAGACATGCGTGAAATGATAGAAACGATTCTTCCCCGAGTAGAATTACAGGCAAAAAAGAAAGGCTTGCAGTTAAAGGTCGATATACAGGATAACCTGCCCCTTATTAATGTGGATGGTTTGCGCATGGAACAAATCGTCACGAATTTACTGGATAATGCCCTTCGCTATACTGATCACGGATGGGTCGGCATAAGGATTGAACGTGCAAGATCTGGAGATCTGATGATTAGCATAGAGGATTCGGGTAAAGGCATTCCGGAAGACGAGTTGCCCTATATTTTTGAACGTTTTTACCGAGTGGAGAAATCTCGTTCCAGAGACTTTGGAGGGACAGGATTAGGACTGGCCATTGTCAAGCAGTTGGTCGATATGCAAGGGGGAACGATATCCGTGTTCAGTGAAGTAGGGAAAGGGACTCGCTTCCAGATTTTGTTTCCCGCCAACCAGAACAGGGACGGAAGAGAAGAACAATGAGATGGATTGAATGGGTTATTGCCATTGTCCTTGTCATCATTGGTCTATGCTGCTTAACGATGTCCGCAACCTGGTTATTGACTCCAAATACTTTAGGGCATTATCTTCATACGTTATTTATGATTTGTATGTGGGCAGGATTGCCGCTTATTGGGGCTGCGGTCATCTATTTCATATATAGAATAATAAAACGCCAATCTTAGCCGATAGATGAAAGCCAGTGAGATCTAGATTTAAAGAGGTGTTGTCATGGCAGATTGGTATATTCAATTTTCTCAATTACTAACTTTTATCAGTGAACCATTACGGATCCTGTATTATTCACAGCAAACACCAGTTCTTGGAGCATTATTGTTAGGTGTACTCGGAGCGGTCGCCCCATGTCAAATTTCGGCTAATATGGGGGCCATTTCATATACAACGAATCGAATGGTACAAGGCAAGAAGTGGCAAACGGAAGTCATCAGTTTTTTATTGGCAAGACATTGGTTTATTTTTTATTAGGAATGTTGATCATTGGGATTGGGAATGAGCTAGAAGCGTTAACTATACCGGTTTTTCAAGTCGTGCGGAAGATAACAGGTCCTGTATTATTGGTTACTGGTCTTTATTTTATCGGATGGATTAAGGTACGTGGACTATTTACCGAACGATTACTAAATTATAGAAGTTATATAGATCATTTATCGGGAAACACCAAGGCCTTTGCTTTAGGCGTTCTGTTGTCACTCGCTTTTTGTCCAACCATGTTTTTCGTATTTTTTGGTTTACTCACCCCTTTAATGTTAAATACAGCCGGTTATGGACTTGCTCTTCCTTTTCTGTTTTCCATCGGTACGATTATCCCGGTGTTACTATTTCTTGGATTGGCCTTTGGAATGGGGTTGGATCAGAAGGTTTTAAAAAGATCAAAGAAAATAGGGCGGGTTATCCAGGTGATAGCGGGGATTGTACTAGTTATCATAGGTGTTAATGATATTATTTTGTATTGGACATTATCTTAAACTGATAAAAATTTTCACCGCCAATCTACTTGTCATAGTATCCTCTGAATAATGAACGATGTTCAATAAAGCTTTGCATTACAGCCAGATTTTTTCGGAACCAAAAATCAGGATCGAATTAGCAGTCTCTTGTTGTCCCAAACTAACATGGCCTGACGGCCACCACAATGAATGAAAATGTGTATCGGCCTGTTCACCAGCTAATTTATTATTAAATTAGCAGGTCACAGGCCGATACTTTTTTGGTGGTCAAAACCCCGAGTCCCAAACCGACCGACTGCACCTACGAGTACCGAGATTGTTACCATGAGTACGTGTATAAAAATACTTTGCTCAAGGGTGCATGGCCCGCATGATTTCTTTAAGGAGGAATGAGTGGGATGGATGCATTATTAGAACGATGTGCCGGACTGGATGTTCATCAAGAGACGGTGGTAGCATGTATCATGTATGGTCCTTTGGACCGAAAACCAAAGCAAGAAATCAAGACGTTTTCTACCACTACTAAAGGACTGCTTGAACTTCATGATTGGCTCCATCAATACAAGTGTACACATGTCGCCATGGAAAGCACAGGGGTATACTGGAAACCGGTATGGAATGTTCTTGAAGGAGTTTTACGTTGGTATTGGCCAACGCTAAACGAATCAAGAATGTTCCAGGTCGAAAGACGGACGTACATGATGCGGCTTGGATTGCTCAATTACTCCGTTGCGGGCTTATCACTCCTAGTTTTGTTCCGCCAGAAGAGATACGGGATCTGCGCGATTACACTCGTTATCGCAGAAAGTTGCTGGGTGACGCTACGGCGGAAAAAAACCGAATACACAAGATTTTACAGGATGCCAACATCAAGTTGGCCACATATGTGAGTGACTTATTCGGCGTATCCGGAAGAGCTTTGCTGGAATCAATCGTGTACGGTGAAGTGCTAAGTTCAGACCAGGTAAAAGATCTAGTCAAGACATCGCTAAAAAGAAAAGTTCCGCAACTTGTAGAGGCTTTAAATGGTCGAGTTCGAGCTCATCATCGAAAACTAATTGGAATGCACTTGGATCATTTGAGGTATCTTGAAGAACAAATGGCGGTTATAGAGGCGGAGATCGATAGGCTACTCACTCCATATCAAAATGTAGTTGAACAACTTAGCACTATTCCCGGAATTCAAAAGGATGCAGCGGCGGTCATCCTGGCAGAAATCGGGTACGACATGCAGGAGCTTGAAAGCCGTGCTTTGCCAAGCAGCTTGGGCCGCGAGTAAATCCAAAGGCACTCGTCTTGCTTCGTTTTTTTTTATCGTGTCCAGAAACAGAAAAAAGCTACAATGGCTACGGCTCATCTCATACTACGTATTATATACCACATGCTGAAAAATAACATCACCTACCAAGAGTTTGGATGGGATTACTTACAAGATCAATCACGAGTAGTGGATTATTGGATCAAGAGAATTGAATCCCAAGGCTTCAAAGTAACGATTGAACCCAATGAAGTCGCCTAAGTAAATTCCATATTTTGGTTATTGTTTCAACTAACCGAAGTCCGTCCTTTTTTTGCTTTTTAGGGGGGACATTTTCGTATAAAAGCAAAATAAAAAACCTCACCTTTCGTTTTCGAAAAAGTGAGGTTTATTTATTATAAAGGCATTGGAGTATTAGTTGGTTTTGCGTATCCTACTTTGTACTTTTCATCAATGTAATGGCGAATTTCCTTTATAGATTTGCCTTCCTGTTTCATTTTAATGGATTCCGCTGCGATTTGTAAGCAAACACCACAACGAGTTCCATGGTCATCCCAGACTACAGAACCATCTTCATTAATTTTTTTCACAAAACAATTCATACTACTTTTATGCCCTGCGCTATCTGCGCAACCGCAATAACAAGGAATCCATTGTAACAATTCTGTTGATTTACCAGCAGCTTGATACACCAAGCCGATCTCTTCACTATGACCTTTCAAAAAGGCTGGTAAAACATCAGTAGAAGTAGTTTTTTCTTGCAAATCCCCATTAAAAGAATGCGATTGATGTGATTGTTCTGTATTGGAACTGCAAGCCGAAATGAACAAAGTGAGTATAAATAAAACAATCAGACCCTTATATTTCATCCTTGCTACCTCTTATAACATTAGATATGATCTATTATATCATCCTGAATTTCGAAAGTAAAGTTGCTTGATCCAGTAATAAAGGTGCTCCAATCCTTGGTATAATGGTGTTTGAACGAACAACAAAACCCAAAGAGAGGGGCACCCGTTAGGTGAAGTCTACCACAAACATCGCCAAAATGAAAACAGAATTCACCCCGAATTTCGAATGTGGATAACATCAGCTATTTCTAGCATTACCCACATGGAAACAGTAAAAGTGGAAACTAAACTTGTCCTTTCGATGGGGTTTCTTGTTCTTGGGATACACTTTCCCCCTCCCCACACAAGCGGGCTCGGTTATTTCCATGTAAAAGTTTGGATAGGCATTATTGTAGGAGAACCACCCGTTCTTCCATGCGCCGCCAACTGTACTCATTTTGGAAGGCTGCCGCGATTTTTAGAATGACTTGGCGACTGCGATAGATGATCGTACCAGGGACATGGAAAAACTCCTTACGAAATCGTGCAATGGTATAGCGGCGATGAACCGGTTCACAGCAGTCCATCTTAAAACGCTCGAATACATTGTAGGCCAACAGCTTCAGCAACAGATCGATTTCATTGGCTTTAAACGAATCTGTCGGAATACGGTGAATCGAAAAGCCGTGCTTCACTTCTTTGATGTAGTTCTCCATGCACGCGCGCTGATTGTAAAAACGCCAAATGTCGATGGGCTCCCAATCCAAATTGGTCACGATTGCTTCGTAATCCCAAAGAAAGTCGAATTGGAGTTGATCACCATCGTAGCGTTCGGCTTTCCTGATGACGACCACCATTCGAGCCTTTTTCCAAGAAGTGGCTTTGTACACTAAACAAAGGCCTTCGATGATGACGTCTCCGTCCACATAGCGTTTCCAATGAGGACATTTGGCGACTTCTTTGGCTAACCGATGCGTCCATTTGAGTTTGCCAACGTAGCCGATCTGTTTGCCTTCCCAAAAACTATAGAAGGTTTCGCCGCCGAATCCTTTGTCGAATCGGGCATACTTGACTTTACACGATTTAGGAAGACGTTGAAGGGTTTCCTTCGCGAAAGTATGGGCATTGCGGGAACAATGCGTATTGCCTGAACGCAGTTCGGCATTAAGGTAAAGACGGGACTTTCCTTCAAAGGCGATGAGTGGTTGGAAGCTTTTACGTCCGGGCTTTTGAGCGTTTGTCCCAACTTCGGCCCCTTCCTGATTCCCGTACACCGTCTCAACGGTGGAATCGAGGTCGAGAATGCATTCGTCGGATAGGCAGGGAGTGATGAGATCAAGGTTTAATGCCTTCAAGTCCCGACGGATCGTGGGCATGGAGACAGCAGCGCGGCACAGTTCTTTATACAAAAGAGTGTGATGGGGACAACGTCCACCTAAAAATCGACGTACCAGCGAATCGTCTCGCAATGAGCGGAAATGGAATATACGTTCGCAACCCAGTAGCCATCCGACTAAAAGGTACATCAAGATCTTGAAGAACGGAAAAAGCGTATTCCGGCCTTTCCCGCAACCTATCTGACGAAAAGCGTCTTCCAGTTTGATTTTTTCAAGGTACGCAAGCAAGGGTTTACTCCCTGCGTGTGAGGTTGCATTCTTTAGCGTGAATTCTGTTTTCATTTTGGCGATGTTTGTGGTAGACTTCACCTAACGGGTGCCCCTCTCTTTGGGTTTTGTTGTTCGTTCAAACACCATTATACCAAGGATTGGAGCACCTTTATTACTGGATCAAGCAACTTTACTTTCGAAATTCAGGTTAATATTCCTTCTACTCATGCACCAGAACATTTTCAAGCCGACATTGAAGTGGATAAATGGGTGCGTGCTAAAGATGGCTGGTTGATTGGCATCAGTTGTAAGCGCACACTACGGGAGCGCTGGAAACAAGTGTCCAGCGCCGACCGTGGTGTGTTAAGTCGTTATAAAATCAAACAATTATGGCATTTGATGACGTATGATGAGGATTTAAGCGATGATAAAATCACCACCTTGGGGAGTCAAGGGCATATTTTTTATTTACGAGATGAAAGCCGACGTTTGCGTGCAACCTCCAGTCACATTGGCATGAAAGACTATGTTCGCCCAATGTCCAAATTCATTGACGATTTAAAGGAAGTCATCAATTTAAAAAGTTAAAAGGGGAATCTCCTATGCCAAGTTAACGAAGGAACAAATTAAACCCCATGAATTATATGTTCCCCTCTGAGAACCTCGTTCCGCTTCATCCAAATAATCTTGCCAAAGATGGTGGTGTATTTGCAACACCGGACAATTCTGGCAGATGCGGATCGGATGCGTATTGACGGTATCCCTCTCGAGGCGTGGTCCGATAAGGTAGGGACTGCTGAACATATAAAGACCGCACTAATCCACTTTCACTTCGTTTAGAAGTGGGAGATTTCTTTTGAACGGAGGTTAAATAATGAAGGATCTTAATAAAAGGCGATTTGAAGAGGACAGTAAGGATAGCCTTATTTTAGAAACGATTCATTATCATACCATTAACGAACCACAATACTTGAAAAACTTAGTCGAGTCGTTAAATGAAATGAACTTACCAACAGGCACGGATGAAAAAAACGTTACTGGATGTCAAAGTCAAAAGAAGTTTTAAATAAACGGATGTATGAAAATACGGGACAATACATTATAACGAACCCGTTGAAGTGAGTGATGGTTATTATGATTCACTGGACAAGTACGGTGTAGATAACAAAAAAAGATATCATGATTTCTTATCTTTTCTCTTCTCAAGAATTAGATTATAAAGATCGTAAAGTATCAGGCGATGTGACGAAGACCCATCATGTTATCGTTGAATTCGATCAACGTTATGTCCATATAAAGTGAATGAACCGTATTTCATTCTATCATTTTCAAAACTTGAAAAAAAAGATCCCTTTACTAAAATCGAGAGAACGATTTTTATATGAAAATTCGATTGGATGGATTTCAACCGCACTTTATGTACATAAAAATGCCGATTTCATTGTATAAATCTTTTTGAACCTAAAGGAAGGGATATTTGAAGGAGAACAGTGGAAAGAGTATTTACTGCTCTATATTACGAACATGAAGATTATATTTAAAGATGAAACAGAAGATATAAAATTAAAGGGGTTAAATTCTACACTATGAATGACGGGAGAGGAAAAAAACAGCAAGGTTTAAATAGCATTGAAGTTAGGATTTAAAGGTTTAAGTATCGAGAAATAAGGGTGACCGTTAGAATAAAGTAAGTCAACTGCAAACATTTTTGCAAACGAACGAATAAAACAGATGAGGTTAGATACAAACACAAAGTATTGATAATGGCTGTAAATCTATGTTTGCAATTTGGTTATAAATCTGTATAATGCGTAATAAACATCCTGAATCTAACTCGTAATGAAGGGGTCGGGGGTTCGAATCCCTCCGTCAGCACCACTAAAAACGTTGATACGGCGCGGTTCACCGATTTCAAGGAACCGCGCTTTTATCATGCCAAAAACCGATCTGGTACTCTATACCCTATCTTACACCACATGAAGGAGGATAGACTTTTAGGTAAGGGAAAAATAAGAAAGTATTATTCCATTACAGAAAAAGGCAATGCGGTGCTTGATGAGGCAAGAAAAAAGCATACGACCTGTTAAAAGAAATTGGAGCATAAAAAATAGAAGGTGAAAATAAGTGAAACAGAGTTGTAAGAAAAGTTATTTTAAGTCTCTTTTTGAGATCCTTCTCGTTTCGACTAGGCTCGGGTTAACATCATTTGGGGGGCCTATAGCCCATCTAGGCTACTTCCATAATGAGTACATTCGAAGAAGAAAATGGATGGATGAAAAAAGATACGCTGATTTAGTCGCCTTATGCCAATTACTACCAGGGCCAGCAAGTAGTCAAGTAGGAATTGGAATCGGTGTAATGCGAGCAGGAGTACTGGGGGGAATTGTATCTTTTCTTAGCTTTACATTGCCTTCTGTGATTGCTCTTATTATATTTGCCTTAATGGTACACGGACTCAAGATCGACGCAGGCTGGATTCACGGATTAAAAATAGTCGCCGTCGCTGTTGTTGCACATGCCATTTTAGGAATGGCGCAAAAACTAACCCCTGATTTAAAGCGAAAAGCACTCGCATTGTTTGCATTGATCGTTACGTTATTATGGCAAACAGCATTCACTCAGGTCGGTGTCATAGTCATTTCAGCAATTATTGGATTTATTCTGTATAAACAACATACTGAACATCATGACGATAAAAGGGTATATTTTCCTATATCACGAGGTCTTGCCGTTATTTGCTTATCTTTGTTTTTTGGTTTACTTATCCTTTTACCTATATTGAGAGAAGTAACGTCTTTAAGTTGGATCGCAATGTTTGATAGCTTTTATCGTTCAGGTTCTTTAGTTTTTGGTGGTGGTCATGTCGTTTTACCTTTACTTGAACGTGAATTTGTACCGACTGGATGGTTAAGCGAAGAAGCATTCTTAGCTGGTTACGGCGCTGCACAAGCTGTTCCGGGGCCTTTATTTACTTTTGCTGCATATCTAGGTGCCGTTATGGATGGGTGGCAAGGCGGTTTATTAGCAACCGTCGCTATTTTCTTACCTGCTTTCCTGCTTATCTTAGGTACTTTACCCTTTTGGGATTTTTTACGTCGCAGCCCAAAAATAAAAGCAGCATTAATGGGAGTTAATGCAGCAGTTGTTGGGATTTTAATTTCTGCATTTTATCATCCTATTTGGACCAGTTCTATATTAGCTCCAACTGATTTTGCTTTTGCTGCCATTTTATTAGTATGTTAGTGTATTGGAAACTATCTCCTTGGATTATTGTGGTGACTGGGGCAATTGGCGGTTTACTCATGACACTAATATAAACGAGATCATCGAAGAGGCACGTCGCGTGATCAGTCAGTATAACGATTTTAAGAGCCTCGTTACCGATGACATGGAGGTGATGGAAACCTATATTGGGAAATTATGTCTACAGGTGGCACGCATGGTAGAAGTCGTTTCATGATGAAGCGGTCAGACTTAAATGCCAAGAGTTCCTTTTGCGGGAGATTCTTGGCTTTTTTATTTTTAAATGATCTAGGGAGAGTGTTTGGAATGGAAGCGAGCTTTGAAAAGTTATTGGAGATTAAAAATGCTCTAAATGCGAAGTTTTTGAGTGTGAGAAAGAAGTGGAGGCTCTTCTGGTTGCCCTGCTTGCCCGCCAATATCTGTTGCTCATTGGTCCAGCGGGAACGGCGAAGTCTGCTTTGTCGGCATAGACATGAAAGCGTCCGCAAAAAAGTATTTGGCCATGTGGTTATTATCCAGCCGATGTGAGACGGCAAAGAGGCATTGGCTTTGATGAATTGATGCCGATTCGGTTCAAATGCAGGGGTATTCACCAATAATTTGGCGCAAAAGATGGAAGCCAGGCGGCTTCCTTTTTTATTTCTGAAGTGCACATATGTTAAGGTGTGAATAGTTGCCGATTCGTTGTGGTAACGGCTTTCATATCAGGTGAATGCTCATAAACCTTACAATAAAAGTGAGAGGTGATCGAGGTGCTCAACCGACGGCAGCGCCATATCCTCAAATATTTAATTGATCATGAACGGTTTGTAACGGTACGCGATCTGGCCGAAAAGTACAAGGTCAGTGAACGGAGCATCCGATATGACTTAGACGCAATCGCTTACGATGTCAAAAAGAACGGGCTCGCACTTGACCGCCATAAGCATCGCGGTGTGCGTTTCGTTCTCCCGAAGGAAGAGCGAGGCAGGTGGTTACATCGTTTGGCAGGTGAACCCGATTACAGTAATCGCCTGTCTGCAGAGGAGCGGCGTGACACGATCTTAGGTGTATTGTTTCACCAGCACCGTCCGGTGAGTTCCACGGATCTCGCGGATTTGCTTTACGTCTCAAGGCGAACGGTTGTGAAGGATTTGAAGCGGGTGGAAGCGTGGCTGAAGTCACACCGATTGTCGCTTACGTACGTCCAAAACAAAGGGTTCCGCATAACTGGTGCAGAACGGGATGTGCGTAAGGCGCTAGCTTACCTTGTTTCTAACCGATCTCACGACGATCGCGACCTCCCCTTTAAGCTGACGGGTCTGGCTGATGAGCATTTGGATTTGGTGCGTGAAGCTGTTTTTGAGCATGTTCGGACACTTCCTTACGAGTTAACCGATTCATCGCTAGACGGACTCATTTTTCACATTGCGGTCGCTCTACAGCGGTTGCGAAAAGGGCATGAAATTACGATGCCAGAGCGGGAATTGGCAGAGTTAAGGTCGACACAGGAATTCAAGGTGTCCCAATCGATCGCACATTCGATAGCCTCTAGATTAAGGGTGTCCATTCCGGAAGCGGAAGCGGGTTATATGACCTTGCACCTTCTCGGGGCAAAACTGTTGCACAAGCAAGCCCCTGTCAGCATCTCTCTGGAAGGTCCTGTCAAACACTTTATTCGAGAGACGGGTGCCAGGTTAGGGACTGACTTAACAGAGGACCGTCAGCTGATGAGAGGCTTGATGGTGCACTTGCGTCCAACCCTTTACCGGTTAAAGTTCAATTTGCGCCTAAACAATCCGCTCAAAGACGACATCATGCAGGAATACACACCGATTGTAGAAGCGATTGCACACAGTGTCCCGATTCTTGAAGATGCTTTTCAGGTCTCCTTTAACGACGATGAGCGCGCTTATTTGGCTTTGCACATCGGAGCAGCGCTTGAAAGACAGTCCGGTGTTAAACGTAGGCCGCGCGTTCTTCTCGTTTGCGGGAGCGGTGTCGGAACAGCGCAACTGTTATTAGGACGTATCAAGAGGTACTTTCCGAATCTGGACATTGTCGACACATGTCCGCTCTATCACATGTCACCGGAATGGTTACAACAGAAGGATGTCGACTGGATCATCTCGACGATTCCAATTGATGGGTTGCCTGTCCCCATATCATCGTAAACCCGTTTTTAACCGTTCAAGATCGACAAAAGATCGCCTCACGCATACAGCAAGAGCAAGAGAATCAGGCAGAAGAAAGGATGGCAGGCCCAGTGTTAGAAGACGTACTAGCGCCGGAATTAATCAAATTAGATGTTGAAGTAGAGAATTGGCAAGAAGCTGTACGGCAAGCCGGGCAACTGCTCATTGATCACAATCACGTGGAACCGCGTTACGTGGACGCGATGGTGCGCATGGTTGAGGAAAATGGGCCGTATATCGTCATTGATCAAGGTGTTGCGATGCCGCATGCCCGACCGGAAGACGGAGTTAAATCGCTCGGCCTCAGTTTATTGCGGTTGAGTAATCCGGTCAATTTCGGACATGATAAAAACGATCCGGTTAAACTTGTCATCTGTCTTAGTAGTGTGGACGCGGAAATGCATTTGAATGCCCTTCGCCAGCTGGCGAGTATTTTAAGCGATAACGAAAACAAACAAATATTGCTGACGGGTGGCAAGGAAGCCATTTTAGAGAAGGTGCAGGAAGTCAGTCAGATTTAATCCTGTTCTAACATTGTATGGAGGGAGGTGAACTCACGTGAAAATATTAGCCGTATGCGGATTAGGACAAGGGACGAGTCTGTTGTTAAAAATGAACATTGAAGATGTGTTACGTGATCTCGGTGTTGAGGCTGACGTGGACTATATGGATGCCAGTGCTGCCAAGTCAGCAGCAGCGGACGTCATTATGGCCAGTCCGCAGTTGGCGCCGTTATTGGAAGGCCATTCTGCGAACGTCATTGTCCTGGACAGCTATTTGGACAAAGAGGAGATTAAGCAGAAACTCAGCGAGCACTTGGAATCGTAAAATTGTGGAGGATTGGAGGGGAAATTCATGAACACATTTGTGCAGGTAGCCGAGTGGCTGGCGAACAACTTGTTTGGTCAGCCGGTCATTCTGATTGGGCTTATCGTGCTACTGGGCCTCGTGCTACAAAAAAAGAATACGAGTCAAACAATGTCGGGCACATTTAAAGCGATGATCGGATTTCTCATTATTAATATCGGAGCAGGCACCATTACAGCTGCACTGGAAGTATTTCAACCGATGTGGGCAGCCGTATTCGGATTAGAGCAGCAAAGCTTGGGGGAGTACCAAGGGTTTGAGGCATTCAGCAGCCGTTACGGCGGCGTCATCGCTTTGGCGATGACCTTAGGTTTCCTCATAAATGTACTGCTTGCGCGCATTACACCGTTTAAGTACATTTATTTAACGGGACACATGATGTTTTGGACGACAGCGATTTTCGCCGGCATCATGGTGGATACACTCGGTGTGGATATCGAGATCAATAGATGGAGTCTCATTTTAATCTTAGCCGTAATTATGGGTGTTTATTGGACATTGCAACCAGCTATTACTCAGCCGTTTATGCGGAAAGTGATTGGCAGTAATGACCTTGCTCTCGGTCACACGTCAGGTTCAGTCGCACTACTCGGCGGACTGGCAGGTAAATGGTTCGGAAACAAGGAGAACGACACCGAAAAACTCAAGGTTCCCAAAGGGATGGAATTCTTAAAGGATTCCAATGTCATTATTGCCTTAGTCATGGGGGCGCTTTACGTTGTTGGTGCAGCATTACTCATGCTAAGTGGGGCACCTGGAGCAGCGGAATTAATGGCATCAGCAGGGGATAACAACTTTATTGTCTTTTCGATCATAAAAGCGTTTGAATTCGCGGCCGGTATTGCGGTTGTATTGTTCGGAGTACGCATGCTGATTGGTGAGTTGGTCCCTGCATTCCGCGGGATTGCGACCAAGATTGTTCCGAACGCTAAACCGGCGCTGGATGCCCCGGTGGTCTTCCCATATGCCCCGACCGCGACGATTGTCGGTTTTGTTAGTGCTTTCGCCGCATCGCTCATCTGGCTTGTCGTCCTCGGTGCTGCTGTTTCGTATGTGTTTGTGCCGACGATGATTGTCATTTTCTTCCACGCGGCCACGGCAGGTGTGTTCGGGAACGCGACGGGCGGAGTACGTGGCGCCATATTCGGTGGGGTCATTACCGCAACAGTTGTCGCCTGGGGTCAATATATTATGGTGACGGCGCTTTTGTCCAGTACGATCCCGGATACTGCGATGTGGGCGGCGGATAGTGATATGTTCATCCTCGGTCCAGTCATTAAATTACTCGCCAACATCTTTCGTTTCCTACTTTAAATGACGGTTTAGGGAGGTTGTGCGATTGCTTCTCGAAATCATTGCCACTCATTTAACCGATGCGATTACGGCAGCAAAGTCTGGAGCCGATCGATTAGAACTCAGTCCGGGGATGTCAGAGGAAGGTCTCACACCGAGCTACGGGTTGATTGACGAGGTTGTCCATGCCGTTGACATCCCGGTAAACGTCATCATCCGTCCGCACAGTCAATCGTTTTGCTACGATGCGAACGATATCAAAACGATGGTGAAGGATATTCACATCGCCAAAAAGCTGGGAGCCGCGGGGATTGTCATTGGAACCCTGAAGCCAAACGGCGAAATCGATACAGAGGCCTTAAAGCATTTGCTGGAGGCGGCAGATGGTCTGGACGTTACGTTCCACAGGGCATTTGACTTTGCCCGCGATCAGTCGGAAGCGCTACACGTGCTGTCGCAATTTCCACAAGTGAGGCGTGTGCTAACATCAGGTGGGAAGCAGAAGGCGCCTCAGGGGGTTGACAATCTGAATGAGTTGCTTGCTCAAGCAAAACAGACACACGTGACGATTATGGCGGGGCACGGTTTAACACTGGAGACGTTTGCCGCATTTATCGAGAAAACAGCGGTGCGTGAGGTACATTTCGGTTCGGGTGTACGAGTGGGCAAAGCTTATCATCAACCGATCTCAAGGGACACAATCAAACAGATTAAAAAAATCATGGCGGACGTCTAAACTAGCTTCTGATGTTCGCAGCCAATCAGTATCATGATACAGGGAACCCAGACAGGAGGCTTTCTCACACGATGTCATTCATCCGCACCGTTCTCGGAGACATTCCTCCGGAACAGATGGGGGTCACGTACTCCCATGAACATATTGTATGCCGTCCACCATACTGGGTAGAAAAAGGCGAAGATGACTTACTCCTAGATGATCCGGAAAAAAGCAAACAAGACATCCAGCTGTTTCAACGAGTCGGCGGACAGACTATTGTCGATGCTACTGCAGTCGATTACGGCCGTGACATCGCAGCCGTCCGACACATCAGTGAAGAAACAGGGGTTCATATTATCGCCACAGCTGGATTTAATAAAGGGTTTCTCTGGTCAGCGAAACGACCAGGAACCGATGAAACGTTTGCAGCATGGATTGAACGTTCGAGTATTGAAGATTTGACTGAATTCGTTGTGCGCGAAGTGACAGAAGGCATGGAAGGGACCACTGTTCGCGGCGGGCAAGTGAAGTTCGGAACAGGCTACAATCGCATCTCTCCGTTAGAGGAGAAAGTACTAAGAGCTGTCGCCCGGGCACACCATGAAACGAAAGCTCCCGTCCATTCGCATACAGAAGTAGGCACGATGGCTCTGGAGCAGATCACGTTGCTCAAGGAAGAAGGTGTAAACCTCGAATACGTGAGTTTCGGACATATGGATCGCAATCCGGATCCGTGGCTTCATCTGAAAATCGCCGATACCGGAGCTTTTCTTTGTTTTGACGGAATGGGGAAAATCAAGTATGGCCCGGAGAGTACGAGGATTCAATGTATATTGGAATTGGTAAAACGCGGGTATGAACAACACATTCTCATTAGCGGTGACACTGCACGAAAGTCGTATTACCGACATTACGGATACGGGCTTGGCCTCGGATACATTTTAGAGCAGTGGGTACCTCGATTTAAAGCGGAAGCGGAAGAGGCCGGGTTCAACGGGGATCGGCTGATTGAGGCCTTTTTTGTACACAACCCCGCAAGGTGTTTCGCTTTTAAACAATAGCGGGCGTGTTCCTACCACGAAAGTTACCCGACGATTGATTTCTCGAGTGGGAGAGATAAGTATGTTATTTGATCGATTAACATCTGACGAAGCGGAGGCAGTGTTAAAGGAAAGTCCGGTGGCGTTGATCGCACTTGGTGCTGTTGAAAATCACGGCAACCATCTACCTTTAAGCACCGATAACGACCTCTCGGAAGCAATTGTCCAAAAAGTAGCCGCGCAGCTGGAGAACGTCATCGTCATGCCGCCGATTTATTACGGTCAAGTGTGGTCGACAAGCCATTATCCGGGAACGATCAGTGTATCGAGCGAAACGTTAAAAGGGATGCTTGTCGACATCGGAAGAAGTTTGTTTCACCAAGGCGTTAAAATTTTTGCCATGATTAACGCTCATATGGGCAACCTTGACGTGATGAAAGATGCTGCCCGACAGCTACACGATGAGCTAGGGATGAAGGTATTGTATTTAACGTACCCTGGCATTGGAGAAATTTCGGCCAAGGTATTAGAATCAGAGCGGGTTCACCCTACTTATTTTCACGCGTGTGAGTTGGAAACTTCCTATATGTTATACCTTGCTCCGGAGAAGGTCGATATGACAAAAGCCATAAGGAATTACCCAGAACTTCCGCTCGAATTTGACGTCACTCCGATTCCTTGGCACAATGTCACGGATTCTCCCGTGCTTGGTGACGCGACTTTGGCAACAAGGGAGAAGGGCGAAGCGATTATCGAAACAGCGGTTGGCAACATGGTGCGGGTTATTGAACAGGTTCGTAAACATTTCTACACGGAGGGCTAGCTCATGATCGAGGCATATTTTGCGAAAATGCAAGCACTACTTAAGGACATATTGAAAAATGAAAAGGACCATATGGAACAAGTGAGCGAGAAAATTGTCGATTCTTTGAAAGAGGATGGTGTTGTCCACTTATTCGGGGCAGGACACTCGCACATGTTGACAGAGGAAGTGTTTTACCGTGCTGGCGGTCTCGTTCCGGTACACCCGATCTTGGATACCGGCCTGATGCTTCATGAAGGGGCCGTTCGCTCATCTGATCTAGAGCGCATGAACGGTTATGGCGAGATCGTCATGAAGCACCAGGACATTCGCCCTGGTGAAGTCGTATTCGTCATCTCTAACTCTGGGCGCAATCCTGTTCCAATCGAAGTGGCTCTCGCTGCTAAAGAGCAAGGTGCCTTTGTTGTCGGTTTAACATCCCTTGATTACTCATCTAAGCAATCTTCACGGCATAAGAGCGGCAAGCGGTTGTTTGAGATCGTGGATGTTGTGATCGATAACCACGGGGTGGAAGGGGATGCCATACTCAAACTGGAGGCGTTCCCCGTTCCGTTTGCCCCGTCTTCTACCGTAGCAGGTGCTGCCATTATTAATGCCATACTAGCACGTGCGATTGAACATTTAGTTAACGAAGGGATCGAGCCGCCGGTCTTTTTAAGTGGCAATTTAGACGGCGCAGACGAGCACAATCTGAAACTGGTGAACAAATATAAAAACCGCATCCCCGAACTATAGATCATTAAGGCTAGAAAACACGGTATGAGTAAAATGTTTGTGGGAGAAAGACCATGTTTTACTCATCCGGAAGGTGAGAAAAGCTGGGGATACAGTAAAAAGGCATGAAAAAGAGGACCTTCTCTTGTATAGTTAAGTTTAACGAACAAAACTAAAAGAAAGGTCCTCATCATGAAAGATATCATAACGACGATCACAATGAAAGAATTAGAACAAATGACCTTCCGATTACTTCAGGCATGTTTTCCCCAAGTGATGGCGGAGATCCTCGTCGAATTCGACACCATCATTGCGGAAACAAGGGATAAAAAACGGTTTTACCTTAAGGATAAACGGCCATTAAAATTTGATTCCATTTATGGTTCGGTTGAACTGGAAAGGAATTACTATCAAGACCGAGAAACCGGTGAATACGTGTTTTTACTGGATCAATACTTAAGCTTTGACGGTACAAAAGGCATGAGTCCCGTCGTGCAAGAACTGGCGATGGATTAGCCGTCACCGGTGTTTCCTATCGTCAGGCGGGACAAGCTTTGGAAAAACTGTTGGGCTATCCCGTCATCAGTCATGAAGGGATCCGTCAGCAATTGTTAAATACCGAAGTCATACCGGAAGAAGCCATCGTCCCTTTACAACAAGACGTTCTGTTTGTCGAAGTGGATGGTCTCTACACCAAACGACAGAGGCATAAGCGCAAAGGCAAAGAAGAAAAAATGGCCGCCGTGCATCAAGGGTGGGAAGTCGAAAACAACCGTGCCAAACTGGTGGGAAAACGGCACTACGTCCATCAAGGAACACACCCGTTTTGGGAAGGATTCGAGACATTTTTAATGGAGACATACGCGTATGATCCAACCAAGCACCATCTCGTGATTAACGGTGATGGCGCCTCGTGGATCACCGCCTGCCGCGACTATTTCAGGCACAACGCCACCTTTGTGATTGCCGTTTCCATGTAGCTGGTGACATCCGTGCCATTTTTCGCGATCATCAAAGATGCCGGAAAATTCAGAAAAAACATGCCGCCTATGACGCTGAAGTCCTTTTGTTGGCATTAAACAGTGCCGTTGGTACCATTGGGGACGAAAAAAAAGAAGCACACCTCGAGATGCTTATAAACCAGCTCTCGCAGTATCCAGAAGCCCTAAGAGATTACCGGGAAAGGCTACAAGAAAAAGGGATCGAAACCGAAGGCTTTCGTCCCATGGGCAGTGCTGAAGGGACGATGAGCGTCTTTGCTAAACGCTTGAAACAGGGGCGCAGTTGGAGTGACAACGGATTGGACAAATTCATCCATGTGTTTGTCGCCATCAAAGACAAATTAGCGATTAAAATCTTGAATGGGAAATGGACATCCACCGTGGAGACTGAGGGAGAACAGCGGCAAGAGACACAACCACCGAAACATTTTGTAGAGACATTAAAAGATTGTGCTCAAGAGGCGACACGTGGGACTTATCTCCAGCAGGCCATTGGGAAGCCGATTGTGGCGGCGTTAAAGGGGCTTCAAGGTGTTTAGAGATTTACCCAAACAGGGATTGTCGTCATCGGCGACACATCCCATTAGACCAACTTTTGAAGACTTGACATTGAGGGCGGGCATGATAGGCTGGTTAGCCTGGCAGACACACGTGTGTATGGCCCTGGATGCAAGAACTCATGCCCGCGGAGGCTCAATGTCAAGTCGTCGGATACCCGTGCAGTAACATCGCTGGTATTTGTCATGTTTTGGTATGAGTATAATGTAATCTGAAAATTGGAATAGCAATAAACAAGAGAGGGTTTTCGCCTTCCAGAAAAACCTCCCACAAGTACTTGACAGCAACGAAAACACGCGGATAATTCCAAATCCCTTTTCAACATGGTATCATGACCGTGGGGAGGTGATGGTCCATACCCGTGAAGCTATTCAATAAGGTATTCATGAAATTGGATACCGTGAGTGAGAGCATCATTGAATTATAAGACACCCAACAAGAGCGCGACATTTTCACCATAAAAAGCAGGTTTGAGGAATTACATACACCAAAAGGAGGCTTAATTCATCATCAACCCTTTTTTCGTCTCTTACTGTACCTGTTTAATCTAGAAGCCGCAGACGAACGTTTGCGGGTCAAAACCGGCAAATTGCTGGTCTTTTGTAACATAGACCTCCACCTTTCCTGGGTTTATTGCTAATTGAAGCGAAGGTGAGAACCCTTTTGCTAGTTTATCCTATCTCTGGCTATTCTATTTATTACCCTTACGTAAAAAGAAACACCAAACTTTTTGTCGACACTGGTTTAGATTGAAGTGGGTGATGCTCGGATGTCCTTACGCATGCGGGTTATTGTGACTTTTTTTGGTCTTGCATTAGTACCTTTAACCATATTCACGACAAACATTTACAGGCAATTTTCACATGAACTAGAGAATAAGGCTATTCATTCTGCGAAACAGATCGCAGACCAAATTAACAACAGTTTGGATTTAATGATTCAAGATGCGGTCAGAGTAAGTATGTCACCCATATATGATCATGATGTGATTTCCATTTTACATCAGCACGTTTCAAACAAAGGCCGCTATATTACTTCCAAACAACGTGACAAGATGTCGTTTCTATTATCCAGTTTAATGTATAAGCGTGATCAATTGAAGGGAATCCATATTATTGCCAGAGATGGATACGTTTACAGTTATCTAGATTCGCAAAGGGTTAAACGCATGTTTAAACAGGAAAATGCAGAATGGTATCGTGAAGTATTAGATGCCGATGGGGGCTGGGTATTGCTCCCTTTACACCAATCGTCATATTACTATGGAAAAGAATATGCCGTCAGTGTCAGTCGGCTAATACGGGACCCCAATACATACGAAGACTTGGGCATAATAAAAATAGATATAAATCCAGACTACATTCGAGAGCTGTTGTCATCTGTAAAGGATACATTGCTCGTTGTCAGAGATGCAAAAGGTCGAATTATTTACACGAACGATCAATCTTTTGATATGACCATTCAAAAAATAGAAGATGGCAATTGGCAAGAATATCGTAACCAAAAGTATTTAATGACTGAGCATACATCTCGCATGACAGGGATTACAACACATTTGTTTATGCCTGAGGCACATGTGTTAAATGAGTTAAGAAATTACAAAAACTTGACATTCGCCTTACTTGTATTTTGTGCGCTGATCGCTTTTATATTGGCCATTGTCAGTTCTAAAAGATTATCAAAACCTATACAAGACTTAATAAGCGAAATGAAAGCGCTGCAGAAGAAGAACTTTTATGGAAAGATCAAAATTCATCGCAGAGACGAGATCGGTGAGTTAGGGCGAGTTTTTAACGATATGATTGATGAAATAAACCGCTTAATCCAAACCGTTTATGAAAAAGCACTGTATCAAAAAGAGGCTGAGTACAAAGCATTTCAAAGTCAAATCAATCCTCACTTTATGTACAATACGTTAGAGACCATTAATATGATGGCCATCTCAAAAGGAAATCTTGCCATTTCGGATATGATTACAACTCTCGGAAAAATACTGCGTTATACAATTGACCATAACAAACCTTTAGTCACGGTAAAAGAAGAGTTAGATGCAGTCAAAGCTTATATGGAAATTATGCAAGTGCGTGTAGGATCTCAGTTACATGTCGTATGGGAAGTGGACGATTCGCTTACAGCGTCTTTAATTCCTAAATTCATTTTGCAACCTCTTATAGAAAACGCGATCCAACATGGCTTAAGACCGAATGATTACAATGGGGAGATACAAGTCCACATTTGTCGATATCAAAATAATATAGAGATAAAAGTTAGGGATACGGGCGTTGGCATTCCGAAAGAGCGTCTAGTAAAATTAATCCATAACTTGCAAATAGAAGAAACAGCAGAAACAACTTCTGAAACAAAGATTGACGGCGTAGCCCTGCTCAATATTCATCAACGTTTAATGATTCGGTACGGCCCGCAATACGGTCTTACGATTGACAGTATTGAAGGAAAGGGGACGGAAGTGATCATAAAGATTCCGACGGCTGGGGAGGGAATGAAAAATTGAATGTTCTGTTAGTAGAAGACGAAAGAACAATTCGGCAAGGACTAAGAGATTTATTAGAAAATGTAATCGGTGGGGTCTCTGTGTCCTGGGAGGCACAAAACGGAAAAGAAGCGCTGCAAATATTGAAGAAGGAGGTTCCGGATCTTTTAATTACGGACGTTCGGATGCCTGAGATGAACGGGTTGGATCTGATTGCTCAAGCTAAGTACCTCCATTCTTTCCTTTCGGTCGTAGTTATTTCCGGATACGATGAATTTGATTACGCTAAAAAGGCAATGCGTTACGGTGTTAAACACTACTTACTCAAACCTGTTAACCGGTCGGAACTAGCGATGGTTTTAGAGGAAATTAAACAAGAATTATTTGGACAAAAAGAGAGTAAGGATCACCTTCTTCAGGACGAGCAATCTAAAATGATTAATAACATCAAAAGCATCATTTCTGACAATTTATGTGAAGATATCACATTGGAGTTCATTGGGAGAGCCGTTAATCTAAGCCCTAGTTATGTTAGTCAGCTGTTTAAAAAGGAAACAGGAGTAAACTTTAGTGAATTTGTAGCAGAGACGCGCATCAATACGGCCAAGAAGTTACTGATCGAAACGCAGTTAAAAGTATATGATATAGCACGGATTGTTGGCTATCACAGTGCTAAACATTTTATGACGGTGTTTAAGAGACATACAGCCCTCACACCAACAAAGTATAGAGAAAGATATACAAAAGTAGATTGATAAATATTATGAGTAAAAATTCTATAAAAAACGAACCAAATCTAAAAAACGTGTCATATACACGTTTTTTTAATTTTGTTAACCTTTTTGTTAAAAAGGAGCATTCCTGTAATGAAGAAAATTGAGGTTTAACAAAAAAGAGCCTCCTTGGTATAGTACGGGATGTCGATGACATCGACTCCTAAATTCAAAACCCAAGGAGGATTCGAAGTGAATTATAACCGGAATAAGAAATTGAAGCAAATCACACCGGAGACATTAGTTGTAGGGATTGACATTGCGAAAGAAAAGCACGTCGCCCGAGCAGTCGATGACCGAGGGTATGAGTTTGGTAAGCGATTGGTTTTTGAAAACAACATAACGGGCTTTGAGCGATTATTAGCTTGGGTGTCCGAGAAGCAACAGGCATATGAAAAAACACATGTGATCCTCGGTTGTGAACCGACCGGACACTATTGGTTCAATCTCGCCTATTTCGCCAAGGCGAAAGAAATCCCGTTTGTCGTCGTCAATCCGATGCATGTGAAAAAAGCGAAGGAGCTCGATGACAATTCGCCATCTAAAACAGATACAAAAGACGCCCACGTCATCGCCCAATTGATCACAGACGGCCGATACGCCGTACCGAACCTGCAAGAGGGTGTATATGCCGAACTGCGGGAAGGCCTTAAAATTCGCGATCAGCTGTCGAAAGATTTGCAGATCATCACCGGTCGGATTGACAACTGGCTCGATCGTTATTTTCCGGAATTCCGGAGAGTGTTTAAAGATTGGGATGGCAAAGCCGCTTGGTACACCCTGAGCCATTTCCCATTGCCGGCAGAGGTCACTGCCATATCGGCAGAAGACCTGGTGAGGGAGTGGAAACAGGTCGCCCAGCGAGGCATCGGAATCAAACGGGCCCATACACTGCGGCAAGCAGCTGAGCGTTCCATCGGATTAACCGTCGGAACGCGGATGGCCAAACGTGCCCTGCAAAGTTTGCTCAAACAATACGAGCATCTTCAAGAAAGCATCGCAAGCATCGATGAAGAGATGGAGCAGCTGGTCAAAGTGATTCCAGGAACTGAAGAGATGATCGCCATGAAGGGCGTTAACGTTTTGACCGTGGCCACCTTTTTCGGCGAGGTTGGAGACATCGCCCACTATGAACATCCACGCCAGATTCAACGCCTTGCCGGGCTGAGCTTAACCGTACACCAATCGGGGAAATGCAAAGGTCAGACCCACATCACCAAGCGTGGACGCAGGCGACTGCGCAAAGCCTTATATCTCGTGGTTCGTCCGCTCGTTGTGCATAATGCGGCCTTTAAAGCCTTGCACGAATACTATACAACGCGGCAAGAACACCCGCTTAAGAAACAAGAATCGCTCATTGCCCTGAGTTGTAAACTCATCCGCGTGTTTTTTGCAATGGCCAAGAAACGATACCGGTTTGACGGCGAGAAAATGCTGCGAGACATGCCTCAGTTTTCCATACAGGAAGCAGCTTAAAAGAAAAAGTTAGGGAGTAGGCAACCTTTCGTTTGACACTCAAGGACGGTGGGAACACAATCGAAGCGCAGAGCCGAACCATATTTTCACCATCAGGGCCCAGACCCCGTAAAGGAGCAAAGTCGGCCTCCACCTCATGGATATGCCGGACGAAGGAATGTGAGGAGAAAATCCCGTGAGCCATGGGAGGGTAAGCGACCATGAGCTGAGTGGAGAAGAGATGCGCGATCATAAATAATTTTGAAAATTCCATTACAGGAGTTTTAGGGCATTACTCTTCACTCTATCGGAATATTCCGAAAAGAGGACTTTCTGGTAAAAGCCATGAAAAAGCTTCGAAATAAGTTCCTATGAAAATTTGAGAATGAACGAGCATGTTAAAGAAAATTATTTATTTCAAGAGGGAGGGTGAACTTTCAGTGAAAAAGGCGTTTATATTATCTATTGTTCTGTTAATCCTTTTTGTTACCGCGTGCAGTAACAGCGCAGACTCATTAAATGGTGAAGCAGATGGTAGTGAAACGGGTGCAGATACTGAAGAAATTGAACTCACTTTCACGACTTGGGGAAATGAAAAACATATCGAAATGTATGAAAAGGTTTTAGAAGAGTTTCATGATGAGCATCCGAACATTACAGTAAAGATTCAAAGTATTCCCCACGCTGATTATCAACAAAAAATATCGGTGCTGGCTGCCGGTCAAGAACTTCCGGATGTTGGTTGGGTCGCGGAACGGATGGTCCCACAGTTTGTACAGAATGGGATTTTGCGAGATGTTTCAGTACTAAAGGACGATCAGGACTTTGAATTCGATGACTTCATTCCTTCTACTCTGGAATTGTGGGAACATGACGGGGCATTGCTCGGGCTGCCCTTTTCGACACCGCCGATGATTTTTTACTACAATAAAACGTTATTTGAGGAAGCTGGAATCGAAACCCCAAATGAATTTGTTCAAAAGGGAGAGTGGACGTGGGAAAAGTTTGAAGAGGTGTCACGTGAACTTTCCAAAGGAGAAGGTTCTGATCGCGTATACGGAGCGAGATTATTTTATGAGTGGACCAATTTTGCTTTAATGTTATCTCATACGTGGGCGCATGGTGGAGACTTGTTCAATGATGATATGACAGAGTTTACATGGGATTCTCCACAAGGAAGAAACACCTTAGAGATGCTCGACAGGATGATGTTCGAAGATCGGTCACATGTCCCTCCCCAGGAAGAAATTAATTTCGAAAGCGGCAAAGTCGGCATGTTCCCCTTTATGTACAGTTATATCGCAAATTTAAGAGATATTACCGATTTCGAATGGGATATTGCGCCACTCCCAAAGGGACCGGAAGGGCGGATGCCGTTGCTTGGACAGGCAGGAATCGTCGCTTTCGAAGACAGCCAACATCCTGAAGAGGCATTGGAATTGTTGAAGTTTTTAACAAGTAAGAAAGGCATTCAAGCATCTTCGACATATTTCGTTCCTCCTCGAAGATCAGTATTGGAGTCTGATGAATTTATAAACGTCCCTAACAACCCGCCGCGTGAATCGATCGAAATGGCTCTCATCAATGAAATGGATAAGGCCAGAGTGTATCCACAGCATAAAGATTGGACAAAAATTGAAAGCGAAATTATCAGTGGTTTTGACCAGCTATTCTCACAGATAGCAGAACCTGCGGACATATTAAAAGAAATGAAGCAAAATATAGACCCAATTTTAGAACAGGCTACGAATTAAGTTTACATCGAATCAAAAGGGGTACAAGGGTCTGGCATAAAACGTTGGGCCCTTCTCCCCTGTTACAGGAGGGCGTACGTGTGGTTAAAAAGAGATTGGAACAATTGCTAAATCAGTCTCGAATGGCATTACTAGTCAGTTTACCCCAAAATAAACTTCATTTGGCAAAAGCTGCAGTTGAGGAAGGGGCCGACGGTATCAAATTTCACATTAATGTGGCTCATTACGCAAGCGGAAATAATTTTAATCATTTTGAGGATTACGTGGAAATCTTTACGGAAGTTCGAAACACATTCGATGGTCCGATGGGAATCGTGATCGGCGACGATGCGGACAAAATTTCCCAAAGTGAAGTGAAAAAAATCATTGAATGTGGATTTGACTATTTTTCCCTTTATCTTCACCATGTCCCTAGTTTTCTTGTACGAGACGACCGATTAACCAAAACAGTGGCGCTTTCTAGTCAGTTTCATTTTGCACTACGAAGTCAACTCAAACATTTTAAATTATTTGATGTGAAAGGATTGGAATTATCCGTCATTTCACCGCAGCATTACGGAAAAATTTTAACATTAGAAGATTTATTTGTTTATCAATCCCTTATTGAAGCAACTGATATACCGACGATTGTCCCTTCGCAAAAGTCTTTATCACCAATGGACATCTCCTTGCTTGATCAGATCGGAGTAAAAGCTGTCATGTTGGGAGCAGTGGTGACTGGGACGGATGAGGCAAGTATACGGCGAACGATATATAAATTTAAAAATGCGATAGATCAGTTATGACTCCCCTTTAAGAAAGTGTGAGTGATCTTGGCACTAAAGCGTAGTTTGATGAAAAGAGGACTAAAAATCAATGTTTCAGGTTGGCTCTTTACCGCTCCGATGTTAATCGGTCTCACCATTTTTATGTTTGGTCCTTTATTGTACGCCTTTTATATGAGTTTTTTAGAATGGCCTTTGTTAGGCGAGAAGACTTTTACCGGTTTTGGAAACTATGAAAGGTTAATGAGTGATGACAAATTTCTGACGTCATTGAAGAACACATTCATTTTCAGTGCAGGTCTTGTGCCGTTAAACTTGGCGCTTGCTTTAGGATTAGCCTTGCTATTAAAAGATCATCTTTTTGGGATTGGTTTATTTCGCACTGTGATTTTCATCCCTGTCATGACATCGCTGATCGTTTGGTCCATCGTTTGGAAATATATGCTAGCACCGGAATTGGGATTTATTAACCAACTGCTGGCAGCCTTTAATATAAAGGGGCCTGCGTGGTTGTTAAATCAATCAACGGCGATGCCCGCTATAATTGTCACCAGTGCAATTAAAAACGTTGGATTAAATATGATTTTATTTTTAACGGCACTTCAACAAGTGCCAAAGAGCTTGTACGAAGCGGCGGAACTGGACGGGGCTAAATCTATTCGACGATTTTTTAAAATTACGTTACCACTCATCTCCCCAACTATATTTTTAACGATGATCATTACGACTATTGGTGCCATGAAAGTTTTTGGCCAAGTTTACGTGATGACGCGGGGAGGACCTGGTGATAGCACAAAAGTGTTGGTTTACTATATTTGGGAAACGGCATTTAACCATTTCGAAATGGGCTACGCAGCAGCTGTTGCATTCGTGCTCTTTTCTATATTAATCGCGTTTACGTTGCTTTCCTGGCACTTTAGGAAAAGGTGGGTCTTCTATGAAAATTAGAAAAGGGCTGCGATATGTCGTATTATCGCTCATTTCTTTCATCATGATTTTGCCATTGCTATGGATGCTCGGGACGTCATTAAAAGAACCGACACGGATTTTTACCCAGTTTATTCCGAACCCAGTCCGCTGGGAAAATTACTTAGAAGTCTTAAGGAATCACGTGTTCCTCATGCAGTATTGGAACAGTATCTATATCGCGGCTCTAGTGACACTTTTGACAATACTGCTTTCCTCAATGGCTGGATATGCGTTTGCGCGCATACCTTTTAAAGGCAGAAATGTATTGTTCTTGTTGTTACTCAGTGTGATCATGATTCCTCCGGAAGTGACCATTATTCCGTTGTTTCTCTTGATGCGGGAGTTTGGTTGGATTGACACGCATTTACCATTAATTATATTACCTGTTTTTGGTCCGGCCGGGGCATTCGGTATTTTTTTAATGCGTCAATTCTTTTTAACCATTCCTCATGAATTAGAAGAAGCGGCTGAGATGGATGGATGTTCACGATGGGGGATTTACTGGAGAATCATGTTGCCGCTAGCAGTACCGAGTATCTCAACGTTAACGATCTTTACGTTTATCACGAATTGGGATGAATTTTTAACGCCACTTATTTTAGTAAATGAACGCGAACTGATGACTCTTCCCGTTGGATTGTCACTGTTTACCGACGAGACGGGTACCGCTTGGCATCATATGATGAGTGCGACTTCTTTAGCGACAATTCCTTTATTAATTGTTTTCTTTTTAGCACAGAAGAAGTTTATTGAAGGGATGACAGCAGGAAGCCTGAAATAAACCAGTTGGGTGAGGTGTATTAAATGGAAATCAACGAGCACTATGATGTGGTTGTCGTAGGTGGAGGGCCGGCCGGAATTAATGCCGCGATTGCGGCAGGTAGAAAAAACATGAAAACTTTACTTATTGAAAGATACGGATTTTTGGGCGGCATGTCCACGGCAGCCCTTGTTTATCCGTGGATGACATTTCATACGAACAATGGAAAGCAAGTGATCAAAGGGATTGCCCAAGAGATTGTCAGTCGATTGCAAGAGAGAGGAGGGTCTCCGGGCCATATTAGGGATACGATAGGTTTTGTTTATTCTGTAACGCCTTATCATCCGGAGAAATATATCGTACTTGCGATAGAAATGTTGAAAGAAGCCGGTGTCGAGCTATTACTGCATAGTTTCGTTGATAACGTGTGCGTCGAAGACGATCAGATCACATCTGTCACTGTAACGGGAAAATCGGGAAGAATACACATTGCTGGAGAAATATTTATTGATGCGACAGGAGACGGGGACGTGAGCCATTTGGCTGGTGTTCCAATGTTTAAAGGAAGAGAAAAAGACCACAAAATGCAACCGATGACGATGAAATTTCGCATGCGAGGCGTCAACACCACTAAAATTACGCAATACATGATTGACCATCCTTCGCATTTTTATAAAAAGTCCCTTATTGATGAATTGAAGGCAGGAAAAGTGTCCTTATCAGGTGTACAAGGTTTTTATCCGCAATGGGAGAAAGCCAAATTGCCGATTAATCGTGATCAAGTCCTGTTCTTTATAGGTCCGGCCGAGGATGAAGTACTCGTGAACTGCACACGTGTGCAGGGCTACGATGGAACAAACGTTCACGATTTGTCGAATGCCGAGTACGAAGGGAGAAAACAAGTGTTAATGGTGGCTGATTTTCTTACACAACATGTTCCCGGATTTGAGCATGCCGCTGTCACAACTGTGGGGACTCAGATTGGGATCAGGGAAACGCGCCGCATTATAGGTCACTATGTTTTAGATAAGGAAGATGTCGTACAAGGCAGGAAGTTTGACGATGTTATTGCTAGAAGTGGTTACCCTATCGATATTCATGACCCGACAAAACGTGGGGTTGAATTCGCATTTGTCAAAGGGGACGGTGCATTCGATATTCCGTATCGTTGCCTGATCCCCAAGAATGTGAATAATTTATTAGCTGCGGGAAGGTGTATTTCAACGACGCACGAAGCTTTTGCAACGACACGGCTGACTCCGAGTGCAATGGCGACAGGACAGGCGGCTGGAACGGCAGCTAGTTTGGCTGTTGAGAAAAACGTGTCACCTGCGTCTGTGGAGGTCCAGGACTTACAAGATGAGCTTAAGGCTAACGGTGCTGTTCTTGAATAATTAATCAATAAACGTAAGTGAGGGTGATGGAAGCGTGAAAAGAAGGGTGATGGTCATATGTTTCTGTTTATTGATGGCTGTTACGAGTATTTATGTGGCTCATGCTCATCCGTCGGAAAAAGATTTAGCGACCATTGTCATGGTTCCGTTAGACGACCGTCCGGCCAATGTATATTTCCCAGAACAAGTAGGAAAAACAGCGGGAATGAAAATAGTGACCCCTCCCAAATCGATCATTGGATCGTATACCCAACCGGGTGACGTTAAGAAGGTGAGGAAATGGCTGTTGGATCAAGCGACGCAAGCTGATGGATTCATCATTTCGGTCAGTATGACAGCTTATGGTGGGTTGATCGCTTCAAGAACCGGAGTTTTACCTTTAGAAGAAGCATTAGAAGGCGTACAAGTTATTAGAAAATTAAAGGAACTTTACCCCGATAAACCTGTATATGTTTATGATACAATCCAACGTTTAGCTGTAACTGCGATCAGTGATGAGTATGAACAGTATTATGAACAGGTAAGGGAGTGGGCTATTCTATATGATCAGGTTGTCAATTTAGGAATGGAGGAGTATCGGGAAGAATTGGAAGCTTTAGAAGAGGCCATCCCCGGACATGTATTAGACGACTACCTGCAAGCAAGGGCGAGGAACCATGAAGTCAATAAATATTTAATAGACTTGGTGAGTCAACAATACATTGATTTTTTAATCTTAGCACAAGACGATGCAGCACAGTACGGGCTTCATCGGGCAGAACGGGAGAAATTAGTTAAGAAAATTGATGAGTTAGGTGTTGAGCAGCGAGCTACTATTTTTCCTGGTGCAGATGAAGTGGATGTGGTATTAGTGTCCCGGTTTGTGAATACGTTTTTCGAGACAAAACCTAAAATTTATACAGCGTATAGTGGCGTACACGGAAAAGAATGGATCGCACCTTTTGAAGATACAACGTTTGATGAAAATGTGTTTAAACATATTGTTGCAGCTGGAGGGGAGATGAAAGACAGCCGAGAAAAAGCAGATATTTTGTTAATGTTAAATACGCCTTCTCAATCGACGGATGAACGTGAACAAGATATCGATTGCATGGTGGATACAATTAAGGAGTGGTTAGACGATGGAAAGAAGGTGGCCATAGCTGATGTAGCCTATGTAAATAAAGCAGATGAAGCACTCATAGCAGCTTTAACTGAAGAAGTGGATATCTCACAAATATTTGCGTACAGTGGGTGGAACACTGCTGGGAATGCCTTGGGAATCACTGTTGGGCATGCAGGTGCGAGGCATAGTTTTATATCCCAGACCTCTGGGTTTGGTGTTCCCATGTATAAACAAACAGCAAAAGCGCATTATGAATTTTTATTGCATCGGTTTACGAAAGATCATAGTTATAAAAATATTGTCCATCCGGCTGCCAATCGTTATATCGAACAGTTGGGAGCAAGTCAATGGGAACTTGGCGAGCACTACGATGCGGTTAACGACTTTGTACAAGAAAAAATGGAGCAGGAAACGGTTAAGTGGTTTTCACATTTTAAAAATAAATCTATTTTCTTAGGTTCTAGGGGAAATAAGCGGTTTTATGGAACGATTGACAATCTGGATAGCGTCCATGTGAAACTTCCCTGGCCTCGTATATTTGAAGCAGAGTTAGAACCACGATTGGAAATAAACTAAAACAGGACTTTACACAACGCTCCGAAAACAATATCATGAGAACCTACCGAAATAATGAAGTTAGCATAGCTGTCCAACATTGTGAAGGTAGACGACCCAAACAAAAAATGACAATCATTTGGTTCAGACGATCAACGCACAAAGGATCCCAGCATCCCTTCATGAAGTAAGAATTAATTTTGATGAACAAGTGGGTTAAAAAATAAGTATTCGGAAAACTATTATCGAATTGTGTTAATAGCAATGGTTTTAGCTGTTTGTGCTCGAGATGCGATCCTTAAGTTAAGGGTTACAATAATTTTAATTCTTACTCTCTTAAAAGCGCTCATCACACAATCCGAGAATGAGTCAGTGGGCTGCAGCCAGCGCCATCGGTGTCTATAACCCAGTGGCAAGAGAGTCGACTGCACTTAAGATCATGCCCTGGGCGACGACCAACAGCAATAGTCCGGTGACGATAAACTGCATCGGACGCGAATATCTAGAAGACATTGTGTTTGAAGATGAGCTCATGCTTTCTCTCCTACAACGATTGTTCAAAAGGTCCGTCATTTTAATTTTTTCTGATGGTAATGCGGTATCCGCCTTCTGGAGCTTCTTCTGTTTCATGACTGTAACCAAGTTCATCGAGTTCCGGATAGAGAAATAGCGGGCGGCGGTCATTGTGGATGACGAGCGTTTCGCCATCGCCTATCTTCTCTAATTTGCGTAAAGTCCGAATCATTGGCTGCGGCGGCTCCAGACCGCGATTATCTAAAAAGTGGGTTCTCGGTGTAGAACGGCCGTAGCGAGTCACATCCGTTGCTGCCGCGGGAGAATGGGATGCCACTCCGGGTCTCTCTCTCCAAAACGTCACTTTCCAATGCCATTTCCCTACACGTTCTGCCTCGTGTTTAAATCCTTTCCGACTCAAGACGTTAAACAGCTGTGTCGGTTTGAACGGAGCGTGCAACACGAATAAATCGTTAGGATGGAGTGAATACACTTTTTTCATGATCGCACTGAACGGTTCAATTTTGGCAGTTAACATAGGTCGAACGTCCAATTCAATGACATTTCTATCTTCCGGTTTCAACGGCGTTTCCCCCATCAAATACGAATGGTTGCTATTTTTATTGTAATAAGAAAAAGTCCGCCATATATGTGATTTAACTCACATTGGATGCCGCTCTTCAACACCCCGACTTTTCCGGGCTTCCGTCCGGAGAAGCCGGATTTTTTAATGTAGCCAAACGCAAACAATGCATCTGTCCTAAAACTGTGGATGGATATCGAACCGAACGGACACTGGCAAGGAGAAAGCCAGTCGTATTCGCAGAACTCACAATCAGTTGCAATCCATAATGAGGCTGGCGACATTAAACATTGTGCAGGCGTGTTTAGAGATATTTCAACGCAAACGCATAAAATATGCAACGGCCATCAGCAAAACATGCAAATTTGTGAGATGGACACAATCGGAATCGTGATGCACATCACATATGCTCATCTAGACTTGGGTTATCTTATAGGTGAATCCCCTTTTCAAAAATTGCATAATCCGAATAATATCGTGGCACGTGTGTCGTATGTGAATTTCTCACCAAAATAAAAGACCGTCCGTACGGAAGGAAGAACGAGATTGTCTGAAAAAAAGCCATCGATTGCAACGGCTGTGCAACAGCATCTAGCACAGCGTTTCCGCATCACCCGGGTTTATATGTTGACAGGATTGGTCTTTCTCGGCCCAGCATGGATCAGTCTGATCCACGCATCCGTGGCCATTAGTCAAAACGAGTGGCATCATCCTTCGTTTTTGGCAGCCATTCATCTGTTCGTGGTCGGCTTTGCCTTGACCGTGGTGTACGGGGCCATTGTCCAAATCGTCCCAGTCGTCTTCCAAGGCCGCCTGTATTCAATCCGGCTCGGCTACGTACAGTACATGTTTACAGTCCTCGGCGCTTGTTCCTTTCCGGTGGGATTTCTAGCAGAAAAGTGGAACGTCGTTGCAGCTGGAGGCTGTTTGGTACTTGTGTCATTCGTTCTTCTTTGCTGGAATCTAGGCCAGAGCATCCGCACATTGAAAAAACGGACAGAAGCGTTGGGAATCACGGCGACGTTTCTATTTTTACTTATCACCGTGATCTTAGGGATTGGCATGTCTTTAGGAGCATCTCTCGGAAACCGGTCCGCGTGGTCTATACACATCATCGTTGGCGTGACCGGTTGGTTCACCACTTTAATCTTGGCACTTACTCCCCGACTGATGAGCTTCTTTGTTTCGTCCCACTATAAGAAGTTGCGACACAGCAAACCGGAGTTCTTATTTTTAGGCGGCATGTTGGCTGTAGTCGCCGGGACGGCATTGAAAGACGAGGGGATGGGAGTGTCTGTCGCGGTGGGTCTCTCAGTCGGAGGTTGGATTGTATATGGTTGGGGTTACTTCCAACTATTGATGAACTTGTATATCCATTTCCGGAGGAGACGGCGTCAAGATGTGGAGTGGATTTTAAACTGGATCGTCGCCGGACTGTACGGAGGATTTCCAGTGTTGGGGATCTGGGCCATCGCTTCCAGCCGGCTCGGAGACAGATGGACGCTCGCTGTGATGATGGTGTTGATCTTCGGCTTCCTGCAGTGGTGCATTGCGGCATATATGGCCAAGATCATGCCGTTCTTACGGAGAGCAGGGCGTTACCCCCACGGAACGGCTCCTGAAACCGATCGCGGATCCCGGAAGCGACCGCCTGCCATACGTGACATGATCCCTAAGACACCTACTGTCACAGCCTTGTTAGGATATGCCACTGGCGCTATTTTCTTGCTGACAGGTGTTCTGATCGGCCAGGCTGCGTTCACCCTTGCAGGCGCCATCGTGGGGACTGTGGCATGGATTCTTTATGTTGCAGCGATGGTGATCATGTACCAGCGGTGAGCATCAGCCTCTCATGATCATACAAACTGTGCGATGTCTCACATTACGGGTCTGCCCATCATGTTAAGATCAACACAAGTAAGTAGAAAGGGATGATACACTCATGACCATTCAACCATTTGCCGTGCGTCTCGATGTAACACAATTTCCGCCACAAGACAAGCACCGGGTCATCTTTGAAACATTCGATAACTTGGCACTCGGTCGCAAGATGGAAGTGATGAATGACCATGATCCTAAGCCGTTGTATTACCAGTTTCAGACGGAACGCCCCGACCAATTTAAATGGGAATACTTAGAGGAAGGACCTGACGTCTGGCGCGTGTCCATCGAGAAAGCGTGAGCTGACAGATAATGGGAAGGAGGGATCTACATGGCGTATGTCATCACGTCACCGTGTATCGGCGTGAAAGACGCCTCATGCGTGGAGGAATGCCCAGTGGACTGCATCCACGAAGGTGAAGACCAGTACTACATCGATCCGGACACGTGCATCGATTGCGGTGCTTGCGAACCGGTATGTCCGGTGGAGGCGATTTTTGCAGAAGAGTTCGTACCGGAAGAAGAGCAAGAATTTATACAGAAAAACGCCGACTTTTTCAAATGATAGGTTACCGTTATTTTCACTGTGAGGGTACGCGAATCGTGCCCTCATTTTTTACGTTCTGCGTCCCTATACCGTGTGAATGTGCATCCGTGTTTTATTGGAAATTATGACAATCATGGCGTTAGAATAAAAGTAGCACGAGAAGCATTATGGTAAGGGGAGACGTGCATGGATCATCACATGGTGGAGCTGCTGCAAAATATCCCTCTATTTAATGAATTGACATACACGGAATTAAAACACCTGACATCAATTACGTCCATCCGCACATATGAAAAACATACATTGGTCTTTGTCGAAGGAGAAACACGGGAAGCCGTTTTTTTCATTCGAGCGGGAATGATCAAGACGTACAAAGTGGATGAAGAGGGTAATGAACAAGTGATTTCTTTATTGCAGAAAGGCGATATGTTTCCACACGTCGGTTTTTTTGACGATTCGCCTTATCCGGCGACCGCTGAAGTGATCGAAAGAGCCGAGTTACTCGTGATCCGTATCGACGATTTTGACCAGCTTCTCATGGAAAAACCAAAAATTGCGATCAAAGTGATGAAAATGATGGGACAAAAGATTTTCCAGTTGCAAGAGCGGTTGCAAGAGTTGATTTCAAGTGATGTGTTTCGCAGGGTTGTTCACACGTTGTTGCGCCTTGCGGATGAATATGGGGAACAAAAGGGTGACGGCATCTTTATTGGACTACCGATGACCAACCGGGACTTCGCAAATATGGTCGGTACGTCGCGTGAATCGGTGAACAGGGTTTTGAACCAATTGAAAAAGAGACAGCTCTTAGATATTGATCGCAAAGGCATCCTCATCTACGACCTAGAGGCGTTACGACTGGCGGAATGAATACGTTTGTGTCAAAAAGCTGACATGAGAGTCGCTGATTCGATTCATCATCCCACTTTCCCATCTCCTTTATGTGCTGCTACATAAATACACCGGTAACGAGTCATCCTAATCGAGAAAGGGGAAGGTGGCTCTATGAAGCAAGTTTCGTTAGTGTACTGGATCGGTATGGCGATTGCTACTGTCTTTGTCATTTGGGGTGTCATCGCTCCAAACAACCTTATCGGTGTAATGGAAAGTGCGCAAAATGTATTATTGCGCGTGTTTGGGTGGTTTTATCAATTTTCAGCCACTTTTTTTATGTTGCTCGCGCTGTTTTTGGTTTTTTCGAAATACGGCAGAATCAAATTGGGCGACGACGAGGATCGGCCGGAATACAGCCGTCCGACGTGGATTGCCATGCTGTTTAGTGCCGGTATGGGGATCGGCCTCTTGTTTTATGGTGTATCTGAACCGGTTTCACATTTTGTCAATCCTCCTTATGGACCCGGAGGAACGCCTGAGGCAGCAAAACTTGCGCTCCGGTACACGCATCTCAACTGGGGACTGCATGCTTGGGCAATTTATGCCATTATCGGACTGTCTTTGGCTTACTACAAGTTTAGAAAAAAGGTGCCCGGTTTGATCAGTGCCACGTTGTATCCACTTCTCGGGAAAAAAACTCAAGGACCGATTGGAATTGCCGTTGACTTAGTTGCTGTCTTCGCGACCGTGTTTGGTGTAGCGGCGTCACTCGGTCTCGGTGCGGCGCAAATTAACAGTGGTCTTTCTTACTTAACCGGCATTCCCACTGCTTTTTGGATACAATTGATCATCATTGCCGTGACCACGGTTCTGTTTATTTTGTCAGCCGCTACCGGTCTCAAACGCGGTATCAAATATTTAAGTAATGCCAATATGATGTTGGCAGTCATCCTGTTCTGTTTGTTTTTCGTGTTGGGACCGGTGGGATTTATCCTCGACTTATTCACGACTGCGGTCGGTGAATACATTCAGTATTTGCCGAGCATGTCACTGCGGATGGCGCCATTTAATGCGGAAAATGCGGAATGGCTGCGCAATTGGACAATTTTTTTCATGGCCTGGTGGATTGCCTGGTCTCCGTTTGTCGGCACGTTTATTGCCCGCGTGTCGAAAGGGCGGACTGTCCGAGAATTTATGGTTGCCGTATTGCTTGTGCCAACCACAGTGTGTGTCATTTGGTTCTCTGTGTTCGGTGGGACAGGTATTTACTTTGATTTGTACCAAGGAACTGAAATTGCGGCACAATCATTGGAAACGGCCTTATTTTATACGTTTCAACAACTGCCTTTGAGCGGCACGATGTCTGTCATTTCTCTGTTTTTGATCACGACGTTTTTCATCACGTCGGCCGATTCAGCGACATTTGTGCTCGGGATGCAAACGACAAATGGCAGTCTCAACCCGCCTAATTTTGTGAAGATCAGTTGGGGACTGTTTTTAGCGGCAACGGCGATCATTCTGATGGGGACAGGCGGTTTGAGTGGATTGCAGACAGCGATCATCGTCAGCGCGTTCCCACTGACCATCGTGTTGCTCTTTATGAGTTATGCAGTGTTAAAAGCGTTCAGGCAGGAAGTACGGAAAGAAAGGAACTGATACGGAGACTGCCAAAAAAAAGCGGACTGAGTTTGGATTCTCTTGCGGTTCTAA
The DNA here is from genome assembly GCF_002005165.1 of Novibacillus thermophilus. Taxonomy (NCBI): domain Bacteria; kingdom Bacillati; phylum Bacillota; class Bacilli; order Caryophanales; family Thermoactinomycetaceae; genus Novibacillus; species Novibacillus thermophilus. Next base: position 1,634,408 of record NZ_CP019699.1, read on the forward strand.
ACTGTTTTACGTTTTTGCTTGTCAAAGTTAAAAGTTGAGCATAACTCCCGAAACTTATCTCAATTAATATTGTTTGTGTAATGGACAAACTTTATTTTTTTGATATATAATACAATTAAAGAAACCGTTATCAGGGAGGGAAATGGTGAGGCTTTGCTTTACGTGCTAGCTCTGCGAGGTTTGATTTACGCGGAAGAGCAGGCATGGTAGGATGGCGAGGTTTTTCGCTCTTCCGTTAGAAAATGTGCTGCAGAGGCTCCGTGTCAAGTCGAGGTTACAGTGTACTGTTTGTGCTACATTTTACTTACCAAAGTTAAAGGTGAGAAGAACTTCCGTAAGACTTGATCACTCACTCAATATAGTTTGTATAATAAACAAACTTTATAAACCGTTATCAGGAAGGGATGGTGAGAATTTACTTATCGATTCTATTGAACCTGAGTAAATGACGAATATGGTAATTCCAAAAATTTTTTCCGGAAGCGTTTTCCCTTTTGTGTAAAGATGGACGGTTACCATAGGAAGTCCTATGGAGACGGTATCCTACATCCATGGTATCTGTTTGGATAAAGGAGTGAGAGATGATGAAAAAAATATTAGGATTCCTTTTAGTTGTTTCGTTGTTTTTCCTTATGACAGCTTGTTCAAGTGATAGTCATGAAGTCAATGAACAGGATAATGAAAAGCAAAGCAATGGGGAAGAAATTTCTGGGGAAATTACAGTCATGGGATGGGGAGGTGGAGAAGAACTACAAGCCCGAAAAGATGCCACTAAAATTTTCCAAAAAATGTATCCTGACGTTAAAGTTGATGAAATATGGCTTCCCGCTGATAGCATTGATGAAAAGCTTGATGCTGCGCTTGCTGCAGGAGATGCAGCTGATGTTATTATGTTATCACCTGACTGGAAAGCTCTTCGTGCAAAATGGTTTGAAGATTTAACTCCATACTTTGAAAAGAATAAAATAGATGAATCATTATTTACTCCAGGAGCGGATGATGGTTATGTACTTCAGGACGGTAAACGGGAAGGAATGCCTACAACACAATCATGTTTTCTGATTGCTTATAATAAGGAAATTTTTGATGAAGCCGGAGTTCCCTATCCTACAAATGATTGGACCTGGGATGACTTTGCAGAAATTGCAAAGCTAGTTTCTTCAGGTTCTGGAGCTGATCGAACATACGCTATTGTTTCACATTGGATACTTAATAGTTTTGCACCTTATCTGTATGGTGGAACACCTTATAATGAAGATTGGACTACACAAACTATTGATTCTCCAGAAACAATTAAGGCATTAAAATTGATTGAAGAGTTAATTAAAGCTGAGGCAATACCTGATGATGCTGCATCAAAAAGTATTCCAATGGATGCAATGTTTGTGACTGGAAGGGCAGCCATGTATCCATTAGGATTGTTTGAGGCTGGTGAAATAGCTAAAAAAGTTGGAGATAGTTTTGAGTGGGGTGTTGTACTACCACCGAAAGATCCAAATGGCAAACACACAAATATTAAATTTCAAACAGGATGGGCAATGAATAAAGATTCGAAGAACAAAGAAGCTGCTTGGGCTTATATAGAGACAGTTTCATTGAATAAAGAAGTTAATGATATCTATGCTAAGGTTGGGATTCCTGCATTAAAGGAATCAGCTGAAACTACGTTTGCTGAAATGACGATCCCAAATACTGATATTAAACAAACTGAGTATTTGAATGGGCTTGAGGATGCCGTCACTTTCCCATGGGGAGGCTCTATACAAAAAGCGGCTGACATATTTTTTCAATTAATGGATGAGATTAAAACTCATAAAAGCACTGCTAAAGACGCTGTTGAAAAATATGCACCAAAAATGCAAGATGCACTGGATGACATTCATGAGAGAAGCCACTAACTTAGAACCATTAATAAATAGGAGGAAAGAATTATTTTTCCTCCCCCTTACTTTTAGTAATGAATTAGCGAGGGGTGAAATAATGATAAAAAAATATAGTACAAAAGAAAAAAGTGAAGCGAGACTATTTTATATATACATATCACCTTGGATTTTAGGATTTATAATATTTACATTATATCCAATAGTATATTCAATGATATTGGTTTTTACCAATGCTGATAATACTGGGATCGGTACATTTATTGGATTAGATAATTTCATTAAGGCGTTTACTGAAGATGCCCTTTTCGTTAAATCCTTGTTAAACACAATTTTTTATGTAGCAATTCAGGTTCCATTAAGTATAATCCTATCAATTTTAATAGCAATCGCATTAAATAAAAAAAATATTAAAGGAATTCAGCTTTTTAGAGCAGCGGTTTATGTACCGTTTGTTACAGCAGGTGTTGCGGTAACGTTGTTATGGGGATGGATTTTTAATTCGCAGTTTGGACTTATAAATTATGCGCTTTCACTATCTGGAATAGAAGGCCCTAATTGGCTAAGTGATGAAAAATGGGCGATGCCAGCCATAATCATCATGATGCTTTGGTCAATTGGTAATTCAATTATTATAACACTTGCGGGTTTACAGGATATACCAAAACAATTGTATGAGAGTACTGAAATAGATGGTGCAAACGGTATTCAGAAGATTATTTATATCACGATCCCTCTATTGACACCTACCATATTTTTTAATTTAGTAATGGGAATAATAAACGGATTTCAAATTTTCACGCAACCATACGTTTTAACAGAAGGTGGGCCTAATCATGCTACTTATACAATCATGATGCATATATACAATCATGCATTTAAATATGGTGAGATGGGATATGCTTCAACATTAGCATGGATTTTATTCAGTATTATTATGATCCTTACTCTGATTATAAACCAGACATCTAAACGTTGGGTACACTATGACAATTAACACTTGGGTGGTGTAAACATGCTAGGTCGAGTGGAAGCTCAAAAACAGATAAATTCATCTAACAATAGAAGCATTGATCTTGTTAAAAGTATTTTCGGTTATATTGTTTTAACAATAATTGCATTGATCTTTATTTTCCCGTTTTTATGGATGGTTGCTACTTCCCTTAAATTACCAACAGAAGTCTATACAATCCCTCCAAAATTGTTGCCAGAAACAATAACATTTGAAAATTTTATTGAGGGTTGGCAATATGCAGATTTCACCAGGTATACATGGAATACGATTGTTGTAACAACTTTAGCGGTTTTAGGAACCGTAATCTCTTCATCCTTTGTTGCTTATGGATTTGCAAGATTTAAATCGCGTTACAGCACTTTGCTTTTTACGATCGTTCTTGGTACCATGATGCTTCCTGATCAAGTTCTTCTGATACCGACTTATATTTTATTTTCTAAAATCGGTTGGTTAGATACGCTTAAACCCCTTATCATCCCTTCATATTTTGGAGGTGGGGCGTTCAATATTTTCTTACTAAGACAATTTTTTAAGACAATCCCCAAAGAGTTAGATGAAGCTGCTTATATTGATGGAGCAAATTCATTTCAAATATACTATAAAATACTATTACCACAAATAAAACCTGCTTTGACAACAATTGCAGTTTTATCAATTGCATACCATTGGAATGACTTTCTGAACCCCTTAATTTACTTAAATAGTGAGGAAAATTTTACACTTGCAATTGGTTTAAAATTTTTCGAGAATTCTTATGGATCTACACAAATCCAAATGCTTATGGCAGTTTCCTTAATAGCCGTAATTCCATTAATTATACTGTTTATAATCGCACAAAAATATTTTGTTGAAGGTATCACAATGTCAGGATTAAAGGGGTGATCGAAACATTTCCTAAAGAGACATTTATACAACATATTATAAGGAGACAATAAATTAGTCGTACTAGATACACAAGATTAGGAAAGGATTAAATCTCTCTTTCCGATCTTGGCTCACAATATATAAGTGATGTATGTGCAAAAAACACATGACCCAGAAGGTGATAATAATGACATTACAAGCGAATAAAGAATCGAATTATATACTTTGCTATACCAGATTACCAAAAAAAGACATCATCTATTCCACAAAATTAGCTTATAGTATGCATCTTGCTTATAGTAATGATGGAATAAATTTTGAACCGTTAAATCATAATTCTGGGGTTTTGTTTGCGAAAGCAACTGAAAATGAGAACGGTTCCCTCAACGCGAAGAGTTTAAAAAATCCCTATATATTCTATTTGAAAGATGGAAATTTTGGAGTCATAGCTGTTCGTACTGAATCGGATGGCCGAAACGATGAGGAGAGTAAAGGAAAAGTCCTTATTTTTTCATCTCCAGATTTGTTACAATATGAAGAAATTGGATTACTAGATTTGAAGGGAAACACTTTTGTTAATGACGTAGTTTGTAATTACGATGATGAAAAACAGGCTTATATAATTAGATGGAGCGATGATTTTGGAAATTATTATGTGAATTTTATAGAGGATATTTTTTTAGATAATATTTCTGATCCTGCACATAGTGAACCTTTTCAGTTGGATCCTGTTAAAACAAAGATAGAAGAAATAGTTCCTAGAAACGTTATACGCGTTTCAGAAGAAATTGCCCATAGACTAATCTGTAAACTGACAGTGCCAACGAATGTTAAAATAGAGACTCCAAAAAGTGTCAAAATAAAAAGTGAAGAAGATTTAAAAGATGTGAAAGCAAGGGCAATATACAGTGATGGGACAACAGATATAAAGTACGTTGATTGGGATAAAAGGGGTATCGACTGGAAGAAGCCTGGAACCTATAGGATAACCGGTACAGTACACCAAGATCACTACTCATTTCCAGTTGCAATTGACCGAGCTGATCCGTGTATTACTAAATGGAATGGAAAGTACTACTTTATAGCTACAAATGATGCCGATGGAAATCATTCTTTATACATCAGGGAAGCAGACACAATTCCAGGATTAGTGGATGCTGAGGAAAGATTGATACTTGATTCCAACACATACGAAGATATTAAAGGTTTATTATGGGCGCCAGAGTTTCACATAATAGAAGGTGATCTTTATATCTTTCATGGTGCCACATCGGGTGGGTTTTACTATGAACAATCACACGTTATGAAATTACGAAGAGGCGGGACCCCTGTTTGTGCAAAAGATTGGTCAAGACCACATCGTGTTGTAAAAAAAGATGGCACTTATTTGTGTGAAGCAGGGAAGACTATATCTTTGGATATGACTGTCATTCAATGGAATGGAGAATATTATGTCGTTTGGTCACAGAGAGAATTTATACCTGAAGATCTTGGGGCGTGGCTTTACATTGCAAAGGTTGATCCAAAGGAACCTTGGAGATTAATTTGTGACCCGGTTGTCCTTACCAAACCAGAATATGGTTGGGAAAATAACAACGTTTTTGTAGTCGAAGGGCCGTTCGCTTTGATGAGAGATAACAAACTGTTCTTGACATATTCTGGTTCCTTGATTGATGAAACTTATGTTATTGGATTGTTAACAGCCGAAAAAGGCGCAGATTTGTTAGATCCTACTTGTTGGACAAAGTATAACTTCCCACTACTTACCTCGAGGAGTGTTCCAGGAGAATATGGTCCAGGACACAATTCTTATGTGGTAGATGATTTCGGAACGATATGGAACGTCTATCATGCAAGACCGGGAATAAAAGGTCCTAGGTCTTCCGGGATTCGGCGTGTACATTTTGATATAGATGGTTATCCAAGACTAGATTTAACAGAAGAAAAGGACCTAAACCAGGATTTGGCTAAGGTCGCGATTGATGTGATTTTGACTTAAATATGTCCTTTACATGAATATCATCGTGACAATTGTTTAATAGAATAGTTTGTAGTATAAATAAACTTATTTGATTAATAGTTGAGTAACTGCGGAAATTCCAGAAAAGCAATGAAGAAGCTTCGAACATAAGATTAACGAGCATGCTAAAATAATTTTTTATTTCGAGAGGGAGGTTCCTATGAGAATCATTCGTTACCAGAAGACCAACGGATCCAAACAATTAGCGGCCGTGACCGAAGATTCAGCAATCTACCCCTTGCCGTATAAAGATTTTTTAGCGTTAATCGAACAGGCAGAGACGCATAAGGTATCATGTTTATCCTTGGTAATGCAAACCGTGAATCGTTCACAGCCGATCGAGAAACATTTAGAAGATTTGACTTTACTTGTACCTATCGATGCCTATGAAGTGTGGGCATCCGGGGTGACCTATCGACGGAGTAAGGATGCAAGAAATTTTGAAGCAAAAACGACAAGTGAATCCTTTTACGATAAGGTTTATACAGCCGAGAGGCCGGAACTATTCCTAAAGTCCACCAGTCGACGAACGGTTGGGCCACACACTCCCATTTATTTGAGAACTGATTCTCACTGGCAAGTTCCGGAGCCGGAGCTTGGTCTTGTCTTGAACAGAAAAGGGGAAATATTAGGTTACACAATTGGTAATGATCTGAGCAGTCGCGATATTGAGGGAGAGAATCCACTGTACTTGTCCCAGGCCAAAATTTGGCGGAACTCTTGTGCGATTGGTCCAGCCATACGACTTGCCGAAACGGTGGATGATCCGTATCGACTTTCCATTTTCTGCCGAATTTACAGAGAAGGTAGGAAGGTGTTTGAAGATTGGGGCAGTACTTCTCAGTTAGAAAGACAGTATGACGAACTTGTTTCCTACTTAATGAAAGATAATGTCATTTTCAACGGAACTGTGCTGTTAACAGGGACTTGCATTGTCCCGGGCAATGACTTTACGCTGAGGGAGGGCGATCAAGTTGAAATCGAGATTCCGGAGATTGGCATTCTGGTCAACCCAGTAAAGGAACAGTAATATCGACAACGACGAATTAGGAGGGTACATATGTCTATAGTTACTACTGAGGAAAGCGTGTATTTAAATTATGTTAACGGTGCATGGAGAAAATCATCAACGGGGGAAGTGATCCCCTCTTATAACCCTGCGGATATTAACGAAATCGTCGGGAAGGTGCAGAGTTCCAGTATAGCAGATCTCGATTATGCCATACAGGCGGCAAAATCAGTGCAAAAAAGTTGGGGAAAGTTGTCCGGTTCAGAACGTGGGGAGTATCTCTATAAAGTTGCGCAAATACTCGAAAACCGTCTTGATGAGATTGCGGAAACAATGACCCGAGAGATGGGTAAGACCTTACCCGAAGCGAAAGGGGAAACGGCACGTGGTATTGCCATTCTAAAGTATTATGCGGGCGAAGGAACACGAAAAATTGGCGATGTCATTCCGTCGACGGATCGCTCTGCTTTAATGTTTAGCAAACGAGTACCGGTCGGGGTGGTTGGGGTCATTACTCCGTGGAATTTTCCCGTCGCGATTCCGGTGTGGAAAATAGCGCCGGCTCTTGTCTACGGCAATACTGTTGTGTTAAAACCAGCAACCGAAGCGGCAGTGACAGTTGCAAAATTGGTCGAGTGTTTTGATCAAGCTGGAATCCCCGAAGGTGTGCTCAATTTGGTTACTGGTAGGGGTTCAATCATCGGCCGGGGATTGGCAGAAAGTCCAGATGTGGATGCTGTCACTTTTACTGGTTCGAACAACGTTGGAGTTCAGATTGGTCAAACGGTTGCCGCCCGTGGAGGGAAATATCAATTAGAGATGGGAGGAAAGAACCCGATTATTATCGCGGATGACTGTGATCTTGATAAAGCGGTAGAGGCGGTACTGAATGGAGGATTAAAAACGACGGGACAAAAGTGTACATGCAGTAGCCGGGTCATCGTACAAAGTGGGATTTATGAGGCGTTTAAGAAAAAATTACTCGACAAAGTAAAAGAAATTAAGGTTGGTGATGGTTTAAAAGAGGAAACTTGGATGGGGCCTTGTGCGAACAAATCTCAGTTTGAAATCGTTAAACAATACATTCAAAAAGGGATCGACGAAGGAGCTGATTTACTCTATGGTGGAGATGAGCCGCAGGACGATGATTTAAAAAACGGTCTCTATATTCGTCCGACGATATTTGATAAAGTCACCTCATCCATGGCGATTGCCCAGGAAGAGATTTTTGGTCCCGTATTAGTTTTAATGAAGGTGGACACTGTCGAAGAAGCTATTGAATTGGCTAATGATGTGGCATACGGGTTAAGTGCTTCTATCTTTACGAAAAACATCGGTCACATTCTATCATTTGTAGACGATATTGAAGCTGGACTAGTGCGTGTAAATTCGGAAACGACGGGTGTAGAATATCAAGCGCCATTCGGGGGTATGAAGTCTTCCAGTTCACATTCTCGGGAACAGGGGGAAGCCGCGAAGGAATTCTTTACATCGATAAAGACCGTGTTTGTTAAATCGTAGAGTACCTTTTATGAAGGGAAAATGATTTCCAAACTACCAAAAACGATGCGAGCGGCGGTATAAAGAGGAGGGTATCATTTTTTTTAACGTTAGATGTATCGTTACCTCTAGCTGTATAACTAAAAGGGGGAGAAACATGAATAATGAATATCATGTAGCCAAAAATGGATCAGACCTTGGACAAGGGACGAAACAAGATCCTTTTTTTACAATTAATAAGGCTGCTTCTATGGCTGAAGCAGGGGATACTGTTATTGTCCATGAAGGTGAGTATCGTGAATGGGTAAAACCAAAAAATTCCGGATTGAGCGATAAAAGAAGGATTACTTATAGAGCTGCTGAAGGAGAAAAAGTAGTCATTAAAGGATCTGAACGTATACAAGATTGGGAGAAAGTTGAAGGCAGTGTATGGAAAGTTGTATTACCAAATGAATTTTTTGGTGGTTATAACCCTTATAAAGAGAAAATTTTTGGTGATTGGGTTGTATATAATCCTGGGAAACACTTAGGGGATGTTTATTTAAATGGCATGTCCTTTTACGAAGCTAATAGATATGAGGAATTGCTAAATCCAAGCATAAGAACAGAAGTATTAGATCACTGGACAGGAGAAATTGTCCCTGTCCATCATCCAGAGCAAACAAAATATCTCTGGTTTGCGGAAGTAGATGAAAACAAGACTACCATATATGCGAATTTTCACGACTATAATCCCAACGAAGAATTAGTAGAAATAAATGTCCGAAAATGTTGTTTTTATCCAGAAGAAACAGGGATTAATTATATTACTGTTAAAGGTTTTGAAATGTGTCACGCAGCAACTCCGTGGGCCCCACCGACAGCGGATCAGCCAGGGTTAATAGGCCCTCATTGGAGTAAAGGTTGGATTATTGAAGATAACATCATTCATGATTCGAAATGTAGTGCAATTAGTATTGGCAAAGAAGCATCGACAGGGAATAACTTTCGTTCCAAGCGGAAAGATAAGCCAGGTTATCAATATCAGTTAGAATCTGTATTTCTTGCTCGGCAAGCTGGATGGAGTAAAGAGAAAATTGGTTCACACATTATCCGAAACAATACGATATATGATTGTGGACAAAACGGTATTGTAGGTCATTTGGGATGTGTATTTAGTGAAATATATAGTAACCATATTTATAATATTGGTTTAAAAAGAGAGTTTTATGGACACGAGATTGCTGGTATCAAGTTACACGCAGCCATTGATGTGCAAATTTATCATAATCGTATTCATGATTGTACTTTAGGAACTTGGCTAGATTGGCAAACACAAGGTACAAGAGTAAGTAAAAATTTGTTTTATCGAAATAATCGTGATTTGTTTGTAGAAGTTAGTCATGGTCCCTATTTAGTGGATCACAATATTTTGGCATCTGACTATGCAATCGACAATTTTGCTCAAGGTGGAGCCTACATAAACAACTTAATTTGTGGGAAAATGGTTCTTTCGAAAGTTCTCAATCGTGCAACTCCATATCATGTGCCTCATAGTACAGAGGTAGCAGGGTTTGCAGTTGTGTATGGTGGAGACGACCGAATGTTTAACAATATCTTTATTGGCGGTGATTATATAAAAACTAAAACTGCCCGTAACATCGGTGCTAACGCTTTAGAGAATTCTAAAGAGGGGATGGGGACTTCTCACTATAACGGTTATACTCAATCATTAGAGGAGTATATTGAAGCAGTTGAAAGTAAAGAGCCTGGCGATCTAGATATATTCATGACTGTAGAACAGCCTGTTTATATTAACCACAACATATACTTAAATGGAGCAGTACCTTTTGAAGAAGAAGAAGAGAATATTGTGGTGGATCATTTTGATCCGGAAATAAACATTATAGAAGAAGGAGATGAAGTATATCTTACTTGTAAGCTTCCAGAAGACTTTGAGAAATTATCTGGAAAAATTCATTCTACAAACACATTAGAAAGAGTGCGGATAGTCGATGCTGAATTTGTTAATCCAGATGGAAGTGAATTAATTTTAGATACAGATTACTTCGGAAAACAAAAAGATGGAAAAAGCGTTTTGGGACCATTTAATATTCTGCAAAAAGGAAAAAACCGTGTGAAGATTTGGGGTTAAAATTAGAGTTTGCTGACCGGTTTCAGGCGTCAGATCCAATTTTCGCTGTGTAACGGTGTCGCTGTTCACATCTGCAATTCCTCACGAAGGGCCCGAATTCAACCACGGCATATGGCGTAAGATGTGAAAAGGTACATTCCTTTGTGGTTATCATGGGATTGAGCCATCGGTAATTCCTCCTGTTCATCATAACGGAATTACCGTGGCTTTTGTTTATTTCTTGTGTTGCATCTCAAGCAAGGAAGGTGTGCAACTTTACCAAAAAAGGATATTTTTAATTTTTATGGTTTCTCTTTTTTGCTAGTATTTCCTTTCCAGCTTCTAACACTTCAATAATCCTATCAACATCATAGACACTACCTTTCCAGGAGCCGCCGCTTACAGACTGTAAAGCAGCCCATAATCTTGTGTCATCCGGTAATCTAGGATTAGGTTTTAAATCAGGATGGGTAGAGCGTTCGGCTAAGAGTCTCGCTCCTTCTTCTGGTGTTAACCGTCGCTCCCTGGTTCCAATAAAATTTACCGACCCAACTAAATTTTCCCGATCTATGACAATTTCTATAACATCACCATTTCGCAATTTTCCAATCGGGCCACCAGCCAATGCCTCGGGACCAACATGGCCAATACAAGCACCTGTGGAAACTCCTGAAAAGCGTGCATCAGTAATCAAAGAAACGTATTTCCCGTAGGATAAATGCCTTAATGCTGAAGTTAATTGATACGTCTCTTCCATACCCGTTCCAAGTGGACCGCCTCCTATGACTACCATTATGTCTCCTGCTTCAATGTCTCCGTTTTTAATGGCGCGGATAGCCCCTTGTTCTGAAGTAAAAACTTTTGCTTTACCCGTATGGCGGTATACACCGTCTTCATCCACGACATCCGGACTGATGGATGTAGATTTAATGACAGATCCTTCTGGAGCAATGTTGCCAGTTGGAAAAGTTACGGTTGAGGTTAGGCCTCTTTCCTTGGCTATCTCCGGACTCATAATTACACTTTCTGGATCAACTTTATCAACTTCCAGTAATCTCTCTTTTAATTTCATGCGACGTTCGGATTTTTCCCACCAATCTAGATTCTCGCCGAGAGTTCTTCCAGTGACAGTAAGGACATCTTCATGCAAAACTCCTAATTTTCGGAGATAAAGCATTACTTCTGGTACTCCACCTGCTAAAAACACACGAACCGTTGGATGGTCCACTGGGCCATTTGGTAATACGCTTACTATGCGAGGAATTTTTTTATTTACACGCACCCAATCTTTCACCGTCGGTACTTTTAAACCGGCAGCATGGGCAATAGCAGGAATGTGGAGTAACAGGTTTGTTGAACCTCCAAAAGCAGCATGAACGACCATGGCATTTTCTATGGCTTTGTCTGTTAATATATCAGATATTTTGATATTTTCTTTTTTTAATGCCATGACCGCTTTAGCAGATTGCCTTGCCATTTCTAACCAAATTGATTGACCTGAAGGAGCTAAAGCTGAATGAGTAATGGCCATTCCCATCGCTTCGGCAACGACTTGAGATGAGGCAGCGGTTCCAAAAAATTGACAACCACCTCCAGGGGTTGCACAAGCACGACACCCAAGCTCAGCAGCTTCCTTTAACGTTATTTCGTCATTGGCAAATCGTGCCCCTATTGTTTGAACTTTTCCTGCATCTTCTCCATTAGTGGGTGGAAGAGACACGCCTCCAGGGATGATAATTCCAGGTAAATCCTTGCTACCTGCAAGAGCCAACATCATAGCAGGAAGTCCTTTATCACAGGTTGCTACTCCGATAACTGCTTCTCGAGTTGGTAAAGATCGAATGAGTCGTCGATATACAATTGCCGCATCATTGCGGTAGGGAAGGGAATCGTACATCCCGCTTGTTCCCTGAGAGCGCCCATCACAGGGATCACTGACGTATCCGGTGAATGGAATTCCGTTGTTTTCACGAATAACTTCAGCCGCAGCGTGCACCAGAAGTCCGACTTCCCAATGACCTGTATGATAGCCTAATGCAATTGGATTTCCATAATGGTCTCGAATTCCTCCTTGTGTGCTCAAAATTAGAACTTGAGGTCCCAACAAATCTTTAATATTCCAACCCATCCCGACATTTTGGGATAAGCCAAACAAATGTCCACTTGGAGAATCCAACAGCATTTCTTTTGTTATAGGCAGAGTCCCTTCATTCCCTCTTGTATTCGTTTGAATGTTATATATAGATGAGTCACTTATTTCTAACAAAGTATCTAATGACATGTTACTCACCATCCGTTTGCAAAAAATATATAATTATTGACAAGTTAATATTCTGAAAAGATAACATAGCTAATCAATTGTCGAATCACCATTAGTTTTGTCGAAATGGGTCAGTCTACAAGGAAAATAGTGGTTCCGGAGCGAATGTCTTCATTCCAGATAAAAATCGGAATGAGGGATGATTGATGAGTAACTTCGCCCACATCTTAAACGACCGTTTTTCCATTGTGGCCGCTACAAGGGATGATGAATACGTCGCCCAGGTGATCAGCACCACGAAAACGATGGACAGCGTACACAACCTGGAAGATGAAGCTATCTTGGATGATTTTATGGGCTACTTGTCAGAAACCGGTGTCCTCCATTCTTTTTCCACCTTTCAAGCTAGCCAGTATCAACGGGTGATGATTCCGTTTTATTACTGCTTGATCACGTATTTGGCCAAAACATTGCTGGGCATTAAGGCGATGAAAAGTTTGCCTGCTCTGTTGTTTAGTGATCAGGGTGTGATGCGAACCTTGGGCTTTTCGGCTATGGTGTTGGAAGAAGGGTACTGTAATCGGGGTGCCGGTAAACGGCATAACGACACCCCACCCGCCAGCCCGTTTACCCCTCAGACACTGGCAGAATTCATGAATAAGGCGACACCACAGGAGATTGAACAACTGTTTAACACCAATATCGCCAACTTAGCGGCATCTGGTGCTTTCTACCAACAAGTGACGGGCATCATCGATGGCACCGATATCGAAACGACGCCGAACTACGAAGGTGCCGGAAAAGTGATGCGCAAAAAGAAAATCCACAACAAAAAGGGCGTCCGGGAGATCGAGTGTGTCGTTTACGGATGGAAAGCGATTGTGTTGTTTGACCAGCACACGGAAATTCCCCTTGCTCTAAAAGTCGTCCCCATTCATGAACACGAGTCCAAATATACGCGTGTGCTCATCGAGCAGGCTCAGCGCAATCTGGGCAAGCACAGCCGGATCACCCAAGTGTTGATGGATCGGGGCTTTCTGGACGGCACCACCTTATATTGGCTCGACCAACAAAAGATCACATTTGTGATTCCCGCACGCTCCAACATGGACGTCGCCCAGGATGCACGGGACTTGGCTCAAGCGTCCATGGGGGTGACGGATACACGCCAAGAAAAACAGACGTCCGGTCGTGGCAAAAGCAAAACCGAGCACATCCTCGAGACCCAAGTTACTGGTGTCAAGGCGTTAACCAGTTATGTCGATTATCGGGACCCGGCAAAGCCCGCAAAGCAATACAGTAAGACGGGCGGCGGCGGTTGCCCAATCAACGCCGTGGTCATTCAACGCTACCGAAACGAGGAGATCCCGGCAGACAAATGCCCTGTTTTTTTGACCAACAGTCCCGTTGACCGCCCTTTTGTTCCGTATGATGCTTATGATGGGCGCAGCCTTATTGAGAATTTACTTTTTCGTGAAGGCAAACAGGGCTGGAATCTGGAACATGCGCCAACCAAAACGGCCAATGGCATGGTATCGCACGTCTATTTCACGTTTTTGACCATTGCCCTGACAACGGCTTATCGAACTTGGTGTGCCGAGCAAACGGAAGAAGGCGAAGAGAGTGAATCCTCTAATCAGCCGTCGAAAGGGATTCGCAATTGGCGTCGTCGCCTTATGCAAGAAAATCAAGATCAGATCATTGTGTTCAGTGGCCCTTATTATGGTATCTTCCATCTCATGACCTTTGTTCAGCTTATGGGAGGTCAAGTTAAAGACCAGTCTCCCCGTGAGACTGCCGTTTTTCGACAAAATCATCATTTTTCGCCTTAAGTTATCTTTTCAGGTTAATATTATTTTTACTTGACATGTTAATATGAGCATTATACCATAGTCAACACTTAGTTCGTTCCTAAAACATACAAAGTATTACTTTTCCACTTGTGGATCTTATGCATGAGGCATGGGTCAATTTCGCTTGGCATAAGTTTTCCGACAAAAGGAGAAATTGAAGGGTATGTATAAAATTTCACTCGAAGGGGCTTAGCAGGATTTCTGAGGAAAAATGCAGAAAAGGAAGACCTAAACATGACTCCTAACCGCGACGAAAGGAGAGGTCTTCCTTGAAACCAATTATACCAGAAATCGCATCTATTTTAGAACAGTCTTCAGACATGTTGTCCTTTTGGGAAACCCTACGTGTGAAAATGATGGGCATCATTGCGGATCAGTTGGGGGAGTTTTTGGAGCAACTGGATCAGGCCCTAGTGGCGTATTACAAGACCTATTACGGTTGGAAAAGTGAGCGGCGTGATCAGCGCCAGTTCACCTGTTTCTTTGGTCCAGTGACCTACCGACGCCACTTAATGTATGACAAAAACGGCAACGCGCATTATCCGGTTGATGAGGCGATAGGATTAAAACCTCGTAAAAGATACAGTCCTGACGTCATGATACTGGGGGCGGAGTTAGCGACCGCTCCGGGGATGACTTACCGATTGGCGTCAGAGGCGACAAAGCGCCTCGCCGGTATCCCCATCAGCCATACGACCTTTCAACGTCTCGTCAGAGAAGCGGGTGAGGCTCAGGCAGCGATGGATACGCGGAAACGGGATCAGCTATTTGAAGACATCACCATCCCTGAAGCGCCATCTACCCAGCATTTGTACTGTGAAGCCGATGGCTTGTACGTCAAGGGGAAAGGCAAAAGCATTGAAATTAAGCATATGATCGCCTATACCGGATGGGACCATAACGGGTCGCGTGTGTCCTTAACCGATCGACAAACCTTTTCCACCGTGGCGTCGGGAGAAGACTTTTGGGAGAAGGGCTTTGCTGTCATCCGACATCGCTGGGATCTAACCGGATCCCATATCGCCACCAACGCGGATGCAGCGTCGTGGATCTCGACAGAACGCGTGGCGGAAATATTCTCGGAGGCGGCGTCCATCACCCATCAACTGGATCGCTTTCATGTAAAGCGGAGTATTCGCCATGGATTAAGCCGTCAGCCTAAGCTGATCCCTTTACTGGAAGAGGCGATCACACAACAGAATCAAGATCGCTTTAAAGCGGTCATCGATACCGCCATAGGGAATGCGGAAACCGAGGGCGAAGAAAAGCGAATCGAAGACATGAGAAAGTATCTGGAAGGGCATTGGGACTTACTGCGTGATTGGCGCGAGGTGAGCCCGAATAAGCCGGAAAACGCCCGAGGGATGGGCTGTATGGAATCGAATCAGAGGCGTTTGGTGTACCGGATGAAACGGAGAGGGATGTACTGGAGTGAAGCAGGAGCCGAAGCGGTGGCGAAAGTGCAACAGGGAATCGCCAATGGGACGTTGAGAGAGGCGGTGCTCACGGTGTGGCCCAATCGTCCGGTGACTCAAAAGCTACGGCGTCAGGCAAAAAAAGCAAGCAAACGAGATGCGATGGGCATCCACCACGGGAGGATTGAGGTTGGAGCCGCCTCGTCATCAAGTGCGATTGGACAGTTGAACAAGGTGATCAATCGTCTGTCTTCCGTCATCGCATAAAAGATATGACATCCCTAGAGGTCAAAATGCATTTTGCCCTCCACTAGGGATAAAACAAGCGAAGCGCGTTAGGGGTCTGGCGACAAAATTAAGGTCTTCTGATCCTTTTTCCTGTAAGGTCGTCGAGTAAAACTTGACACATACAATTGAAGGACGTTAGTTGACAGGCGTTTGCATTTTTAGTTTAGCTATTCCTGAGGTGATGAAGTTGTTCGTAAAAGGGCTTAATCACTTTTTGTTTTCCGTTTCTGATTTGGAGAGATCGATTAAGTTTTACCAAGATGTTTTTGGAGCTAAATTGCTAGTCAAAGGGAGGAGCACGGCCTACTTTGATTTGAATGGCATGTGGCTGGCGCTTAACTTAGAGAAAGACATTCCCCGTAATGAAATAAGCCGGTCATACACTCATATCGCTTTTTCAATTGAAGAGGCTGATTTTGATAGAATCTACAACAAATTAAAGGAATTGGGCGTCAACATTTTACCTGGTCGTCCTAGAGATGAAAGGGACAAAAAATCTATTTACTTTACTGATCCAGATGGTCATAAGTTTGAATTTCATACTGGCACATTGCAGGATAGGTTGGATTACTATAAACAGGAAAAACATCATATGGAGTTTTACGTTTAAAAGCATCTGGGAGATGGACACCTTTTTGAGGAAAGGTGTTTTTTTATAGCGTGTGGAATGGTAACAAAAGGGGGGTGTGAGGCAGTGGCAGTGTCATGACAGCTGCTTGAAAACATCGGAATCTAAAGGAGGAAGTTAACGTGACGAAGAGAAACAATGCCAGTCCTGACAAGGAGTTGTCACCAGAACAGCGTGAGGAATTGCTGAGAGTATTAAAAGCCCGTTTTGAGGAGAACATGCACCGCCATAAAGGTCTTGAATGGGCTAAAGTCCGAGCAAAGCTGGAAGCTCAGCCTGAAAAGCTGTGGTCGCTCAATGAAATGGAAAGAACGGGCGGGGAACCGGATGTTGTGTGCCGGGATGAAAGGACTGGCGAATACATTTTCTGTGATTGTTCGGCGGAGAGTCCAAGAGGCCGCAGAAGTGTTTGTTACGACCGCGAAGCGCAGGAGGCGAGGAAAAAACATAAACCAGAAAATAACGCTATGGATATGGCAACTGCCATGGGGATTGAACTGTTAACGGAAGAACAGTATCGAGCGCTGCAGAAACTTGAAAGTTTCGATACGAAAACGTCGAGCTGGGTGCAAACACCACCTGATATTAGAAAACTTGGCGGTGCCCTTTTTTGCGATCGCCGCTACGGGCACGTCTTCGTGTATCACAACGGTGCGTCCTCTTACTACAGTTCCAGAGGGTTTCGTGGCTCGCTGAGGGTTTAAAGGGTGCACACTAGGATAAGGTTCAAGCATGTTTGTACAGGAACAGGCCATTAAAAACGCCCCCTTCCATTAGGGATGAGCCGTCCCTCTCTTGATATATATGTATGGGTCAAAAAGATTGGAGGAGAAGAGAAGTGAAATGTCGAATCAGGCACCATTTAACGATGTTGTTGTTGGTAGCTGTTTTGCTCGTTGCCCCGATGTCTTCTTATGCAGATCGTCCTTTGGAAACGCCGACTTCTGAAGCATTTGAACTGACAGAGGCGACAATTTCGGAAATTCAAGCAGCAATGGAGCGAGGAATCCTGACAGCAGAAGAACTGGTGCTTCAGTACTTGAAACGCATTGAGGCCTATGATCAACAAGGGCCGAGCATCAATTCCATCATCACGATCAATGAAAATGCAGTAGAAATTGCGCGAGAGTTGGATAAAGAAAGGGCGCAACACGGGCCTAGAAGTCCGCTTCACGGCATTCCCATCGTACTTAAAGATAACTTTGATACAGCGGACATGCCGACATCGGCCGGTTGTGTATGTTTAAAGGATTCGATACCGCCGGATGACGCCCACCAGGTTCAAAAGTTAAAAGAAGCAGGAGCTATTATTTTGGCAAAAACCAATTTACATGAATTTGCTTTCGGTATTACGACAGAAAGTTCACTTGGCGGACAAACCTTAAACCCCTATAATCTGGCTCATAACCCTGGAGGGTCAAGTGGCGGGACGGGTGCTGCCGTGGCTGCCAATTTTGCCACGGCGGGTTTTGGTACAGATACGGGTGGCTCGATCCGAATTCCGTCAGCTTTTAATAGTCTAGTAGGATTACGGCCGACAATCGGGCTTTCTAGTCGCGATGGAATTATTCCCCTGGCTCTCACTCAAGATACCGGCGGACCGATGGCGCGCACCGTTGAAGACATTGCCTATTTGTTGGATGCTACAGTGGGGTACGATGAGAAAGACATCGAAACAGCCAGAAGCGTCACCAACATCCCGGAAACGTACACGGAATTTCTCACTGAGGACGGGTTAGAGGGAGCAAAGATAGGAGTGGTCAGGTCCTTATTCAACGAAAGCAGTCACGAAGTGAATGACATTATTGAGAGAGCGATTGAAGATGTAGAACAACTGGGTGCTGAAGTAGTAGAGGTGGAGATTCCTTTTCTTGATGAGATTTTCTCTTACCCGAGTTTGAGTAACTGGGAATTTAAATTCCAACTGAATGACTATTTAGAGGCCCTTGGCGAGGGGGCTCCTTATGCTTCGCTAGATGAAATCATTCAGTCAGGGGAGTACAGCAAATCGATCGAGAGGTCGTTGATTGAGAGAAATGAACGGGAAACTTTAGATACTGAGGAATACAAGGATATTGTCCTTTTCCGTACAAAAGTGGCACAACATGGGGTGTTAAAGGCGATGGCAGACAACGAACTGGATGCTTTGATGTACCCGACTTCGACAAATGCCGCTGCAGAAATAGGGAGAGGTCAGCGTGTTGGAAATAATAATCGGTTGAGCGCGTTCAGTGGATTTCCTGCGATCACGGTACCTGCCGGTTACACCACAGACGGTCTTCCAGTTGGAGTCGAATTTCTGGCGAGAGCATTTGATGAACCGACCCTAATGAAGATTGCTTATGCTTACGAACAAAAAACACAACACCGCAAACCACCGGAGTTCCTTCAGGACTCCGAGGTGGATAAATACGAATTGCAAATTCGCGTGAACGAAATCAAGGCAGAGCAATTGAATGAATACCTCTACACGGTAGAGAGTTGGAAAAATTTGCAATACGCTTTAACAGAAGCCGAAAACGTTCTGAACGACCCAAATGCGACCCAGACGGAAGTCGACGGTGCTTTGTCGAGATTGAATGAGGCTCGTGACGGTTTGGAAGAGATAGACATAAGGGCAGAGAGCATGAAAACGTGGGTTGACCGCCTCGCTGAAGAAGAGGAGTTGTCAAACGATGAAGGTGTTCGTTCATTAATGGCACACTTGACAGCCATTAGTTATTACGAAAATTTAGGAATAGCCGAAAAAGTCATCAAACACTTGGAGAGCTTTAAGGGATTGCTTAAGCATCAAAAAGACGTGGGGATGATGTCTGACAAAGCGTTTGACATTCTCCATACTCAAGTGAACCGTATGATTGAAAAATGGGAAGCGAATCGGAACAGTAACGTGTTGTTTCCAGGTAAAGGCATTCTCGAGGCGGCATCCTAGCGTAACAGTGTGTCCGGGGGCAAGAGCATTTCATCAAAGGTAAAGCCCTTCACCCGAGTCCCTCTCTCCCTTGCTAACATAGCTCTACACCTGCTGGGTTTAACAGCGGAAGGTTCATGGTGGTTTCCTAGAGGTGCACACATTGGCGCCAAGGATGGTTGCGTGCGGGCTTGTGAGGTTTTTTCCGAGCTCGCCTTTTTGTGCTTCTTCTTTCGTGTTACGTATGTTTCACATCACTACTGTTGCATAAAACTTGGCAATTACTTGATTGAATATTCAGTTATCCATATTTCATCTAATAGGGCTAAAAAGACAAATACCGCATAAAAGGTGGTGCTGCCCATTTGGTAATATTATACAGTTAGTCCTAGAGTGACAACGACAAACACGCTTATGTCGAGAGTTTTCTCTTTCGCCTCATCGAACGAAATTGGATGCGGTGAAACCATTTTTCATAGGATTTCCAAAGAAAAGATTTTAACCATCGTTTTAATTGCAAGATGGACTGCTTCGCTTTGGTCTCCATTTGCACGAGAACAAGCAGACAGTAGGCGATGAGTGCCATGAAAATCTGGTTTTGGATGGCTTCCTCACTCGTTCCGAAAAAGGTTTTGATTCGCACGTGTTGCTTAAGCCACTTGAAAAACAGCTCGATCGCCCAACGCGAACGATAGATGTCACCGATTTCTTCGGCGCTCAGGTCAAAACGATTGGTCACAAGGCGAATGACATTGCCTTTCGAATCAACGGTTTCAATGAGCCGGAATACATTTTCCGTTCGTTTCTGAGGGGTACCGATGACGACCATCGAATCTGACATAATGGGGCTTTCTTCCGCGACGGAAAACGTTTCAAGGGTGCGGATCACCGCGTTTTTCTTCAGACGCGAAGCGAAGAAAATCCCTTTATCACAATAGCGGTCAAATCTCTCGTAGTCGACATAACCGCGATCAAAAACGTACATCGCTTCTTTTTCGTCTATGAGAACCTCCAATTGGGTACGGTCGTGGATGTTAGCCGGTGTAACGATGGCCTTTTCCGGATAGACCGTTCCTTTGTCCATAAAGACAAGGCGTAAGTGTAATTTGACACCGGCCTTCGTCTTGCGAAAAGTGGCCCATTTATAGCGGCTTAAACTTAAAGGAATGGTGCTGGAGTCAATGATTTTGACCGGTAGATCCACCCGTTTCTTGCCTTGTTTGTGCCGATGGATTTGCTGAACGAGATGAAGAAACACATTGGCCATCAGCGATGGATCCACTTCCCTATTCTTTCGAGACAATTGGGAAGCGCTAATCCCATCGAGTCCGAGTGCCTGCCCCAAATCTTCATCGAGTACGGCATCCGAAATTGCGCGTAAACTCTCTTCTTCCTGAAGATGTGCATACAGGAAAAGCATCAGATAAGCCTTTGTCGTGAGCTTCTTGGTGTATTTGTCCTGATTGGTGGCGGCAACTTGTTTTTCAAAATGGGAAAAATTAATGGGTGCCACCCATTTACCAAATGATGAAATCAGTGTATTCTTGTCCATAACGGTATCCTTTACGTTGGATTTGGACAGGAACCACCCTGTACATCCATTGTAAAGGATTTTTTTGTCAGTTGGACAACCGAAATGTGAACATTGAGGGTATTATGAATCATCGGATTTAATTAATGCAACACCAGTGGTTTCACATGCAAAAAACATAAAAATTAATGAATCTTTATCTAAATAAAGGAAGTGTGAAACGTGAAGAAGAGCAGAATGTTGTCGCTGGCGGTACCGCTTATGGTTGTCGTATTTCTGTTTGGGAGTGTTACAAGTGCCGCGCCGAATGATAACTGGTTACGCAGTAATAAAACGGAGTTAAGTGCCCACCGTGGTGCGCAAGTGGCCGCCCCGGAAAACACATTAGAGGCTATTACGCAGGCAGGATTACTAGGTTATGGCTTTGTAGAAATTGATGTCCAAAGAACGAAAGACGGTCATTACGTCTTAATGCATGATCAAACAGTCGACCGTACAACGACAGGATCAGGAAAGGTAGAAGAGTTGACGTTAAAGGAGATTCAAAGTTTTGCGATTAAGGATAAAGACGGCAATGTAACAAAACATAAGGTGCCGACACTTGATGAAGTGCTAGAGGAAGCGCATAAATACAATCTTGGGGTCAATTTTGACGGTTCAAAAGGGAACTGGGAAGACAAAGAGTTCGTAGATGGCATTATGACACAAGCAGATGAAGCGAATGTATTAAACCATTCGTTTTTTGTACTGAGCGATAAAAAGGTTCGAGATCAGTTTCACGCATGGTACCCGGAAGCAACTGTGACATTTCTTGGCAATGCCTTGAAGAATGTAGATGCCGATATTAAAGAGTTAAAAAAGTATAAAAGCGCACTTTATACCACATCCATTGACAATGTAGATAAAAAAGCGGCCCAAAAAATCAGAAGAGCAAAGTTAAAACTGCATGTGTACAACGTCAATTCAACTGAAGCCTATAAAAAAGCGAAAAAGCTCCATCCTCGTTTGATTGAAACAGATGTGATTGTACCTAAACGGAATAAATGATCAAAATCACGTAGAAAAAAATAAAATTTCCGCCAGTCAATTGCGGACTGGCGGAATATGTGTGTCAATGGGACAGTTTAATTCTGGCACCACCGCATATCCTTCGTCTGAGCATTCTGAAAGGAAAATCGGAGGAATACTTACAGGAAAGGCTAAAAACGCACAAGAATGAAAGGTAAAGGTCCAGCTACTGGGTTCCATTGCGCTTTATTTTTTTCAAAAGCGGCGAACTTATTGACGGAGAACTGCATACGATGCACCATGTTGAAAAGTTGACTAACCCACTAAAGAACCTCAAGTTTACTGTATCTTTCCGTTCCAAAGACTGTGACATGATCGTGAAGCGGCCAAAAGGTGAAAGTGGAAACTGAGGAGGACAGGGATGAAAGTAACAACGAGGGGGAATATGCGCTGCGGGCCCTGATCGTACTTGGCGACAGACCGTGTGCGGTGCATTCCATCGCAGAAGTAGCAGAGAAAACATTGGTACCGATCCACTACTTAGAGCAAATTTTATTGCAGTTGAAAAATCTAGGGTATGTTAAAAGTAAGCGCGGTGTACAAGGAGGGTATTCTTTGCGCAGGCCTGCAGCCGACATTGTCGTTGGGGACGTTGTCCGTCAACTGGAAGGCCCTTTAGCCCCCATGGGATGCGTCAGTTTGACAGCGTACGACCCGTGCCCACTGGAAGCCGGTTGTTTGTTAAAGCCGTTGTGGGCCCTTGTGCGTGATACGGTGGCGCAAGTACTGGATAACACGACTTTGGAAGATTTGCTAAACGAAAATATTCGTGAGCCGTCATGATCCCCGCCGACGTTCGATTTTTTCCATGTCGTGCCGGCACGAACTAAACTCGACTAAATACCTCGACATGATCAATTTTACTAAAGTTGATAACTCTGCGTCTCAGTTTCACTTGTGAACTGTTGTCCCGCTGACATCATCAGTCAAAGGAGGGTGTTAAGGTCCCGAATGAAGACATCAGATGTGCTCGTAGAACACATTGTAAACACGTTGAAAGACTTGCGGTACGGTTACGTTGTAATTACCGTCCACGATTCGCGAGTTGTACAAATCGACCGTACAGAAAAACATCGATTGACGGTCCCGCCTTCCCATTCTGAAAGACAATCAGGGAGAGACAATGGCAAATGAAAGAAGTCCTTTTTACTGTTTGCCGACCGGACCACCGGAGGCCCCTTCCCTTTGAGCAGTCGCTTGAAGGAAAGGGGCCTTACGTATGGAAGGAGGTTTTTCCCTCATGCCACGGATTGTTGTCATATCCGGTAGTCCATCTCAATCGGCGAAGACATCTATCGTCGCAGAGTACATGTGCGATCTCATGTACGGGAACAGATGGAGAACGAACGTGATCAAGGTACGGGATTTACCGCCAGAAAGCCTTAATGTATACGTAATTTGACAACCCGGCGATTGTTTCAAGCGTCGAGAATCTAGAGCAAGCGGACGGTGGACTCTCGCCATTTGCTTATGCTGGATTACGCACTAAAATCCGTTCTGTTTGCACTGGGTGCTCAAAACGTCCTCAGCGGTCTTTTTCTCCAGGATACGTGGATTGGAAGCTTTTTAGAAAGGTGATCCTCCTGGAGCCCTTCCGTCTATGGTCGTTGGGTTGCGATATTCTTTAGGCATTTTGTGGTTGACGTTGATCGTGGCGGAGACCATCTCTTCTGACACGGGGATTGGTTACATGGCGATGAATGCAAGGGAATTCATGCAAAGGTTCACATCCCTTTTACTCACACACGATGTGGAGGAAACCGTTGCTTTAGCAGACCGCCTCGTTTTACTTCAGGAGGGAAAAGTAGCTTTTCACATAGACATTCGGCTGGCGCGCCCCCCGGAGGCGAAACCCAATTTGCTAAGTTCGCGGTGCAAATTCTTGAACGTGTCATGGAAGCCTGATGCCCTTTTTTTTGCATTTTTAATATCTTGTTTGGTAAAGGAGAGAATTCGATCTTATGACAGCTAATGGCGACAATATCAAAGTGAAACCTCACTTGTTGACAGTCAGTTTAGAACCGGAAAACCAGGAAACACCGGTTCATTTCATAAACGAAGCGATCACGCCAGAAGATCTTTTCTTCAAACGGAACCACTTCTCATATCCGACTGCATCTCAAATTCCGCAGTCGATTCGCATCGACGGCTTCGTTCGCCGTAACGTGGACCTGTCCCTTCAGACGTTAAGGTCATTGCCCGCCAAATCACTCGTCGTGCCCCTGGAGTGTGCCGGAAACCGACGGGCTCTTTTTGATCCGGGGGTTTACGGGGTCAGATGGCAAAGAGGAGCCATGAGTCAAGCTGAGTGGAAGGGGGTTTCCCTAATTCATTTGCTTCGCTTGGCTGGCGTCAAAGAGGGCGCGAAAGAAGTGGTGTTCGAAGGGGCAGACAGCGGAGAGTATAAAGGAAAAAGACGCGCCTACAGAAGAAGTCTTCCCCTGGATAAAGCTCTCCATCCCGATACAATCGTCGCATATGACATGAATCGTCGCCCTATTCCGTTGAAACACGGTTACCCGTTTCGCCTTATAGTCCCTGGTTGGTATGCAATGGCATCGGTCAAGTGGTTGCAAAAAATAACGGTGATTCCCGACACGTTTGAAGGGCCATTTCAAACTGATGACTATGTGTACTATCCGCATCCAGAATCGGATGACGGGAAATTGCCCGTCACGTTCATGAAAGTCAACTCCCTCATCCAGTATCCCATCGACTATTCGGTTTTGGAAAAAGGCGTACACGTCATAAAAGGATGGGCTTGGACCGGGGAAGGAACCGTTAACAGAGTGGAAGTGAGTTTAGACGGGGCGCGCACATGGAAGTCGGCGCGCATCCGTCAAGATGCCTCGCAGCCTTATAGTGTCGCCATGTGGACTTATCAGTGGCATGCCGTTCAGGAAGGCGAGTACACCATTCACTGCCGGGCGACAAATTCTATCGGTCAAAGTCAGCCTGTGCAACCAAAGTGGAACCGGTTAGGCTACGGATATAACGGCATCGCATGTGTACGCGTAAAGGTGGGTTAAAAAAGAGGTTCCCACTTATCTTGAGGAGGGAAGAGAGAAACGCAATGAAGGGGGGTGACGGAAATTTCTGATTGATCCCGCGATATTTAGTGTATAATGGATGCATATTCAGTTATTGCGCGGGGTGATGTGAGGGTGAAGGTGCTTGCGGCGATCAGCACGATTGCAGGAAAGTATTTTGCCATATGGGTGGTCATTATTTCGGTCATCGCCTTTTTGTCGCCTGATACGTTTGCGTGGGCGAGTCATTACGTTACCACTTTACTCGGCATCGTGATGTTTGGAATGGGGCTCACCTTAAAAGTCACCGACTTTAAAATCGTATTGACGAAGCCGTTGCCTGTCCTGATTGGGGTTGCGGCTCAGTATGTGCTCATGCCGCTCATCGGTTTTACACTTGCTAAATGGATGAACTTACCGCCAGAAATGGCAGCGGGACTAGTTCTCGTGGGGGCGTGCCCCGGCGGAACGGCCTCGAATGTCATGGTTTATTTAGCAAAGGGAGATGTTCCCCTGTCAGTGGCGATGACTTCCATTTCCACATTGTTGGCACCTGTTGCAACACCGTTTATACTCCTTTTACTTGCCGGTCAATGGCTGCCGGTCGATCCGCAAGCCATGTTGCTATCCATTGTGCAAGTCGTGATTGTACCGATTGTTTTAGGCCTCCTGATGCGAAGCATATTCCCGTCCCAAGTTGAAAAGAGCACGACAGTCGTGCCGCTCGTATCCGTATTGGCGATTATGATTATCGTGGCAGCCGTTGTAGGAGCGAATGCCGAAAATATTGCGACCTCTGGCTTTTTGTTATTTTCCGCTGTCGTGCTTCACAACGTCCTAGGTTTGCTGCTCGGATATGTGACAGCTCTGTTGCTCGGACTAGATGAAGTGAAGAGAAGGGCCATCTCCATCGAGGTCGGGATGCAGAACTCTGGATTAGGCGCGTCGTTGGCAACGGCCCATTTTACTCCTTTAGCTGCACTGCCCAGTGCCATTTTTTCCGTTTGGCACAATATTTCCGGACCTGTTATAGCCACCTTTTGGTCGCGAAAACTGGTCGGTGACGAACAAGATCACACTGCGGCACCTCTCAGATAGTTGCACTGACACTCGAACACTCGAACAATAGGGAAATGTGCCCTTTGGCGCCTTTACCCCGCGCCCTCCTGACCACTCCGTGTATAACCCCGCTTTCATACAAAAAATGTTCTCGCTCTAAACAGATTCCTTGAAATGCAGGAAAACTCCCCTTCCCTTTTTGAATTCCCACATTTTTGTATTGTAGGAAAATTCGACCTAACTTGAAGCGGTCGCAACCGGGATTTTCTTTGGCCTGAACATCTGTGGGTCAAAGGGCATGGCGGGCGGACAAAGAATGGGAGGAAAGGGTTATTTACTATTCTATTAAAACTTTTTACTATTAAATATAGTTATACTATAACTAGTCTTTCAAACAATATTTAGCCAAAATTTTTAATAGAATATTTGGCTAAACGAAAGGATGTTGCCTTTGCAGAGAATTTGGGCAAGTCAGTCGGTTTTGTTAAAGATGTGGATCGTTTTTTTGGCAGCTGTATTTGCTGCCATGCCGCTGTCTCATGCCGTTCAGGCAAATGAAACGTCTTATACTCCTGTTCCGTACGAAGAAATCGGGTCTATCTTGTCCCATCACGTCCAACAGAGTGACCGTGTTTCGATGGAAGTCATCGGCCAGTCTGCTTTAGGACACGACCTTTATGAAGTGGTCATCTCAGAGCCCGGTGTTGACCTTGAGGAAGTGAAGGCGATGCGGAAAGAAATGCTTCAAAACCCGGGCAAAATTCGCGAATGGATAGACCAAAACCCTGATTTTAAAGTGCCGCTCATGATTAACGGATCGATCCACGGAAACGAGTATCCGGGTGTCGATGCGATTTTAAAGCTCATAGAGCGGTTCGCTTATCAACATGACGAGACTACCAAACGCATCCTGCAACATAACGTTCTCGTCTTTAATGTCGTCGTGAACCCAGATGGACGTATTTTAGGGACGAGACAGAACGGAAACGGATTTGATATCAATCGCGATCACGTGACGTTATCACAACCGGAAGCTGTCGCAAACGTTGACTTGATTACGGAGTGGAATCCGATGGTGCATCTGGACTTACACGGATTTGTCAAGCGATCGGACGACTACCCGGGCCTCATCGAGCCGTGTACCATTCCTCACAATCCGAATTATGAATACGATTTATTCATTGCATTTGCTTTGGACCAAGCTGAGGCGATGGAAGCGGAACTCGTTGCAAACAAAGAAAACTTTGAAACGGATCTGTACCGAAATATGAAGGGGACGCACATTCCTTACCGAGATGCCGAAGACGGTTGGGATGACTACCCGCCCATTTTTACACCGATGTATGCGATGCATCACGGAGTATACGGCTATACACTTGAAACGCCGACGAACAGTGTGGACGGTGTCGAATGGCACTACAACGCCGTGATGGGAGCGCTTAAATTTGCGACCGACCACAAGGTGGAAATGACTCGAAATCAACTGGAAATATTTAGGAGAGGCGTCGAGTTTGACCATGTTTATCACGAAGAGGGCTTTTTTCCGAAGGCTTATGTGCTGCCAGTTGATCCCGTTGACCCGACGGCGACAGTGAAAGCTGTGAAGGCCCTCCTCCGACACGACGTCGACGTGATGGAAGCTGAGGAAGCGTTTACGGTTGATGGAAAAACATACGGCAGAGGGACGTACGTCGTCAAACTGGACCAGGCGAAGAGGAGTTTGGCGAACACGTTGCTTTGGGATGGGGAAGACATCAGTGATCAAGCGGGTGCCATGTACGATATTTCTGCGTGGAATTTGCCCGATTTATGGGGATTTGAAGCTATTCCGACTCACGATACGATCGATGTTCCGCTTAAAGAAGTTGAAAATGTTGAGACAGAAGGGGCATTAGTCGGTGAAGGTCCGTACGAAATACCTAACAGTTCCGTTGGGGCTGTCGCTTTGGTCAACCAGATCATGAGCGCCAACTTCTCCGTTTACAGAGGAGGCAACGGACACTACTACGTGGAAGGCGACGGTAGAGACGCATTGCGAAGGATCGTCCAACAATCTGGAATTACGTTACACACTAAAGCCATACCAGACGATGCCGAAGCGCTTGACGCGGTAAACGTCGCCATATTAGATGACGGAGGCCAGCACGGTACGCGGACCGCACTGAAGCAACTCGGTTTTAATGTAACCGAAATAGAGCCGAGCGAAATCACTGAACGCGGGTTGGACGACGTTGATGTCTTAGTGGTGAACGGTTCAGGGCAACACAGGAGCGCGGCGTATCGAGAGCGCATTCATGCGTTCCTTTCAAACGGCGGGAAGTATGTGGCCATCGGAGCAGGGGCTTCCGGGGTGGCTGTGGACCTCGGGTTGACCGATACGACCGTTCATACGGCTGGCCGCAGTGGCCGAGACAGCAACGGCGTCGTCCACGTGCACTACAGGGACACATCTTTAACCGCTGGATACGGTGAGCGCGATGTCGGGTTTGTCTACAACCCCGTCTGGTATACAGACATTGAGGACGACCGAGTTGTAGCATCTTATGCAGATCAGGACTTTTTTAAGGCCGGCTTTTGGAAGAACTCCGAAGTGGCGGCAGGACAGCCCGTCATCATCAAAGGGCATCATCCTGGTGTCACGCTCATCGGGTTAGAGGTCGGATTCAGAGCCCATCCGGAGTACTTGTACCGGTTGCTTTCAAACGTTATCTATCCCGGAAGGGAAACGGTTTTGACAACGGCTGACGGAACGAAAGAGCGCGTGGCGCGTTTCAAACGAGACGGAGAATTGAAAAACGATGAAGTAGCCCGTTCGTTAATGACGCATTTAACCGCCGTAGCCCGTTACGAAGAAGAAGGGGTGGCGGACAAGGTTGTGAAGCATATGCACGGTTTTAAGCGATTGCTTGAGCATCAGAGGGAAAACGGGTGGATCACTGAGAAGGCGTACACTGTCCTCAAGGGTGATGCCGACTCTCTGATTGCGAAGTGGGACCGTTAAGTTCAGTCTCCACCCTCGGGGCAGTCGCCTTGTCACAAGAGGGAGATCACAATCTATTGAGGAGGGCGTGTCGTGAAGAGAAAGATAATGGTGCTGATGGTGACGTTGGCGCTCGTCTTTTCCAGCTCCTTCGTCGCACTGGGTGAGAACGTAAACGTAGATAATATTCATTACGATGCGACGGTGGTGGACAGTCATGTGGACACGATGATGGAAGCGGTCGATCCAGCTACATGGTTGCCTGGGACGAACATTGGAGAAGAGACATCGTTCCATTTCGACATCCCGAAAGGTCAGGCAGGTGGGCTGGACGTCCCCTTTTTAGCCGCCTACACATCAGGCTATTACGGAAATAACCCTCGCAGCATCAGCCGCACGTTGGCGTTAATAAACGCACTTTACTGGACAGAAGAAAAGAATTCCGACCAACTTCGCGTTGCGACGACAGTCGATGAGATCGAAGAAACCGTTAGCGAGGGCCAAATAGCGGCGGTCCCCACAATTGAAGGGGGCTACTCGCTGGAAGAGCACAACGCCCTTGAGCTGTTGCACCAATACAAAGATCTTGGCATTAAGGTTCTCGGTTTCACCTGGAATTATTCCAACGCCTTGGGAGAAGGAGCTGACCGGGTTTACGGTGACCCGGAACGAACACCTTCGGAAGGCGGTTTGACGGAACTGGGTGAGACGGTGGCGAAAGAGATGAATAGACTGGGGATGGCTATCGACGTATCCCACATGTCTCGGA
This sequence comes from Novibacillus thermophilus, assembly GCF_002005165.1. NCBI lineage: Bacteria > Bacillati > Bacillota > Bacilli > Caryophanales > Thermoactinomycetaceae > Novibacillus > Novibacillus thermophilus. Next base: position 1,664,600 of record NZ_CP019699.1, read on the forward strand.
ACACGTTTTTCGATGTGATCAATGTGTCTGAGGCACCGGTCATTGCGACGCATTCGGGAGTCAATGCCCTGCGGGATCACCAGCGCAACCTGACAGATGAGCAGCTGGTGGCGTTGGCCGAAAACGGCGGTGTCATCGGCATCGTGTTTTACCCCCATTTTATTAAAGACGATTCGCAAGCCTACATTGAAGACGTGGTCGATCACATAGATTATGCCGTCAATTTGGTGGGGATCGACCACGTCGGCATCGGGTCGGATTTTGACGGAGCGTCTATGCCGGAGGACTTAAAAAATTCTTCCGAACTGTATAAATTGACGGAAGAACTCGTGGAGCGAGGTTACTCCAAAGACGACATTGAGAAAATTCTCGGTAAGAATACTCTCCGCGTACTCAAAGAGGTCGAAGATGCTGCCACTTATGATTTTGATGAAGAGACAGGTATCGTCATCACACCGTCTTACGACATGGGGGAAATCATCGAGGGCAATACTCCCCTCTTAACCGCTAACGTTGAAGCAGAGAGCGCCGAAATCGATGAAACGCGTTTCCGCGTGATCGTGGACGGCATTGTGTACGAGCCTGATTTTGATGCGCGCACGTCTACGTTGTCGCTGCAAATGGAACAGCCGTTAAAGGAGCGGTTCCACGTCGTAACGTTTGAAGCGGCGAACGAAGACGGTGAGATTGAGAGGGAGACCCGGATCTTCTACGTGGAATCCAATGCCGAAAATGTAAAGAAACATGTGGAATACTTTGCCGATGAAGGTGAATTGAACGAAGATGTCGCCCGTTCCCTCTCGGTTCACCTGACAGCTGTCGGCCGTTACGAAGACCTGGGAGCAGCTGAAAAGGTGGTCAAACATATGGAAAGCTTCCGTCAGCTGTTGGACCATCAGAAAGAAAATGACCTACTGCCCGAAGAGGCGCATCACACGTTACAGGCTGAAGCCGAGAACGTCATTCAGACCTGGCAATAGGCGGAAGAAAACGGCAAGTCAAGAGCCCTCCAGTATACTGGAGGGCTTCGCCTTGTTAAGTTCCCAATCTTGGATGGTTGACTTTGGCATCGAGGGAAATTGTGGCTTTTCACCTTCTCCCGCCGAAAATGGCGAAGAAAAAGTAAAAGAACTGCAGCAGAGCGACCAACACGGCGGCCACGTAAGTCAGGGCGGCGGCGTTTAAAATTTGTCTTGCTCCGCCGGTCTCTTCAGACGTAATCACGTTTGCCGAAAGGAGTTGGTTCATCGCCCGGTGACTGGCGTTCAACTCCACTGGCAGGGTGGCCAGTTGGAACAAGACAATCGTAGACATGAACACCAGTCCGTATACAGCTAATTGATTGAAACCGAACAGCACTCCGAAGATGAGGAGATAAAAAGCCAAGTTGGACCCGATCGCAGCAACGGGATACAGCGCCTGGCGGAATTTGAACAGCACGTATCCCTGGTGGTCCTGCAGGGCGTGTCCCACTTCATGGGCAGCCACCACCGCACTCGTGAGGGAAGGGGTGCTGAAATGTTTTGGAGAAAGGCGTATGACAGATTTAATGGGATCGTAGTGATCTCCCATGATGCCTTTCGACTGCGTGACACTGACAGTGTTGAGCCCGTTTAAGGCTAGGAGGTACCTGGCTGTCTCTTCTCCTGTCAGCCCGGCTGAATTGGCCGTGTTCATGTATCGCTTAAACGTTTGCTTCACCTTGTTTTGAGCCCAGAGCGGGATCGTGATAATGAGCAGAAAAATGAGTAGAAAACGCATCGTGACACCTGGTTTCTGTAACGTTACCGTTATTTTCTCTACCCTTGAACAGGACATGTAAACAACTTTTTGGAAATGAGTAGCTCCGGGCGTAAGGGGTGGGATCCGCTTACGACCGAGATACGCTTGACTATGGCTTTTAGGCAATGGGAGATGTATAAAATTAAAAACGATCGAATAAAGGAAGGACTGGATGAGTGGTTGTAGAAGTGAGTAACAATGCTAAAAAATGGGGTGGGATTACGGTATGAAAGTCAAACGGATTGTCTCCAACATCTTTACACGGGATATCACGGTGGCAAAAAGCTTTTACCAAGATGTACTTGGTCTCGAACGATTGATGGATCATGGTTGGATTGCAAATGTAGATTCAGCATTTGAACGTGTCAAGTCGGCTGGATTTATGACAGAATACGGACCTGTTGATGAACCTTGGGGAGTTAGATTTATACCACTGTTCGCTTTTTGGCATTTTGACTACATTGAAAAAGAAAAAGCATCAAATTCCTTTCATATCAAGGAGTTTGACACTTAATAAAAATCATTGAAACTGTATGGTGGAGCATAGCGGACTCGAACCGCTGACCTCTACACTGCCAGTGTAGCGCTCTCCCAGCTGAGCTAATGCCCCACGTATATCGGAGGGAGGATTCTGGTCTTTGACCTCTGTGCATGCACGATTTATCATACAGGCTTTGTGCTCATAAGTCAAGGGTCAAACGAAAAGGTGCGTTTTTATTATGTGTTTTCGTCAGTCCCAAAATGACTGTCTCGTTTAGCTGCAGTCGACCGACTTGGCCGGCAACTTGTTCGGAGCATGTCCGTTCCGTACGTAGATAACTATTTTTTGGACAGCTTTTTGTAATTTGTTAGCGATGTGGAGAGGATCGCCCGAAGAGCTGTCGACGCCCTGTCACGTCAGTAAAATGGTCGACGCTGTAGGTTTGCCGAGATCTGTAAACGTTTCGAGAATGTCCGTAATGGCTAAAGACCCGCCGAGGTAGTGCGGCATGTGTCATTGAGTAAGGAACTCGGCCGTCTTGTGGTGCGTTTAATTACACTTCTTTATGGTTATGCAGTACATTTAAAAACGCCTCTAAGTTGACTGAAACCCATTTGTCCTTATGAAATGCCGTGTAAATAGCGATAGGTGTTTCTTCTAAGTCGGTTTTAATTGCTTTAAGTTCTCCTTTGTCAATTTCATCTTTTACTGAAAAATGGGGGAGCATTGATCTCCCTAATCCGCATAACACACATTTTTTGATGGCTTCGACGCTTGGCAATTCTATTCTAGGAACAGATGTTCTTCCCTCCTTTTTCAAATAGTATTCCATGATGGGGCGCCAGCTGCAAGAGTATTCCGTGACAAGCATTGTGTCTGAAGCAAAATGGTTTGTTTTGTGGGGAGATTGGATCATGGAAAGTTTTTCATCTCTTATCTTTTGGATTGTGAGCTCTTTTGATTTCCAGCTGGATGTTTCCACTAAAACCGCAGCATCTATATCGCCCTTCTTCAATTGGTTTGACAAGTTGTCGTAATCAATCGTTTTAATCCTTAATTCAACCTTAGGGTAATGTTTCATGAAATCCATAATTACACTGGGGAGCCAGTATACCATCAGCGATTCACTGGCGCCGATTTTTAACTCCCCCGACGGTTCATTTGCTTCTTTCATCACCTCTTTTGATTTAGAGTAAAGGTTAATCATGTCCAAAGCATAGGGAAGAAAGCGCCTTCCGGCTTGTGTCAGCGCAATGCTCTTCCCTAAGCGATCAAAGAGTGGATACCCCAATTCCTGTTCCAGTTCTTTTATATGAGCGGTGATAGAAGATTGGGCATATCCTAATTCATCAGCCGCCTTCTTAAATCCGCCTGCATCGATAATCGTTTTAAACGTCATCAGGTGGCGAAGTTCCATCTTATCCCCTCCTATCAGTATAAATGAACATCATGATCAAAAATATCTATTTTACTGAATGGCATTATTATTATACACTCATTGTTGAAAGAGGGGGAGCGCAATGAAAGTATTGACTGTGGTCACACATCCGAGAACGGATTCATTAACCTGTGAAGTTTCAAAGCGATTTGTAGAAGGGCTTCAAAGTGCGGGGCATGAGACGGAAGTATTGGATCTGTACCGCAGTGGATTTGATCCTGTATTAAGAGAAGCAGATGAGCCCGATTGGAAAGCGGAGCACCAACGCTATTCTCCCGAGGTAGAGAAAGAGATGGAGCGAATGAGAAGGCACGATGGATTGGCTTTTATTTTTCCGCTTTGGTGGTGGAGTATGCCCGCCATATTAAAGGGATATTTCGACCGCGTGTGGAACTATGGATTTGCCTACGGTCCAAACAAACTTAAACACCAGCACGTTGTGTGGCTGAGTTTGGCGGGTGCTCCTATTGAGCGTTTTGAAAAGAGAAAGTACGATCAGATGATGACTCATTACTTTAATGTTGGCTTAGCGGACTATTGTGGGATACCCCATTCAAAATTTGAACTTTTTTATGACACGATTCACGTTAAGCCTGGATATATGGATGAATGGCTTAATAAAGCTTACAATCTGGGACTTAACTACGGTCGTGCTTAAAGGCGGTCCCTTAAGCTGAACGAGCAAGGGATCTGCGACGCCGCTACCATCTCATGCATGGCCAAAACAAGGGCAGCCGGAGTCATGGGGCGGATGCGAGCTGTGTTTAACTCATCTCCACGTTTACCACATGGTCAAACGGAATGGCGTGCATCTCCCCGTCCTCGTCCCGGACGTGGAGCACTTGCGCGTACATGTCCCAGCTGTGAATGTCCCCTGTCAAGGCGTAAATGTGCCCTTCGTCGTAATACGTAATCGTCACTTGACATCCTTCCACTAACGCTTCTGAGATCACACGGTTCACTTCCTCTTGTTGCTGTTCGTCCAGTATCGGTTTTTCGACCCTTTCTTTTTCTTTTCGACGTGCCAACAGCTGTTCGCGGTGTTCCGGGAGGAACATCCGGCTGCTCTCCCACAACACGTTCCCCCTTTTCAAATGGTCGCTCATTTGGAATGCCCTCCTAGTTTTTTCGCCCGTTCAAACGCCTGGCCCGCGTCGGTCAGAGAGGAGGCGCGCACGATGGCCGTCGGACCGAAGCGGTTCTTGATCTCGTCCATGACGTACCCGATCCGCAATTTCTGTTCCACGTCTTCAAACAAGTTTAATTGGAACGTCCGGTCCGAACACAGTTGTGACAACGTGACGCCGAGGGAGCGAACCGGTTCGCGGTCCCAAAAGGTTAAAAACAGTTTCCACGCCGTTTTAAAGATGTCCGCCGTGTTGTTAGTGGGATACGCCATTGTGGCTTGGCGGTGGAAGCCGGTGGGAAAATCGAAGTCGGCGCCGCGGGCCCCGACCGACACCGTGTGCCCCATGACGTGGTGTTGCCGGGCCCGGCGGCACACTTCTTCACACAGTTCCAGCAGGACGACTTTGATACTCTCCTGTCTTCGGTAATCGCGAGGCAAGGTCATATGGTGGCCGATCGCTTTTTGCGTCTGGAAGGTGTCCGGCCTGACGGGAGAGTAGTCAATGCCGTTGGCCGACATCCACAGGACGTGGCCGTTGATCCCCCAGCGTTTCTTCAGCTTGTCGAGGGGGTAGTTGGCCAGTCCGCCGATGGTGTGAATGCCCATGAGGAGCAAGTGGCGGTTCATCCGGGAGCCGACGCCGAACAGTTTTCCGACGGGAAGGGGCCACATGTGCGTCTTCATATTTTCTTTCGTCAGCCAAAAAATGCCTGTCTCGTTTTTTTTGGCAAAATTGTCGCAGGCGACTTTGGCTAAAAGTTTGTTCGGGCCGATGCCGACGCGTGCGTAGACACCTGTTTCTTTTTCGATGCACTTTTGCACCTTTTTAGCGATGGTGAGGGGATCGCCGAAGAGCCGTTGGCTGCCCGTCACGTCCATAAACTGTTCGTCGACGCTGTAAGGTTCGACGAGATCTGTAAACCTTTCGAGAATGTCCGTAATGGCCAAAGACACGTCGAGGTAGTACTGCATGCGTGGTTTGATGACGACGGCCTGGGGACATTTTTGCAAAGCCTGCCACAGCGCTTCCGCCGTTTTAACGCCGTATTTCTTGGCAACGGGACACGCGGCCAAAATGATGCCGTTGCGCCGCTCCGGATCACCGGAGACGACGACGGGTTTGTCTTTCAATTCCGGCCGGTCTGCTTTTTCGATGCTGGCGTAAAACGACTGCATGTCGACGAGGAAAATGACCTTTCCTTTCATTAAAGATGACCTCCCACATAAGGGAACGTGTGTTCTGTTTTTATTTTATTATATAGCCGAATATATGTTCCTATACAATAGAAAAATATGGTTTTGTTCCTCGGAAAGAGATTCACTGGAAGCCTGTGTTGTGGTTTAATAGTGCCATAAGGCGTTTGGCAAAATGTATCGCGTCCTTTGTGGGGTGAAACACATGTGGAAAGAATACGAGGCTGCCGTTCAAGCGGTGCTGGTGGCCCGGCGTCGGGACACGTTTGTCACAAGCCGAGTGGCTGAAGCGGAACTGGATTACGGAGGGATCCCCGGCGATTTGCATTTCGGCTTGACCAAAAGAGCTGGTGCCCGGGAGCGGATGTATCCGCGTGGAACGGAGATTTTTAACCGGCGGCAAATCACAGTGGTGTCCGTAGAAGAATGCGCCGCCATTGCGGAGAAGCTCGGCGTGGAGACAGTGTTGCCGGAGTGGCTGGGTGCCAATGTGGCCGTCAAAGGCTTTCCGAATCTGACCCAATTGCGCGAAGGAAGCCGCATTGTCTTTCCGAGCGGTGCTGGACTGTTGTGTGAGGGAGAAAATCAGCCCTGTATCCATCCGGGAAAGGTCATTCAGGAACACTATCCGGACACACCGGGTCTTGCCAACCGCTTCGTTCGGTTGGCAATGGGCTTAAGGGGGATCGTGTGCATAGTGGAGAGGCCTGGTAAAATCGCGCCCGGTGAAACAGTCAAAATCGTAGCTTATCACCCGCCGAAACCGAAGGAGCCCGTTTTTTCATGAAATGTCCACAAGTTGTGAGTCAGTCCCGTGTAGATGTCGAATATAACAGATATAGAGGACAATGTCATACAGTAAAGGGGTATTCCTCACATGGTGACAGAACGCATTCGTTACGCTCCTTTGCGGAGCTGTATCATCACACCGGAACAGGCGGCTGAACGCATCCGAGACGGCATGGTAGTCGGGTTGAGCGGTTTTACGCGCTCAGGTGATGCGAAAATCGTGCCGATGGCCCTCGTCGAAAAGGTGAAAAGAGAACAGCAAAAGCTGAAAATTGACGTCTACACCGGCGCATCTCTCGGAGAGGTGGACGGGCTGATGGCGGAAGCGGGCATTATCCGCAAAAGGTTGCCGTTTCAGGCGGATAGGACCATGCGCGACAAGATTAACTGCGGAAAGATGCTGTTTATCGACCAACACTTGTCGAGCGTCGGTGATTTGCTCCGCTCGGGGGCAATGCCCGATGTCGATGTGGCCATTGTGGAAGCAGTGGCTATCACGGAAGAAGGGTACATCGTTCCCTCCACGTCGGTGGGGAACAACCCGATTTTCACCGCGCGGGCCAAAGAAGTGATCGTGGAACTCAATACGGCTCAACCCCTCGAACTCGAAGGGATTCACGATATTTTCATCTTGGACGAGCAGATTGCCCGGGGACCGGTCCCGTTGGTGGATCCGAGACAGCGGATCGGCATTCCGGCCATACCAGTCGATCCGGATAAAATCACGGGCATCGTCGTGAGTGACATCGTGGACACACCGTCGAGTGTAGAGGAGCCGGACGAGGACACCCGCCTCATGGCAGAACAGTTGATTCATTTTTTGCGCGGGGAAGTTCGGTCAGGACGCTTGCCGGAACAGTTAATGCCCATTCAAGCCGGGGTCGGTTCGACGGCGAACGCCGTTTTGTACGGATTTCTCGATTCCGAGTTCACGGATCTCGTCATGTATTCAGAGGTTCTACAGGATGCCGTGTTCGATTTGATCGACGCCGGGAAAGTCCGTTTCGCATCGGCTAGCTCGGTGACTTTGTCGAAAAAGTACATGGACAAGCTGCACCGCAATATCGAGGCGTACAAGAAAAAGATCATCTTGCGACCGCAGGAGATTTCCAACCATCCCGAACTCATTCGCCGCCTCGGCTTGATTGCCATCAATGCGGCGGTTGAAGTGGATATTTACGGAAATGTCAACTCTACTCACGTGTTAGGCACTCACATGATTAACGGCATTGGCGGTTCAGCTGACTTCGCCCGCAACGCTCGGCTGACTGTTTTTGTGACCAAGTCGGTGGCAAAAGGAGGGCGTATCTCGACCGTTGTCCCGTTTGTCACTCATGTGGACCACAGCGAACACGCCGTCGACGTCATTGTGACGGAACAAGGGATTGCCGACGTACGCGGTCTCGCACCTGTGGAACGGGCGCAGTTAATTATCGACCACTGCAGTCACCCCGACTACCGGGAGGAGCTTCGCGCTTATTTTGAAGAAGCTCTCAAGCGCGGTGGACACACGCCCCACGTTTTGGAAAAAGCGTTCTCCTTCCACGAGCGCTACGCCAGCAACGGGACGATGAAACCGTAAAACACAGTTGCAGTTTTTGGCGATTACGGGTATGGTGTTATACAAGAAAAAGACAGGGACAGTCGGAGGAGAGAACAGTGCCGATCAACATACCGAAACAATTGCCAGCACGGGAAATTCTCGAAAAAGAGAACATATTTGTCATGGACGATGAACGGGCGATGACCCAAGACATCCGTCCGTTAAATATTGTCATACTGAATCTGATGCCGCAAAAGAAAAGACGGAGACCCATCTGTTGCGGCTTTTGGGAAACACACCTCTCCAGGTGAACATTACGTTTCTGCACACGGTGAGCCACGAGTCGAAAAATACGAGTCCGCTCCACTTGGAACAGTTTTACAAGACGTTCGCGGACATTCAAAACCGGCGCTTTGACGGCATGATTATAACAGGCGCACCGGTGGAACAACTCCCGTTTGAAGAAGTGGACTACTGGGAAGAACTGACGGGGATTATGGAGTGGACGAAAACTCACGTGACGTCTGTCATGCACATATGTTGGGGGGCTCAGGCAGCCCTTTACTACCACTACGGTATCGGAAAGTACGCCCTCCCGAAGAAGTGTTCCGGCGTGTTCAGACACCGTGTGACAGATCCGACCGTCAAACTGGTGAGAGGGTTCGATGAGGAGTTTTTGGCGCCTCACTCCCGTTACACTGACGTGTCAAAGGATGAAATTTCGGCACACCGGGATCTCATCTTGCTGTCTTACTCGGAAGAGGCAGGGCCGTTTATCATTTTATCCAAAGACGAAAAAAACGTGATGGTGACGGGCCACTTAGAATACGACGGGAATACACTGGCGGAAGAATACGAACGGGATCTGAAAAAGGGCTTAGACATCGACATGCCCGAAGGGTATTTCCCCGACGACAATCCAAACAACAGGCCGTTAAACCGCTGGCGTTCCCACGCCCATCTCCTCTTTTCCAACTGGTTAAACTACTATGTGTACCAGGAAACGCCTTACGTGTGGGAGTAGTAGGAGAAAGTCCAGCTACGGCTGGCCACAGTCCCGTCCTGGCCCGGATGGGACTGTGGCGAGATCCGTCAGCGGGACTGTTTTTGTTTAAACACGGCTAACTGGCGCTGCTCTTGAGGAGGTAGGTTTTGGATCTGATGGCGTAGCCGCTCTTTGGCAAAGGCGTACAATTCATAGTCCAGCTGGTTATGTTCCCGTACAATTTGTTTCACCTTCGGCGGGATCTCCGTCTTTTTTCTCCGCTTGCGGGTGACGTTGGCCTTTTTGTATGATCCGTCGTCCCACCCGAGGGTTGTTTGCATCAAGAACACCGATTCCGGGTACATGTCCGTCACGCCGACGACGGCGAAGTCTTTTTTTATGTGGTCGATGGCTGTTTTTAAATCGGGCTGTCTCTTGCCGCAGATCATACGCGTTTGGTGGTTGTGCAAGGGGGCTTGGATGCGCGGTTCAGTCGTCGTGACGAATTCCCTTAAACTCATCTGTTTCACGGTGTCGTGCATCTTATTTTGCGGACGGGAGCGGATGTAGTAGAACATGGATAAGATCCGGTCCAGCGGGTCGCGCAAAAACGTAATGTACGTCGTCTTTTGGCGAACGTGCTGGTGCAGCCCGTAGCGGCAATGTCCGTAAATACAGTGAATTCCGGCTTTGTGGAGTGCTTCTGTCGGTGTGTCCGGGGAAACGCGCAAGATGTGCGACTGACCGTACTCCCGGTCGAGAACGCCGCGCATCGTCGATCCCCCGGTCTTCGGAATGTGCAAAAAAATGACCAATCGTTTTGGCGTGATGACGATCACCTCTTTCTGCGGGACACCGTCTTCTATCAGTATATGGCTGTAAGATTTACGAGTGCTAGTTGATTGACCGTGATGAAAAAAGTGTGTGTCTCTCTATAGGTAAAGTGGACCGTTTCTTTTCGAACGTACATTCGCTACAATAGAGGCAGGACGAGAGGTGATGTGTGTGAGAATCCCGAAGGCGAAGGGGCTGGAAGAGTGGCTAGAAACATTAGCGAGAGATGGGAGTTTGCGGCAACAGATTGTTCATTGGGAGACGATAGAGGCGAAAGAAGCGGCGACGGTCCCGTTTCCCGACTCCCTTCATCCGAAGCTCGTTGAGGCGTTGCAAAAGCGAGGCATTCACGAGCTTTACACCCATCAGGAAACAGCTTTTCAAACGGCGGTGAACGGGAAGAGCTTTGTGGCAGTGACGCCAACAGCGTCCGGCAAGACCCTCTGTTACAATCTGCCGGTGCTGCAGGCGATTATTCAAAATCCGGCGAGCCGGGCCCTCTACTTGTTCCCGACGAAAGCATTAGCCCAGGATCAAAAACACGACATCAACGCCCTCATTGAAAAAGCGGGAGTGGACGTCAAAAGTTACACGTACGACGGGGATACGCCATCCAACATCCGCCAGGTTATCCGCAAAGCGGGCAATGTAGTGATGACCAACCCGGACATGCTCCACGCCGCCATACTGCCCCACCATACGAAGTGGATCGCGCTGTTTGAAAACCTCGACTACGTCGTCATTGACGAACTGCATACATACCGCGGCGTGTTCGGGAGCCACGTGGCCAACGTCCTTCGCCGGTTGAAGCGCATTTGCCGTTATTACGGCAGCGATCCAGCGTTTATGTGCACGTCGGCAACCATAGCCAATCCGAAACAGCTGGCTGAAGCGTTAACCGGGGTGCCCATGGAACTGATCGATAACAACGGGGCGCCTTCCGGAAAGAAGCACTTCATCTTTTACAATCCGCCCATTGTGAACAAACCGTTAAACATCCGCCGCAGCGCAACCTTGGAAGCGAGGAATCTCGCTGCTCAGCTGCTGAAAAACAACATACAGACGATCGTGTTCGCCAGAAGCCGCATGCGCGTGGAAATTTTACTCAAATACTTGCAGGAACTCGTAAAGAAAGAGCTCGGTCCCAAGTCGATCCAGGGTTACCGCGGCGGGTATTTGCCGCGGCAGCGGCGCGAAATCGAAAAAGGCCTGAAGAGCGGCGACATTGTCGGTGTCGTGAGCACGAACGCTCTCGAACTGGGCGTCGACATTGGACAGCTGCAAGCGTGCGTGTTGACAGGTTATCCCGGTTCCGTAGCCAGCACGTGGCAACAAGCGGGGAGAGCGGGACGGCGCCAGCGTGAATCCGTCATCGTCATGGTCGCCAGTTCCTCTCCCCTCGACCAGTACATCATCCGGCACCCTGATTACTTTTTTAGCCGCAGTCCAGAAGCGGCGAGAATACACGCCGACAACCTCGTCATTTTAGTCGATCACGTGAAGTGTGCCGCTTACGAACTCCCGTTTCAAGCGGGAGAGACGTTTGATGGGGTGGACGTGACAGACGTACTCGATTTTCTCACAGAAGAGCAAGTACTCCACCGTCAGGGGAACCGCTGGTACTGGATGAACGATTCATACCCGGCGCACAACATCAGTTTGCGCTCTGCCTCTCAGGAAAATATCGTCATAATCGATCAGACTGATGCGGCGAACGTGAAAGTGATCGGGGAGATGGACCGCTTCAGCGCGTTGACCATGTTGCACGACGAGGCGATCTACCTCCACCAAGGTATGCAGTACCAAGTGGAGAAACTGGACTACGAAGAAAAGAAGGCGTACGTGCGGGAAGTAGACGTCGATTACTACACTGACGCGAACCTTGCCGTATCGCTGAAAGTGCTGGAGGTCGACGAACGGACAGACGAACCGGCCTGTGAAAGGGCGTTTGGAGACGTAATGGTGAACGCGATGGCCACCGTCTTTAAAAAAATCAAATTTGAAACCCATGAAAATATCGGCTCTGGACCGATCCACTTACCGGAAGAAGAGTTGCACACACAAGCCACCTGGATCAGCTTTAAACGAGACGCCCTGTCCGGTATAAACGAGCAGGCGCTGGAGTACGGGTTGATGGGTGTGGCTCACGTCTTGCGGCACGTGACGCCGCTCTTCGTCATGTCTGACGTGAACGACTTGCACGTCGTTCCGCAGGTCAAAGCGGTACATTCAGGCAAACCGACCATTTTCCTCTACGACCGGTACCCTGGCGGCATCGGGTTGAGTGAACAAGTGTACCGCCATTTCGGCGAAATTTTCAGCGAAGCGCTCCGGGCTGTCGAGAACTGTCCGTGTGTTGCTGGTTGTCCGTCATGCGTCGGCACGTTTGAAGCCGAAGGCAATCCGAAGCAGAATGCGATCGAATTGCTGCGGGTGCGGGAGGCGAGGCGCCATGTCTCTCAGTCGTAAGCTGAAACGGATGAAACGACATCTGGCAACCGAAGAACCCCGGACACACCTCTCCCCTGAACCTGCCCGGGAGCTCCCGTTTGACCGGGAGTGGGCCGCCTTCCGTACGAAGGTTTGTACGTTTGAAGACCAGTTTTGTCTCGTGCGGGAAGTGTCCTACCCATTAGGTGAGAGGTGGGGCCGTTACCGTTTTGGAGATGTACAGGCTGTCGTGGAGAAGTGGAACGGGTATCCCTACTCGCACCCCCTTTCGGCCAAAGGCCTTGACAGTGGAGAGTTCATTTTTTTTGACACGGAGACGACTGGTCTGGGCACAGGGGCGGGGAACACCATTTTTTTGCTCGGTGTAGGGCGTGTGCTGTCGGACAGTGTCGTCGTGAAACAGTATTTTTTGCCGCACCCGGGTTGCGAAGTGGCCCTTTACCACCACTTCTTATCCGATGTCCGGGAGATGCGAAACCTTGTGACGTACAACGGAAAATCGTTCGACTGGCCGCAGGTGAAAACGAGACACACGTTCGTTCGCGACCAGGTCCCTCGGCTGCCGGCGTTTGGCCACTACGACTTGTTGCACGCCGCACGGCGCCTGTGGAAACAGGAACTGCCGTCGTTACGGCTGTCCGTTGTAGAACAACACATTCTCGGTATTTCCCGGGGAAACGACACCCCTGGTCAAATGGCGCCATTACTCTACTTTGACTACTTAAAAAGCCAGGATCCGAAGGACATTATGCCGGTGTTTTTCCACAACGAACGGGACCTGTTGTCGCTCATCAGTTTGTACATTCATCTGTCGAAAATGCTCCTCGGAGGGAACGAACAGCGTATGAATGCCGGGGAGCACTACGAAATTGGTCGGTGGTACGAGGCGGTGGGGGAGTACGAGCGGGCTCTCTCAAGTTACCGGCAGGCAGCCGCTGACACGTCCGCTGTCGGCTACAGTGCCAAAAAAGCTGCCGCCCGCCTTTACAAAAAGCAACGCCAGTGGGACAAGGCCGTTGCCTTGTGGAAGGCATGCTGCCAGGACGGGAAACGGATGGACCCCGAACCGTACATCGAACTGTCCAAAGTTTACGAACACCGGTACAAAGATGCCGACGAAGCACTGTACTACGCCCTAAAAGGGTATGAATGCTGGAAGCGGGCAAGACGGGTGTTGAGAGCAACGGATTCGCGTGAACACGAGCAATTTCAAAAACGCATTCACCGCCTGGAAATGCGGTGCAGTCAATGTTAGGTCTCTCCTTAACCTTCGCGTTTTTGCAAATAGTCGGCAATTCCCAGCGCACAGATGTGGAGGTCAAGTTTTAAAACCGTGTAGACGCGGTGATGATCGGGCACACCGCGTTCTGTTAAATATCGACTGACGAGGGACGTCAACCTTGTGACGATCCCGTCTGTCCCTTCTCCGTTCTCCAACGCTTTCTCCCCTTCTTCTACAAAACGGGGAATCCAGTCACTGACCTGTTCGTACACTTTTTCGACACGGGACGTCATTCCGTAGTGTCCGAAATAAATGCGGTCCACGTGCTTGTCCTGAAACGTGCGGATCGAGGTCAGCATGGCCTCAGGGTCAAATTGGTTCGGCGACGTCGACGGGAGGTAAAATTCCAAACCGACATCGTTTGTTTGGTGATAGCGGATGCCAGCCGTGTCCCCGGTAAACACCCCGTTGGAAACGGGGTCGTAAATGCTGAAGTGATGGGCAGCGTGCCCAGGTGTGTGCCAAAACTGCAACGTGCGGCCGGGACCGATGGTCAACGTTTCCCCATCTTCTTTTACGATGAGGCGTTCTTCGGGAACTGGGACCACCGGATCGAACAGCGCGTCAAATTTGGAACCGTACACGGCACGGGCACCGGCGATGAGTTTTGACGGATGAGCCAAGTGGCGAGCACCCCTTGGGTGTACGACGACTTTGGCCTGGGGGCAGTCTTTAAGCAGTAAGCCAACGCCTCCGGCGTGATCGAGATGGATGTGGGTGACGATGATAAACTGGACGTCAGCCGGGTCGTGCCCCAGTTGGCTTAAACCTTTTAGAACATGCGGGACCGACGGGCTTGGACCGGTTTCGACGAGTGTCAAGTTTTCCTCGTGTATGACGTATGTACCGGTTCGCCCTGGCATGCCCAGATCCAATCCGTCGATGAGGTGTATCCGCTTCCCTAAATCTTTTAGACGGTCGGATTGCAATACCTTCACCTCTCCATAAACATTTTAGTGAAGAAAGCCTGTCGGCTCACCGTGAGGATAGACCCATGCCTCTTTGCAAAAAGAAAGGGATGAAAATGTGTCACGTATCGGACAACACCACATTTCGATTGCTCCTTTAGGAGCAGAGCAAACGGGTTATCCTGTGAGTTGTTTTGAAGGGCTGTCAATTTGATTCTACAACGACCGCCGTACCGTAAGCAATAATTTCAGCGGCGCCACTCATGACAGAAGATGTCTGCAGCCGGACTCCAATCACCGCATTGGCCCCTTTGGCCCGGGCATCTTCAGCCATTCTGCCGATGGCCACCTGGCGGGCGTGAGTCATCATCTCTTCGTACTCTTTAATTTCGCCGCCGATGACATTTTTTAAAGCTGCTAAAATATCTTTGCCAAAATGCTTGGCCTGAATGGTGCTACCCTTCACAAACCCTTTTAGTTCTTTAATTTCGTGATTAGGAACAAATTCAGTAGTGACGATCATCATGTTGGTTTTCCTCCTCTTTTTCTCTGCGGCGCTCTTTGATTAGTAATCCAAACAACATCGCGAGGGAGAGCGCGAATATCCCCAAAAAAGTAAATGTTACGCTGACGTTCACAAAGGCAAATATAATTGCGGCCAGTTGTGCCACGATGGTCAACACAAGGAAAATGTTTTTGAGCGTGTTCATTCCCGTCACCGACCAAAATGTTTTTGCAACCATTCACTCAGCGTATGCTGCAATTCAGGATGAAGGGGCTGGCCGCTTTGGCGTTTATATTCCTTGGTCAGTTGAAGCACGGATACGTCAGCCTCCTGCTTTCTCAAAATGTGATTCATGTTGTCGATAATGCGGTATTCTGCACGGTCCCCGATGAGTTCGACGAACTTGGGCACACGGTCCGGGTTGGCTTGCGCGTCCTTTGAACCTGTTACGGCCAGGGTCGGACATTCGATTTTTTTCAAATCCTCCAACACGTTATAAGCAAAATGTTCCCGATACCATTTGGCGTTGACAGTCTTCAGTTTGTATTTCAACGTGTCTGTATGGGAATGCATGATGTTTTGAATAAAGGCTTGGGCTTGCTTTTCAGCTCTCTCCGGTACCTTTAACAGACGAACGAGGACACCTTTCAACCCTTTGAGAGCGTTCAGTTCTTTGTAGACTAGAGACCTTTGATACGCGAGGGCTTCCTCCAGTGTTTCCGCCGAACCGGCCAAGAGGACGAGTCCCTGTACGGCTCGTGCTTGACGGGCGCTTATGGCCGTAGCCAAAACACACCCTTCACTGTGTCCCAAGACAATGGTCTGCGTCGCATCTACCTGGGGATGGGACGTCAAAAATTGGAGGGCAGCCTCAGCGTCTTCCACTAAATCCCACATGCCTGCTCTCCAGAAGTCCCCGCCACTTGCTCCCGTGCCCCTCTTATCGTAGCGCAGGGTGGCAAAGCCCATTTTTGCGATCATGTGGGATAAGTCTTTGTAGATATTTAGATTGAGGCGTTGTTTTTGAATGTTCCCATCGCGGTCTATCGGTCCGGACCCCGCCAAAATAAGGACAGCCGGCACTTGTTGTGTCACCTCAACGGGAAGAGTCACTGTCCCCTTCAGCCGAACCTTTCCTTGGATCGTCACATTCAATTCCTTAAACGGTCTCGTCATCGTTCTGCTTCCCCATCGTGCTTTATTTTGCTTTGCTCTTTCCGGGGTTCCGGAATAAAAATGGTCGCGATCGTTCTCCTCCTTCTGTGGGGGGCCGGTTCATTTTGTATCACATTCTGAACCGCCGTGCGGACGTTTTGTAAAAATGCCTCAAACTCTTCATCACTTAAATAGACGTTTGCCTGCCGGTATCCGAACCCATCGGCTGCCATGTTGTCGCTTTTGTGTTGCAGATAGTGATCCAGATCCCCTAAAAGGTTGGCCATAAAGGCCATGAAGTAGCGCAAGTGATCCTCTCGGCTGGCGTCTTTGAGATCGTCTGCGTTTAAATTTCCGCCTTGTTCCGCCAGTGCGTATATTTTTTCTTCCGTTCCCCGGACCTTATTTCGGCCGACAACGGTCAAAAGGTTTGCTTGGCGCAGTACATTGAAATGCCGGTACAGGGTGGCCTGCGGAATTTCCGGCAACATCTCGCCGATTTGTTGAACGGTGAGGTGACGCCCGCCGACGAAGGCTTGCACAATACGCATACGAACCGGGTGTAACAAAAGGTCTGCCTTGGTACGTTTCATCGACGAATCCCTCATTGTGCAACCATTATGATCATTTTATAAAATGATAATAATGGATTTTCATACCAGAATCAAGATGATTCGAAAAAAAACGCGGGGAGTGGGATGTCTGGCGCGTGTATTTTCAAAACAGATGAAAGTGCTAATTGCGGAAAGATTTTTTGCGCACAGTCTAAAGCTGTTGACCCGGGAGGGGTGATGGCGGTAGCATGAATGATGGCACGAACGGAGGTTGAGTGAATGTTGCGGTCGGTATTGTCCTGTATGTTGCTCATCATGTTGACAGCCTGTTCTCTGTTGACCCAGTCCCCAAATACGATCACAGCTGAAGTGACGAAAGTCGTGGACGGAGACACGATAAAAGTGAAGCTGGGAAATCGGGAAGAAACGGTGCGCCTGCTGCTCATCGACACGCCGGAGACGGTCCACCCCGATAAACCGGTACAACCGTTCGGTCCCGAAGCCAGCGCGTTTGTAGAAGAGATGCTGGAAGGAGAGACGGTTGAGTTGGAAAAGGATGTGTCGGAACGGGACCGTTACGGACGCTTGCTCGCTTACGTGTACATTGACGGCGAATCGGTGCAAAAAATGCTGCTCGAACGGGGGTTGGCCCGCGTCGCATACGTCTACGAACCGAATGTGAAGTACGTAGAGGAGTACCGCGCTGTGCAAGAACATGCTCAAAGAGAAGGAAAAGGTATTTGGTCCATCGAGGATTATGTACAAGAGGACGGATTTAATGAAATGGAAGGCGGGGTAACAGAGGAGCAGGAGGAGGGGTGGGATGACGTCTCCGATAAGCGGTTTATCGCCAGCCGGAACAGCGACGTGTACCACGAAATCGGTTGCCCCGGGGGTGCTAATCAAATAAAGGAAGAAAACGCCATTTACTTTGAGACAGAGGAGGAAGCCATCGACAGCGGGCGCCGGATGTGCCATTCTAAGGAGTGTCCCTTAAACTAGATAAAGTCAGCAAATGTTCACATTCATCAAAAACGAGTCCCTTCTGATTCACGTTATGGTATTATACAGTATCATTGGATGAATTAGTTGCGTCTTGGCAACTGTTTTTATTTTTACGGAGTAAGTGAGGTGCGGGACATGGCAGTAGACAAGTTAAAACAGGCGTATTTGCCTGAGATTGACATTTTAAAAGGTCTCTGCATCTTTTCTGTCATCGTGATTCACACCGTCCCGAGGGAACTGCTGTACGACACGCTGTATCCCTTCCACCTGTGGCAGGCCGTGCCCATCTTCATCATCTTAATGGGGTTTAACGCGACGAGGTCGGCGGAGAAGCGGGGGTTAACTTCTCTTGCGGACTTTTACAACAAAGCTTATATAGAGAGGCAATTTTCCCGCTTAGTTGTCCCGGTGCTCGTTATTTACGCCCTCAGTTTGCTGCTGTCCATCTGGTTTGAAAATGATCCGTATTTTGGTTATCAGACGTTGTTGTTAAAATTTCCGATGACCGGTCCGGGTAATTACTACGTGAGCATCGTATTGCAATTCATTCTGCTTTTTCCACTGCTGTACGTTTTTTACAAAAGACATCCAGTGGCGATGATTGTTACGTGTTTCGCCGTAGACGTGGCGTTTCAGCTGATGAGCAATAACGACGTGATGATGGATGAGCATTACTACATGTACACTGGGAACATTTTACGCTACTTGTCTGCACTCGCTCTCGGCATGTGGATCACGAAAAAACTGGACTTGTTCAGCAAGCGCAACGCCTTTATCGTGATTGGGTTTGTCATGAGTTTAGTCTATATTTTACTCGAGGATTACACCAGTTGGCAGTTGGAGGCTTTTCCGTCACGTTGGCGGAGCCAAACGGTTTTGTCCTTCTTTTACCCGCTAGTGCTCGTCGTGTTGACGATTAAATATTACCCAAGTTTTTTAAAGGGTGCCGTCGCTAAGTTCGTCGCCCTGTTGGGAAAAGCGTCGTACCACATTTTTCTCGTGCAGATTCTGTACTTTGGCCTCGATGTCCCGTTTACAGACAAGTGGGAAGAAGTGTCGCTGGCGATGTTTTTAGGACTTCTTGTGAACTTAATTGTCTGTTTCGGGCTCGGTCTGTTGTTTTACTTTGCCGACAAGAAGGTGCGTAAAGGGTGGACGGCGACGCGGGCGGGCAAAAGGTGGAAAGCTTTCCACCGCCCGTCCTATTGAAGAGTACAGGCACGTTGGCCTAGATCGAAAAAACGGTCAACACCGTGATGAGATACAAGGCGATCCCGGTTCCAAAACCAGCAAACGACCAGGCGTAAATGCGGTTTGCTGGAAGAGCGGGATCGTCTTCCTTTAGCCATTTTATTCGCCGTTTGCTCACGACGACATCGAGGACCGGCAAAGCCGCGGCCATGACGAGCAACAGCGGGTTGGACGCTGCCAGGAGATAAGTTGCACCGAGGGAAAGTAACAGGGCGAACATCCATCCTGTCATGATGTGAATCGTGAAGTAACGCGCGCAAATGTGTGTCTGTTTCATGTCCACTCTCCGTTTCACACGCCATTCTGTCATGATTTGACGCATTGTCTCGAAAACCTCGGAGCGTTTTACGTGTGCTCACTTCGTTCGTCTTCGCCTTGTGCCTCGATTCCGGCGCCGACATGACGACATCGGCAACACTCTTTTCTATATATCTTATGTCGGACTTAACGATTTGAAAATACATGCCAGAAACCATGAAGATTTCCACGTTGTCGTAGTCAGTCAATGACAAGTGCGCTATAATGGAGACAGTGATGACCTCGCGTTGGAGGGAATAACGATGGAAGTGATCAAGATTACACCCCGCGGCTACTGCTACGGTGTGGTCGATGCCATGGTGTTGGCGCAGCAGGCGGCCAAAAACCCACATTTGCCGCGGCCGATATACATTTTGGGGATGATTGTACACAACCGGCATGTGGTAGAGGCTTTTGAAGAAGAGGGCATCGTGACGCTGGACGGCGAAAACCGCCTGGAACTTCTCGAACAAATTGACAAAGGGACGGTTATTTTTACGGCTCACGGTGTTTCGCCGGAAGTGCGCAAGAGGGCGAAGGAAAAAGGATTGACGACCATCGACGCCACGTGTCCGGACGTCACGCGGACACATGACCTGATCAAGGAGAAAGTGAGCGAAGGATATGATGTCGTCTACATCGGGAAGAAAGGCCATCCTGAACCGGAGGGAGCCGCAGGAGTGGCCCCTGATCACGTTTTTCTCGTCGAAAATGAAGACGACATTGAAAAACTGGAGTTGGACAACGAGCGCATTCTCGTGACGAACCAAACGACGATGAGTCAGTGGGATACGCGTCATTTAATGAATCGCATTCGGGAGAAATACCCGCAGGCAGAAGTGCACAACGAAATCTGTATGGCTACGCAAATGCGCCAGCAAGGCGTGGCGCAACAGGCAAGAGGAGCCGACTTGACACTGGTCGTCGGTGATCCGCGCAGCAACAACTCTAACCGGCTAGCCCAAGTGTCGGAAGAAATTGCCGGAGTGAAGGCGTACCGCATCAGCAATGTGACGGAAATCGATCCTGAGTGGCTGAAGGGCAAGCAGAAGGTCGCCGTTACAGCAGGAGCGTCCACTCCGACACCGCTCACGAAAGAAGTCATCAAGTACGTCGAGCAGTTCGACGAAGACGATCCGTCGACGTGGGAAATTAAGCGGACAGTCGATCCGAAAAAAATTTTACCCCGCATTCACACGAAGCGGACGAAAGCTGAGTAATGCGAAAAAGGAGCCTGGGTTAGGGCGGGGACGCTGTCGGCTAGATGCGTGAAGCCTGTCGTTGATAGAGATGTGGTTGGATGAAGGCGATATCATTAAACAACAGAGAGGCTGGGACACTTTCCCGGCCTCTTTAGTGTTTGAGATGATGAATGGCAGCGGTTGTGCGGCCCGGTCGTGGCAAGCGTTTCTTTTTATGTGCCGCGATGTATTTGACGATGTCGTCCGGGTGGGCTTGAGTCCACTCTGGCGGAGCGTATCCTCCGGCAGGGTGAACGATATAGTACTCCAGTACGGTTTCCAGCAGGTCTTCGAACGGGTGCAGCGGAATGCGCTTCGCGAGCAGTTTGCGCATCACTTGCCAGATTAAACCGGCCGTTACTCCCCTCTTCTCCAACTCTTTCACTAGTTCCGGTGCGTAAGATTTCGCCTGGTGCAGCCAACGAGCGGCGGTTTCGTACGTTAAGAGCTCTGGCGCCTTTTGCTCCATCACCGTTTTTAAATGATCCAGCAGCAGTGTGTATGCGGGATCTCCCTCGTGCTCCCCCAAAACCCTGGTTGCTGCGTCACAGGGTGATGACCCGGAATGCCGTCTGAAGCTTCTGTGGAAAACGTCAGCGGCGGATGTAATACAGCTCGCCCGACCCGTTGACCGCGGATGCGGATGACGTACTCACTCTCTTCGGTCGCCATCGTCCTAATGCGAATGGATGGGATGAACAACCCGTGTGAGTGCACCAATTGGCGCCGCTGTTCTTGTACTTTGCGGGCCAGCTGGGCTTCTGTGTTTAGCGCTTCGTACAGCTTCGTCTCCAGCTCTAACGACATGAGGTCGCTCTTTTGGGCGCTGTACGCGTCAGAGACCGTCCAGTCACTCATTGCAATCCCCCTTGTCAGACCAGTCCGGCCGGTACAAACGGCCGATCGGAAAAGCGACTTCAGGGTGTTGGTTGTTCACGTAACCCCAAGCCATCACGCCCCTGACAAAGTTCACTTTAAAAATTCCGGCTTCACCGTGAACGTGGTAGACGGTTCCGGGTTCAATGTCTTCCGGGTTCATTAAATACGATTTGGCAAAGTAGTATTTTTGCTCCAGGACGTTGACTTCGTGAAACTTCCCTTCGTTTACTTTGCGTTTAGCCTCACGACGCAGACGTTCCGTTTCTTTGACGAGTTCTATTTCGTTCATGTCACTGTATCGCATCAAGGGTGATTCCTCCGAAGTGAAACATCTGTTTTTTTCATTATTATAACAAACCTTCACGTTTGTGCCCTTCCATTTTTGACAACAATTCGTGGTAAAATAAAAAGATAAGAGAGAGCGCGTGTCCGAAAGGGAGGGGCCCATGTCAGTTTTGTTGCTGTTCATTGACGGCGTCGGATTAGGGGATGACGCGGCGTACAACCCGTGGGCTGCGTTGCCGACACCCTCACTCAACGACTTGTTGAGCGGCAAGTCTTTGACAAAAGCAGCCGTGGGACGGCACGGGGACGGCGTCCTATTGTTGGAGACGGACGCCCGCCTCGGTGTAGACGGGCTGCCGCAAAGTGCGACTGGACAAGCCACCATATTTACTGGACGCAATGCGCCGAAATTTTTAGAGAGGCATATGAGCGGGTTGCCGTTCAAGCGTCTACGGCAGTTTGTGCGCGAGGACAACCTGTATCTCCAGTTGGAAAGGGAGGGGTTTCGTCCTGCGTTTGCCAACAGCTACACAGAAGAGTATTTTCAACGAAAGGCCACGCGGCGCGGCTGGAAGTCTGTTAGCACGGTCGCGATCGAAAGTGCGACTGCCCCCGTTCGCATGACGAAGGAACTCTTGGAAGGAAAGGCGGTCTTTCACGACTTAACCCGCCGTCACCTACAGACGTTCAGACCAGACATACCGGAAATTACGCCGGAACAGGCGGCGCGGCACATCCTCCATTTGTTGGCGGAATACGATGTCGTCGTGCAGGAATTTTTCATGAGCGACGTCGCCGGACATAAACAGACGCCGGGGTTGATGGAGTGGGTGGTGGAGACGTACGACCGTTTTCTCGGATGTGTGGTGAAAGAGAAGCGGGCATCGGATACGGTCATTCTCGTCAGCGATCACGGAAACAGTGAGGATATGCGCGTGAAAACCCACACGATGAATCCAGTTCCGACACTTGTCGTGGGCCCTGTGCCGCCTGTGAGTGAGGTAGACCTATCGGCATGGAATTTGACCGACATCGTGCCGTTCATCCACCGCATTTTACGTAATGGTACAAGTGGTGAAATTGACATTTAACAGGATGTTCGGTACTTTATAGTTAGATACTATGATCAGGTACTAAACTCATGAAACGAGGGATCGGAATGAATCAGATGCTGAGCGGAAAGCGCATGGTCGTCATGGGGGTGGCCAACCATCGCAGTATTGCCTGGGCGATCGCCAAAGCGTTACATAAAGCGGGGGCGGACCTCGCGTTTACGTATTTAAGTGAGCGGGAAGAGAAAAAATTAAAAGAGCTGACGAAAGACGCGAACATCGACAACGCGCTCTACATTCCGTGTGATGTGACGAAGGACGACCAAGTAGAGGCAGCCTTTCGCAAAATTAAGGAGACGTGGGGGACGGTACACGGACTGGCTCACTGTATCGCACATGCGAAAACAGACGACTTAAAGGGCGATTACATCGATACATCTCGCGACGGTTACGCCCTGGCTCAAGACATCAGTTCCTATTCACTGGTCGCGGTCACCCGAGCCGTACGCCCGTTGATGACCGAAGGCGGGAGCGTCATCACGATGACGTACATGGGGGCAGAGCGGGTCATTCCGAATTACAACGTCATGGGAATCGCCAAATCGGCACTGGAGACGAGCGTGCGTTATTTGGCGTACGACGTCGGAGAGGAGAACATCCGCGTCAATGCTATTTCGGCGGGCCCTGTCCGCACGTTGGCGGCAAAGGGTGTGAAGGATTTCAACCAAATGACTCACATCGTGGCTGAAAGAGCGCCGCTCAAGCGGGCTGTAGATGTCGAGGAGATTGCCAACGCTGCCCTGTTTTTGCTCAGCGATCTTGCGACGGGGATCACGGGAGAAGTGTTGCACGTCGACGGTGGGTATAACATTATGGGAATGTGATGGGAAAAAGACACAATTTTTTGTTTAGGTGAGGTAGGAAAATTCCGTTTTTCATAGTATTATATAATTAGCAACTACCGGGGTCCTCGTTTATCGGATTCTGTGATAAGTTGTTAGTAGCGGAATCACAACATACTGATGAAACTGATCTGAAGAAAAGGAGGAAAAAGATATGCCCTACGTCATAACATCCGCTTGCAAAGACGAAATGGCGGCTGACTGCGTGGAAGAGTGCCCCGTCGACTGCATACACGAAGGTCCGGATCAGTACTACATCGATCCTGATACGTGTATCGACTGCGGTGCTTGTGAACCGGTTTGTCCGGTGGAAGCCATCTATCAAGACGAATTTGTACCTGAAGAAGAGCAAGAGTACATTGAAAAGAACAGGGCATTTTTTGAGTAGTTGGTCGGGGGGCGCGCCAAAAGCGTGCCCTTTCTTATTGATAAACTGATAAAAACGAATTTCCGCTTTAAGGAATTGGAAGCGCTTGCAAAATCATAGAATACTAATGCGCTTTTTACTGAAAAGGATCAAGCTCGTCTGACTCTAAAATGAATGAATGTTCATTCAATATTTGCGGGGGGAAACTTATGCGACACATTCGCCAAGCGGCAGTGCTCGGTTCAGGTGTGATGGGGGCGGCGATTGCCGGTCATTTGGCCAATGTCGGCATTCATTGTACGTTGTTGGACATGGTGCCGCCTGCGTTGACAGACGAAGAGGAAAAACGTGGAAAAACCTTGCAAGATCGCGACGTGCGCAACCGGTTGGCACGCCTCGGCGTCGAACGGCTGTTGCGGGAGACCCCTTCTCCCCTCTACGTGAAACGGGCGGTAGACCGCATTACAGTCGGCAATTTGGAAGACGATTTGGAGCGGTTGTCAGAGGTCGACTGGATTGTCGAAGCGGTCGTAGAAAAGTTGAGTGTGAAACAGCAGTTGCTGGAAAAGGTCGAAGCAGTGTGGAGGCCAGGCACCATTGTCAGCTCGAACACGTCTGGCCTCTCCGTTCACGAGATGACGGCCGAACGCTCCCCTGAGTTTCGCCGCCATTTCATGGGCACCCACTTCTTTAATCCGCCCCGTTACATGAAATTGCTGGAAGTGATTCCGACAGAAGACACCGATCCCGAACTTGTGCGGAAAATGCGAGCGTTTGCCGAAAGGGTACTGGGGAAAGGCGTTGTCATCGCTAAGGACACCCCGAACTTTATCGCCAACCGGATCGGGGTGTACGGACTGCTCGTCTCCTTTCGCGAAATGGTGAGGCAGGAGATGTTTCCGGACGCAGTGGACGACATTACCGGACCGGCTATGGGCAGGCCGAAGAGCGCCACGTTTCGCACGTTAGACCTCGTCGGCCTGGATACGTTTGTTCACGTGGCAGACAACGTACGAGATCGCGTGTCCGATCCTTGGGAAAAAGACGCTTTCACGGTGCCGCCAGTTTTGCGGCGGATGGTGGACAGGGGATGGCTCGGCGAAAAGAGCGGGCAAGGCTTTTACCGGAAGGTAAAAAACAAAAGCGGGAGCACCATTTTAAGGTTGAACTTGGACACGATGGACTATGAGCCGCGGAAGAAGGTGAAAGCAGCATCGTTAGAGGCGGCGAAACGGGCTAAGACGTTGCCTGATCAACTGAAGACCCTCTTGTTTGCCGAAGACGCGGCCGGGAGATTCGCTTGGAACGTGACGAAAAAAGTACTGTTGTACAGTGCGGCGAAAATCCCCGAAATTGCGGACAGAGTGCCCGATATCGACCGTGCCATGAAGTGGGGGTTTAACTGGAAATTGGGGCCGTTCGAGATGTGGGACGCGATGGGTGTCGCGCGCACGGTACAGCGCATGAAGGATGAAGGAGAAACGGTCCCCAAATGGGTGGAGGAAATGCTCGACAGCGGCCGGGATACGTTCTACTCCCGCGTTGAGGAAGGCCCCACTGTTTTCACGCCGGCTGCCAAAGTGGAAAAAGTGGAAGAAGACCCACGGTCCATCTCGTTGGAACGACTAAAAGAAGAAGGGAAGTTCATGAAGGGAAACCGCGGTGCCAGCCTGATCGACCTCGGAGACGATGTCGTCTGCTTGGAGTTTCACTCGCCAAAAAATGCGATTGCCACGGACATTATCTCGATGATGCACACTGCTGTAAAAGAAGTGACGGATCACTACCGCGGCCTCGTCGTCGGCAATCAAGGCCGTGACTTCTGTGTCGGGGCCAACTTGATGATGATTTTAATGGAGGCGCAAGACGACAACTGGGCGGAGATCGAGTGGATGATACGGCAATTCCAGGATGCAACGATGGCTCTAAAAAGGTGTCCCCGTCCCGTTGTAGCCGCTCCGTTTGGCTTTACCCTGGGCGGAGGTGCAGAAGTGTGCTTCCCTGCGGACCGCGTTCAAGCAGCGGCCGAGACGTACATGGGACTTGTCGAAACCGGTGTCGGTCTCATTCCAGGGGGAGGTGGAACGAAAGAAATGCTCGTCCGCCTGACAGACGGGTTGGATTTAAAGAACGCCATCGCCTTGCAAGGGGCAGCGGGTCAGGCGTTTGAACGGATCGCCATGGCCCGAGTGTCAACCAGTGCGGAAGACGCTCGGGAACTGGGCTATTTACGCCCGCAAGATCGGATCACGATGAACCGGGACCATGTGCTTTACGACGCCAAGCGGGTTGTCCTCGAACTGGATGAAGCCGGGTACCGCCCACCGCCGCCGCAGAAGATCCCGGTTACAGGCGAAACCGGGTACAACGTGTTGAAGTTCGGTGCGTATGACCGGCTCAAATCGGGCCAGATCAGCGAGCACGACTTCAAAATCGCCGATAAATTGGCGTACGTGCTGGCAGGCGGTGCCGTTTCGGAAGGGACTCTTGTCACAGAACAGTACTTGCTCGATTTGGAGCGGGAAGCTTTCCTCAGCTTGTGTGGCGAGCCGAAATCCCAGGCGCGGATGCAACACATGTTGACGAAAAACAAACCGTTACGTAACTGAGGAATGCTGGGACATACCGCAAAGGACGACCATTCTGATGTGAGGCACAAAAATTGAGGAGGAGAGAGACGGTGAGGGAAGCGGTGATTGTTGCCGGGCGGCGCAGCGCAGTGGCGAAGGCGCGTCGTGGCAGTTTGAAAGACACCCGCCCGGACGACTTTGCAGCGGCTGTCGTGAAAGGGCTTTTGGACAGTGTTCCTGAATTAGATCCGGGTGAAATTGACGATGTGATCATCGGTTGCGCTTTTCCTGAAGGAGAACAGGGCATGAATGTGGCGCGCATCATCGGACAGCGAGCCGGCCTGCCAACGGACATCCCGGGTGTGACGGTGAACCGCTTTTGTTCATCCGGTTTACAAGCTATCGCCATGGCGGCGGGCAGTATCGCTGCTGGTTATGCGGACACTGTTGTAGCCGGCGGTGTTGAAAGCATGACCATGGTGCCGATGGGGGGAACAAATTCGCCCCCAACCCGTATTTGTTGGACCGCTACCCCGAAGTGTACATGTCCATGGGACACACTGCGGAAGAAGTGGCGAGGCGTTACGGGATTACCCGCGAAGAGCAGGACGCCTTTGCGGTGACAAGCCACCAAAAAGCACACGCTGCGATTGAAGCAGGAAAATTCAAGGAAGAAATTGTGCCGCTCAACGTGACGCTGAAGCACTACACGCCGGAAAACGGCTTGCGCGTCTCGAACCAAGTGTTTGACACAGACGAGGGGGTCCGGCCGGACACGACGGTGGAAGTCCTCGCCAACTTGCATCCGGCATTCCAGGAAGGCGGTACAGTCACGGCGGGCAATGCCTCTCAGATGAGTGACGGTGCCGCGGCACTACTGGTCATGGCCGGCGACAAGGCCGACCAGCTCGGAATAAAACCGCTCGCTGTCTTCCGTTCGTTTGCCGTCGCCGGAGTAGATCCCGAGATCATGGGGGTTGGTCCCGTGAAAGCAGTGCCGAAGGCACTGAACATGGCAGGAATCCATTTGGATCAAGTCGACTTAATCGAGTTGAACGAAGCGTTTGCTGCCCAGTCTTTAGAAGTGATGCACCAGTTGGAACTTGATCCGGATCGCGTCAACGTGAACGGGGGAGCCATTGCCCTGGGACACCCCCTCGGATGTACAGGAGCCAAACTGACCGTCAGCCTCATACACGAGCTTTTGAGGCGCGGCGGGAACTACGGCGTGGTGACGATGTGCATCGGTGGCGGGATGGGAGCTGCCGGTGTACTGGAAGTGGTGTCGTAGTGGATCAAAGAAGGAGGAGAGGAGCATGGAGACAAAGGTTCACGCACTAAAAGGCGGGAGTTTTCTCGTTCAACGAGTTGATCCGGAAGCGGTGTTCACACCGGAAGAGTTGACAGATGAACACCTCATGATCGCCAAGACGGCGGCAGAGTTTGTAGAGAAAGAAGTGAGGCCGTCAATGAAGGCAATCGAGGCACACGATTTTTCGCACAGTGTGAAGCTGCTGAAAAAAGCAGGTGAACTGGGCCTTTTAGGTGCAGATGTCGGGGAGGAATACGGCGGCCTCGGGTTGGACAAAATCAGTTCGACGATCATCACGGAGAATATGGCGGGGGGGCGCTCATTTGGTCTCACTCACGGCGCCCACGTCGGGATCGGAACACTTCCCATCGCCTACTTTGGAAATGAGGTACAGAAAAAAAAGTACCTGCCGAAACTGACCAGCGGCGAGTGGATTGCAGCTTATGCTCTGACTGAACCGGAATCTGGTTCCGACGCCCTCGGTGCCAAGACGACGGCCGTTTTGGACCGTGACGGCTCGCACTACGTGTTGAACGGCCAGAAGCAGTGGATCACAAACGCGGCCTTTGCCGACGTCTTCATTGTTTACGCAAAGGTCGACGGGGAAAAGTTTACCGCTTTTATCGTCGAACGCGCTTTTCCTGGGGTGTCCACTGGTCCAGAAGAGAAGAAAATGGGAATTCTGGGGTCGTCGACTCGCACGTTGCATTTAGAAAATGTCCCCGTGCCGGTGGAAAATGTGTTGGGAGAGGTCGGCAGAGGCCACGTCATCGCCTTTAACATTTTAAATGTCGGACGCTTTAAACTGGCGGCGGGAACCGTCGGCTCTTGCAAAAGAGTTTTGACTGAGTGCGTGAAGTACGCAAAGGAGCGCCGGCAGTTTCAGACACCGATTGCCCAGTTCCCCTTAATCCAGCAAAAAATGGCCGACATGGCCATCAAGACGTACGCAACAGAGAGTATCGTCTACCGCACGGCCGGGCTGTTTGAACGGTCACTCCGTCAGGTGCATGCAGAAGACGGGCAAACGATTGCCAACGCAATCGCCGACTACGCGGTCGAGTGCTCAATCAATAAGGTGTTCGGATCAGAAGCGCTCGACTTTGTCGTGGACGAAGGAGTCCAAATTCACGGCGGGTACGGTTACATGCGAGAGTACGAGGTGGAGAATGCGTACCGCGATTCGCGCATCAATCGCATTTTTGAAGGGACGAACGAAATCAACCGCCTTTTAATTCCCGGGACGCTGATGCGCAAGACGAGGAAAGGGGAACTCCCTCTCTTGGAATCCTTCCAGTTGCTGCAAAGAGACCTGTTGTCGTTTGTACCGCCTCTGTTCGACGACCCAGCGCCCCTGGAAGTGGAAGCCCATCTCCTCGACATGACACGGAATGTTTTCCTCATGACGGCCGGAATGACTGTGGAAAAGTGGGGAGAACGGTTAGAGCAGGAACAGGAAGTGGTATGTGGCCTCGCGGATCTCGTCATCGCGCTGTACGCGATGGAAAGTTGTCATTTGCGGGCGCACAAAGCGTTAAAATCACGCGGGAGAGACAAAGCGTCTTTACACCTCGACTACGCGCAAGCTTTCATCTACGATGCGTTTCAGGAGGTCGAACAAATCGGACGCCGTATTCTCGCCGCTTTGGAAGAAGGCGATGCGCTCAGAACTTCCCTTTCCGCGCTCAAAAAACTGACCCGTCACACCCCGGTTAACAGTGTAGCACTGAAGCGGCGCATTGCAGCCCGGATTATCGATAGAGGACAATACATCACAGCATAAACGAAAAGTTTCGATTGCAGGAAGGCCTGAAAAAGTTCCCAACTGTCACCATGGGAAGGGCCTTCCTTATGACCATTCCTAATGAGGAGTTTGACGTCAGCTTGAGGACCGACAGTTCCCGGGCCTCCGGCGGTGAAATGTGTAGAAGGTGATCGACGGGCTCTGTTTCGAATTGCCTGATATATCCAAAACTCCAAAGATTTAGTATAGACATGGGGGTGTGACTCTCTTATAATGAAAACGACAATGAGAGTAGAAAGGAGCGTACCATGGAAGCATTAGCCAATGTCGTGAAGGTTGTGAACGGATTCGTCTGGGGTCCAGTGTTGCTTATTTTGTTAGTCGGAACAGGCATTTACTTAACATTGCGCCTCGGCTTTATTCAAATTACTCAACTGCCCTACGCTTTAAAACTCTCTTTTTCACGACAGCAGGACAAGTCTTCAGAAGGCGATGTGTCCCACTTTCAGGCCCTTATGACAGCGCTGTCAGCCACTGTCGGGACCGGTAATATCGCCGGCGTGGCGACGGCAGTCGTTCTCGGGGGCCGGGAGCTCTCTTCTGGATGTGGTTTGCCGCACTGTTCGGAATGGCTACGAAATACGGCGAGGCGATCCTCGCGGTGAAATACCGCATTACGAACGAGTTCGGGCAAAAATCGGGTGGCCCGATGTACTACATTGAGCGAGGCCTCGGATGGAAGTGGCTCGCCGTGTTGTTTGCCGTATTCGGGACAGTTGCCGCTATTTTCGGTATTGGCAACATGGTCCAGTCCAATTCGGTAGCCGAAGCGCTGAACAAATCTCTCGGGATTAATCCGTGGCTGACGGGATTTGTTCTCGCCGTCTTGACGGGTCTCGTCATCCTCGGCGGCATCAAGAGCATCGCCCGGGTGACCAGTGTACTCGTCCCCTTTATGACTGTGTTTTACATTCTCGGTGGCTTGATTATCGTCCTCATGAATATCTCACTCGTTCCTGAAGCGTTCTCCCTCATCTTTAGAGAGGCGTTTACGGCTGAATCGGTCGGTGGCGGCGTGCTCGGCACGGCGGTTCGCTTTGGTATCGCCCGGGGACTGTTCTCGAATGAATCGGGTCTCGGTTCAGCGCCAATTGCCGCGGCTGCAGCTAAAACAGACCATTCTGGCCGGCAGGCCCTCGTGTCGATGACGGGGACGTTCATCGACACGTTCGTCGTCTGTACGTTTACAGGCCTCGCCCTCGTCATGAGCGGCATCTACATCGGGGCCGACCCGAACGCAGACAGTGCCTCCCTGACAGTGCAAGCATTTGACGGATTTCTCCCCGTGTTTGGCAACATTGTCGTCACAGGCGGCCTCATCCTGTTTGCGTACTCCACCGTCCTCGGATGGTCGTACTACGGCGAAAAGTGTTTCACGTATTTGTTTTCAGACCGATCGCTTTACGTTTATCGCGCAATATTTGTCGTTTTCACCTTCATTGGCGCCGGTCTCAGTGTTGACCTCATTTGGGGCATTGCCGATATCTTCAACGGACTGATGGCGTTTCCCAACCTCATTGCCCTGCTGCTACTGTCCGGTGTCATTGTCGAAGAGACGAAAAAGTTTCAAGACATTAGGCGTCAGGAAGTGGCAAAACCTCTCTCCAGGGACGTGGGCAGTCAGTAAAAAGGAAGAAGTGATGCCCCTTTTCCCGAGAAACTTCGGTCATCTGTTTCGACGGGCAAGTCGCTCGAACTGAAAAGTTCACAGTGAGACCGGTTGACATATGACAGAGATCATAATCGTGGTAAAATAATAAAAGCAGAATGACGCCCCCGATCTAGCGGGGGTATTTTATGTGCCAGCGTTGTACAGGGGTGATCACATGTCGTCAGACTTCACATTTACCGTAACAGCAGAAGAAGACGGGCGAATGTTGCAGCGCGTGCTCAAGGCTCGGTACGGAATGTCCCGCAGGTTGCTGCGCAAGCTGAAAGCAAACGCATGCGTGCGGGTAAACGGAGAAGCGGCTTACTTGACGTCGCGGGTGACAGCGGGAGATCGCGTTCGCGTCATCTTGCCTGAAGATCGAGAGACAGAAGTCGTGCCACAGGCCATGCCCCTTCACATCGTACACGAAGATGACGATCTCCTCGTGCTCGACAAACAGCCGGGTGTCGTCGTGCATCCGACGAAACATTACCCGGACGGCACAATTGCCAACGGCTTGGTGTACTACTGGAAAACAAAGGGAGAAAAGCGTTCCGTACGACCGGTCAACCGTCTGGACAAAGACACGTCCGGCGTCATGGTCTTTGCCAAACACGCGTACGCCCACGATTTTTTGGCAAAACAGCTGCAGACAGGAGAGAGCGTGCGTGAATACCGTGCGGTTGTACACGGAAAAGTGGAACGTGACAGCGGCACGATCAACATGCCGATCGCCCGGCATCCGGACCATGCGAGCCGCCGCATTGTCCATCCGCATGGTGCTCACGCTGTCACCCATTATAACGTACTGCAGCGGTTTCCCCGCGCGACGTACATCGCCTGCACGTTAGAAACAGGCCGTACACACCAAATTCGCGTCCACATGGCTGCAATCGGACACCCGGTCATCGGGGATGCCGTTTACGGTGATTCCGTGAAGAACGGCGACTTTCCGATCAGCCGTCAGGCGCTTCACGCGTATGCCATTCGCCTAGTCCATCCGCGAACCGGGAAAACCAAACATTTTCAGGCCGAATGGCCCCGTGATTTGGAAATTCTCTTGGACGACTGTCGACACGTGTCCACTTCGTAGCGTTTATCCAGTGGCAGACGGCGCTTGCTCTCTGTTGACTAAGCGCAAAATCGTTTGCGTGATCAACGGCACGTAGTCGGAGTTCCTCCATATGATTGAAATCGAACTGTGTAACGTCTGTTGTGTTAAATTGACGGCTGACACCTTGCTCGAATCGAGTAAGGTTGCCATATCTTGCGGTATTAACGTCACTCCCAAACCGTTGGCCACAAGACTGGCAATCGTCAAAATTTCCGGGCCGACACAAAATGTTTTTGGTCTAAACCCTGCAACCAAGCAGGCTTGTTCCAGAAGATCGTATAAAGCCGGAGATTGTTGTCGATCGTAATGAATGAACTTTTCGTGTTGCAATTCTTTTAAATCGACTGTTTTTTGGTGCGCAGCCGGATGAGACTTAGCCACAATTAATTGGAGGGGGTACCGTTCGAGCTCGATAAAATTGAACCCCTGTCTTTTCAAAGTCGCTGTGTCTTTAGGTGTTCGAATGTACGCAATGTGGCTTTTTTGTCGGTTTATCAGTTCGATGGCCTGGGTGGAGGTGGTTTCCTGTAAATAAAATTCGACGTCGGGGAATTCCTTGTGCAGCATCGTGAGCATTTGCGGAAGGTAAAGACTGGCAGCAGAAGGAACTGCTGCGATTTTGACGGTTGTTTGCGGGACTACTTTCTTTTCTGTCAATTCATTGACGGTTCTCTCTATGTTCTCAAATAGAGGAGACAGTTTTTTGTACAAATACTCTCCTTCCTCTGTTAAGGTGACCTTTCGCGTCGTCCGATTTAATAACTTGACCCCTAGTTCGTTTTCCAAAGCGGTAATTTGCTGGCTCAATCCAGGTTGCGAAATACGCAGTTTTTCGGAGGCTTTACTGAAATTGAGATGTCGGGAAACTTCCAAAAAGTAACGGAAGGACAAAAGGTTCATCGATAGCTCTTCCTTTCTCAGATGTCTACCATGAGGCAAAAACTCTACAATTCGACACAAGGGACGTGCAAAGCAGGAAAAGCGATTGACAGTTGAGACGAAATTCCCAGACTTCCATGTAAAACCAACCTTTATTTAGTTTTATTCCAATTTTACCTAGTATTTTCTTTTTTTTTCAATAAGCCGAAACATCTATTTTAAGCTGGAATTGGTCCGTTGCGCCTAATTCCTTCTATGACTATTCTCCTTCAAAATTCATAAGCAGACGTTATAGCGTTATAAGAAATGGGTATTTTTAAATGATTCAGTAAAATGATAGCATTTAGTTAGTGCACTAATTTTTACAAAGGAGGGGTTGAGGTGAAGGGGCGCAAAGTTCAATGGCTGTCCATCGTGTTTTCGCTGTTGCTCGTGTTGAGCATAGGTGTGCCTTTGGGACAAGCTCAGAACGCGGACCCCGGTGATAACACGGGGTACGAACCTGAAAATCCGGGTGTGCGAGCTGAACAGACAGCAGAAGGCGACCTTGGCATGGTTGTGACAGCACATCCACTCGCTTCAAAAGTGGGAGCAGAGGTGCTGGAGAGAGGTGGGAATGCCGTTGATGCCGCTGTCGCCGTTCAGCTGGCTTTAAATGTCGTGGAGCCAATGATGTCAGGGATCGGCGGTGGCGGATTCATGATGTTCTACGACGCCGAGAATGAAAAGGTTTCCATCGTGAACAGCAGAGAGCGAGCTCCTGCCGGCGCGACTCCCGATATGTTTATCGACAAAAGCAATGCCGTTACAGGAGCAGGCAAATTTTTGCTGGGAGCCAACGAATTGAACAATGAAGGAGGAGGAGAGTTCCATATCGGGGAAGTAGCTGTCTACGATCTGGATCGACCGTCCTCCGACGGCCCCGTTTTTAGCTACGACTTTGAAGGAGAGGAAGGCGCTTCTTGGGATCTGGAGAAGTTTTCTCTGTTTGAGCGGGGCACGACGTTTACGTTGGATCAAGACGGAGGGAAAATTACGTTCGGGCCTCCCGTCGGCAACAACAGCACCTCGTATGGCCAGACGACGGCGGTGATGGATGAGGTTGAAAACAGTGAACTGCTCATGCGTTTCCGCACGGATGATCCCGGTGACGACCGACGCATTCGGTTGTGGCTGCGCGCTGACGATTACAGGTCCCAGGGCACGACATTTGCGAAAAACGGTTACGGTGTTGAAATTGAAACGAAGTCGAAGACCGTCAAGCTAATTCAGTCTAAAGACTCCAGCAGTTCAACGCTAAGCACTTTCCACTACGACACCACGTCTGACTGGCAGTGGATACGATTCCGCGTAGACGGGAGCGAACTGAAGGTACGTTTGTGGACAGACGGTAGCGAAGAGCCGGACACCTGGGATGTGGAAACGGTAGCCGGCAGTGTGATCCCCTTTCAAGAACGTGTCCGAAGCGGCCGTTCTGTCGGAGTTCCGGGAACTTTGAAAGGGTTAGAGGCGGCCCTTGAGAAGTGGGGAACGATGCCGCTGGAAGAACTGATCGAGCCTGCGATAGAACTGGCCGAGGATGGTGTCGAGGTCAACTGGGTGCTGGCTGACGCGATTGCCAGCAATGCGGACAAGCTGTCCCGCACAGCGGCGAAAGATGTCTTCTTGCCAAATGGAGAACCGTTGGAAGAAGGGGATCTGCTCGTCCAAAAAGATCTTGCTAAAACATTTAAACTCATTCGCGATCACGGCACTGACGTGTTTTACAGCGGTGAAATAGGGGCTGCACTGGCCGACGTCGTACAGCAATTTGACGGCAGCATGACGTTGGACGACCTCAAGAGGTACGATGTGACCTACGATACGCCAGTGTGGGGCGAATACCTCGGCTACGATATTGCGTCTATGCCGCCGCCGAGCTCAGGCGGACTGACGATGCTGCAACTGCTGAAGATGTTTGAGGAATTGGATTTGACGCAGTACGACGTGCGGTCTCCAGAGAAATACCACTACATGACAGAAGCGATGCACCTGGCGTATGCAGATCGCGGGGCGTATATGGGAGATCCGGAGTACGTTGAGGTGCCGAAAGAAGGGTTACTGCACCCCGACTACGTTCGTGAACGTGTTGCGACGATAGACCCCGACAGGGCCAATCCCGATGTCCGACCGGGGAATCCTTGGGAGTATCAAGACGGTGAACCGACACAGGCGGTCGAGCAAGTAGACGATAAAGTGGAAGGGCAGACGACACACTTCACGGTCGCAGACCGTTGGGGGAACCTCGTCTCTTATACGACGACAATTGAACAGGTGTTCGGATCTGGGATCATGGTACCGGGTTACGGCATTATGCTCAACAACGAGCTGACGGACTTTGACGCTGTCCCGGGCGGGGCGAACGAAGTTCAACCGAATAAACGGCCCTTGAGCAGCATGACACCCACGATTGTCTTAAAGGACGACAAGCCCTACATGACCGTGGGCTCTCCGGGAGGAACGACGATTATCACCTCTGTCATGCAAACGATTTTGAATGTCATCGGCTACGGGATGGAGCTGAAGGACGCGATTGAGGAACCTCGCATCTACAGCAATCAGTATCCGAACATCCGTTGGGAGTACGGTGTTCCGGATCTCGTGCGCCAGCAACTGGAAAGCATGGGTCACGCGTGGGAGTCGAGTCCGAGAGAAATTGGGAACGTGAATAGCCTGATGCTTGACGAAGATTCAGGACTCTACTACGGAGCGGCAGACTCGACAAGAGAAGGAACAGCCATCGGTCTGTCATCGGAAGATTTGACAGTTGAACGAATGATAGAACGCGTTGAGCAATTTGAACGTGACGGCGAGATGGCGAACAGCGATGTGGCCCGGCTGTTACGAAACCATTTGACTGCTGTCGGTCATTACGAAGGCCAGGGGTCAGTAGAGAAGGCTGTGAAACATATGCACAGTTTCCAACAGCTGCTGGATTATCAGAAAGAGCATGAACAGATGTCCGAAAGGGCGTACAACACGCTGTACGCCGATACAGAGGTGTTGTTGGAGAAGTGGAAGTAAACTGACACCGGGGCATAGTTCATCCGTCCTCCCTGTGCCACTGTTTGGGGTGTCACAGGGAGGGGCCCTTCCATTCATTTTACTTTCGGAAAGGAGGGGTGGCTTGTCGGTAACGGTAAAGCGTAAATAAGTGGAAAGCTCACGACTGGATGAATGCTACACGAAAGGTGAAGCGCTAGTGGCAGCAAGCCTTCTAAATCGAACATGTTTGTAGGAGGGGACCTCTGCCACAAGGGCGTGACTAAAAAAGAATTACTAGTAAAACGAGGAGGAGTTAAGATGAGTGTTAAAAAGCGACTGGGCATGGGGATGATGTCCGCTGTCGTCGGTTTAGGGTTAATCGGAGGAGGGACGTTCGCCTACTTCAGTGACAGCGAGCAGACGAACAACACGTTCGCAGCTGGCACACTGGATTTGTCGGTCGAACCGACGGAAATCATCGCCATCGACAATATGAAGCCGGGAGACTCGATCATTCGCGACTTTGAACTGCAAAACAACGGCTCCCTCGACATTGACAAGGTGTATTTAGAGACAGACTACACCGTTGAAGATGCCGAAGGCGACAACACGGAAGACTTCGGCGAACACATCCAAGTCGAATTCTTGTACAACGCCGACAAACTCGATGAAGTCGTATATGAGACGACATTGGCTGAACTGAAGGACATGACGCCGGAAGCCGTCAATCAGCACATATTTGATCCGATTCTCGAAGAACAAGGGCTGCCGGCAGGCACACGTGACGACCTCGTCGTCAAGTTTAACTTCCTCGACAATGGCGAAGACCAAAACCAGTTTCAGGGAGACTCCTTAAATCTGACGTGGACGTTTACCGCTACCCAAACGGCTGGTGAAGCGAAGTAACGGTAAGCTGCAAAGAAGGGGCTCTCCAAAACAAAAAAATCATAACCATGGGATATCAACGTTCCTAAAACGTGAAAAGGGCGTCTGTAATCCGAAAATTCGGCTTATCAGACAGCCTCTGTTTTTAACGGTCGAATGAAAGTGGATCTAATTTCAGAGAAAGGATCGGGAGGAGGACGCTATGTCCAGGCTCAAGCGGCGAAGTTTCATTGCGGCCCTCGTTTTTGCCTTGTTGTGTGGAACGATCTTGCAAGTGCCGAATGGACAGGTCCGGGCCGAGGAAGTGAGCTTCGACACAATTATTCGCAACGGAACGATTCTCGACGGATCCGGACTTCCGCGATACGAGGCGGATATCGGGATACGGAACGGCACCATTGCGCGCATCGGCGACTTGGATGACGATACGGCAGGAACAGAGATAGATGCTGAAGGGCTCTTCGTGACACCGGGGTTTATTGACCTTCACAGCCATGCATCGACGTCAGCCTTGCAGGAAGCCAAAAGTTCCCTTACGCAGGGCGTGACGACAGAATTGTTGAATGTCGACGGAGGCGGGCCGACAGATCTTAACGAACGCTATGCTCTAGAAGAAGAAGGTCTCGGGATCAACATCGGGGCGTACATCGGGTTCAACTCTGTCTGGGAGGAAGTCGTCGGCCATGAAGACCGCCGGGCGACACAGGAAGAGATTCGCGAGATGCAGTCCCTCATCAGCCAAGCGATGGAGGACGGCGCCTTTGGCGTGTCTGCGGGGCTGTTTTACCGGCCAGCCTACTACGCGGACACGGATGAGGTGATTGAGGTCGTAAGTGCCGCGAGGGAGTGGCGGACGAACTTCCCGCACCACATTCGCAACGAGAACAACGAAGTGGTGGAAGCGACAGCTGAAACGATAGACATCGGGGAAAAAGCTGGACTTCATCCTCACATTACCCACATGAAGGTGATGGGCCCAGACAACTGGGGAAAATCAGTGGAAACGATTGGACTGCTCGAAGAGGCAAATGCCCGGGGGACTTACGCGACAGCAGACGTGTATCCCTATTTGCGCAGTCAAACGGGGTTGACGGCCATCGTGCCTCCTTGGGTTGAGGAAGGCGGATGGGAGGCGATGTTAGAACGCTTCGCCGATCCGGAACTTAGGCCCCAGATCGCACAAGAAATTGAACAAATTATGCACAGCCGTGTCCAAAGCGCAGCCGATGTGTATTTTCCGACCAAAAGAAGAACCCTTGCCGATTACGTGGAAAAGGGCTTCGGCTACGATGGAACGGGGAAGCTGCTTTTAGGATTTCTCAACTTTGATTACGACAACGGCGCAACGTTCTATATAGACGAGATTGCAGTCACGAATGCAGAAGGAGAGACGGCCTTCGCGTACGACTTTAGCGGCAACGACGGAGACGCCTGGGATCCGGAAGCGTTCGGCGACGAACTGTTCTCCTACCCGTCGAATGCCGTCAACTACAGGATTGAACAAAATGCCGGGCGAGTCGAGATCGCTGAAAGGCAGCAAGGGAATGCCAGTGCTTACGGCAAGGTCGAGGCCAACATGGAAAGTTTGGAAAACAGTGAGGCCTTGATGCGTTTTCGCGTTGAGGAGGTAGGGAATAATCAGCGTCTCCGGTTCTGGTTGCAGGCGGATGAATTTAGTTCGGGAAGTTCTTTTCCCGTAAATGGGTACGGTGTTGAGCTGCACCTTGGAACTGACCAATTCATTTTGTACGGAAGAGAGGATGGCCGCTCCACCCATTTCGGAAGCGTTGACGCCAACATGACGACGGACTGGCATTGGTTGAGAGTCCGTGTGCAAGACGGTGAGCTCGCCGTTCGCCTCTGGAAGGACGGTGTAGATGAACCTGCAGAGTGGGACATGGTACAAGACATTCCGGTTCCAGGAGATGACGAAGGGGAGGAAGAACTGACTCCTGGAGAAGCGACGATGCGCCTGTTGGAGACTGAAGGCAATCTGAGAACGATCTATAATTTCGGTCACGAAGACGACCTTAAACGCATTATGCAATTCCCGATGACGGCCATCGCGTCAGACGGCGGTGCTACCACATCAGATAGTGTCCACCCGAGAAGGTACGGAACACAACCGCGTGCGCTCGGTTTGTACGTCAGGGATAAAGGGTATTTGGAATGGGAAGACGCCATTCGAAAAATGACAGGGTTACCTGCTACGATCATCGGCATGACGGACCGCGGATTTATTGCGGAAGGTATGGCCGCGGACATCACGGTATTTGACCCCGAAACAGTGGTGGACAGAGCGACATTCGACGATCCCAAACAGTACGCTGAAGGCATTGAGTATGTGTTCGTCAATGGAGAATTAGCTCTGTCTGAAGGAGAATTAACCGGAATACAAGCCGGTCAAGCATTAAAGCGGGCTCCTAACATGCCGAGTCGCCCGATGAATCCGTCAGAACCGATTCACGTCGAAGGGACGGGGGACTTGCTGCCGATGGATGCGACCGGGACTGAATCAGCCTTGCAAGTGGACTATTCTGTCGGCCAGGATCCAGACGCTCGGAAGGCAGAAGGACATTTCCGCATCCGTGATGAAAAGTATGAACTGAATTTTGAAGCAGAAAGTTTTGGAAAAATGCAAGTGGCCGACGGATGGGTCAGCTTTACCGGTCGGGGGACGTTGAACGGGAACGAAGAGCGGACGTTTTTAGTGATTATCGACGAACACGAGCCTTTAGTCGATGACGAACGGCCAACGGTGACGGTTCAAATCGAAGGAATGGACGACATACGGGGATTTTTAGGCCAGGCAGATGAAGAACCTTCAAGCGTTGAGCTCATGAGGAAACTGATTGGGGACTTTGCCGATGAAGGAGAAATTGCAGACGACACGACCGTGCGCCAGTTGCACACGCACTTGGCCGCTGTAGAGCGGTACGAAAAGACCGAAAAAACGGACAAAGCAGTCAAACACATGGAGGGCTTTAAACAATTGCTCTCTTATCTGGAAGAACGTGAGATGATTTCAGGTAATGCCGCAACGATACTCTCGCACCACGCCGATCAA
The DNA here is from genome assembly GCF_002005165.1 of Novibacillus thermophilus. Classification (NCBI taxonomy): domain Bacteria; kingdom Bacillati; phylum Bacillota; class Bacilli; order Caryophanales; family Thermoactinomycetaceae; genus Novibacillus; species Novibacillus thermophilus. The sequence goes on from NZ_CP019699.1 coordinate 1,705,215, forward strand.
TTGATTGCCAAGTGGCGTCAGGCGATCGATTGAGGCAAAAACACCCCCCTCAGACAGCGAGAAAGCCTGTCATGAGGGGGATTTTTTTACCTTCTGCGATTAGTTCTCGCCGTGATAGGGCTCTTTCACCAGCTGTACGTTCCGCGGCAAGCCGATGTCGGCCATTGTTTTCAATCCTCTGACCGGTGTAGCGTGTAACAGCTTGCTGCAGTTGATGGCGATGGCAGCGGTAGCGGTATCCCCGTATATCCCTCCGGGGACGACCAGTTTTCGAGTTTCGTCGCCGTGTATCACTATTTCGTCCACTTGGTCTATCCCCGTCGCCATCACTAAGTCTAAAGCGATCGTTATACCTTCTGCCGTTTGACCCGTAGATGTTTGGTGCAGTCCAGCCACTTTATGGTCGTCTTGCTCAGACAGGGTCGGCTCAAGGCTGTTTTTAACGTTGCGGAGCTGTAGGTTTAATCCGTACGCAATGAGGCGAACGGACTCTTCTAAACCGACATGGCCTATCTTCTGTTCTGCAGCTAACTGGTTAAAGGTGTCGATTTCCAACCCGACCCCCACCTTTTTTTGCAGGGGAAGACGCCGTTTGGAGACGTCGACCCGCCTGGAGATTTGAATCGCCGTGATGTCACCGATCACCGCAGACAGGCAAAGTGCCAGCGTGTCCATGACAAATCCCGGATTTACTCCGGTCCCGAGGACCGTCAAGTGTTTGTCTTTGGCATACGTGTGGATTTCTTTTGCGAGAGAAGGGTATCGATCCCAAGGGTAAGAAAGTTCTTCGCACGTCGACACGACCGAAAAGCCGCAATCCAGCAACCCTTTTATTTGTGGCCAGACGCGTTTCAGATCAGATCCTGTGGCATGAATGGCAATGCCGCCTGTGGGCCCATCCTGTTTTTTTACGAATTCCTCCAGGGAGGAAACGACGGAGATCCCCGTTTTTTCCGTACTGGTCAGAAGTCCAAGATCTCTGCCAGCCTTTTGGGGGTCGATGTCGACAGCGCCGATGACGTTCACGTCAGGAGATTGAAGACACTTCTTCGCAATTTCTAAACCGATCGGCCCCAGGCCGTAGGACAGTACATTCACAGGCTGAGGTTCGTGCATCGCGTTGATCCACCTTCCAGTAGAAGTTAATAGAGTACTTATTAAAACTACCATTTAGGCGCCATAAACAGAAATATAAGTTTTTTATATCCTTATAAGTAATCTCTATAAATCTGACGGTTTTATCGGAGCAATTAATAAGTAAATGTTATAAGGATATAATAAATATGTAATTTTAAAACATTCAATCAAATGGTAGGCTTTAATTAAAGTGTTCTACTCATTTCGTAGAGGAGGGATTACAAGCTTACACACGTTTTTGAAAATATACGGGCTTTGAAATTATAAGGGAGAATTTTAAAGTTATACAGAGGGAGGAGAATGTGGATGCCACCGAAACACTTAAAACGCATCATCTGCACGTTTCTTGTCACGGTGTTGCTGCTGGCAACTCCTTTCACTGCATTTGCCGGGGACCCGGGAGATCCCCGCCAGGAGCCGGCAGCAGTCGGTAACGGGGGAGCCGTTGCGACGGAGCACGTAGAAGCGTCTCAGGCAGCAATTTCCATTTTAAAAAAGGGCGGTAATGCTGTCGATGCTGCTGTGGCTGCGGCAGCAGCACAAGGGGTGACGCGTCCCTACTCCGGCGGGATTGGCGGAGGCGGGTTTATGCACATTTATTTAGCAGATGAGGATCGTTCCGTCATTCTGGACCACGTGACCGAGACGTCGGAAAACTTCGGTCCCGAGTCGTATATCAACCCGGAAACGGGAACGCTGTATCCCAGTAATATCCGAAGTTCCAGTGGCATGGCAACGGGTATTCCCGGGGCGGTCAAGGCGTGGGAACAAGCTTTAGAAGAGCATGGCACGATGTCGTTAAAGGAAGTGTTACAGCCGGCTATCGAGATCGCGGAAAAAGGGTTTCCCGCTGATCCCAACTTCATCCGCGAAACGGCTGAAAATGCCGACCGGTTCAGGTTGTTTGAAAGCACAAAAGAGCTCTACCTCGACGAAAATGGCGACGTACCGGAACCGGGCACGATCATGAAAAACCCGGACCTGGCACAAACGTACCGGTTAATTGCGGAACACGGTAGCGACATTTTCTACGAAGGGGAGATTGCGGAAGCGATCATCGACACGATCCACAATCCACCTGTGGTTGAGAATCCGGAGCACGAAGTTTTGGCGGGGAACATGACGATGGACGACTTGCGCAACTACGAAGTCATACGCCGCGATCCGACACACATCCGTTATCGGGGGTACGACGTTTACAGTGTTCCTCCGTCATCGAGCGGAGTGACGGTGAGCCAAATATTGAATATTTTAGAGGCGTACGACCTTGCCGATATGCCCAAAACGAAAGCGCTCCACTACTTCCTTGAGGCGTCGAGGTACGCTTTTGCTGATAGGAGTGCGTACTTGGGGGATCCTGCCCATACGTTAGTCCCGGTAACCGGATTGCTTTCCAAAGGGTATGCAGCAGAGCGCCGACAGAAAATCAGGGATGATTACGCTTCAATTGGACAAGTCGCACCGGGTAATCCGTGGCCCTATGAAGAAGATCCTGACAGACAACCGGACCCGCCTCCGGAGGATAGCGTGGCGTTTCACTATGACTTTAGCGGCAACGACGGCGATCCGTGGGATAAAACAGTGTTTGCCAATCTTCATTCTTGGCCGAGTACCCCGGCTGGCGCCACATTCCGTATCCAGCAAAATACGGGTCAAGTCGTACTCGACAACAGGCAACAGGGGAACGGCAGCGCTTACGGACGTGCAACACCGGACATGCGCCCGTTGCAAGAGAGCGAGCTGCTGGTGCGCTTTCGATTCGATGAGTTGGGGAATGACCAGCGGTTGAGGTTGTGGATTCAGGCAGATGCCTTTAGTTCCGGCAGTTCGATGGCGGAAAACGGTTACGGCGTCGAATTGAACGCAGAGACGAAGAGATTAATCTTGCGCGGCAGGGAAAACGGCAGTTCGACCACGTACGGCAGCATCGACACTGATTTGACGACTGACTGGCACTGGTTGCGGTTGCGGGCACAAGGTGATCAGCTGTCCGTACGACTTTGGCATGGCGAAGAAAATGAGCCCGATGACTGGGACATCGTGCATCAGCTTTCAGAGGAAGAACAGGCCCATCACGCATGGGGGAAGGTGTTGTTAAGCTTTATTAACTTTGACTACGACAGTGGCAACACGATCTACCTCGACGAAGTAACCGTCAACGATTTGAGCAGTGGGGCGCAACATGAGAAGGAGCTTGAAGGAGCAGGTGCTTCTGAAGGGGAGGACAGTGAAGAGCCGACCGAAACCATCCACCTGTCCGTGAGTGACCGTGACGGCAATATCGTCAGTTATACGAGTACGATCAACAGCATAGGCGGAAACGGGATGGTCGTTCCCGGTTACGGTTTTCTGTTAAACAACGGCTTTTCCGGACGCATCCCTTCCCAAGATCCGGATCATCCAAACTATCCTAGACCGGGGCTGCGGATGTTGAGCGCCATGTCACCAACCATCGTGACGAAAGACGGCGACCCTGTCATGACGGTCGGGGCTCCTTCGAGTAACCGGATCATTACGACGATTGTCCAAATTATCATGAACAAGCTGGATCTCGGCATGACGCTGCCGGAAGCGATTGCTGAACCGCGTCTGTCACAGCGAAACTTAAGTGACGCAAAAGCAGAGTATGAAGAAATTTTCTTGGATGAATACGGGACGTTGCTAGACGAACTGGAAGCAATGGGACATACATTTAAACCGGATACCGCTGTTCAAGGCATTAGTGCGGCCACCGGTTTGGAATTTTTGTCGGACGGGAGCGTGCGGGCTGCGGCAGAGCCGACAAGGAGAGGCGGAGGCAGTGCGATGGCCATCGACATGGAGGACATAGAAGAGCCCCCTTCTGAAGAGACGAGTGTGGCGCACATGAAGGCACTTGTCGAGCGCTTCGTAGATGAGGGCGAAATCAAGCGCTCCGAAACGGCTCGGCTGCTACAGACGCATTTGACGGCCGTAGGTCATTACGAAGACACGGGAGCGTTGGATAAAGCAGTTCAGCATATGACGAGTTTTAAACGGCTCCTTGATCACCAGCTCGGAAAAGAAGAGATCTCGGAGTATGCTGCGGACACACTTAAGAGCCACGCAGATCAGTTAATCGAGAAGTGGCAGTAAATTCATTGCGCATAAACGGAACCCTGTGGCAAGGAACACTTGCCACAGGGCGATTTATCTAGGGGATGGAAATACGAGAGAGTTGTTTCTCTCAAAGGTCGGAGGTGAAATGGGGCGGGAGAACACCGTCCCATTTTTGTCGAGGAATGTTTACCGGCTCGACGTGTTGATCAGCTGGGGATTATAAGCTGCGGTTATATATTTATAAAAATATAATATTTCAAAAGATTATAGTTAAAACGTAAGATGGAGGTAGACAATAGATGGAGGCGAGTTTGTCTCCTTTGTTTTGGTGACTAAGTTTAAAAAAGGAGGCTCTGTATGCGTAAACCGATTAAACGATACGGCTGGCTCATTTTTGTCTGTTTGATGGTGTTAGGCCTGTGCGTGCCTATGGCAAGTGGACAATCGGACCATTTTGCGGCACTAAAGGAAAATGTCGAACAGATTGCGAATTCCCTCGATACTGGGGAAATCGCGGTTTTCATCGAGACAAGTGAAGGAACAATTGCCATGAATGAAACAGACGTGATGTCTGCCGCTAGCACGATCAAAGTTCCCATTCTAGTTGAAGCCATCAAGCAAGCGGAGCAAGGGGATCTGTTTTGGGATGATGAAGTGGTCGTAGAGGAGTCGGACGCCGTCGGTGGAAGCGGTGTCATCAAAGATATGGAACTGCCCCAGACCTTTACCGTCCGTGAATTGGCGGAGCTGATGATCACAGTCTCGGACAATACAGCTACGAATATGATCATGGAACGGGTGGGGTTTGATGAAGTCAACTGGGCCTGTATTGAAATGGGATGTGTCGACACAGTGTTGCAAACGTCAATCTACACCTCCATGCCGCAAGACCGCGGTCCGCACAATTATTCAAACGTGAAAGACATGGTGACCATCTTGAAAGGGGCGAATGAAGGAGGCTTTCTTTCCCCGGAGGGAAGAGAGGAATTTTTAAGCATTATGCGGGATGCCAATCAAGCCAGGTTGTCCGAGTATCAAGATCCGGAGCGCCATAAAGACATTCTCGTCGGCCGTAAAGGAGGTTCTACAGCCAGCCCGAGAGTGCTGCACGATGTCGGCATTTTTACGCTGGGGGATGAACATGTCTACGCTGCCGTCTTTACAAAGGACGTACAACCTAGTATCGCGACCCCCACTATAGGTGAGATCGGCAGAAGTATCATGGATTACATGGTTGAGTTCGATTCAACGGAGTAGATGGGGTCGCATCCAGCAGAATGGACCAAAGCTATTTTGAGCGAAATTTTTTGGGGGAGTCCATATGTCTAAAGGGTTGAAAAGAATCGTGATCGTGGCAATTGCTTTCTTGCTGTTGCCGGGGACAGTTTTACACATGCCTGCCGGACAAGCTCAAGGAGAAGATGTTGAAACCGATTTGGTCGATTTTGTACCTGCTTGGGTCAAGGAAGGCGGGAGATCCGAAATGTTGAAGCGGATGGTCGATCCTGAACTGCGGGTGTCAATCGAGGCAGAAATTAATGAAATCGTCCAGGAGCGGGTAGAAAGTGTTTCCGATATCCGTTTTCCGGAACTGGGGGATACGCTTGAGGATTGGATGAAAGACTTCGACCGGGAGACAAACTTCGACTACGAAATTGAGCCGGGACAAGCACTTTTCAGCTTCGTCAACTTGGACTACAACAAGGGGAATGCGCTCTACGTTGACGAGTTCACGGTTCATGACCTGGATAAAGGAACAACGGCTTTCCACTATGACTTTACAGGTGACGACGGTGACACGTGGGACCCTGCCGCGTTCGGCGATGACCTTTTTGTATACCCGAGGAATCCGGATGCCGTGAGGTACAGTATCGAAAACAATACCGGGAAAATGGAGGTCGATGCACGGAGGCAGGGAACAGCCAGCTCCTATGGGAAACTGACGCCTATCATGGACGATCTAGACAACAGTGAAGTGCTCATGCGCTTTCGAGTGGATGCATTAGGAAGTACGCAGTGGTTGAGAGTGTGGATTCAATCCGATCAGTTCGGCTCTGGTAGTTCGTTTGCTCAGAACGGTTACGGAATTGCGCTGCATCTCGGGACAGACGAGTTAGCCTTGCAAAGAAGGGAAGACGGTTCTACAACCAAACTGGACGGCGTGTCGGCCAATATGACGACGGATTGGCATTGGTTGAAACTACGGGCCGCCGACGGCAAGGTTTCTGTCAGACTGTGGAACGAAAACGAAGGGGAACCTGAGGATTGGGACATAGAATACGATATTCCGGAAGTGAAGAAAAAGGCCATGTTCAGTTTTGCGAACCTTGACCGAGATGACGAAAGCACATTTTATATCGACGATCTCGCGGTGGAAACACCATCTGAAAACGATCCTGTCTTCAAATATGACTTTAGTGGCGAAGACGGTGCTGAATGGGACGCGGAGGCTTTTGATCAACTTGACGCCTATCCGGACTCGGACGATCCCAATGGCGTCACATACAGCATTGAACGAAATACCGGTAAGATTGAACTCGGAAAACAGCGCGACGCTCTAAACGCCTCTTACGGAAAAGTCGTACCCAATATGGGGAACCCGATGGACAGCGATTTATTGGTGCGCTTTCGCACCGAAGAGGTGGGGCATGACCAGTGGATGAGGGCGTTTGTTCGGGCAGATGAATTTTTCGACGGCAATTCTTCGCCCCGAAACGGTTACGGCATTGAATTAAACCTGAAAACAGACCAGTTGACGATGTTCAAAATGGAAAACAAAAATACGTACCGTTTAGGTCGGATTGACGTCGATATGACGACCGACTGGCATTGGTTGAGATTGCGCGTTCAAGGTGACGAACTCGCTGTCCGCCTCTGGAGAGACGGTGAAGAGGAACCTGCTGATTGGGACCTCATGCATGAAGTGAGTGACAGCGTGTCTCCCGGTGAGGCGATGATGCGTTTGCTGATGTTAAGGGGGAATGTGACAACTATCTACACCCCGATGGAATCCGAGGAACCCGTTGAGCCCTCTATCGAGCAGATGATACAGCAGGTTGAGGAGTTTTGGGATCAGGGAGCTATTGCACGTGATGAAACGGCCAAGCATTTGAAGACTCACTTGTCGTCGGTGGGGCACTATGAAGGAATCGGGTCTACAGAGAAGGCAGTCAAACATATGGAGAGCTTGATAAACTTGTTGGAATATCAGAAAGAAGAGGATTTAATCTCGAACGAAGCGTATGAAACCCTTAAAGATGGCGCTGAAACGTTGATTGCGGCGTGGCAGTAGAAGAGAGTGAGACGTAAACGAACCCCTTGCGGCAGGCGTGTCCTGTCACGAGGGGTTCGTAATCGGCTTGATGATCCCTTTATATTTTATATATTAACTGAAATTATATCAATATAATTTTAAATTATTAGTTATTTAGAAAACCTTTTGCTAGAATAATATACGAGTGGAAGAACAAATTTGTGAGAAACGGGAGGTGACAGAGGAAAGGGTTGATACAGTCCCAACCTTTTAGCTGATTATTTGTGACAGTTTTTTAGACAGCGGTTTCATACTTTGAGAGAAAGAGAATCGAGGAGGGTCATGATGCATAAGAAGCGTGTTTGGAAACGGACAGTCCCTTTACTTGTGGTGTTGTCGTTGTTGCTGACGTTGAGTCCGCTGACTGGACTGGCGGCGCAGACCACTCCTGAGGAGCCGCCGACGACTGGGTTTGAGGACCGCAATGGCGAGAGTCCGACGACGCATGAAGAGGAGTTAGCATTTCTAGAAGAATTGGCGACAAAGTCAGAGCGGGTCACGTACTCCCAGATCGGGAGTTCTGTTGAAGGTCGGCCCATTCATTTGGTTCGAGTAGGTTATCCGGAACCGCCGTCGGATGAAGAGATTGCCGCTGGAAGGAATATCTTGATTATGGGTACACCGCACGGCAATGAACCGGCTGGGCGGGAGATGACGTTGAAACTGATGCGGGATTTGGCCTTCACCGAGGAACCGGAGTTGCTGGACTTTTTGAATGAAGCGACGGTTCTGTTCGTACCGACGCCGAACCCGGATGGCCGGGAAGCGAATACACGCGGAAATGCGTGGGGCGTTGACAATAACCGTGACCACCTTAATTTGGAAACACCTGAAATGCAGGCAATCGCGGGAGTGCTGAATCAGTTCCACCCGGACATCACGGTAGATGCCCATGAACGTCCCAGAGCTACTGGAAATCCGGACATCGAAGTGTTGTGGCCGCGGAACTTGAACGTGGACGAAGAGTTGCGTGCGTTAAATATTGAACTGGTACAGGATTACATGCGTCCGGACATTGAAGCAGCCGGCTTTTCGACTGGTTTGTACGGCACCCCCGGTGGAGCCGGCGGCGGCGATGAGCGGATTTTGCGCAATATGGCCGGTCTTCGGCACGGGTTAGGCATTTTGACCGAGACGGCGGGTCAACAAGCTCTGACGGACCGAGTTGACGCGCAAATGGAAGCGGCCCAATCAATTTTACGCTTTTACGTGGAGCGGTTTGACGACGTGGGGGAAGTGGTGACAGAATCCCCTCAGCGTAAGGCCGCGGAAGGCGCAGATCCGTCAGTGCCCTTCTACTTAGATGGTGCAGACAACTGGGAGCCGACAAACGTGCTGGCCCCAAAACCGTGTGGGTATCTCCTCACCTCGTCCCAAGCCGAAGCGATCAGTCGGCATATGGAATTATTCTCGATAGAGACTGAGAGAATAGGCGAGGATGTTATATCCGTCGGCATGAACCAGCCGATGATGACCGTCGTGCCCTTTTTGGTGGACGAACGGGCCGCATACAACGAAGTCGAGGGCTTGCCGCTGTCTGACTGTTCACGTACAGCTGAGAGTATGAAAGCACTCGTCGAGTATTTCGAAGATGAGGGCGAAATCTCGAGTCCCGAAGCCGCTCGCCTGTTAAAGACGCATTTGACCGCTGTCAGCGTTTATGAAGGTAAAGAGCAAGCGGAAAAAGTCGTCAAGCATCTGGAGAGCTTGAAACAGCTGCTCAGCCATCAGGAGGAAATTGGACACCTTTCCGACAGGGCATCTCACATCCTCGTGAATTATGCTGATCACTTGCTTGAAGAGTGGGCCGTCGATTTTGACGCCCAACGGGCAGTGGATCACATTCGTCATTTAAGTGTAGAAATAGGGCCGCGAGTAGCTGGGACTGATGAAGAAAAACAGGCTGCCGAGTATATAAAAAATGAGTTTGAACGTCACGGATATGAAGTGTCTACCCAGGAGTTCGAGATTCGTGACGACCAAACCTCCCAAAACGTCATTGCCGTCAAAAAGCCCGAGAACATTGAAAACCCAGAAATTGTGTATGTCACTGCCCACTATGACAGCGTTCCGGACTCTCCTGGAGCAAACGACAACGGGTCGGGAACTGCTACTCTCCTCGAGTTAGCGAAAATTATGAAACACCTTCCTGTCAATAAAGAAGTGAGATTTGTTGCTTTTGGCGCAGAAGAGATCGGGTTGGTCGGTTCGAGATACTATGTCAGTCAACTGTCTCAAGAAGAAATGGATAGAAGCGTCGGCAACTTTAACATGGATATGGTTGGAACGAATTGGGAGCCGGCGACTCAACTCTACGTCAATGTCGTTGACGGAGAACCGAACCTCGTGTGGCAATCCGCACGAGCAGCCGCCGATAGACTCGGCAACGACACCCTTTTCCTCTACCAGAGGGGGGCTTCCGATCACGTGGCGTTTCACGAAGTGGGCATAGACGCGGCGAACTTTATCTGGAGAGAACCTGGAACGGCCAGCTTAGAACCGTGGTACCATACAGCTCAAGACACGATAGACCGAATTAGTCCTGAGAAAATTCAGATGGTTGGAGAGCTGATCAACTCCGCGGTATCTGACCTCATCCGTGAGTAAGCTGCTGAAAAACAGTCGGTACTGCGTTTTACGGACCTGTTGTTCAAACGACAAAGAATGAGAATGGCGTTGAGTTCCACATGGGGGCAGGCGATCCTGCCCCCTGCGCGCGTAAATGGAAAAGTTGCGAGATTTATAAGGTGAAGTTATAATTATATAACAATTATATATTTATTTACATAAGAGTTAAGTGTTATACTTTAATCGATATTGTACTAAAAATGATAGTGGAAAGAAGTGTGCGGGAGGGGGATTATACAAGCATGTTATAAGGGGTCAAGAACAAAGAGGGGTCACACACGACGATGCGAAACTGGAAAAAGAGTACGGCATTAAACAGATATGGAGAAAAAGGGGGAGTTTTATTTGAAGTATGTAAAAATTACCGGACTTCTGTTTATCATTTTCGCTTTGGCTCTCGTTGGTTGTGGAAGTTCCCAAGATGACAGTGGTGCTGACAGCAATGAAGGGGCAGAAGAGACGGACGCGGGTAGTGAAGACGTCGTAGAAGGGGATACGCCGGACTTTTTAAGCATGTTGACGGGTGGAACGAGTGGCACGTATTATCCGCTCGGCGGTGAAATGGCTTCCATTATCACGCAAGAAACTGGGATTCAGACAGATGCCGTGTCTTCCAACGCATCAGCGGATAACATAATGGCTGTGCACAACGGTGAAGCGGAGCTGGCCTTTACACAAACAGATGTAATGGCCAATGCCGCAGAAGGAGTCAACGCATTTGACGAACCGATTGAAGATGTTTTGGCCATCGGGTCACTTTACCCGGAAACGATTCAGATTGTCACGACTGCCGATTCAGGTATTAACAGTGTGGAAGATTTGGCGGGAAAAACGGTATCTGTCGGAGCCCCCGGTTCGGGAACGTATATCAATGCGGAACAGATTTTGGAAGTTCACGGGATGACGATGGACGACATTGACGCTCAAAACCTTGACTTTGGTGAATCGACCGGCGGAATTCAGGATGGAAACATTGACGCTGCCTTTATTACGGCCGGTACGCCTACAGGTGCAGTAGAAGGTCTAACGGCGACGACGGACATTTCAATCGTTCCTGTTGCGGCTGATAAGGCAGAAGCATTGATCGAAAAGTATCCGTACTACGCAACCGATGTCGTGTCTGCTGGAACATACGGTCTGGAAGAAGACGTGGAAACTGTTGCCGTTTTAGCGATGTTAGCTGTAACGGACAGCTTGTCTGAGGATCTCGTGTACGACATAACGAAAGCCATTTACGAAAATACAGAGAACATGTCGCATGCCAAAGCGGAATTCATTCAGGTAGAAACGGCCTTAGACGGGATCGGTATTGACCTGCATCCCGGAGCAGAAAAGTATTTCACTGAAGCGGGAGTGCTCGAGTAATAGCGGATGAATCTAGTAAATAAGAGACCGGCTGTCAATCCTAAGTGTAGGCACTTGCGGTCGGTCGTTTCTATTTTTTTATGTTGACTGGGACGTAAATTGTCCGTTTCGGAGTCTCATTAGGTGATCCCTTTGCGTGTATTTTCTCGAAAACTGTTACGGCTCGCTGTCCCCATTATGTTGGTTGCGCTATGTGGTATTGTATGGTTTCTCCCTTTGCGCACCGCACTGGTGTTTTATAAAGAGAACACGAATCGTATCCAGGCCTTTCTGCCTGTTGAGCCTGGGGAGACCTTCCAGATTGTGTTCAAACACTCTATCCATTTAACCGATGTCATCGAAAAGTACCGGGTGACGGAGGATCTCAAGATTGAACAGTACGAATTCGTGTTTGAAGAATTTGGTATTGGCATGCCTTCTAACGCTGGAGAAGGCGAGGAGTTTGTCTACGATGACGGAAAATACCACATTCAAAATATGTCAAACGTATTCCCTTCGTTAAATATTCGGAACGGAAAAACTGTTTCCGAACACCGCCTCATATGGGGTGATCAAGGGGATAAGATGGTCTGGTTTAATGAATACTTTGATTCTGGAGCTTGGTTTACTGTCAAGGTGGAAAGGCTGACAGCATGGGAATGTGTGAAAGGGGTGGAAATACGTGAGTGAAACACCAGATCGAGTTCAATTGTCTGAAAAGGAACAGGAAGAACTGCTTAAAAAGTACGATGCCGAAGCGAGAACTCGCCAGTTAACAGGAATTGCAGCAGGGGTCGTCTTCGTAACTCTCATCGCCTTTTCCCTGTTTCAAATATACACGGGAGCATTTGGTCAATTTACGGCGTACATTCAACGAACCGTTCACTTAGGATTTGCGTTGTCGCTCATTTTCTTTTTGTTTCCTGCCCGGCGCAAAACGAAGAAGGAAAGTGTACCGTGGTATGACTACATATTGATTTTATTGTCTATCGTGGTTTGTGGCTACTGGCCGGTCTTTTATGAGAGCCTCGTTCAACAAGTCGGCGGTGTCAGCCAGACGCAGATGATCATCGGGTTATTGGCCGTCTTACTGGTGTTAGAGGCGGCGCGGCGGGCTGTCGGGCTCCCGATCGTCGTCATTGCGAGTCTGTTTGGCATCTACGCCCTTTTTGGTCCGAACATGCCGGGCATGTTGGCCCACCGGGGCTTAAGTTTAGAGCAATTTGTTCACGCCATGTTCTTTACGACAGAAGGCATCCTCGGCACGCCATTACAGGTTTCTTCGACGTATATTTTCTTGTTTTTGCTGTTCGGCGCCTTTTTGGTCCAAACGGGTGTTGGAAATTATTTCAACGATTTAGCGGTATCCCTTGCCGGACGACGTATTGGCGGCCCGGCGAAGGTGGCCATTTTTTCCAGTGCTCTGAACGGAACAATTTCCGGAAGTTCCGTTGCCAATACGGTCACAACCGGATCTTACACGATCCCAATGATGAAGAAATTAGGATACCGGCCGAACTTTGCCGGTGCTGTAGAAGCGGCATCTTCTACAGGTGGTCAAATTATGCCGCCGATCATGGGAGCTGCCGCGTTTCTCATGATTGAATTCGCCGGTGTCGGATATTGGGAAATTGCGAAAGCGGCCACCATTCCCGCTATTTTGTATTTCTCCGGCATCTGGATTATGACCCATTTTGAGGCGAAGCGTTTAGGATTACTTGGGCTGTCAAAAGACCAGATTCCGGACAAAGCCGTCGTTCTTAAAAAAATACACCTTCTGTTGCCAATTGTGGCCATCGTCTTCTTCTTGTTCCAAGGTTTCAGTATTGAAAGGACAGCATTGTACGGCATCGCCATCACGATTGTCGTAAGTGTGTTCAGGAAAGATACGAGGATAACGCCCAAAAAATTCATTCAAGCTTTAACAAGCGGTGCCCGTACCGCGTTAGGTGTAGCCGCAGCTACCGCATGTGCCGGCATCATCGTCGGTGTTGTTACCAAAACAGGCCTGGGGTTAAAATTGGGCAATAGTCTCGTAAGCTTGGCAGGAGCCATTGCTTCCTCGGCAGATGTGCAATTGATGTTGACACTTGTCTTTACGATGATCACATCCATTATATTAGGAATGGGATCGCCCACAACCGCAAACTACATCATTACGTCAACGATCGCCTTACCCGCCATTGTCGCGTTAAATACAGAACTGGAAGTGGCGATTCCAATCCTGGCGGCCCACATGTTTGTGTTCTACTTTGGAATTGTGGCCGACATCACTCCGCCAGTTGCACTGGCTGCCTTTGCAGCGACGGGAATCTCTGGCGGCGAACCGATCCGTACCGGTGTCAATGCCTCCAAACTGGCCATTGCCGCCTTTATCATTCCATACATGTTCGTCTTACATCCCCAGCTGTTGATGATTGATACAACTCCTTTAGAAATCGGTAGGGCTTTGTTGACGGCCATGTTAGGGATGATCGCCATCGGAGCGGCTATGATCGGTTACTGGTATCGGGAGCTGAATTGGCCTTTTCGGACGATTGCGGTCGTAACCGGATTGTTGTTAATTTATCCGGAAGGTTATACTGACTTGATTGGCTTAGGAATTTTTGTCCTGTTCGTTGCGTATCAGATCACATTGAATCGCCGCGCACCTGCTCAGAAGGGTCAACAGCAGGCAGGAGCATAAATGTGTCGATCGTGACACCCCGCTGGCCATGGTCGGCGGGGTGTTTGACACGTTTAAAAACGTATATCCAACGAATGAAAATTAAGATATACTAGTAGAGAAATTGTAAGCGAAAGGTGATAAGGTCGTCCATGACGTTGCTTCCGATCTCCGGGAAAAAGATCGTTTTGTTATTGCTTGCTGTCGCGGCTTGCATCGTTTTGTACATTTACTTTCCTATGTTCGTGCCCTTTATTCTGGCTTATCTCACGGCGTTGTTGCTGGAACCCCTCGTCAAAGCGGCGCAAAAATACTTGAAACTGCCGAAACGGTTACCGGCCGTCACGATCGTGTTTACGCTGTTTCTGGCATTTACCGCCCTCGTGCTTTACTTTGCTGTCACCAAACTCGTCCGAGAGACGGTGAACTTTGTCAACCAGCTCCCGTTTTACATTACAGAGATTCGCCTGTTGATGGACCGAGTGATTCTCGATTTTTACGACCGGATCTCAGACATCCCCGAGAGTGACTTACTGGTCGCCGAGCTGGAAAGGCAGAGCCAGATCCTCGTGGACAAAGCTCAATCTCTCATCGAACAAATTTTGCCAACTGTGACGTCTTTTGTTCAGGACGTATCGAACTTTGTCGTCGTGGCGTTAATCTACCTCATTGCCCTTTTTCTGGTCAGTTTGGATCTGCCGAACATCAAGTCAAAATTTTATCACGTGTTCAAAGAAGAGACGGGACAAAAAATCCGCTACGTCTTCAGTCAAATTGGCAGAGTGTTTACCGGTTTTTTTAAAGCTCAGTTTTTGTTGAGTTTGGTCGTCTTCGCCCT
The DNA here is from genome assembly GCF_002005165.1 of Novibacillus thermophilus. Lineage (NCBI taxonomy): Bacteria > Bacillati > Bacillota > Bacilli > Caryophanales > Thermoactinomycetaceae > Novibacillus > Novibacillus thermophilus. Next base: position 1,720,218 of record NZ_CP019699.1, read on the forward strand.
TTCTTACATATGGTTGAAGTTAGCAGGATCGCCGCACGCGCTCATTATGTCAGTGTTGATTTGGCTCATTGACCTCATTCCGGTTATTGGCTCGATTGTCGTGTTGGCGCCGTGGGCCCTGTACACATTCATCGTCGGGGACACGGCTTTTGGCATCCAGCTGTTGTTGCTTACCGCCACAATTATTGTGTTCCGACGGGTGTCGGAGCCTAAAGTGATGGGGCACCACATCGGACTGTCCCCGTTGGCGACATTGATGTCGCTCTACTTCGGCTTGTACGTGTTTGGGGTCGTCGGCTTAATTGTCGGGCCGCTCATTGCCATTGCCATCCGGGCCGCCGTGGAAGCCGAAATCATCAAACTGAATGTCAAACTGTAACATCGTGCAAGGAGGATTCTGTTTGAAACCCCGTTTTCGATTCCCTATAATGAGTGTGAGCACTCAGTTGGTATGTTCAGAGGCGAAGCATTTAAAGGAGTGAATGTTTGTTGGACATAAGGGAAAGCGACCTTCCAGGCATTGGACGAAAATTTGAGATATTGACCCACAACGAGGACAAAGTGGTCATTGTCGTTCACGACGACGGGAGAAGGGAAATTTACCATTTTGATGAAGATGATCCTGACGAAAGTATTTCGAGTGTCACGTTCAACGATTCCGAATCACGGCAAGTGGCGGCTATCCTTGGAGGTATGATTTACAAGCCAAAAGCTCTTGAATCCGTTGAGTTTGCTTTTGACGATTTAGTGTTCGAATGGTTTAAAGTGGAGAAATATGCACCGGCAGTCAATAAAACGATTGGTGAAATAGATTTTCGAAATCAATACGGGGTGACGGTAATTGCCATTGTCAAAAAGAACCTCAAAAAGTTGCTCAACCCAGGTACAGAAGCCGTCATCGAAGCTGGGGATACGGTTGTCATATGCGGTGAGAGAAGAGAATTAAAAGCCGTCATCAAGCAGTTGTTATCCAATAAAGAGGATTGATTGTTGGATGGAGCAAATGGTTTTTGAGGTCGGAGTCGCGCTCGTTTTAGTGGCGATTGCATCTGTCATCGCCGGGAAATTGAAATTCTCGATCATTCCCTTTCTCATTTTAGTCGGCATGTTGGTTGGCCCGCATGCCCCAACCATTGGGATCATTGACTTGACATTTGTAGAGAGTGCTGAGATTATTAGTTTTCTCGGGCAAATCGGGGTTCTGTTCTTGCTGTTCTACCTTGGGCTGGAATTTTCAGTAAACAAACTGGTTCAATCGGGTCCCTCCATTATTTTTGGCGGGACTGTTTACGTCGTACTGAATTTTGTGTTTGGTTTAGCATACGGGTTTGTGATGGGCCTTCCGTTATATGAAACGCTGATCATTGCCGGAATGTTGTCTGTATCCTCTACGGCCATCGTAGCGAAAGTACTAGTCGATCTTAGGCGTACCGGTAATCCGGAAACAGAATTAATCTTGGGCATGATCTTGTTTGACGATATATTCCTGGCTGTCTTCCTGTCCGTCATGTCTGGATTGCTTCTCGGCGGGGCGACTTCGGCGGGAGGAACCGTCCTTTCCGTCCTCATGTCTATCGGATACATGTTGGTGTTTTTCGTCATCGCGCGAAAAGGGACCCCTGTTTTGAACAAGCTCCTCAATATAACGTCCGATGAAATATTTATAATTGTAGTGTTTGCCGCCTTGTTTTTCGTCGCGGGTTTTTCAGAGACGCTGTATGTGGCGCAGGCGATTGGCGCGTTGCTGTTCGGGCTCGCTTTGTCTGAGACAGAACAGAGTAAGCGGATAGAAAGACTAGTCACACCGTTCCGGGACTTTTTCGGAGCGCTGTTCTTCTTTAGTTTTGGATTGACGATTGACCCTCTATCGCTCGGTGGAGCCGTCTGGATGGCGTTGGGAGCAGTCGCATTGACGATTTTAGCCAATGTCGTGGCGGGTATGATTGCCGGGAGAAAAGCAGGGTACTCACATAAAGCGTCGTCCAATATCGGCTTGACGATTATGGCTCGCGGGGAATTCACCATTATTGTGGCGAACTTGGGCATATCGGCTGGCCTGGCATCAATCATAAAGCCGTTTTCTGCCCTTTACGTCCTCATCTTAGCGATTTTAGGGCCGTTGTGTGCTAAAGAATCGAAGCGGATTTACCGTGTGTTGAACAAGGTCTTTAAGTGGAGCGAGAAGCAGGAGAAGGGGAAACGGACCGAACAGTAATTGCAGTGAGACATCCGGTTCTTCGCGGAATCGGTTTTTTTTGATCACAATGCGCCAGGATAAACGATCAGGAAATCGTACTGAAACCGTTTGAGGCGACATACGTCTTACATAAAAACGTACAAAATTGCCGCATGGTACCGAAAAACGGCGATGATCGGTAGTGTTGAACGGTTTGAGCGAACTTATCCTGACAGAATACCGTTTTTCATTGGTAGATTGGGTTTCTAATGTCAAAATGGTTGTCGCCATTCCCGCCGTGTTGGGGTAGAATGCACTGCAGGAGGTATGCCCCGTGAACGACTCAACACGTTCTTACGCCAATCGCAAGGCGTTAAAAGGGCGCAGTAGAAAGGAACGTTTCAACAAAAAGGACAAGGCCAAAAAACGACGTCTCTTCAATATAAAGTGGATTTTGCTCGTCATCGTCGCCACAGTTTTCCTCGTGATGGGAGGATGTTCCGCCGTCATTTTGGCGGGAAATTACGTAATAGACGAGGACAAGTTGACGATGCCCCAGACGTCTGTCTTTCTCGACGACGAAGGGAACCAGTTCGGGCAATTGGCTGAAGAGGACCGTGAATACGTCGAGTTAGACGAAATGCCGGAGTATTTGGGGCAAGCGTTTATCGCAGTTGAAGACCGGCGTTTTTACGACCACTACGGCGTGGATCCCCGCGCCATTCTCCGCGCCATCTGGGTCGACTTAAAGACGTGGAGCTTGAAAGAGGGAAGCAGCACGATCACGATGCAGTTGGCGCGCAATGTCTTTTTGACAAATGAAAAGGCGTTTAGCCGCAAAGTAAAAGAAGCGATGATTGCCATTAATTTGGAATTGAACTATTCGAAAGACCAAATACTGGAAATGTACTTAAACCAAATTTTGTTTGGTCACGGTAAATACGGTGTGGAGACGGCAGCCGATTGGTATTTCGGAAAGACAGTGCGGACCAACGGTGAGAAAGAAACGATTAGCCTCAGTGAAGCGGCGATGTTGGCAGCCATCCCGAAAGCGCCGAGCACGTATTCTCCTAAATCGAACATGGACAAAGCCATTGAGAGGCGCAACCTCGTTTTGGAACTGATGGAACAAGAAGGATTTATCACGGCTAAAGAAAAAGAAGAAGCGATGGCAGAAGAAATCGAAGTGGTGGAGCACGAAGGGGGCAACAAGTACGACGCCTATCTGGACCTTGTCCGCCAAGAGGCGGCGGAACGGTACGGACTGAGTGAAGATGAATTAAACCGCGGCGGGTTTAAAATTTACACGAACTTGAACCGCCAAGCGCAAGAAGCGGTGGAAAAAGCGTACAGTGACGATGACTTGTTTCCGCCCGACGGCGAGTACGGGAAGGTTGAGAGCGGGTTGACGATGCTGGATCCAGAGACGGGCGAAATCGTGGCTGTAGCAGGCGGCCGAGATTACGAGGGCCAAAATTTTAATCGCTCATATGACGCGCGCGTGCAGCCGGGATCGGCGATGAAGCCCCTTGTCACGTACGCGCCGGCCATCGAGTTCAAAGGGATGAAACCGTACGACACTGTGGAAGACCGACCGATCGAGGGGAACGACGGCCAGCCGTGGCCGAAAAACGCCGGCGGCACGTATCACGGGACGACGTACATGATCGATGCGCTGAAGCATTCGTACAATGCAGCGGCGGTGCGCACACTGCGTGATGTTGTCGGCGTGAAAACCGGATACGACTTTGCCACGAGTCTCGGGATGAACATCGAAGAAGAGCTCAGCGCTGACGATGCTTACAGTTTGACCCTTGGAGCGAATACGGCGACGACGGTGGAGATGGCTCAGGCGTACAGCGCCTTTGCCAACCAGGGAGTGTTAGTGGAAGCCCACGCGATTAACAAGATTGAAGGACCGGACGGTGCCGAGGTCCGGGTGGACGATCCGGAAGTGAAAGAGGTGATGAGTGCCCAAACGGCGTACTACATGACGGAGATGCTGAAAGCAGTCGTCAATGAAGGGACGGGGACTCGGGCGCGCATCCCCGGCAGGGAAGTGGCTGGAAAAACGGGGACGACAAACGACAGTACGCGCATCTGGTTTGTCGGCTACACGCCGCAATACGTGACGGCGATATACATGGGAAGAGACGAAGACCAGGAACACGAGGTCGGGGAGAGCAGCGGTGGCCCGCGGGGACCTGCGGCGCTGTTCGCCCGCGTGATGGCGGAAGCACTGGAAGGCATGCCGGCCGAGAGCTTTGCCAAACCTGAAGGCGTAGAGAAAGTGCGCGAACCGATACAGTTAACGAAAATTACCGACCTCAGGGCGAGCTATGACGCAGAGGCGCAAGCGGTCACTCTCGGATGGACGGCTGAGGACGACCGGGTGCGATACAACGTATACCGCATAAAAGGAGAATCGACAGAAGCCGAATTGATCGGGGAGGCGGACGGTGGCCGCTTTACCGACAGCAAGATAGAAGTTCCTGAAAAAGACGGTGGTCTCTCCGAACTCTTCGGACAGTTGGCAGGAGGAATCACGTACCACTACTACGTCGTCCCCGTTAATCCGGAAACGGGGGAAACAGGGGAAGAATCGAACACAGCGACGGTTGTCATCACGCCTCCGGAAGGGAGCGAACCGCCTGAAGAGGATCAAGAAGAAGAGGACGTCGATGAGGAACAGCCTTCTGAACAGGAAGGACCACCTGATGAAGGTGAAGGCAATGGAAGAGGAAACGGCAATGAAAGGGGGCCTGATCATCCAGGTGACGGAGATGGTTCAGACGACGGGTCTCCGGAAGACGAAGACACCCCTGATGAAGGAGACGGAAACGAAGGGAGGGACGCCAATCCTGGAGACAATCCAACAGGCCGAGGGGGAAACGGAACAAACCGCATCCCCGGAACCCTTTCGGAGGGCAAAGACAGGTGACGTCTCTTCCGGTTGATTCCTTGACCCCTCCAATCCGGGGCGTGTCGCAATACGAGGTGAGGTAAATCCCGGAATCTTCTGATTCCGGGTTTCTGTCTGCAAAAGGGAAGGAAGATAACTGTGAACGCCTATAAGCTTGTGTCGACCGTTGTACTCGTACTCACTTTAATCAGCTGTTCAGCTGAGCCCAATGAACCGCAAACATTGCCGGAGGCCGAACGGGGAGGCAGCGGACATCTACGGGTGTGGATCGCAAGTGACCACCGCGTGCCGGATATTTTTGACAATTTTACGTCGTCTACCGGCATTTCAGTTCAAACGGAGTTCGGCACTCAGGAGGAGCTGAAACGCCGTGTACAGGAAAGTAACGGGAACCCGAGTGCAGATTTATTTTGGAGCGACAATGCCCTCGATCTCGCTTTATTAGCAGCACAGGGGGTTTTTGAGCCGTACGTGTCTCCTTTTTCTGAGACCCTTCCTGACGACGCCCGGGACCGTGACGGGTTGTGGCACGGTGTCACCGTTCGACGGTTGGCGCTGGTCTACAATGCGGCATCTTTTCCAGATGGCGTACCGGCAAAGGTCGAAGAATTGATCCACTGGCAAGAGGATTTGACGGTTCCTGCTGTTTCTTCACCATTGTGGTACCGATTGCTCGTGGATGTGGCGGCGCTGGAAGGAGAAACGGAACTCCGGCAATGGGTTGAAAGGGTAAGGGAAATGTCTTTAACGTTTTCAGAAGACTTACAGCCAGGTGTAAACGGAGTGCTCGACGGGACGGTTTCGCTGCTTTTCACAACGGCTGACGCCGCTCTTCAGGAAGTGAACAGGCGGGAGCAGCAAAAGAATGTCGACATCCGCATCCAACCGCTCGGTTCCAGCCATGCGGATTCCATTGACATCGTGACCGGAGTCGGCATTTTACGCGGGACCGATAAAAAAGAAGCTGCGCAGCAATTGGTGGATTTCATGCTTCAACAGCACAACCGTCAAAATCTGGCGCTTAAGTTTTCACACGATGACCTCCTTGATCCGGATTCCAGTGATGCTGTTTGGCGACTCCACCCGAACGAAATGGCGCATCTCATGCCGCTCGTCGAACGTTACTGGCTGACGAACGTCGACGAATCATCATGAAGGCGGGACAGCTCTCATATGATGGAGTAGTAGTGGAAAGAGTAGTCGGTCGAGGTCGCGGGTTGGAGGTGGATGGCCGGGATGAAGTTCATCTTTTTGGTTCTGTTTTCTTACCTGCTGGGGTCAGTTCCTGCTTTCTGGTTGACAGGCGGCCGGGGGCGACAACTTTTTTCCAGGCGTATGCCCCTTTATTACACCGTCGGGATAAAGCGCAGTTTGGCGATGACAGGCGTAGACTTTTGCAAAGGGTTTTTGGCTTGCCTCATCGGTCTAATTGTAGCCGGATGGGGCGGCGCCTGCCTTGCCGCCATCGCTGTCAATGTCGGGGCTGTATTTCCGTTGTTTAACGGTTTTCAACAGACAGGAAGTACCGTAAGAACTGCCACCGCCGCCGGGGCACTGCTCGTCTTAAGTCCGTGGTTGCTGTTGGCGGGACTTTTCACATTCGTTTTCGCTCTGTTTGTGACCCAGTACTTGTCGCTTTCGGTCGTCCTCAGTACCTTGACCGTGCTGATCCTCGTCATCGTGTTTCCACCGGTTTGGTTTGTGTTTCTGGCCATTGTATTGCTAGGGATCGGAGTCTTGTATCTGTCTTGGGAGAGTGTGTTGCGTTTTGTCAAGGGGCGGGAACCCGTGTTTCCGATTCGCCGCTGGATTCGATAGGAAACATTTGTTTGATCTGTTGCCCCATATCGTTTATAATAATTTCGACAACTTAAAAGAACGTCAGGTCTTTCGCATGTCGAAAGTGAAGAGGGAAGTCCGGTGCAAATCCGGCGCGGTCCCGCCACTGTAAGTGGGGAGTGACGCTGTCAAGACCACTGTTCGCACTTCGTCAAACGGCTAACAGCTTAACGACGGCAAGTGAACGGGAAGGGACGGTCGAACGATGATCCACAAGCCAGGAGACCTGCCTGTCGTTCGTGACGGCTATTTCCTTCGCGGAGAGGAGCATAGCATCGGGACGGGATTCGTGAACCCTTCTATGCTTATGAGGCGTAGGAGGGTTTTCTAATCTGCGTGGAAGTAGCCCCTATCTCAAATGAATGTAGGGGAGCGAAAAGAGATGATCAAACGGTTTCTGCTCGTGTTGGTGACATGTCTTGTCCTCGGCGCGTGCGGCGCACAGAGTGTGGAGACGACAGACAGTCAAACGGCAGACAGTGAAACGACTGAACGTTCCAACGACAGTGTGGCGACTCAGTACCCGCTCACTGTGACGGATGACAGCGGAGTAGACGTCACGATTGAGAAAGAGCCTGAGCGAATCGTGAGCATTTTGCCCAGCGTGACGGAAATCGCCTTCGCCTTAGGGCTGGATGATGAAATCATCGCCGTCACCGATAACGACGACTATCCGGAGCAAGTGCACGAAAAAGAAAAAGTGGGCGGGATGGAACTGAACGTAGAAAAAATTGTGGCCCTTGAACCTGATTTAGTGCTCGCCGGATTGCTTAACGGTGAAGTGGTAGGAAAATTGCGGGATCTAGGGCTGACGGTCCTCGTTTCGGAAGGGGAAAGTCTTGAAGACACGTACGCTTCCATTGAATTGATCGGCAATGTGACGAACAGGGTGGCCGAAGCGGAAGAAATGGTGAGCAAGATGCAGGAAGACGTCCGTCAAGTGGAGGAATGGGTGAGCGGCATACCAGATGAGGAGCGCGTCAACGTCTGGTTGGAAGTTTCCCCGGAGCTGTACACGGCCGGAGCGGGAACGTCGATCGATGAATTAATTTCCATCGCCGGGGGAAAAATGTCGCCGCTGAACAATTGGAAGGGTGGGGGCAGCTCTCTGAAGAAAACGTCGTCGCGTTAAATCCAGACGTCATTGTCGGAACGTATGCAGAAGCAGACGTTCGACAGGCGGTAGCGGACCGATCCGCGTGGTCGAACATCACGGCTGTCAAGGAAAATCGGGTGTACGGCATCGAGGAAAGTTTGTTGAGCCGGCCGGGACCGCGGTTAACGGAGGGGTTGCGCCGACTGGCCGAACTGTTCTACCCCGACGAAGTGAATTGACAGGTGTGACACCGTGGGACGGAATCGATACATAGGGTGGAGCGCGAGTCTACTGATTGTCCTTTTGGTCACGATTGGCCTATCGGTTTCGTGGGGAAGTGCAGGCGTGTCCCTCGTTTCGGTGTGGAAAATTTTGTTTGACCGCATTCCGTGGGTGACGAATTGGATACAAGCCGATTGGCCCGCGACCGCCGAGACGATTGTGTGGCAGATTCGCCTGCCGCGCATTGTGCTGGCCGCATTGGTCGGCAGCGCGTTGGCGGTAGCCGGTGTCATCTTTCAGGGGGTGTTACACAATCCACTGGCCGATCCGTACATTTTGGGGATCTCCTCGGGAGCAGCCCTCGGAGCAGCCCTCGTCTTTTTCTTCGGGATCGAATACGCCTTGGTCGGGCGCTGGACGTTGCCCCTGGTCGCTTTCGTGGGCGGAAGTTTGTCGTTGGCGCTCGTATTCGCCATTGCCAAGGGAAGTGCCCAACGGCCTTTAGAGACGCTTATTTTGTCGGGTGTGATCGTCCAAGCTTTTTTAGGGGCGATCCTCTCCCTCGTCATCGCCCTCTCCCACGACCAACTGCAGCAAATTGTTTACTGGATGATGGGGAGTGTGGCCTTGTTGGACTGGCGTGAAGCGATGGTGATGGTTCCTTATTTAATCGTCGGTCTGGGGGTGGCGCTGTTTTACAGCCGGGAGCTCAACATCATGGTCCTCGGTGACAGTGTGGCGCACCATACGGGTGTCGCAGTGAGGCGAACGCGTACGACTCTTTTAATCGTGGCTTCTCTGTTGACGGGCGCAGCCGTCTCCATTGCCGGGATGATCGGATTTGTCGGATTGGTCGTACCGCACATGTTGCGCCTCGTCGTCGGATCAGATCACCGCGTGCTTGTGCCGTCGTCCGTGTTAGCCGGTGCGATCTTCATGATCTGGGCCGATACTTTTGCCCGCATGTTGCTCGCGCCGCGGGAACTTCCGGTAGGTGTTTTGACTGCGTGTATCGGCGCACCGCTGTTCGCCTATTTGTTGCGGCGGCACGTTCGCCGGAATTGAGACGTGACAACTGGCTTTACATAGGCGGGAGGGATTGGCGTGATTCGCGTGGAACACGTTAGTAAAGCGTTTCATGGAAAAACGGTCCTGCACGATGTGAACCTGTACGTAACGGACGGTGAGTTTCTCGGGATTATCGGATCAAACGGGAGTGGGAAAACGACGCTGCTCCGCATCATGAGCGGTGAAGAACGCCCTGACGAAGGAAACGTCTCGCTGCGGGGACGGCTGTTGGAACGGTGGAAAGTCCGGGAGCGGGCCCAGCAGTTAACCGTCGTGTCACAGGAGGGATTGACCCCAGTTCCATTTTCTGTATACGATGTGGTCATGATGGGAAGACATGTGTACCAAGGACGTTTTCAACCTCCTTCGGCGCGTGACCGGGAGGTCGTCGAACACGTTCTGGCGGTTACAGGCCTCGAAGGGATGTCCCCGCAGTCAGTCGCCCAGTTGAGCGGGGGTGAGCGGCAGCGGGTCGCCATCGCCCGGGCTTTAGCCCAGGAACCTCGGGTGTTGTTGCTCGATGAACCGACGACCTACCTGGATATCGGCTACCAGTTGTCTGTCCTCGAATACGTGAAAAAGTGGCAGGTGGCACACGGTGCCGCGGTCGTGGCTGTGTTACACGATCTCAATTTGGCGGCGCAGTTTTGTGAGCGCATCGTGTTGATGGAAGGGGGACATATCGCGGCCGAAGGTGCTCCGTCTGATGTGTTACAAGCTGACATTTTGCAAAGAGTTTACCGCACCCGTCCGACGATCGTTCGCCATCCGCTGTCAGGGGTTCCGCAAGTGCTGCTCGGATCGTAACACCGACCTGATGACGTTTAAACAAAGGAGCGATAAAGAGTGCGCATTTACACGCGTAAAGGAGACGAAGGGCGTACCCATGTCATCGGGGGGCGGGTCGACAAGGACGACAGCCGCGTGGAAGCTTACGGTACCATCGACGAGTGCAACGCGTGCATCGGCCGAGTCGTAGCGTCTCTCGATCCGGAGCGGGACAAAGATTTCATCACGGATCTCACCTTGATACAACACGAACTGTTTGACGCAGGGGCAGACTTAGCGCAAGAGAGGCGTGTGCATCCTTATAGAGTCGATGCGGATATGGTGTCGCGGTTGGAAGGGCGAATTGACCACTACAGTGCACAGATCCCGCCGATTCGGCAGTTCATTCTCCCGGGGGGGTGCGAACCGTCGTCCTTACTGCACTTAAGCCGTGCCGTCGCACGCCGGGCGGAGCGGCGCGTCGTGACCTTGGGAAAAAGAGGCCAGATCAACGATGACGTGCGGCGGTATTTAAACCGGCTGTCCGATTTACTGTTTGTCATGGCCAGAGTGGCCAACGCACGTGCCGGCGTGGCGGATGTGGAATACCGTTCTGATCGGACGTAATCACTGGTAAGGTGAGAAAAGTCGCAGCAAGCAAATGCTGGAGCTATGTTCTGATGGAACGTAGTCACTGAAAGGGAGCGATGTGAAGTGGCGAAGTTGCTAGTGTACGAGTATCCCCAATGCGGGACATGCCGCAAGGCGAAACGGTTTCTCGACGAACGGGGGATCGACTACGAGACGCGGCACATTGTGAACGATCCTCCGTCGAAGGAGGAATTAAAAGAGTTAGTTCAAAAGAGCGGACTAGAGATAAAAAAGTTTTTCAATACGTCGGGGAAAGTGTACCGTGAACAGCGCCTTAAAGACAAAATCCCGACGCTTAGCGAAGACGAGCTGTTGGCGTTGCTCGCGTCTGAAGGAAAACTGATCAAGCGGCCGATTGTGACGGACGGAACGAGGGTGACCGTCGGGTTTAAACCGAAAGAATTTGAACATTTTTGGACATAATGGTAGGGAGCGCGAGATTGTATTGACTTATAGTAGGGAAGTTGTTACCTTAAGCTTGTCTGGCTAAAACACAGTAGGAACAACAACATAATGGAGGGAACTTCATGGCAGAACGACTCGTTGGACTCCCGGCTCCCGACTTTGAAATGGAGAGCACGAAAGATTTGGATAATTTGGACGAGCCGGTCCGCCTCTCTGACTACAGAGGGAAGTGGCTCGTGCTGTTTTTCTATCCCCGTGACTTTACGTTTGTCTGTCCGACGGAGATCACCGCTTTGAGTGACCGGTACGATGAGTTCGCCGAACTGGATGCTGACATCCTCGGCGTGAGCACGGACAGCAAGTACTCACACCGGGCGTGGATGAACATTTCAAGAGACAACAACGGTATCGGCGATATTCGCTACCCCCTTGCTGCTGATACCACACATAAAGTCAGCCGTGATTACGGTGTCCTCGAAGAAGAGACAGGGACAGCCCTGAGGGGGTTGTTCATTATCGATCCGGAAGGGATTGTGCGTTATCAAGTCGTGACGGACGAAAATATCGGTCGCAGTGTCGATGAAACGTTACGGGTGTTAAATGCTTTACAGACCGGCGGTTTATGTCCGTCCGACTGGAAACCTGGTCAAAAGACGCTTCAAGCGAATTAAACGACGTTGAGGGTCTAGCGCCGACGTGTGTTAGGCCCTCGGTTTCCATTCACGAAAAAATTGAGGAGGTCCAATTCGATGCCGATGCGTTTGCGTTCAGAAATGCCGGAATTTCAAAATGTCACCGAGTGGGTAAACGGAGAAGTGTCGAAAGACGATTTGAAAGGGCATCCGGTCTTGGTACACTTCTGGTCCATCAGCTGCGGTATATGCAAAAAAACACTCCCGGATATCAATGAGTGGCGCGAAAAGTACAAAGATGCTAATCTTAAAGTAGTCGGTGTACATATGCCCCGCTCTGAAAAAGATACCGAAATCGAGCCTGTCAAAGAGACGATTGAAAAGTATGAACTGAAGCATCCGCAAATCATCGACAATCAACACGCGGTGGTCGACGCTTTTCAAAATGAGTACGTGCCGGCGTACTACCTGTTTGACGAGGAAGGAAAGTTACGCCATTTTCAAGCGGGGGAAAGAGGTTTGCAAATGGTCGAACAACGCTTGAAGCGCGTGTTGGACATACAAAATTGAAGTGGCAGGAGGGTTCACCGTGAATTTGCCGAAAGAACTCAAGTACAGTGAAGAACATGAGTGGGTAAAGGACGAAGGCGAAAAAAAGGTGCGGATCGGAATCACGGACTTTGCCCAATCCGAACTGGGCGATATTGTGTTTGTGGAGTTACCGGAAATTGGGGATACGCTTCAGGCGAATGAGCCGTTCGGCAGTGTGGAATCGGTCAAAACCGTTTCCGAACTGTACGCCCCCGTAAACGGCAAAGTGGTGGAAGTGAACGGCGAATTGGAAGATTCCCCGGAACTCGTCAACGAGTCCCCCTACGAAAAAGGGTGGATGATCGTCGTGGAAATGGAAGATCCTTCAGAGCTGGAAAACTTGCTTTCACCTGAAAAATACGCAGAGATGTACGGAGAAGACGGACAGTGACGGACGCGCAAACGGTGTGATCAGCCGATCACACTTTTTTTGTGCGCATTTTTCATGCTGCCGTTTTCACGTGAGTGTGGTACAATGAACGAAAGTTTGTACCGTCTACGACGAGGGAGGGGGCGGTTTGATGAGTTTTTGTTGCGGGGCGAGTATGATTGGGACGATCGGCGCTATTCGCAGTGACAGAGTCGTGGTCCATCGCGTCCCAATCGTGTTTTGCCCGATTTGCCGCAGTGTGGAGATACATTACGCCGTGCGGGAGGAATTTGACTTATTAGTCGATTATGCCCAAGGAGACGGAGCCCACCACGTGAACTTTGACGACTTTGTCGACAGTGCTCACGTGGTCGAGATGATGGAGGACTGTGTCTCGGTAGAAGGAGATGACCCCGAGCAACTGTACCGAACCCAAATCGACAACGCCCTCGATTTACTCGGGGTCGCCAAGCGACTCGGCGATGTGAGGTGGGAACATTCGTTAAAGAAACGGTTGAGCGTGTTGAGTAGACGGTTACAGCGCTACACCCAACGCGAGAAGACGTGACGTTGAGCGTTGTCGAGACAGGACAACCGTGAACCATCGCGATGGGACTCTTTAAATGTTTAAAAGGGTTTGCAACGGGAAATAATAGGAGTGTTTGGATTTCTGCCAGCAGAAGTCCAGTCCCTTTTAACTCCTCCCCATCTTATTTTGACAGAAGGTGTTCTCTCGCAGACATCTTCTTTTTTTTTGCCTTTGTGTGAATGGTCTCAGCGACGTTGAAGGATGCTATGAACAGACCGCATTTGCCGAAGATAGACTCGGCGGTACGGCAGACACGTGTCTTCTTCTTGGACACCCAAGCTGTTGGCCATCGTGAGAGAGTGGGAGAGAAGGACCGTTTGAGGCGCTGCCATTGAAATGAGTGCATCTTCCCTTTTGACATTCCACTCTGCTGCACGCATGACGCTGCGTGTGCTGATGTCGTCCGTGATTTAAGCGGAATGGAAGCGAAAGGTATCACGAGTACAACTGGGTCATGGGAAGAACGGAGTGTAAACGACATGTTGGATAAGCACCGGTCAATCCACACGTCAAAAACGTGTGTCACCTCCTCAGGCATTGAAGTGGAACGTTGCTACACCCCAGATGAATGCGATACGCGCTACAAGGAAAAACTCGGGTTTCCCGGCGAGTTCCCGTACACCCGGGGGATCCACCGGACGATGTACCGCGGGCGGTTGTGGACGATGCGGCAGTATGCCGGGTTCGGAACGGCGCGGGAGACGAACAGGCGGTTTAAATTTTTATTGCGTGAAGGGCAGCACGGTCTCAGTTGCGCGTTTGACTTGCCGACGCAGATTGGCATTGATTCCGATGCTCCGGAAGCGGCGGGAGAAGTCGGCAGGGTCGGTGTTGCCATAGATTCCTTGCGGGACATGGAGCTGCTGTTTCAAGACATTCCCCTCGACCGCGTCAGCACGTCGATGACGATCAACGCTCCGGCCCCCGTCCTGTTGGCGATGTACATCGCCGTCGCGGAAAAACAGGGGGTTCCCCTCGACAAGTTGTCCGGCACAGTGCAAAACGACATCTTAAAAGAGTACGCCGCCCGGGGCACGTATATTTATCCACCGCAAGAGTCCATGCGACTGGTGACGGATGTCGTGGAATTTTGCACGAACTGGATGCCCCGTTTCAAACCGATCAGTGTCAGCGGGTACCACATGCGGGAGGCAGGTGCGTCAGCTTCCCAAGAATTAGCCTTTACACTGGCAAACGGTATCGCCTACATCGAGTATGCTCTGGCAAGAGGGCTGAAGATCGATCAAGTGGCACCTCAGTTTTCATTTTTCTTAAGTGTACACAATCACTTTTTCGAGGAAGTGGCCAAATTCCGTGCCGCCCGCCGCTTGTGGTCCCGCTTGATGCGCGAGCGCTTCGGAGCGCGCCTTCCGCGGTCGCAACAGTTTCGGGTACACGCCCAAACCGGGGGTTCTACGTTGACTGCCGTCCAGCCCGATAACAACGTCGCGCGAGTCGCGCTCCAGTCCCTCGCTGCCGTACTCGGCGGCGTACAGAGTCTACACGCCAATGCGTCCGACGAGGCACTGGCTTTACCTACAGAGGCGTCAGTGCGGACAGCGCTGCGCACACAACAAATTATCGCCTATGAGAGCGGTGCCGCCGACACGGTGGACCCACTCGCCGGCTCGTATTTTGTTGAGGAATTGACGGACCAGTTGGAACAGCGAGTCCAGGACTATTTGGACGAAATCGAGGGGCAGGGGGGAGCCGTTGCCGCCATTGAACGCGGGTATGTTCAACAGACAATTCAGGACGGCGCCTATCGCCATCAGCAAAAAGTGGAACGCGGTGAGGAAGTCGTCGTCGGTGTAAACCGGTTTGTCGGCGAAGAAAACGGGGAGATCTTTTTGCACCAATCGGATCCGAGGCTGGAACAGCGACAAAAGCGATTTCTACAACAACTGCGCCGATCCCGGGACAATGTGCGCCTACGGCACGTCCTCTCGCAGCTGCAGTTGGCAGCTTCAGGAAACGAGAATGTGATGCCTTTCATCATCGACGCCGTGAAAAGCGGGGCAACCGTCGGTGAAATATGCGACACGCTGCGAGAAACATACGGGGAATACGATTCGTCTTGAGACGTCAGCCCCCTTTTCGGCTCGCCGTACGGACTGGCTGCCGGGGTGTGGACCGAAAATGTGAAAAACGCTCACTACATCGCCAGTCGGCTAAAGGCCGGGACGGTGTGGGTCAATTGCTACAACGTAACCGATCCGGCCTCTCCTTTCGGCGGTTACAAACAGTCTGGCTTCGGCCGTGAAATGGGGTCGTACGCCCTTGAAAACTATACAGAAGTCAAAAGTGTCTGGATTCATTTGAAATAGGCTGTGATGAGGAAGGGGGCTCGAGGAGCCTCGCCCTTTGGCAGGGCGCTTCTGAAGATGAGAGAGGACGTTGTCGATTCTGTAAAAGGTTGGGAGGAGTAGAAACGGAAAACTTTTAAAAAAACCTGTTGTCCCTTCTCTCATATCGTGGTAAAATCTTTTCAGCTTAACTTAATACAAACTAGACATCTCTTATCCAGAGAGGTGGAGGGACTGGCCCGATGAAACCCGGCAACCATTTGCGCCCTCACGTGCAAAAAGGTGCTAATTCCTGCAGGTGTCGACCTGGCAGATGAGAGAGGACGTTTACCTTTGCTGTAAAACCCTTTTTCTCTGCGAAAAAGGGTTTTTTAGCTGTTAAAGGGAGGGAGACACGTGATTCAGTTAAAGGGCATTCGTAAGCACTTTAAGACGGCTGCAGGGACAATCCGAGCTGTAGATGACATAGATCTGACGGTCGAGCCCGGAGAAATCTTCGGGATTATCGGCTACAGCGGCGCGGGAAAGAGCACCTTGATCCGGACGATCAACTTGCTGGAACCGCCGACCGCCGGAGAAGTGAGGGTGGGGGAGCGCGTTTTTACCCAGTTGTCCGGACGCGAACTGAGGGAAGCGCGGCGGGAAATCGGCATGATTTTTCAGCAGTTCCATTTGCTGTGGTCCCGTACGGTCAAGGAGAACGTCCGCTTTCCGCTGGAAATCGCCGGCGTTGGGAAGGCCGAAGCCGATGAGAAAGTCAGGCACATGCTCGAGCTTGTCGGCCTGACGGACAAGGCGGACGCTTACCCGGCGCAACTGTCCGGCGGGCAGAAGCAGCGGGTCGGGATTGCGAGGGCGCTGGCCAATGACCCGAAAGTGTTATTGTGCGACGAGGCGACGTCAGCCCTCGATCCGAAGACGACGGACGACATACTCCGTTTACTCCAAAAGATTAATCGCGAGTTGAATCTGACGATCGTCCTCATCACCCACGAAATGCACGTTATCCGCAAAATTTGCCATCGCGTGGCGGTCATGGAAAACGGGCGTTTCGTCGAAAGCGGACCGGTGTCCGACGTGTTCCGCCGGCCGAAAAAAGAAATCACGCGTCGGTTCGTGCGGGACGTGGCCGGGTTGGAGGAAGAAGCGAAAGAAGCCCTTGACCTTTCCTTTCGTGATATGTTTTCCGGACGGATCCTCAAGTGCACATTTTTCGGGACAGAGGCGAAACAACCGGTCATCAGTCGCTGTATCCGCGCCTGTGAGGTCGATCTCAGCATTTTGCAGGGACAAGTGCGTCAAGTCAACGACACGGCCTACGGCACGCTGTATGTACACGTTGACGGATCTTCGGAGCAGGTGGCGCGAGTCGTGGACTTTTTGCGGGGGTCAGACGTCGAAGTGGAGGTGTTAGACAGTGGATTTCCTTCTGCCTAACGTCCAATGGGATTTGCTGTTGGCTGCGACGTGGGAGACAGTGTACATGATGGTCATCTCCACTTTTTTCACCGCTTTGTTCGGACTCCCACTCGGGATTGCCCTCGTCGTGATGGAAGAGAAAGGCCTGTGGCCACTGCCGTGGTTGCAGCGCCTCGTTGGCTTCGGCGTCAACCTGTTTCGCTCCATTCCGTTCATCGTGTTGGTCGTGTGGATGATACCCGTCGCCCGAATGTTGGTCGGCACGTCCCTCGGTCCGACGGCGGCGTGCGTGTCGTTAGTCGTTGGTGCCGCACCGTTTTACGCACGGCTGGTAGAGACGTCGCTCAGGGAAGTGGACAAGGGCGTCATCGAAGCGGCAAGGGCCATGGGGGCGACCCGCTGGCAGATCATTCGCAAGGTGTATATACCCGAAGCGTTGCCGGGATTAGTTGCCGGGATTACGGTCACGTGTATCACGCTCGTCAGTTATTCGGCCATCACCGGAATACTCGGCGGGGGAGGCCTCGGCGATCTCGCCTACCGCTTTGGCTTTCAGTCGTTCCAGACCGACGTCATGGTGCTGGCGACGGCGGTTCTCGTCCTCATGGTGCAAATCATACAGAGTGTCGGGGACCGGGTGGTGCAAGCCATTGATAAAAGGTAGTCCCTCGGGATCTGTCAAGCGGGCCTTTTTCCGGACACATGTTGCCACTGGCACGTGTCATCAAAAAAAAGGGAGGAGTTTCACGATGTTGAAATGGCTGAAATACGCAAGTACACTGTTTGTCGTCTTCGCCTTGGCAGCTTGCGGCAGCGGGGCGAGTGACGGAGGTGGCGATTCGGCGGGTGAAGAAAGCGGTGAAAACAGTGCCGAACGTACGGAGGAGACGATCCAGTTAACGGTCGGGGCGACGGCAGTGCCTCACGCCGAAATTTTGGAGCACGTGAAGCCCATCTTGGCTGAACAAGGTGTGGAACTGGAGATCAAGACATTCCAGGATTACGTCCTGCCGAATAAAAACCTAGTCGAAGGGGAGCTGGATGCGAACTACTTCCAGCACATCCCGTGGATGGAATCGTCCAATGAAGAAAACGGATGGAACATTGTCGACGTTGTCGGCGTGCACATTGAGCCCCTTGGCGCGTACTCGGACAAGTACGAATCGATTGAAGAAATTCCAGACGGTGCGACCGTCGCGGTTACGAATGCCTCGGGAGAGCAAGACCGCTTTGTCCGCCTGTTGGAAGCGAATGGACTCATCACGTTGTCTGAGGGCGAGGGGGACAAGACGCTTCAAGACATCGTCGAAAACCCGAAAAACCTTCAATTCGAACAAGTGGAAAACGCGATGTTGCCCCGTGTCCTGCCTGACGTAGACTTGGCGATCATCAATACGAACTACGCTTTGGAGGCCGACCTCAATCCGGTGGAGGACGCCCTGTTTATCGAAGGCAAAGACTCACCTTACGTCAACGTACTGGCAATAAACGAGGGAGACGAAGACAAACCGGGCATTCAAGAGCTGGCTGACGCCTTGACGTCTGACGACGTTCGGCAGTTTATGGAAGAAAAGTACGATGGCGCGGTTGTTCCCGCCTTTGAGTGATGCCTAGCACACTTCCTTCATAAAGTTCCATTCTCCGACGCATGCTATAGGAAGACGTTGGCAGAATGGAGGATCGCGATGAAACATGACCACAACGTGGTGAAAGACAATTGGACCCAGCTCGCCCTGCAAGATTACAAACAAGGCTTGGGGGCGTTTAGCGAGCGAATGCCTGAACTGGTGGGAAGTTTCAACCGCTTCACGGAGGAGTGTTTTAAACCCGGGGAGCTGGATGAAAAAATGAAGCACCTGATGGCGTTAGCTGTGGCCGTCTTTGCCAACGATGAGTACTGCATCATCTACCACGCGAAAGGTGCCCTCGACCAAGGGGCGTCTGAAGGGGAGATCATGGAAGCCGTCGGTGTAGCCGCAGCGTTCGGTGGCGGAGCGGCCATGGCTCAAGGCGTCACACTCGTGCAGGACGCCGTACACGAACTGCAGCAACAACGTGAGGTGCACTGAAGCCAATTAAAACCCCGTGATGCGAAGCGAAAGCATCCCGGGGTTTTTGTTGTGGCTAAAGGGAGGTCTTCGGATATCAAAGGATCGGGGTGCAATCTTATATCGCCGTATCCCTTGCCGCGGCTCAGTTGGCAGGAGGAGATCCTACGGTCATTGACGTCCTTTCTCTGTGATTGCAGCAGAGGAGAGGCCGTGTTACGATAACCGACATCACACAAAAGGGAGTGTTTTCGTATCGCGACCAAACCGAATGCGACTCATTCGATCGAAGCTGCGATGTTTCAAGCTTACGGTGTGACGTTTGAGCAGTACTGCCTCGAACTGGACACCCGAATCGAAGTCGAACGACTTCGGGAAGAAGACTATAAGCAGTCCAACGCTATCGTCAGCCAATACAACAGCCAAAGCCATAAAAGGTGAGCACCAACCGGGCTGGATCGTCATCCGGCCCGCCTTGATGCGAAAAGGTGCAGAAACAACGCGACACATGCACGCAGGTGACCGTCTATGAAGTATCCGCGATGGCGAAATCATTTTTCGCTTTACCTTGAATTGGGATATGTTATACTTTACAATGATAATAATTCTAAATTAGAAACCACAGTGGGGACATCGGCGGCAGATGCCCGACTGTCGTCATGACGATACTACCATGACTACACTATAGAACAATGGAGGAATGCAACATGTCAAGTGCTCCTAAATTAACGATAGAGGATTTGCACGCCTCAGTTGAAGATAAGGAAATACTCAAAGGAGTGAATCTCGAAGTCAAAGGCGGCGAAATTCACGCCATCATGGGGCCGAACGGTACGGGGAAAAGTACCCTCGCATCAGCCGTGATGGGTCATCCGATGTACGAAGTGACAAAAGGGCGCGTCACGTTGGACGGAGAAGACCTCTTGGAGATGGAAGTAGATGAGCGGGCCAGAAAAGGGCTCTTCCTTGCTATGCAGTACCCGAGTGAGATCAGCGGAGTGACCAACTCCGATTTCTTGCGCAGCGCCATCAACGCGAAACGCGGAGAGGGTAACGAGATTTCCATCATGAAATTCATCCGCCAACTGGATGAAAAGATGGAGATGTTAAACATAGACCAGTCGTTTGCCGAACGCTATTTAAACGAAGGGTTCTCAGGCGGTGAGAAGAAGCGGAACGAAATACTGCAGATGATGATGTTGGAACCGCGCATCGCCATATTGGACGAGATCGACTCGGGTTTGGACATCGACGCTCTGAAGGTCGTGGCCAAAGGTGTCAACTCCATGCGTGATCCGAATTTGGGCGTGCTCATCATCACCCACTACCAGCGGCTGCTCAACTACATTGAACCAGACTTCGTTCACGTCATGATGCAAGGTCGCATTGTGCGTTCAGGCGGGCCGGAGCTGGCACAGCGTCTGGAGGCGGAAGGGTACGAATGGATTAAGGCGGAGTTGGGTATTCAAGACGAAACTGTGGGCCAAGAAGCTTAAGCGGGGAGGAAGCGAGAACATGAGTGTCAATACGTCCAATTTGATCTTTGACCGAGATGTCATTACCCAACTTTCGCAAAAAAATGCCGAGCCGGACTGGATGCTCGACTTTCGCTTGAAAGCACTGGAAAAAGCGTCGAGCCTTCCTTTGCCCAATGTGGAGAAGACGCACATACGCCAGTGGAATTTTACAGAGTTTCAGCCTTACACGGAAGAGGCTGTGCTCTCGAGGTTTGACGAGCTGCCTGAGACCGTTCGTTCCTTTGCCCAGGAGGAAGCGGACGGACGGAACTTGATCGTGCAGCACAACTCCACTGTCGTTTACACGGAGTTAATGCCTGAACTTCAACAAAAAGGGGTGATCTTCACTGACCTGCACACAGCACTCCGCGAGCACGGCGATCTGGTGCGCAAAGTGTTCATGACCGACGCTTCCCAGGCGGACGAACACAAACTGACGGCTCTTCACGCGGCCCTGTGGAGTGGCGGAGCCTTTCTCTACGTGCCGAAGAACGTCGAACTGGACGTTCCTATACAGTCACTCGTCTGGACAGACAAGTCCGGCATCGGACTGCTGCCACACCTCGTGATCGTCGCAGAAGACAACAGCCGGTTGACGTACGTCGACAGCTACGTCTCAGCCGAAGGTGTGGAGGGCGTGGTGCACAACGGCATGACCGAAATTTTCGTCGGCCCTGGCGCCAGTGTGCAGTACGCCACATTGCATCACTACAGCGAAGGAGTCACGGACGTCTCCCTTCGCCGGGCAACGGTGGCCCGGGACGGGCGCGTCGACTGGATCGTCGGGGATTTGAACAACGGGAACACCGTGTCTGACAACACGACTTACTTGAAGGGCGACGGCAGCCAAGGCTACGTGAAGTCGATCACGATCGCTTCCGGGAAGCAGGAAAACAGCATTACGTCTAACATCCGCCACTACGGCAAAAATACACCGAGCGACATTCTCGCGCGGGCAGTGGTGAAAGACTCTTCCACCTCTATTTTGAACAGCATTACGAAGATCGAAAAAGGCGCGCGGAGAGCAGATGGCCAGCAGACGGGACGCGTTTTAATGATGAACGAAAAGTCCCGCGGAGACGCCAATCCAATCCTGCTGATCGACGAAAACGACGTCACCGCCGGCCACGCAGCCAGTGCCGGAAAAGTCGATCCGCTACAGATTTACTATTTAATGTCGCGGGGCATGACAAAAGCGGATGCGGAGCGCTTGATTATTTACGGATTTCTCAATCCTCTGCTTGAGGAAATTCCCATTGAGGATGTCGTCAAGCAGCTGAAACGGGTGATCGAAAGGAAGTTGCGTTAGTATGGATGCACACGAATTGCGGAAGCAGTTCCCCGTATTGGATCAGGAAGTAAACGGACATCCACTCGTCTACCTCGACAGTGCGGCAACATCCCAAAAACCTGTTTCCGTCATCGAAGCGTTGGACCGTTACTACAGGCAGGACAACTCCAATGTCCACCGCGGCGTTCACACCCTCGGTTCCCGAGCGACGGAAGGGTATGAAGGGGCTCGGGAGAAAGTGCGTCGCTTTATTAACGCCCGGTCCACGCGGGAGACCATTTTTACCCGGGGAACGACGACGGCGCTCAATACGGTGGCACACTGTTATGCGCGCCAGACGCTGAAGCCAGGTGACGAAATCGTCTTGACGCCGATGGAACACCACAGCAATCTCATTCCGTGGCAACAGGCAGCGAAAGCCACCGGAGCCCAGTTGAGGTACATTCCACTTCAAGCTGACGGCACCCTGTCCCTTGCGGACGTCGAGGCCACCGTCGGCGAGAAGACCAAAATCGTGGCCATCACTTACGTCTCCAACGTGTTGGGGACGGTCAACCCGATCAAGGACATTGCCGCCATCGCCCATCGCCACGGCGCCGTCATCGTCGTAGACGGCGCTCAGGCGGCCCCGCACATGACAATTGATGTACAGGAATTAGATTGCGACTTTTTCACTTTTTCCGGGCACAAAATGTGCGGTCCCACCGGAATCGGGGTGCTGTACGGGAAAGAGCACTTATTGGAACAAATGGAGCCCCTCGAATTTGGCGGCGAAATGATCGATCACGTCGATCTGTACGAAGCGACGTGGAAAGAACTCCCGTGGAAGTTTGAAGGCGGTACTCCGGTGATAGCCGGTGCGATCGGTCTCGGAGCAGCCATCGACTTTTTGACCGACGTGGGGCTTGACGCCATCGAAGCACACGAGCGACAACTTGCCGCTTACGCCATCGAACGGCTGGATGAGCTGGACGGAATTGAAATTTACGGGCCGCGCCGTCACCGGGCTGGCCTCGTGACGTTTAATCTGACAGGGCTGCATCCCCACGACGTCTCTACCGTGTTGGACGCAGAAGGCATTGCCATTCGCGCCGGTCACCACTGTGCACAACCGCTCATGCGGGAACTGAACCAGACGGCGACGGCAAGGGCGAGCATGTACTTGTACAACACAGAGGAGGACATCGACCGTCTGGTTGAGGGACTGATGAAGGCGAAGGAGTATTTCGGTCATGTCCTTGGATGATTTATACCGCCGTGTCATCATGGATCATTATCAAAAGCCGCGCAACCGGGGAACACTAGAAGACGATGCGGTGAGTGTGGAGTTGAACAACCCGACGTGCGGGGATCGCATCTCCCTGCAAATGAGGGTGGAAGATGGTATAATTAAGGAAGCGAAGTTTCTCGGTGAAGGGTGTTCCATCAGCCTCGCGTCCGCTTCGATGATGACAGAAGCCGTCAAAGGGTTGAAGGTGGAAGAGGCGTTGGACCTTTCTCGCATGTTTTCGCAGATGATGCAGGGGAAAGAGGTCGATTTCGAGAGGTTCCCTCTAGAGGATATTGAAGCATTGCAAGGAGTCTCCAAGTTTCCGGCTCGCATCAAGTGCGCCACCTTAGCCTGGAAGGCTCTGGAGCAAGGGGTAGAAGGCAAGCAGTAGGCTTTGCACGGCACCTTTTCCGGTGAAGCTCGTGACTTACACAGTCAGTCGCAGGTTCAACTTTGAAGGAGGCGAATACAGTGGCCGAGAATTTACCTGAACTGTCCGAGTACCAATACGGATTTCGCGACAAAGACGTGTCCATTTACCGCGCCAAACGCGGATTGTCGCGGGAAGTCGTGGAAGAAATTTCTCGGATCAAAAACGAACCGCAGTGGATGTTAGACTTTCGTTTGAAAGCTTTAGATATTTTCTTCAGCAAACCGATGCCGATGTGGGGCGGTGACTTAAGCGGACTGAATTTTGACGACATCACGTACTACGTCAAACCGTCTGAACGGCAAGGGCGAACGTGGGATGAAGTTCCGGAAGAAATCAAAAAGACGTTTGACAAGTTGGGGATTCCGGAAGCAGAGCAGAAGTTCCTCGCCGGCGTCTCCGCCCAATACGAATCCGAAGTCGTGTACCACAGCATGAAGGAAGACTTGGAAAAGCAAGGCGTCATCTTCTGTGACACCGACACGGCTGTGCAGAAGTATCCGGACCTCGTGAAAGAGTATTTCGGGACGGTCGTACCGCCGACAGACAACAAGTTTGCAGCCTTAAACAGCGCCGTGTGGAGCGGCGGCAGCTTCATATACGTTCCAAAAGGTGTCAAGTGTGAAGTGCCGCTGCAAGCGTACTTCCGCATTAACTCGGAAAACATGGGGCAGTTTGAACGGACTTTAATCATTGCCGACGAAGACAGCTTCGTCCATTACGTAGAAGGCTGTACGGCCCCGATTTACAGTACGGATTCGCTGCACAGTGCTGTCGTGGAGATTATTGTGAAAGAACGGGCCCGCTGCCGCTACACGACCATTCAAAACTGGTCGCCGAACGTCTACAACTTGGTGACCAAGCGCGCGGTGGCCGAAGCCGGGGCGCACATGGAGTGGGTCGACGGGAACATCGGCTCCAAACTGACGATGAAATACCCGGCCGTCATTATGCGCGGTGAAGGGGCGAAAGGAGACGTCCTGTCCATCGCCGTTGCCGGCAAGAACCAGCACCAGGACGCGGGAGCTAAATTGACGATGCTCGCGCCAAACTGCACGGGCTCCATTGTGTCCAAGTCCATCAGTAAACAAGGCGGAAAAGTGACGTACCGCGGTCTGGTGAGGTTTGGGCGCCATTCTGGCGGCTCTAAAGCGAACATCGAGTGTGACACGCTCATCCTCGACGAACAGTCCGAGTCGGATACGATCCCGTACAACGAAATTATGAACGACAACATCACCTTGCAACACGAAGCGACGGTCAGCAAGGTGAGTGACGAGCAGCTGTTCTACTTGATGAGCCGTGGTCTGACAGAAGAAGAAGCGACACAGATGATCATCATGGGCTTCATCGAACCGTTCACGAAAGAACTGCCGATGGAGTACGCCGTCGAAATGAACCGGCTCATCAAGTTCGAGATGGAAGGCAGTATTGGGTAAGGGTGAAAAAGCCCCGTCACGACGGAAGGTGTGACGGGGGTTGCATGATACGGAATTCGGCACGTGGTGAATTCGTGCCATGCAGCCTGGTCTGCCTTTTGGCGTAGGAGGCGAACTTTCTAAGTTCGCCTCCCATTTTTTTTCTGTACGCCCAGCATGGGCGTCATCTATAGGGTGAAAGTCCCGAACGGGGGCTGGCGAGCGCCTACCGTAGTCAAAGGCAAGGGTGTCCGTCGCGAGGCGGAATCTGAAGGAAGCCGGAGACAAACGCACGGGTCAAGGTACACGAACTGGATTTGAGGCAGGATTAGTCGGATGAGTTGCCAGAACACAACGAAATCCAAAGCCGCCAAGGGCTCATCCTGTAAACTCCAGTGATCGCGGGCGGAAAGATGACGCTCTTATCTGGGGAGGCCTGCGGAACACGCGAAGTAACATCGTAACCGCAGTCGAGAGGCTGCGCTGAATCCGCAGGAGTCAGCAGAGGCCATAGTACGCAAGTACGGGGCGCCGGAAAGCGGAAGGGCCGAACCGAAAGGAGAGAGGAAACCGATGCGTTCGAGAGAAGAGCGCAGACAGCAGAATATCCCGCAAGGGAGCTGCCAACAGAGAGCAGCGGTGAAGCCGCGAGGGTATGTTGGAGCGCCGAGCTCTTCTCCGGCACAAGTCGCCCCTTCCTCTCGCGAAGACCATAACGACTTGCTGGACAGGATGCTTGAGAGAGAAAATCTCTTGCTCGCATACAAGCGAGTGGTCCGAAACGGAGGAGCGCCCGGAGTGGACGGAGTAACGGTAGCTGAACTGCAGGCTTACCTGAACACACACTGGGCACAGGTGAAAGCAGAGCTCCTAGCGGGAACCTACAAACCCGCGCCAGTCAAACGGGTGGAAATCCCCAAACCTGGAGGCGGCGTGAGGCTTCTAGGGATCCCGACCGCGATGGACCGGCTCCTCCAGCAAGCCCTGCTGCAAGTGATGCATCCGATCTTCGATGCTCACTTCTCATGGGACAGCTACGGCTTCCGACCAGGGAAGCGGGCCCATGATGCGGTCCTTCAAGCCCAGCGCTATATCCAGAGTGGATACAGATGGGTTGTGGACTTGGACTTAGAGAAGTGCTTTGACCGAGTAAACCACGACATGCTCATGGCGAGGGTAGCAAGAAGGGTGAAGGACAAGCGAGACCTGAAACTCATCCGGGCGTACCTCAACGCCGGAGTCATGGTCAACGGAGTATGCCAACGGACAGAGGAAGGGACGCCGCAAGGCGGACCGCTGAGTCCGCTTCTGGCCAACATCTTGTTGGACGACCTGGACAAAGAACGAAAGAAACGCGGGTTGCAATTCGCACGTTATGCGGACGATTGTAACATCTTTGTCGCTAGCAAGCGCGCAGGGGAACGCGTCATGGAATCGGTAATTCGCTTTGTAGAGGGAAAGCTGAAACTGAAAGTGAAGCGAGACAAAAGTGCGGTAGACCGCCCCTGGAACCGGAAATTCCTAGGGTTCAGTTTTCTGCCGGACAAACAAGCAACGATTCGGTTAGCCCCGAAGACCATCTCCCGATTCAAAGATAGAATACGTGAGATGACGAGTCGTTCACGGGCGATCTCCATGGAAGAGCGAATTAAACGGCTCAACCGCTACATCATCGGTTGGGTCAGGTACTTTCGACTGGCATCGATGAAGACGCACTGTGAAAGATTCGACCAATGGATTCGGCGCAGACTGAGGATGTGCCTATGGAAACAATGGAAACGGGTCAGAACCCGTCTTCGTGAACTTAGGGCCCTTGGCGTACCAGAATGGGCCTGCTTCATGATGGCCAATTCCCGCCGAGGACCATGGGAAATGTCCCGGAACACAAACAATGCCCTTCCGACTTCCTACTGGGAAGCGAAAGGGCTGAAGAGTATGCTTTTTCGTTATATGGAACTTCGTCAACCTTTTGGAACCGCCTAGTGCGGACCCGCATGCTAGGTGGTGTGAGAGGACGGGGGCTAGCCGCCCCTCCTACTCGATTCAATCGGCGGAATTCACTTCCGAGACTTCCAGTTTCGGGGGCGGCTTGAGTGACCCAGTTTTGTCAGTCCCTTCTTTATTTACCCCACTCGAGTTTTTATTTCAGTGGCAAACGCAGAAAACACTAAAATGGATTGTGATTGTGCCGATATATATAACAGATCGTCAGGGAGGATGACGGAGCATGCTCGTGATTAGTCGCAAGCCAAGCGAAGGCATTATCATCCATGACCGGATTCGGATCCGAGTGCAGAAGCGAAGCGGTCGCTTTCAACTGGCCATTGAAGCGCCGGAAGACGTAAAAGTCTTGCGGGAGGAATTGTACGAGGGTGAATTCAAGTCACCGTGTGAGCTAAATGCCACGTGATGGATTGGATCAATATCCCTGTCAAAGGGTTATTGATAACACAGAGTTGCCATGGAAGCGGCTCTGAAAAAAATTTTGGAGGGATTCCCACATGATTATCAACCACAACATTATGGCGTTGAACACCCACAGACAGTTGGCGTTCAACAACACCAACGTCCAGAAGTCAATGGAGAAACTGTCGTCTGGACTTCGCATCAACCGTGCCGGAGACGACGCGGCAGGGCTCGCCATCTCCGAGAAGATGCGGGCTCAAATTCGCGGTCTCAACATGGCGTCGAAAAACGCCCAGGACGGCATCTCGCTCATTCAGACGGCAGAAGGAGCGTTGAATGAGTCTCATGCCATCCTGCAGCGGATGCGGGAACTGGCCGTTCAAGCGGCAAACGACACGAATACGGATGCGGACCGTGCCGAACTGCAAAAAGAAGTGGATCAACTGGCACAAGAATTGACCCGTATTGCCGAAACGACTGAGTTTAACACACAAAAACTGCTGGATGGCAACTTCACTGGTACATTCCACATTGGAGCCAACGAAGGACAAAATATCACTTTGACAATTGATGCTATGGATGCTGTGACATTAGGTGTGGGTACGGACGATGGAAGTGGTAGTATCACTGGAATCGATATTTCTACACAAACAGCAGCCGATAGCGCCATAACGACGATCAACGATGCCATTGAACAAGTATCCGCTCAACGCGCGAATCTCGGGGCCGTGCAAAACCGTCTGGAGCACACCATCAACAACCTCGGCACCTCGTCTGAAAACTTGACCGCGGCCGAATCCCGCATCCGCGACGTCGACATGGCGAAAGAAATGATGGAGTTCACGAAGAACAACATCCTGGCGCAAGCCGCAAATGCCATGCTGGCCCAAGCCAACCAACAACCGCAACAAGTGTTGCAACTGTTGCGTTAAGACCTGTACGACAAAAGCGGGGGTTTTGGTATCTGCCCCGCTTTTTTGTTTTCGCTTGTGGAGGAGATGATCGACGAACCGACAGGGCCCGAGGGGTTCGGTGGCACAATGGTTGCTGTAGTTGCTGTGTAAGTTCTACCTCTTCCAGTTGCTTTAAACGGTATCAAATCCATCCTTATCGAGGGGTCACATGAGTAGGCAAAAAGAACGTCCATGACCTGGCGGAAAGACGCAAGGGACGTTGTGTTCAGCCCTTACCTTTTGATGTGACATATAATGGATATATTGAAGGATATGCGCTTCAGTTATATCCTTTTTTTGAACAGTATGCCCAAAATAAGTCACTCTTACATATCCCCGTTCCTTTATCTCTCAGTGAAGCTGTGTTAAGGTAATAGTATTGAAGCCTATACAGACTGAAATGGGGAGCAAGCAGGTGGGGAATGTATTGGTAGGCGTGACTGGTTGGGGCGATCACGATGTGTTGTATCCTGCCGGCACCCGTCCCGGTGACAAGTTGAGCCTCTATGCTGGGCACTTTCCCACAGTAGAAGTGGATGCCACTTTTTACGCGATTCAGCCGAAGAAGAATGTAGAGGCGTGGATTGACCAAACACCTGAACACTTCCGCTTTGTGGTGAAGGCTCACCAGTCCATGACAGGTCACAAGCGGCAAGGACAGGGAGAACGTTCGACTGCTCACGTTTTTAAAGCTTTCCGAGAATCGATCCAACCCCTCGTGGAGACCAATAAGCTCGGGATGGTGCTGTTTCAATTTCCGCCTTGGGTCGACTTTCAGGAAAAATACACCACTTACATACGGAAGTGCCGACAGTTCTTCGGCGAATGGCCGCTTGCGGTCGAATTTCGGCACAAGAGCTGGTTTGCTTCCGAGAATCGGCAGGTGACCCTCGACTTTTTGCAGCGAGAAGGCATCATCCATGTCGTGTGTGACGAACCGCAAATGGGGGACGGGTGTGTTCCGATCGTACCGGTTGTCACGGTACGAGACAAATCCCTCGTCCGGTTCCACGGACGCAACCGGGTAGGATGGCAAAACACGGGTCAACCGAACTGGAGAAAGGTTCGTTACCACTACCGTTACAGTCGGGAAGAGCTTAACGAGTGGGCTTTGCGCATTCAGGACATCGCGTCACAAGCGGAAGAAGTGATCGTGCTGTTTAATAACAACTCCCAGGGTGACGCTGTCCCGAACGCCCGTGAGTTGATCGACATCATGGGACTCCGTTACGATAGTTTGGCACCGCGCCAAATGGAATGGTTCTAGAGGAGAAAAGCGATGGAGTGGGATTGGGCATTACTGTTTGTGACCGGCCTGTTGGCAGGAGTGCTCGGCAGTGTCGCCGGACTGGGGGGCGGCATCGTCGTGGTGCCGGCACTGTTGTTTTTTTCTCAAAGATTCCCTTCTTTTACGCACATTACGCCGGCAGTGGCATCCGGCACAGCTCTCTTCATTGTCATGTTGACTGGGATGTCGTCGACGTTCTCTTACGCCAGACAGAGGCGGGTCGATTACAAAAGCGGCTTGCTCTTTGCACTCGGAAGCAGTCCGGGGCTTTGGCGGGAGCTCACTTCAGCCGGTATTTGAGTGCAGACGTTTTCTACATGTTGTTCGGTACCCTTGTCATCACCATGGCCCTGCTGTTGAGAAAGAGAGACGAGCGGGGGAATCGAGAGATCCAGTGGAAAGTTCGGCGGCAGTATACGGATGCGCACGGTGAGCGTTACGAGTACGGTTACAATCCGTTTCTCGCTATCTCCATTGCATTCGGAATTGGTGTTTTAGCCGGGCTTTTTGGTATTGGAGGCGGTTTGCTGTTCGTTCCGCTCATGTTGCTGCTATTTCGGTTTCCCCCCCATTTGGCGACGGCGACGTCCATGTTTGTCATCTTTCTCTCTTCGATTACGGGCAGCATGACGCACATTGTCTTGGGACACGTTGACTGGTGGGCAGTGGTTTGGCTCGCCCCTGGTGCGTGGATCGGCGCGATGATAGGGGCAATGGTGTCGCGCAAAATGAGCGGCCCGCTGTTAATCACGTTGTTACAAGTCATTTTTGCATGTCTGGGGCTGCGCATGATTTGGATCGGGTTGACGGGATAACTGTGTAGGGGTTTCATGAAAGATAGGCCGAAACAGAGTGGAGGAAGGCGTTCAAGTTGAGAAAGCGACACATACGCATACTGCACACGAACGACATCCACAGTCACTTGGATCGGACACCTCAAATCACGAGCGTGATCCAATCCATGCGCCAACAGTTCCAAAAGCGCGGAGATGTCGTCGTCACGGTCGATGTCGGGGACCATATGGATCGCAGGCGTGTCGAAACGGAAGGGACAAACGGCCAAGTGAACGTCGCGATCATGAATGAGACGGGGTACGATTACGTCACGTTGGGAAACAACGAAGGGTTGACGTTTCCGCACCACGTGTTAGAGAAGATGTACGACAAGGCTTCTTTTCAAGTGATTCTCAGTAACTGGCTCGATTTGCAGACGAAAAAAAGGCCGGAGTGGATGGTTCCCTGGGTTGTCAGAGAGTGGTTCGGATGTCGGGTCGCCTTTACGGCAGTGACGGCCCCGTTTAATGATTTTTACCGCTTGCTGGGTTGGGTAGTGACGGATCCAGTCGAAGTCCTGCAACGAGTCGTCTCTAAACTGCGATACGACAGCCGTGCCGACATTGTGGTCCTTTTGTCTCACTTAGGCCTTCAATACGATCGCGTACTCGCGGAAAAAGTACCGGGAATCGATGTGATCCTCGGCGGACACACCCACCATTTGTTGGAGACGGTCGTCCAACATCACGGCACGTTTTTGGCAGCGACGGGAAAATTCGGGGAGTATGTGGGCGAAGTTTCGTTGACAGTCGATGCGGAGACAGGGCGGTTGCTGGATGTCAGCGGAACATGTCATGCTGTCGAAGAAGCGGCGCCAGCGGAAAACATTGTGCAACTGCTGAAAGATTACAGCCAACAGGCGGATCGTCAGTTAGCACAGGCCGTCATTCGGCTGAAAAAAGATTTGCCCCTTGACTGGCGTGGCGAATCTCCTTTTGGGAACCTGTTGGCCGACAGTCTGCTCAATAAAGTGGAGGCGGATGTAGCGGTCGTCAATACCGGGCAGCTGTTGGAAGGGTTGTCGTCTGGCGTTGTGACGCGTAAAGACTTACATCGCATTTGCCCGTCGCCGATCAACCCGTGCCGCATCCTGTTAAGGGGCAAACATTTGCGTCGGGCGCTGGAAGAGTCGTTACTCGATGAATTTCAGGAGCTTCCGATACAAGGTTTCGGGTTTCGCGGCAAACAGTTGGGGAACTTGGCCGTTGCCGGCATGCATGTCGTCTACCGACCAGACGCGCCGCCGTACGAGAAGATCGTCGACATCCGCATTGGGGACCATTCTGTTGAAGACCGTAAACGTTACCGTGTGAGTACGATTGATATGTTTACATTCGGCATCGGGTACGCGTCGTTGAAAGAAGGGGACGACGTTGAATTTTTTCTCCCCGATTTTTTGCGCGATTTATTGGCCAAGCAGCTACAGCGTGCCGAACATATTGAAGCCGCCTTTCGCAAACGGTGGTACCGTTTAGACGAATTAGCGGAACGGAAAGCCGTCTCGGCCAAATCGACGTAGCAAAAAGTGTAGCAACGGGAGGCCCAGACCGTAGCAAATGACGAGCTGTCCCAGCCCGACATAAGCGATGGCAGGGAGCAGTCCCACTTCTTCTGGAGCAGCTAGTCCCCAAATCGACCCAATGATGACGGCGTTCACGATGACCGGCGGCAGAGGAGCCAACCACTTGTTTGGCATTTTGTACGTTAAATAAGCAGCCAACAGGGACGCTAGGCTGCCAAACACGACGTCGACAACCCCGAGCAGGCTCCACCAATTGGAGAGAAAAGCACCGATAAACAACCCGGGAATGGCGAGTGGCGTCAGGTAGGGGAGAATCGTCATCACTTCCGAAACGCGGAACTGAATGAAACCGTAGGAAATGGGAGCGAACGCGATCGTCATGACGACGTAAACAGCAGCGATGGCCGCAGTTATTGCTATCTTTCGAGCCATGTGCATCACCCTCTGAGTAAGCGTATGATGTCAACATGTCCTATCTTAACACGTAGAGGCGAGAATCGAAAATTTACTTGTTGAACGGAAGGGGTCGCACCATGCGCTTTGTGGACGATTTATACGCCTTGTACAAAGATCGGCTCACCGGGGACGAAAACGAAGCAATCGCCCTCGTCTTCGACATATTGAGCGAGCAGAAAAAGGAAGACTTAATCAAGCTGATTCATCAGATGAGTGAAGACGAAATCAAACAGATGCTCAGCTTGTACATGGTCGAACTCTTGAAGGCACGGATGGAAAAAGACGGTTTATTGGAACAACGTGATCACACGCAAAACACGCCATACCACTAAGTGCTGTATAGGACCGTAAGGCAACACCGTACACACGGGTGTTCGCGCTAATACTTAAATTATACAGGTTTCTGTGAGAGAGGCACTGGTGCACGTTTCCAAACATATGCTGTACTAAACATCTGACAGAGCTGGAGGGAAGATGGATGGTACAGCTGAAACCGATGAAGTTCGACAATGAATTAGTCATGGGCATAGAGGTCCAACTGCCGAAAACGAATTTGCTGATTGTTGCAACTGATATCGGGTACATTATGTGTGGTGCACTCGATATCGACTTGTTGAACACGCGGTTAGCAGATCGCGACATTGTGGCCGGCCGGGCGGTCGGTGTGAAAACAATGGAAGAACTCTTGGAAGCCCCATTAGAGTCCGTGACTCATTCGGCAGAAAAGCACGGCATCCAGCCCGGCATGACAGGACGACAAGCTGTGCAGAAAATGTTAGACAGAGCTACCGCCTGACGCGGTAGTTTTTTTTGAGTGGGGCCCCTTCGAACGTCGGGCCGGCAAAGAAAAGAGCGGATGGTCGCGTTCAGCTACGAGTTGGGAAAAAGGCCTTGGGCAGGTCTCACGACGACATTTGGAAAATGTTCATCCTGAAACGGAAGACAGGACTGAAAAGCCAGGGCGACCACGGGTGCGGAAACATACGGAATACGGTTGAATGTTGCCCGGTAGCGTAGTGATTTACTCCGTTATGGCCGGCGAATCCAAGAGCCGTCGACGTGAATGGCGTGAGGCGATGGCATCTTAGCCGAACTTAACGACAAATGAGAAGACCAAGTCGTTGTCGACGTCAACGGGAATTTCCCATGCGTCTGGTTGTTCGCGTATTGTATAATGGAGAAGAAGCCATCAAAATGCCCATTATCATTTCCACTACCTTTGTGGATACTAGAGAGACACTGGGGACGGTTGGCGCTTTTCCCGGGAAATAACGGGTTTGGTGTCGAATAAATAGAAGAGACATTTGTCGACAACCTCTTGAGAGGAAGTGAATAGAGTGAAGTTGCGCAACAAGCGCGTGTTAATTAGCGGCGGCAGTAAAGGTGTCGGTGTGTACATAGCGAAAGCCTTTAGTAGCGCTGGTGCGAAGGTAGCTCTTCTGGCCCGCAGTGAATCCAAAATGCACAATGTTTCGTCCAGCCTTCCACACGAGTCTCTCGTGTGTCCAGCGGATCTCTCGAAACCTGCCACACTCAAAAAGGCTGTCCAGCGAGTCGCACACGCGTGGGGCGGGATTGATGTCCTTGTGAACAATGCCGTTTACTACTGCGAACAAGACTTCCTGGAGGTGACGCAAGAAGAGTGGGATGAACGGGTCAGTGTCAGTTTGCGCGGCCCCTATTTTTTGACGCAGGCGGTGATCCCGCACATGTTGGCGCAAGGAGGTGGAGATGTCATCTCCATAGGAGCGGCTGTCGTGCAAAAACCGGTGGCGAAAGGACACTTGACGGAATACGCGGCGTCAAAAGGCGGTCTCACCGGTTTTGTGCGCGCTTTGCGGGATGCTTACGAACCGAAGGGCATCCGTTTTTCTCTCGTGAATCCGGGCTGGATTTATAAAGGTGAGGAAACAGAACGCCATGCAAAACAAGTCCACGCCGAGGAGGTGGCGCGAACCGTACTGTTTTTGGCTTCCCTTTCTCCCGGCCACGTCATAAGAGAAATCACGTTAGAGACGCCGTGACGATATGGACATGAGAAGTTTTGGCGTGTCATCCCTTCGAATGCTACGTCCAGGTTTTCACCAAATATTCACGAAAAAGCTTGCGCCTTCGGTTGCTCTCCCGGTATAACTTCACTATGCTTTATACTAAAAGGGACAATTATCATCGTTTAGGGGAGATCAACGGGATGGCAGGGAAACGACAATCCGACTATACACACCACTCCGTGAAACAGAGAAACTACAGACCGCTCATCTGGATGACCACTTTAGCCGTATATGTTCTCGTGGCAGTGCTGTCCGGTCTGCCTGCCTACGAGGGTGACGTCGGCTTCGATATTAACGTATTACCGCTGGCAAACGCCATTTTAAACAGCTTGACGTTCTTGTTTTTAATCGGTGCCCTTTTAGCGGTCAAGCGGCAGAACATTTCCTTGCATCGCCGATTGATTTATGCCGCCTTTACGACGACGACTTTCTTCATGTTGTCGTACGTGACGTATCACTATTTGGCAGAATCAACGCCGTACGGCGGAGAAGGGCCGTTGAAATATGTGTACTACTTTATTCTCATCACCCATATTGTGTTAGCTGCTGTGATCGTCCCCTTGGCTCTCACGACATTAGGGCGAGGGCTCAACATGGAAGTGGAGCAGCACCGGAAAATTGCCCGCTGGACGATGCCAATCTGGCTGTACGTCAGCCTGACAGGTGTTCTCGTGTATGTTTTGATCTCACCTTATTACGGATAGATGGGCGCAACGTGACGTGCTGACGCGCTTAAGAACTTTAAGCGCGTCTTTTTTTGGACGCTTATTCCTTTACAGAATAATTGGCACGTCAGCGATCATAATACAAGCATCACGTCATTGCGGAGTGGCCACGATGAAACAAGCAGTCGCTATCGCTTTTCTCATTTGTTCGCTCTGTTACTCAAATCCAGTGTTCGGCGCACATTCACAGCAGGAGGAAGTGACGATTTCCGTCCAATCGTCCCCAAGCGCGTCGTATGTGACGTCTGTTACGATCCAATCACGCCCGTTCGTCAAAGGAATCGCCGACGCCCGACAGTCGGATGGGAAAGGTGTCGGGACCTGGGCGGCGGACGTGACGTTAACGCTAAAACGGGGTGACCACACGCTTTCATGGATCGTCGACGAAGACGGCACTCTCCTGGACCTTGAGAAGCAAAAAAGGTTACACCCCTCTCCTCCCGTGCAACGCAAACTGCAGGTCATCGCCGACCAACTGCGGATCAAACATTACGGGGACTTAACGGCTTGGCCAGAGGTGGACACAGTACTGCCGAAAAAAGCGCGCTTTCAGATTATCGACTTGGAGACAGGTTTGACGTTTCGAGTCCAGAGAAGGGCAGGGGACCAACACGCCGACGTGCAGCCCCTTACGCGGGAAGACACCAAAACGTTTAAAAAAATTTACAACGGGAAGTGGAGCTGGAATCGGCGGGCAGTTCTGGTAAAAACAGACGACCGTGTCATCGCGGCTTCCATGAACGGCATGCCCCACGGGAGAGGGTCGCTCAGAAATGGATTTCCGGGGCATTTTTGTGTTCACTTTTATGGCAGTACGACACACAGATCGCAACACGTTGATCTGCTCCACCATTTGATGATTTACAAGGCGGCGGGGAGGTTGGACGACTATTTTCGACAATTGTCTCCGTTCGACCTGATCGACGTTTTCATCGCGACATTCAACCTGCACGATCGGCATACGCTAAATATGACACTAGCCGAATTCGGAAGAAGCCACAACCGAGTGGTGGACACGTTAGACGGCATCGTCTCCATCACCAGACATGCGCCATTCGCACAAGGCCATGTCTCCGCTCAGTTTGCTGCGGACATTCCGGTGACGGTCCGCCTCTACCGCCCGGGCGGTGATGAAAGGGCCGTCTTCCGCTTTCTCGTCACCCGCGATGTGTTGGAACAGCGCTGGGAGATTAGCGACGTTCAGCGAGATCAATAGCCGATGTCTCTCCCTGATACAATATGGGATCAATTGTGATAACATAGAAAGGGGGATCTTATGGATAAGCGCAAGGAAAAAAATCTGTTGGAGCGCATGATGAATCCTTTGTACCTTCCGCTGTACACAGCTGTTCCTGTTGCCGTGGTGCGACTTGTCCACACGCACTACTACGGCCCACTCCACACGGTAGATTTTGTGACGTTCTTGTTGGCCCTTTTAGCTCTCTTTGCCACAGGGGTCCTCGGGGTAACGGCCCATGAGAAAGGCTGGAAACTGTTTGGCGGGTTGTATTTGTTTTGTGGCGTTGCCTTTTCGGTTTGTGGGATTGGGCTGATTGAACGGTAGGAGACGGTGTCCGACAGCATTTATACCCCATTGTGGTGAGCATTGGAACCGTTTGCTTTTGTAAGCATTGCGCAGTTTGGCGTACGGCAACTACATTAGATGAGGAGAGGTTGTCAATGGAAGGGAAACCACCATTTCGCCCGGGGTTGGAAGGGATCGTTGCGGCTGAAACGACCATTTCTTACCTTGATGTGGAGGCGGAGGAAATCGTTGTCCGCGGGTACGACTTAATTGAGTTGGCGAGAAAGAAAAGTTATCTCGACGTCGTCGCGCTGCTTTTAGACGGGCGTCTCCCGACGCCGGAAAGGAGACTGGCACTTCAAGCGCAGCTTCGCGAAGACAGCGACCTACCGGAAAACGTCGTATCGATCTTGAAACGGTTGCCGCCAGAAACACACGCGATGGACGCGTTGCGCACGGGAATTTCCGCCCTCGCCGGCCATGATCCTGATCTGGAAGACCGCACGGCTGAAGGCAACCGTCGTAAGGCCGTGCGCCTTTTGGCGAAAATCCCGACCATCGTCGCCAACAGTTTCCGTTTGAAAAAGGGAGAGACACCCGTTTCCCCGCGCCGGGACTTGTCGTACAGCGCCAATTTCCTGTACATGCTTACCGGTCAAGAGCCGAGTGAAGGAGAAGTGAAGGCGTTTGACCAGTCGTTAATCGTCTACAGTGAACACGAGATGCCGAATTCGACCTTTGCCGCGCGCGTCATTGCGTCGACCCAGTCAGACTTGTACGGTGCGGTCACGGGGGCGGTCGCTTCGCTGAAGGGAACGTTGCACGGTGGAGCGAACGAAGCGGTGATGTACATGCTGTTAGAAGCGGGGTCGAAAGACAACTTGGAGCGGATCATGTTGGATAAATTGGCGCGAAAAGAACGGATCATGGGCTTTGGACATCGCGTGTACATGAAAAAAATGGACCCGCGGGCGTTGCTGATGAAGGAAGCGTTGGCCGAACTCGCCGAAGAAAAAGGTGAACGGATGCTGTACGAGATGTGCGAGACCGGGGAACAGGTGATGCAGCGGGAGAAAGGGCTGTTTCCGAACCTTGATTATTACGCTGCTCCCGTCTACTATTTACTCGGGATTCCCATCGAAGTGTACACGCCGATTTTCCTCGCCGCACGGACGGCGGGACTGGGAGCTCACGTCATCGAACAGCATGCGAATAACCGCCTGTTCAGGCCGCGCGTTCGCTATCTGGGGCCGCGCGGTCTGACCCCTTGAATGGTCAAGGCAGCGCTTCGGTCCCGTCATCCTGAACGCAACGCTGTTTTGTCCCCGGCCTGTGATCTGATTTAGAGGGAACCGCTTTACCTACATCCATCTGCGCTGACCGGCAATTTCCCAGCGAACAGCAGGACGTGGGGTGTCGTGCTACGCCGCTCTGCTGGGTCAGCAATGGCAGGAAATATTCTCTTGGGTCGCGACATGAATCAATCGCCATCAATGTGGCAGTGTGTCATTTCAGGATCAGCTACAAAACGTGTTAAAGGAGAGATGAACAACATGGTCAAAGGGACCGTGAACCGCCCAGAACCAGACGATCTCCTCGTCACGATCGCGGACTACGCCGTGGATGCCGTCATTGACAGTGACGAGGCGTACGATACAGCCAGGTATGACCTGATGGATACACTCGCTTCCGGTTTCCTCGCCCTGCGCTACCCGGAGTGCACCAAACATCTCGGACCGATCGTGCCGGGAACGGTCGTGCCGAACGGGGCCCGCGTACCTGGAACGTCATTCGAGTTGGACCCGGTCCACGCCGCTTTCAACATCGGTTGTCTCATTCGCTGGCTCGATTACAACGACACGTGGCTGGCAGCCGAGTGGGGGCACCCTTCGGACAACCTCGGCGGCATTCTGGCCA
This sequence comes from Novibacillus thermophilus, assembly GCF_002005165.1. Classification (NCBI taxonomy): domain Bacteria; kingdom Bacillati; phylum Bacillota; class Bacilli; order Caryophanales; family Thermoactinomycetaceae; genus Novibacillus; species Novibacillus thermophilus. Next base: position 1,758,924 of record NZ_CP019699.1, read on the forward strand.
CTGCCGACTATTTAAGCCGCCAGCGGGTTTCCCTGGGAAAAGAACCGCTCACAGTGCGCGATGTGTTGACGGCGATGATTAAAGCGCACGAAATTCAAGGGGTATTGGCGCTGGACAACAGTTTAAACCGGGTCGGGATCGACCATGTGCTGTTCGTGAAAGTGGCGTCAACGGCTGTTGTCACGGCCATGTTGGGCGGAACGAAGGAAGAGGTCGTCAACGCCCTGTCCAACGCGTGGATCGACAATGCCAGTTTGCGGACGTATCGACACTTCCCGAACACCGGCTCGCGAAAGTCGTGGGCGGCGGGAGACGCGACGAGCCGCGCCGTGCGTTTAGCCCTCATGGCGGTAAAGGGGGAAATGGGGTACCCGACGGCGTTATCAGCTGAAACGTGGGGATTTCAGGACGTGTTGTTTAACGGGAAACCGCTGACGTTGGCCCGTCCCCTCGCCTCTTACGTCATGGAGAACGTGCTGTTCAAAATCTCGTTCCCGGCTGAATTCCACGGACAGACGGCTGTGGAGTGTGCGATCCAGTTACACGATGACGTGAAGGACCGCCTCGACGAGATTGAGAAAATCACCCTGACGACTCACGAATCGGCCATTCGCATCATTGACAAGAAGGGACCGCTCCACAATCCGGCCGACCGGGACCACTGTTTGCAGTACATGGTCGCCATCGGCCTCATTTACGGCGAATTGACGGCGGATCACTACGAAGACGAAACTGCACAAGATCCGCGCATTGACCGTTTGCGGGAGAAAATGGTGGTCATGGAAGACAAACAGTACAGCGCCGATTACCTCGATCCGGATAAACGCTCCATCGCTAACGCTGTACAGGTGCACTTTAGAGATGGAACTGCGACGGAGAAAGTGGCCATAGAATATCCCCTCGGCCACCGGGCCCGGCGGAAGGAAGCGATTCCCAAACTGGTCGAGAAGTTTGAGAACAGTCTGGCCACGCGCTTTCCGGAAAAACAGTCAAAAGCCATTCTCGATTTGTTTTTGGACCGGGAGAAGCTGGAAAAAACGCCCGTTCATGAGATGATGGAGCTGATGGTGATTTAAGGCTTGTTGTATATCCGCTACGTGTGAATTTACGTCAGGAGGGATCGTCATTTGTCTTGGCTAGTTGAAAAGGAACGCTCGCAACAAGACTTAGCTGAGCAGTTTCGCCGCTTCATGACGGCTCCGGACATTTTGAAATTACCCGGCGCCCACGACGGGATGGCGGCGAGAATCGCAAAACGTGTCGGATTTGAGGCGCTGTACCTTTCCGGGGCGGCGTATACGGCCAGTCGCGGTTTGCCCGATCTCGGCATCGTGCATTCAGAGGAGGTGGCCCAACGGGCGCGGGACATCGTTCGGGCGACGGATCTTCCCCTATTAGTCGATGTTGACACCGGCTTCGGCGGCATTTTAAATGTGGCCCGTACGGCAAAAGAAATGGTGGAGGCGAAAGTCGCCGCCATCCAGATCGAGGACCAGGAACTGCCGAAAAAGTGCGGCCACTTAAGCGGCAAAAAGCTCGTCACCGTCGACGAAATGGTACAAAAAATCCGCATGGTAAAAGAAGTTGCGCCGACCTTGATCGTCGTGGCGCGAACAGACGCAAAAGGAGTGGATGGCATTGAAGCGGCCATTGAGCGGGCCAAGCAGTACGCCGCTGCCGGGGCGGACGCCATATTTCCCGAGGCTTTGACGGATGAAGCAGAGTTCCGGCAAGTGGGGGAAGCCGTCCACGTACCGCTGTTGGCGAATATGACGGAATTTGGGAAAACGCCTTACTACACCGCCGAACAGTTCGCCGAGTGGGGGTACAGCATGGTCATTTACCCCGTCACGTCATTGCGCGTCGCGGCAAAAGCGTACGAGCGGGTGTTCTCGCAAATTGCGGAGAAAGGGACCCAAGCAGGTTCCCTCGACGATATGCAGACGCGTGAAGAACTGTACGAAACGATTCGCTACTTTGATTACGAAGAGCTGGACGGCAAAATCGCCAAATCGGTTTTGCCGAAGATCGGGGAAGAGTAGACGCGCTCAAGCCGCTGGGGTGCGGCACAGGCGAAAAGATAAAAAATGATAGTGAGCACCGAGTGACAGGGCACTGGAGGTCCAGGAAAGTGGCCACTGTTCATTCCGCTAACCGGGTGTACCCCGGGTTTTTTTGTGTTGACAGCAGGGCGATTGCCCCGATATAGTTATGATGTTGAATTGTTCAACTGTTGAACTACTTGGCGAATATGGCGTTCAGCATGTAAGTTTTACGGAGTGAGGGTATGGACAAGAGAGAGTTGCAAGATTTGATCGACCGCTTCGACGAGTTTGCGTTTACAGTTGCGAGAAAAATTGTCGCCGTCACGAAAGAACAGATTGGCGGCGGTTTGACGTCTGATCAGCATTTGACGATGCGCTACATCAAAAAATACGGCCCGTGTACGTCATCCCAGTTGGCAGACGTGTTTTATGTGAACAAAAGTGCCATCACGGCGATTATCAACCGCCTCAGCGACAAAGGGTATATTGAGCGCGTTCCGGACACGCGAGACCGGCGCGTCATTCATTTACAACTGACAGATCGGGGACGGGAAGTGGTGACTGAAGGAGAAGAAAGGGTGAGGAAGATCGTTGGCCTGTACTTAAGTCGATTAGAAGAAAATGAGATCGCCACCTTCCTCCGCACGTTCGAAAAACTGGCGAACATCGTCAAACACAGTTAACCGGAACATCGACATTGTCGGAGGAGGAGAGGGAACGGTAGCTGAAGGGGCGAACGCCGACATTGCAAGTTGTGTCGACCATCAAGGATGACCTAAAGCTAAGGCAAACAGCATACGACGAGGATGAACGCAGGCGAATGCGTTGCCGATGTCAGGATGAACCGAGTCGCAAGGGAGTGGAGAAAAGGCGAAATGCGCTTCGTGTTGAAAAATAGATGGGTGTTGATGGCGGTATGGGTTGTAGGGATTGTACTACTCGTGTGGACGGCGCCGAATTTGGGAGAACTGGTGCGGGAAAAAGGCCAGATCAGCGTGCCGGACGGGTACCCTTCCACTGTGGCCGAGGACATTCTCGCTGAAGCAGATCCGGACGGAAAAGGGTCGGCGTCACAGGTCGCCCTCGTCTTTCACGACCCAGACGGACTCGATGATGCGGAGATGGCTGCCATCGAAAAAGCAGTCGAACAACTGGAAGAGAACAAGGAATCACTCGGGATTGACTCCGTCACGACACACTTCGATGAAAAAGAGTTGGAGGACCAGCTTGTCTCCAAAGACGGGAAGACGGTGTTAACCGCACTGGATGTGACGGTGGGGGACCGCGACCCGCAAGAAGTGCGCGAGTCCCTATCCGCGGAAATGGAAGGCACACCCGTTGCCCACTACTTGACGAGCAGTTGGATGATTGCAGAAGATGTGGTCAAAAGTTCAGAAGAGGGGCTGAAACGGACGGAAGCGATCACAGTCGTCTTTATTTTGCTCGTGTTAATTGTCGTATTCCGGTCGCTGATTGCGCCGTTTATTCCACTGGTGGCCGTCGGCGTGAGCTACATCACGTCCCAGTCGATCGTCGCCTTTCTCGTCGAATGGGTCAACTTTCCCCTGTCGACGTTTACTCAAATCTTTTTAGTTGCCGTGCTGTTCGGAATCGGTACTGACTACTGCATCCTGTTGTTGAGCCGCTTTAAAGAGGAGCTCGCGCACCAGGAAGAGTTGTTTCCGGCCATTGCTGAGACGTACCGCACGGCGGGAAAAACGGTTTTCTACAGCGGGCTGGCTGTGCTGGCCGGGTTTGCGGCCATCGGTTTGTCTACGTTTAACTTGTACCAGTCGGCATCTGCTGTGGCGATCGGTGTCGCCGTTTTGCTGCTGGCTCTGATGACGGTCGTCCCGTTCTTCATGGCGGTGCTCGGGAAAAGGCTGTTCTGGCCGTCGAGGAAAGCGATCGAGCACAGAGACAGCAAGCTGTGGGATCGGGCCGGTCAGTTTTCCCTGGCCCGCCCCTGGTCACCTTGCTGATCGTGGCCGCTATTGTCATCCCGTTTATCGTCACGTACGACGGAGACTTGTCGTACAATTCGTTGGACGAGATCGGTGACGGTTACGATTCTGTCAAGGCGTTCAACATCATTGCTGACAGCTTTGGACCTGGAGAGTCCCTTCCGGCGAAAGTCGTCATCCAAAACGGCGAACGGCTCGATTCGTCTGACGGTTTGGCTGCCATTGAGCAAGTGAGCCGAGAAGTAGAGAAAATCGACGGCGTCAAAAGTGTCCGCAGCGCGACCCGCCCCGTCGGAGACGAACTGGAAGAGTTACAGGTGGCCAACCAGGCCGATACTTTGGGTGAAGGGCTCGGCGAAGGAAACAGAGGACTGGGGCAAATACGGGACGGACTGCAAGAAGCGAGCACGTCCCTGTCCCATTCTGCCCCTGAGATCCAGCAGGCGGCGGACGGGGTCGGCGAACTCATTGCGGCGACAGACGAGTTGAAGTCCGGCGTCTCTCAGTTGGGAGAGGGGCTTGAACAGCTTGAACGAGGACTGCGCGACGGTTCGATGGGGGCCGGCGAACTGAAAAAGGGCTTGCAGCAAGCGAAAGACAGTGCGCAACAGTTGGCTGACGGCAGCCGGGAACTGCTGGACGGGTACCGCACTGCCGAAAAAGGGTTGGAGGGCATTTTGGAACAATACCGGGAGATTGAAGAACAACTCCCCCTCATGTCGGCTTCTCTGAACGGGGTTATTCAAAACCTGGAACGTCTTGCCGCGCGTTACCCTGAGCTACAAGGAGAGGGGGACTTTTTATCTGCTCTCGGAACGGTGAAAGGGTTGCAACAGGGCATCGGTGAACTGGAGGGCGGCATCAAAGAACTGAATGACCATCTGTCTCAAGTGCGAGGGGGATTGAAAGAAGCGAACGCCGCCTTATCACAAGTGTCCGGCGGCCAACGGGCGTTGAGCGGAGGATTGGACGAACTCGTCCAGGGCATTGCCGAACTGCAGGCAGGCATTGAACAGGCTGCCGACGGGCAGCGGGAGATTAACAGGGAACTTCCCGCCATGTCGTCTGGACTGGAGCAGATGATCGGCGGGCAGCGGGAATTGCAAGCCGGTTTTGAGGAGTTGGACAGCCAACTGGCGGCACTGACGAGGGGACTCGATCAAAGTGCCGAGGGGTTAAACGACATTTCCGACGGGCTGAGGTCAGCTCAAGCGTACTTGGGTGATTTGTCGAACACAGCCGAGAGCGATCTCTCTGGCTGGTTTATCCCCGATGACGTTCTGGAAAACGATGAATTCCAACAAGTGTTTGACGTGTACATGTCACCGGACCGCAAAGTGACGACCCTCGATGTCGTCTTGAACGCAAACCCGTACTCGACCCAGGCGATGGATAAGGTTAACGAGATTGAGGAGGCGGTCCAACGGGCGACACGCGGGACGGAACTGGAAAATGCGACGGTCGCCGTGAGCGGTGTGTCCAGCATGAACAACGATTTGAGCGCCATTTCAGATCAGGACTACACGCGCACCGCCGTCTTAATGCTGCTCAGTATCGCCGTCATCCTCATCGTGCTGCTGCGCTCGGTCGTCATGCCCGTTTACTTGATCGCGTCCCTCATGCTCACGTACTACACGGCAATGGGCATAGCAGAATTCGTGTTTGTGGACCTCATCGGTTACCCGGGCTTAAGTTGGGCGGTGCCGTTTTTCGGCTTCGTCATTTTAATCGCCCTCGGTGTCGACTACAGCATCTTTCTCATGCACCGTTTCAACGAGTACAAAGATTGGGACGTGCGGGAAGGGATACGCATGGCGATGCGCAAAATGGGCACGGTCATTATTTCCGCCGTCATTATTTTGGGGGGCACGTTTGCCGCCATGTTGCCGTCAGGGGTGTTGTCCATTCTCCAAATCGCCACCGTGACGATATCGGGACTCATGCTTTACGCCTGTCTCGTGTTGCCGCTGTTCGTTCCAGTCATGGTGCGGACGTTCGGGAAAGCCAACTGGTGGCCGTTCGGCTGAAGTCCACAGCAATAGAAGGGCGACAGATAACGGAGTGTGGAACAGCTTTTACCTTTGTGTGATGTCGAAAGTGCTCCCAATGTGAATTGCTTGGAAAAAGGACGGGCGTGGGCGCATACCTTTGCATTAGGGGGGATAAGCCCATGCCACGTCTTGTTTTGCGACGAAGGCGTTTGCTTCCCAGGTGGAAGCGGCGTTTCATCTTTTGGACGGCCCTGTCTTTTGCCGTCGTGTTCACGGCGTACGTCGCGTTAGTGATCGTAGAACGGAATGTCGAGCCTGTCTTAAGGACACTGGTTGAGACGCGTGTCAAACAAGTCGCGGCCGAAGCTGTCCGCGAAGCGTTAAGGGAACAGCTTGTGTCTCGGCAGGCGTTTGAAGACGTCATCCGCTTTGTCAAAGACCGTGAGGGAAACGTTCAAAGCGTCGTCATCGACCAGTCCAAACAGATGCAGCTGCACGAAGAGGCCCTTTCGCAAATACAAGCCTATTTGACCGATCATCTGTACCACTACATGCAGGAACAAGGTCTCGACAAAGTGAACATCACCCTCGGACAGATGTTCAATAGCCGCTTGTTTGCTGACAGAGGGCCGAGCATTCCCGTGAGCATCATTCCAAAAGGAGCCGTGAACATCGAGGTGGAACCGTCGATTGAGTCAGCGGGAATTAACAATGTTCTCGTCAAGCTGATGATGCACATTCGGCTGGATGTGAATGTCATTGTCCCTTTTCCGTCCGACACAGTGAGCGTCAACACGCGCTACCCTTTGGCGACGGCAGTCGTCATCGGCGATACGCCGCAATGGTACTGGAACACGACGGGTCACGTGACGGATCAGCCCGTCATCCCGGGGATCACACCGGAAGGGACACGGGGCGAGCCTTCGGTGCCAATAGAGGGTAACGAGAGGTAATGGTATGCTGTGTGGTAGACTTTTATAAGCAGAATGATATAATTGTTTTAAATAAATGGAAAAGATAGAAATACTTCCAAAATAAACTATTTGTGAAAAGGAGGGTGTTTTGTTAAGATAGTAGCGGTTCGATACGAATTTTCCGTTTAAAACAGATTACAAGGGAGGAGAGAAGATAAGATGGAGAAAAGGGAGCAGTGGGGTTCGCGTGTCGGTTTTATTCTCGCTGCCGCCGGATCGGCTGTCGGACTGGGAAACATTTGGCGTTATCCATACATTGCATACGATAACGGCGGGGGCGCCTTTTTAATTCCGTATTTGTTTGCACTGTTCACCGCCGGGATCCCCATTTTGCTTTTGGAGTACGCCATCGGGCAAAAGATGCGCGGCTCAGCGCCTTTGTCCTTTCGACGTTTGAACGAGAAGTGGGAGTGGCTCGGATGGTGGCAGGCTGGCATCAGCTTCTTTATTGTGACGTATTACATGGTGATCATCGGCTGGTCCCTCAGCTTTACGTATTTCTCTTTCGGAAGACAGTGGGGTGAAGATACGGAAGCGTTTATGCTCGGGGATTACCTCGGAGTGGCGAATTTAACAGAGGGCAGCTGGTTCGGCGGATTACAGTGGAACGTCTTTGTCCCGGTCGTCATCATGTGGGCGATCACGTTCTACATCCTGTACCGCGGTGTCAGACGCGGGATCGAAACCGCAACGAAAATTTTGATGCCCATTCTCGTCATCGTCATGATCATTATCACCATTCGCGGGATCACCCTGCCGGGGGCGAGCGCCGGGTTGAACGCTTTGCTGGAGCCCGATTGGACGGCGATGGCCAATCCCCAAGTCTGGGTAGCCGCCTACGGTCAGATTTTCTTTTCCCTCAGCATTGCTTTTGCGATCATGATTACGTATTCCAGTTATTTACCGAAAAAGACCGATTTGGCGAATAACGGGTTTATCGTTGCCTTTGCCAACAGCGGATTCGAGTTTTTGGCGGCCCTCGCTGTATTTGGAACAATCGGCTACTTGGCGATGGTCAGCGGGGTCGGCGTCGACGAGGCAGTCAACAGCGGGATCGTCCTCGCGTTCATCGTCTTCCCGCAAATTATAAACACCTTGCCGGGAATGAATGACTTGTTCGGCTTCTTATTCTTTGGGGCGTTAACGTTAGCGGGTCTCACATCTGCTATCTCCATCGCCGAAGTGTGCATTTCCGCCGTCCGAGAAAAGTTCAACTTGACGCGTGACCGGGCTGTCATTTGGGTGTGCGGCATCGGTTTTCTCGTCAGCATGATTTACGTGACGTCCGGAGGTTTGAACTTCCTCGACATCGTCGATTACGCCGTGAACCAGTTCGGCATCGTCTTTGCCGGGTTAGTGGAGGTCATTCTGCTCAGCTGGTTTTACAAACTGACCACGTTTCGAGATCACATCAACGAACTGTCCGATCTGAGAATCGGCGGTTGGTGGGACGTCTGTCTGAAGTACGTGACGCCGATCGTCCTTATTGTCATGGGCGGCATGAATGTGTACAACGAAATTGTGGAAGGTCCGTACGGCGGATATCCTTTTGGACAAGTGGCCATTGCTGGGTACGCCGTGGCCATCGGCGTCATCATCGTAGGGTTTATCTTCCAAAATATGAAATGGCGAAGTGAGGGGGCGATGGATACATGAGTGTGAGCGCCTGGGTCATGTTTGTGATCGGAGCTCTGCTGTTGTGGGGTGGGCTCGCCGCGTCCATTTACAATGCGGTAAAAGCCCGTAACAAGACGGATAGGAGTCAAGATTTTGCTGACCCGTCCTAGAAGGAAAAAACCCTCCCGTACACTTCGGCGGGAGGGTTTTGAAACTTCTAAGAATGCTGTTCCTGTGCCCTCTTTCGTGTCTCCCGTTCCCACTTCCGCAAGTACGGGTACGGGTCAAAGGACCACTGGGTGTGCCCGTTGAATTTGTACATCCCGTAGTGCAAATGGGGCGGGAACTTTCCAGCTGTGCCCGGAGGCCCGTAGCCGGAGTTCCCGACATATCCCAGTAGATCACCCGGTTTTACGATCATTCCTGTGTGCAGGTCTTCATGAAAACGGCCTAAATGTGCGTAATAATGGTAGTTGTTGTGTACATCCCTGATCCCGACGCGCCAACCGCCAAATTTATTCCAGCCCTTCACTTCGACAAAACCGTAACTCGTGCTGTACACCGGTACGCCGTGGCCGGCAAAAATATCGGTTCCTTCGTGAATGCGGCGGCCGCCCCAGCCTCGTTTCGCTCCCCACGTGCTGCGATACGTGTAATTGTGGTGGAGCGACACCGGAAAGTGGTGCTCGTCTAGATCCATCGTATTCAATGTTGCGTAGATCTTTGCGATGTGGCTAATGACATCGACGGCGACGGGATGTTGATACAGATGCCAAACGCCGATGCGCAAGCTGGTCCAGTCCGAACCATATCCCTGCAAATAACGGACAACTGCGACTAAGGCGTCTTCCGCGTCGTCGGCATCTGCTCGTCCGTCACCGTTCCCGTCTTGCCCCATGCCGTTAAACAGTCTAATGGACACCGGGTTCGTGTCTGTCGGATCCGGATTTAACGGTCCCGACCACTTCTCAGTCGGAATGCGGATGGCAATGAGATCTTCCGCATCGGCATCCGGAAGATCGTTTCGAGCATTGCGGACGTTTCGTTCATACTGATCGACAGCGGCTAGGAAATACCACGGGATGCCGCTTAACGCCTCCATGTGTCGAAAAAGTTGCTCCCGTTGCGTAACAGTGTTGGCTTCCTCAGATTCCGTGGCCGTTGCTGGAGGCTGCCATACGGTCGCGGTGAAAATCAGCATCAACCACACGGTGATTACGCGGCGCATTGGCACTCACCCGATTCTAAGACGTATCAACGTTTAGTGTAAACAGGTGGGGAGCCCTTAGTATGCCATTTATTGTTATTTTAAAATCGCAAGGAGTAACCCCTCGTCCGAGTGGGACTCCCAGGCAAGAGGCGGACGTCCATGGAGATGAACAGCAAGGAGAGCAAGCCAAAAAACAAATTGAGCAGGCTGATGCCTTGTGTGTAGTTGTACAGACGTACCTGTTCGGCGCCGCTCTCTAACGCTTGCATTTGCGGCAACAGTCCATAACTTCCGAAGATCGTCAAAGACAGCATGATGAAAAGCAAGGCACTCACCCATTTAAGCAGGCGTTTCGGGCGTTCGGCACGGAAGGTGCGCACGAGCGAAATGAGGAGCGTAACGAAGCCGAGAATGAGGCCCAATTGGAAGGAAATCGGTAACAACACATTCGCCGTTTGGTAGAACTGTTCTTCAGAGAAATGGGCTCTGAGCGCCGGAGCCAGTACGAGCGTGATAAATCCGATTGAACCTATCCAAAGGGACAGGGCAGTTAAGAACAGCCAGTTTATAACTGCACGCATGTCAGCGCCTCCCTCGATGGACACATCATTTTTTTACCATTGTAACACGAATAGACCGTTTGCGACTACAGAAGGACACACGGGTCTCTGCTGTTGCAATGGCGTCGAATTTATGTTTTCATTCTAATATACATTGAAGCACGATGGATAAGGATGTGAACAACGGTGACAACTATCGATCAGCGAAAGCCGGAGTGGTTGAAAATAAATCTGAAGACCAATCAAAACTTTAAAGAAATCAAGCAGATGATGCGGAACAAAACACTACATACTGTCTGCGAAGAAGCGCGCTGTCCGAACATTTACGAATGCTGGGCGAACCGGACAGCCACCTTTATGATTTTAGGAGATGTGTGTACTCGGGCATGCCGGTTTTGTGCGGTGAAAACGGGACTTCCGACTGAACTGGACTGGGCAGAGCCGAAACGGGTGGCAGAAGCTGTGGAACAAATGGGATTGCGACACGCCGTTGTCACGTCCGTGGCGCGAGATGATTTGCGGGACGGGGGCGCGTCGATATTTGCCGCGACGATAAAAGCCATACGTCAGCGCAATCCGTTGACGAGCGTTGAAGTGTTAATTCCGGATTTTCAGGGAAAAACCGAAGCACTCCAAATCGTGATGGACGCAAGGCCAGACATTTTGAATCACAACATCGAAACGGTGGCGCGGTTGTCCGACAGGGTACGCTCGAAGGCAAAGTACCACCGTACTTTGGAACTTCTGGCTCGCGCCAAGGAGATGCAGCCTGAGATTCCCACGAAATCAAGTATTATGATCGGACTGGGAGAAACGTGGGACGAGATTTTGCACACAATGGATGACTTACGTGCCCACCATGTTGACATTTTAACGATTGGACAGTACTTACAACCGACCCGGAAACATTTAAAAGTGGAAAAGTATTACACGCCCAATGAGTTTGCCGAATTGAAAGAAGAAGGCATGAAACGCGGTTTCCGTCACGTCGAATCAGGTCCGCTCGTGCGCAGTTCTTACCACGCGCACGAACAGGTTAAAGCGGCACAAACACACAAGCAAGCACAATAAACTAGTACAGTAAAAGAAACAGCCATGGGGATATCTCCATGGCTGTTTGTCAGTTATCGGTTGTTTCCGCCCGTACGCATGCGTCCGCCCGTTCCGGCATCGTCAAACTCGCTAATGCCGTTGTCGATGCCGTTACCGTTTCTGTTGTTTGCGTTGGGACGGGGCGGTGTGTCATCTCCCATTTCACGTAACATGTCACTAATTTGATCGCGATAGTCTGCGGCATTTCCGTTATTCGTCAAGCGATCTCCGATTTGTGTCATCCGCTGGCGCATGTCTTCATCGTCGGTGACATGCACTTTGTAGTAGCGGGGAACAACGGACAATGCAGACCTGCGAACTTTGTCAACGGTTTTGGCTTCTAGCGCCTTGCCTTCTCCATCATCGACACCGATAAACACATGATCGTCTGTGACGAGCACAAGGGCGTCGTTTATATCCGGAAATGCCGTCACGAGAGAACCGATCTGATGCGCCAGTGCGTCACGGTCGACGTAAAACTCCGGACGTTGTGTCCCTCTCCCATCGTCATTCCCGCCGTCAGCAGGATTGTAGCGCACAAATCCGATTTCGTTTTGGTTGCGAACGGCACGGGTCGGGTCGTTTCGGGGACCAGGCGCATCGTTGTCTATCGTTCCGTTTCGACTGCTGATGAACCGGTTCCCGTAGTAGTTGCCGTTCCCGTCTTCTTGGTACAGCGCATTGTTCTGTCTGTTGTTTACGTCGTCGGGACGTTCGGCCGGTGTACAGGCTGTGGAGATCAGTGTAAACACAACCAGCCCGATGATGGAGAGTGACCATGTTGACCTCACTGGGTACCACCTCCTGTGAGCTATAGTACCCTGGCACGGACAGGTCAACCCCTGACAAAAAACGCGCCCTTTGCCAGATGCTAGCAGCATCCGACACCTTTTGATACAATATACCTAGACCGATGTGTTGTTAAGTAAGGATGGGTAGTGATGATTCGCGTACAACAAAACGTCTACGAATTAGTCACCGACTACAAGAACGCTTGGAATCAGGAAATATTCCGCGAGCGGTACTGCGAAGTACTGGGGAAGTACGATTATATCGTGGGAGACTGGGGATACGGACAGTTGAGGCTAAAAGGGTTTTTTTCAGACAAAAACCCGAAGGCCAAACGACATTCACGCATCTCCCAGCTGGAGGAGTACGTGTACGAGTACTGTAACTTCGGGTGTGCTTACTTTGTCCTGCGAAAAGTTTCCGATCGAAAAGGGAAAAAGACGGCCCATAACCTCAAGGGTTAGTACTCGGATTCGTCCTCTGTCACTTCTTCCCGCCGGTTGGGGTCGTCGTGGGTAGGATGGGCGAACGCATCTCGTCGCTTCAATCCGGCGTGGAACTCCCGGTCTTCGTACGTAAACCGCGGAGCGGCGTGTTGTGAAGCAGTATAAGGCGTTTCCTTCCCGAGCACGTCTTCGTTTGTGGCGGCGCCGTACGGCCCTTCAGGGAATTCTTCGGGAATCATGTCATTGCGCTGCGATTCGACAGTGGCGGTGTCCGTGTACGGTGTGTTCTTATTTTTCATGATGGTGAACCTCCCTCTCGTTTAATGCGGCGAACACTTATCGGTAGGGTTCCGCACAGGAGGGAGGTTTTATGCGTTCTTTACAGTATGACTTCGTGCAGAAAATCTTTCAGCTCCCGGGCTTCTTCTTCGGACAGCCGGTACGCGTGCTCTAAATACCCTGGTGCTTCCAGGTCATCCGCACCGATCACTGCAAATCGATTGGACTGAATGTCCAACACTAACTTTTTTCCGTAAAAGCGTTCAGTTCCGACTATGGCCAAGTCGAACCGGTTCGTTTCTCCGACAAAGCTGACGAAGCGTATTTGCGTGTCTTCGGTCTCATCGTATAAAAAGTACTGGTCTTCTTCTGACATGTCGCATTTCCCCTTCGCATCACTTTCCATTCATTATACATGATTGAGAAAAGGTGCAGAGGGGAATGGCGGTATTTTCTCGCGGATTTCACCTGAACAGTTGAGATAAACGCAGCACGCCGTCTCTTTTGCGCTTCGTTTTTCCTGTATCGCCTGCGGCTTCAAGCCGTTGTTGGAATGTGGCGTTGCGAATTTCCAATTTCAGCTGGTCTTGTTTCTTGCGGACAGCTTCGGTGCCGGATTGCAGCTCTTCGAGGATCTCAAGAATCTGTTGTTGAACGCGTTCCACATTTTTCAGGCGAACGGTTACGGTTTGCAGTTCATTCTGTACGGTCGGAGAGGTGGACGGATTTTGTCTAGAAGGCCAGCGGCCGCTTTTTACTAAGTCCTCGCGCACCTGTTTCAGTGTCTTCTTCCCCGTTTTCAGCTGTTCCTGTACGTCTCGCAAGGCTTTGAGTCCCGATTCGGTCAGGAGGTAGTGGCCGCGTTTGTTCAATTCAGGGCGGATGTAATCAGAAAAAGCGTCAATCCACTTGCGAACGGTGCGGGCGTGCACATTTAATTTTTCAGCTGCCTCGCTCGTCGTGAAAAACTTTTTGGACTCTTCCATCGCGATCGCTCCTCTTTCCATTAGTGGTGATGTTTATGACATTCGTGATGAACGGACGGACTCCTGCACGCCCGACAAACGAAGTCAACAGACGGCAAACAAAGTCACATTGCGACAAAACAGACCATGGGGAATCAGCAGCCAGGACTCCGTTTTTTGGATGGACAGAGGAGGGCGCGACATGTCGATTTGTTGAACACGTTAAGCTATACTTAGCGTGAAAAAGCTAAAAAGACTGTTTCGAGGAGGAGCCAGACACAGTGTATGGAATTGATTTTGAGCGGATCGAGGAGCAGCTGGCTTACTTGCGGACGTGTCTAAACGTGTTGGATGACGTCATTCCGCTGGAAAGTGAGCCGGCCCAATTTGCTGCTGCCCGGGCACTCCATGTTGCGATTGAGTGCGTCACCGACATCGGCAATGCCCTCATTGACGGTTTCTTCATGCGCGACCCGGGAAGTTATGAAGACATCGTTGAAATTTTGAAGGACGAGAATGTCCTGCCAGAAGAGGAAGGAGAACAGATTAAGCGCCTTGTGGAGTGCCGGCGGAAGCTCGTCGTTCAGTACACGGATGTGGACAAGAAAGAACTCGAACGCTTGACCACACTGGCTGACGCGTTAAAGCCGTTTTCGCGGCGCATCGGAGAATACCTCAAACAGGAACTAGGAGAGAACGTTCCTCCCTTTGACATTTAGAGAATGACTATTTCCGTACGGTGTTGAATCAGGTACAATAGTACCAAGGAAGTGATCGTCTTGGGACAAACGTCCACCCGCACACAAATTCTCAACATGTTAAAGTTTCAAGGGCGATTGGCGGTCAGCGACATGGCTAAACAATTGGGGATTACGGAAATGGCTGTCCGCCGCCACCTCCATACACTTGAACGTGATGGCTTGATCCAGTCGACGCTCGTGCGACAGTCGAAGGGGCGCCCGGCCAACTTGTACAGCCTGACATCAGCGGCAGAGGAACTGTTTCCAAAAAACTACCACACTCTGACGTTAGAACTGCTGGACGACATTTGCGAAACGGACGGCAAAGAAGTCGTGGACGAACTGTTTAGGCGGCGAGAGGAGCGTTTAACAAACACGTACGCCCGTCAATTCGACGGCAAAAATTTAGAAGACCGGGTAAAGGAACTGGCCGAGCTGCAAAATAGCAAGGGGTACATGGTCGAGTGGGACAAACTGGGCGAAGGCCGATACACATTCGTCGAGTACAATTGTCCCATTGCCCAAGTAGCCAACCGGTACAACCAGGCGTGCCGTTGCGAGCTCGGATTTTTCCGCAATGTACTGGAGGGCGCCAGGGTAGAGCGACCGGAGTGCAAGGCGAAGGGGGGCGCCAATTGCGTGTACTACATTGAAGCTGAACGGAAAGAAGCATAAAACGGCTAGGCGGTTGTACTGTTTTTTGACAGTCCGGTTTGTTAAAATAAATGGGAAGGTTCATTACATATTGTGAAGGAGGAAGGTAACATGGCGTTGGAAGTTGGCCAACAGGCTCCCGATTTTACACTCAAATCTACAGGAGATCAGGATCAAGTCCGTCTTTCGGATTCTAAGGGAAAAAACGTCATCCTGCTGTTTTTCCCCTTTGCTTTCAGTCCGGTGTGTACAGACGAACTGTGCGGAGTGAGTGATAACTTCTCCGAGTTTGCCGATCTCGATGCGGACGTCATGGCCGTAAGCGTTGACAGTCCGTTCGCCAATCGGGCGTTTGCAGAAGCAGAGAACATTCGCATTCCCCTCTTAAGCGACTTTAATAAAGACGTGTCAGAAAAGTATGGCGTTCTGTACGACTTGGGAGACTTTAAAGGCGTGGCGAAGCGTTCTGCATTCATCATCGACAAAAACGGTGTCATCCAATACGCCTGGTCGTCTGACGATCCGAAGCAAGTTCCGGACTTTAACGAGATCAAGAACCGGCTGGCCGAGCTGAACACGTGACGAATTTAGTCGCCAGACCTCCGTCGGGAGGTCTGGTTTTTTTAACCC
This sequence comes from Novibacillus thermophilus, assembly GCF_002005165.1. Classification (NCBI taxonomy): domain Bacteria; kingdom Bacillati; phylum Bacillota; class Bacilli; order Caryophanales; family Thermoactinomycetaceae; genus Novibacillus; species Novibacillus thermophilus. Next base: position 1,774,880 of record NZ_CP019699.1, read on the forward strand.
GTTTTCTTGACGTCCACCCATTGATCGGCCCAGCGTTCGATCTCGCGCAAGACGGGCTCTAAAGCGCGACCTTTTTCAGTTAGTGAGTATTCGATGCGCACTGGCGTTTCCGGGTAAACTTTCCGGTTGACAATCCCTTCGTGTTCTAAATCTTTCAGTCTTTCCGACAGCAGCCTCCCGCTGATGGAGATGGCCGATTCTATTGAGCAAAATCGCTGGGGACCGGAGAGCAGTTGGTAAATAATGAGTCCGGTCCAACGCTGACTGATGATTTTCATCGCTTTTTCGAATTTAGGACACAATGCAGATTGACCCATATCGCATCACCTCTACAATTCTAGTATAACATACGTTCCGACTTGACATTATTAAATTATCATATTATAGTTAGTTACGAAAAGTAACAAAGTCATAACTCGGACTTCGATGAAGTGGGTTCGTGACGACAAAACGAATGGAGGTTTGTACTCTATGGCAAAGACCAAATGGAATGTAGATCCAGCACACACCACGCTCGAATTTTCCGTGAGACATATGATGATTTCCAAAGTGAAGGGCACGTTTCACGACTTTGAGGCATCGGTAGAGGCGGACCCTGAAGATCTGACGACCGCGGATATCCGCTTCAGCGTCGATACGGCGAGCATCGACACGCGGAACAAAGACCGTGACGCCCATTTGAAGGGCGAAGATTTCTTCGACGTAGAAAAGTACCCGAAAATGACGTTTCAATCGACTGACATCGTGAAAAAAGGGGGCGGGGAATACGAAGTAACGGGCGATTTGACCATTCGCGACACGACGCGCCCGGTTACGTTTACAGTGACGTTCGAAGGTCAAGGAAAGAGCCCGTGGGGGCAAGAGGTCGTCGGTTTTAGCGGGAAAGGGACGCTCAATCGCAGCGATTTCGGTCTGAAGTGGAATGCGCCCCTTGAGACCGGCGGTGTCCTCGTCGGAGATGAGGTCAACATCTCCATCGAACTGGAAGCGACAAAAGAAGCTTAACCTCAGAAGGGCGTACACCTGCCCGATGTGCAGATGAGCGGCTTGAGACGTCCTGAGGGTTAAGCACATACTTTGACAAACATGTGTGACTTGCAGACTGTGTCTCCCAAGAGGTGAGTCTGCAAGTTTTTTATTGGAACAGTCGTTAGGCTTCACCAAGATCACGAAAAAGGGAACATGTGTGCAAATTTTCCGACGTCGGCGAAAAGCGCGGGATATGTCACATTTTCCGTGCAGACAAGTTGGCGACTCGGTTCGAGTGTTTGCCGAGCGTGTTTGTGCTACAATGGAGTTACGTTTGTCGTAGGAGGAAGTACATGACAGCTTGGTATGAGCAGAGTTTCGGCGAAGATTACCTACTTGTGTACAAACATCGGAGCCAGCGAGAAGCGTCTGAGCAAGTAGAGGCGATCTTGCCGCTGTTACAGGTAAAACCCGGGAGTCGCATTCTCGATTTGTGTTGCGGGACGGGGCGACACGCGGTGGAGTTGGCGGCAAAAGGTTATGAGGTCACTGGACTGGACTTGTCCGATGTGCTGTTGTCTTACGCCCGCCGCCATTCGCGCTGCTTGCCTGTCACTTACGTAAAAGGCGACATGCGGGCTCTTCCGTTTCCCGACGAGATGTTCGACGCCGTGCTCAATTGGTTTACATCATTCGGTTACTTTGCAGAAGATCGGGAAAACGAGAAGGTATTAAGCGAAATTGCTCGGGTACTCGCCCCAGGAGGAAAATTTTTCATCGATTTTTTGAACCGAGCGTATACGGTGAAACATTTAATCCCGGTCAGCGAACGGGAGGAGGGCGACATCCGTATTCGGGAAGAGCGCTTTGTCGACGGGGATTACGTGAAAAAGAAAATTACAGTCGCGGAGGGATCTACCCACCGGACGTATTTCGAACGTGTCAAAATGTACTCGAAAGACGAACTGCAGGCGATGATCGAGAGGTCAGGGTTAAAGGTGGACCGCATTCTCGGCGGTTACGACAAGATGGATTACACGGAAGAAGCCCCGCGCATGTTGTTTTTGGGAAGGAAAGACCGTCGGGTAACGAAAGGAGGGTCACAATGGAAGGATTAGAGAGGTGGGAAGACGGTTGGCGCGTGCGGTTGCCCCTTCCTTTCCCGTTGAAATGGATTTATGCGTACCTACTTCCCGGATCGGACGGCTACGCCATCATTGACAGCGGGCTTCACACAGAGGAAGCCTGGCGAACATGGCAGGACGTGTGGAAACATCTCAATGTTGACCCCCGATCTGTACGGACGATCGTCCTCACGCACTATCATCCGGATCATTACGGTTTGACCGGCAGGTTACAGCAGTACACCGGTGCCGATGTGTGGATGTCGCCACTGACTGTACAGTATGCTCAGTTAAATTGGAAAGACGTTGGACAGCTTGAAAAAATGGTGTCGTTTTACCAAACACACGGCTTGCCGGATGAGGCGGCACACGACATGAAACGCGACTTGACACAATTTAGAGAGTGGGTGTCTCCGCACCCTCACCACATCCAAACGTTCGAAGGGGGAGACCGGTTGACCTTAGGGGACCGAACGTACGAGGTGTGGCACACGCCAGGCCATGCGGAAGATCACGTCAGTTTTTTCGATCCTGAAAGGGAATGGCTCGTAGGGGGAGACGCGTTGTTGCGCAAAATCACGCCAAACATTAGCCTTTACCCGGGCCACGATCCGAATCCTTTGCAGACGTATTTCGTGACGTTGAAAAAATTGAGGCAGAAGAACATTCGCCGCGTCTTGCCTGCCCACGGTCCTGCCTTTGAGAACGTCCACGTGCGCATAAGGGAACTGATCGACCACCACGAAGAGCGGCTGCACTGGACAGAACAGTTAGTGGACGGTACCCGTACCGCTTACGACATATGCCTGCAGTTGTTTGGTACCAACCTGTCCATACATAATTTGCGTTTTGCCCTCGCGGAGACACTGGCCCACCTGGAGTATTTGCGCTCGGAAGGCCGGCTCGTCCTCGCAGAGAGGGGAGAAGGTGTGACGTATGGACCGTCCTGACGGTTATTCGTCGTCTGGGATTGCGTCGTCTCGACCGGTCTTCCGGCTGTGGGCGAGGCGTGAAGAGGCCGCGGCGGCAATAGCTCCGACGATGTCGTCCAGAAACGTGTGCACGCATCCTTTTTTCTCCCCGTTCATTTTTTTCAAGATCCCAGGCTTCACTTTGTCGATGTATCCGTAATTGGTAAATCCGATGCTGCCGTAGACATTTATAATCCCGAAGGCCAGAATTTCATCGATGCCGTACAATCCCTCATCTTGGGCAACCATATCTTGTAGAGGCTGTCTCAAGGCTCGTTGTTCGGCGAGCCGGTCCAGTGTGATCCCGGTGAGAATGGCGTTTTGTACTTCTCGCTTGGCCAACACCTTCTCCACATTTTGTCTGCACTCGCTGTAGGTGAGGTCGGGGTAGTAGTCTGATTGCAGAAACATGACGAGTTCAACGAGATCGTGCAACGTGACACCCCGCTCCTTTAAAAACGTTACGGCGGAGGAGTGAATGGAATCTTCCGTCGCCGACGTCTGGTCGGGTCGCTTCACGGGAATCTCCCTTTCTTGACTTTGGTGGACGTTAGTGTTACCCGCGTGCTGGGAAGTTATCACAGTGATGAGGGGGTTGTTGCAGATGGAAATACGGCGCGTTGCCATCGTGACGGGCAGTTCCAGCGGATTAGGGAAGAAAACTGCCATCACCTTGGCTGAAAGCGGTTTTCGCGTCGTTGTCAATTACAGGGCGGATGAACAAGGGGCGGATGCCGTCGTTGAGGCCGTTCGGACTGCTGGTGGTGAAGCGATTGCAGTTCAGGCCGACGTGACGAAGCGCCCTCACATTCGACGTCTGGTGGAAGAGACGATCGCCACTTGGGGCCGCGCAGACGTCCTCGTGAACAACGTCGGACCGTTTATACGTGAGCGCAAACGGTTTGCCGATGTGACGACGACAGAGTTGGATTTCTTGGTAGACGGCAACTTGCGCAGTGCACTGGAGATGGTCAAGGAAGTGTTGCCCTACATGCGACGGGAAAAATGGGGACGCATCATCCATTTCGGCTTCGGAAGGGCTTCTGAAGCTCCGGCTTGGCCAGACCGCTCGGTCTACGCCGCGGCCAAAGTCGGCCTCGTCAGCTTTACGAAGTCCCTGGCAGTAGAGGAAGCCCCTTTCGGCATTACTGTGAACATGGTCTGCCCCGGAGACATCGTCGGTGAGAACAAAGAGAAAAACATAGCGGACGTGAAACGGGTACGAGATGACGAAACACCGCGGGGGCGACCGGGCACGGGGGAAGATGTCGCCCGCGTCATTCGCTTCCTCTGCGAGGAAGAGTCCGACTTTGTGACCGGCAACATTGTGAACGTCACAGGAGGTTTAGACGTCATCCACCCTTCCTCGAAAGCGCCGTGAACGGTCGTCAGGATCGAGGCGGGAAGATTGGTCGTCACTCCTCACATCCCCCCTTCATACTCTGGTATTGGGCACATGTCACAAGGGGTGAAGAGCAGTTGGAAGGGGAAACGGCTGTCGATCATCCGGAAAAACAGCTTGAGGCGTTAATTGCGCACCATTACGGGCTATTTGTAAGAAAAGTTGTCCCTTGTTCAGAGGGGTGGCACTTGACGACCAACCGCGGCACTTTTCTTTTGTCCCGCGCGGGTAAACGGGATGGAACGTACTGGGACATGGTCTCTCGCTTGCTCCGGCATTTGCGTCGAAGGGGTGTGCGCCAACTCCCCAGGTTGGAGCTCACGGCAGAGGGAAAGCCGTTGTTCAGCGGTTTTCACTCCCGTTACCTCTTGTGGAGTGGGGGACAACTCAAGAGCTTAAACTGGCACAGTCTGAACACGTGGGCTTCTGTCGGGAGGACGTTGGCCCACCTTCACCTCGCCTCTCGTGATTTCACACCCCGCTTCACTGATGGCAAATATACCGTTGTCGGGCGGTGGAAGATGTTTTGGACACAAAGTTACAGGATGCTGGAGACGATTGGCGCGTCGTGTCGGCTCACCGGTGATCCGCAATCCGCCGACCGGGAGTGGAGGCGTGTTCACACGTACGCCGCCTCCATGATCGAAACAGCCCTTCGCTATTTTGAGGCTGCGGGCGGTGACGACGCCGTGCAGCAGCACGCCAAGTACGGCATCGTCGGTCAACACGACCTCACGCGCCGCAGTTGGGGAGGCACCCTTCGTGGAGCGGTGACGTTAAAGACTTGGGACGAGACCGTGTTGGATGTTCGAGTGCGGGATATCGCGCACATGCTTCACCTCGCTTACGGCACGAAAACCGCATTTCGTGATCGCGTCCGCGTATTGTTAAAACATTACCAGTCGGTTCATCCCCTTTCAGATGCCGAATGGCCCCTTTTGTACGGGCGGATGCTCTTTCCCGGACCATTGGTTCAAACGGCGCGAGACGTTTACATCAGACAAACTGTTTCCGACTCAGCCCAGAAAATGTTAAAACGCGCAGCCTGTGAACTCGAGAGACGTGAGTACCATTTGCGTTGCCTACCCCGCCTGCTCAAGGAAACAGTGGGTGTCTCCGTCCCCGAAATCGATTGGTTAAAATCGTCTAGCATAACGGTCCACCATACGGGCCATACGTAAACGTAAGAAATCAACGAAAGGCGGGATCGGTGTTTTGGTTTGGTACGAGAAGTTAAGCCGCTATTTTCCCATTGAAGAAATGAAGAGCGAGGAGCACATGAAGCTGTTGCTTAAAGAAAAGCCAGACCTGTACAAAAAAGAAGAAGGGCCCAACTATATCGTCATGTACGCTGAGTTTGACGATTTTCTCTTCGTCGATTACTTGCTGGTGGCAAAGGAAGCGAGGGGCGAGGGAATCGGCGGGCGCGTGATACAGAAGCTCAAAGAGAAGAACAAGCCGATCATTTTAGAAGTGGAGCCGTTGGACTATGAAGACTCCGACACGGTGAAGCGGCAGCGTTTTTACGAGCGGGAAGGGTTTAAGAAAGCGGAGATGATCGGTTACAGACGGCGTTCCTTGGCCACGGGGGAAGTCAACGAGATGGAGATTTTGTACTGGAGTCCGACAGGCGAGTCAGAACAGAGCATTTATGAAAAGATGAAAAAGGTGTATGAAAACATCCACACCTACAAGGACGAAGAACTGTACGGTGAATCGTACCAGCCGGTGGAGGATGTGTTGACGGTAAAAGAAATGCGTTAGACCGAACGGGTCTCCCGTATGTTAGGAGACCCGTGTGCCGTTTTGGCGTTCATGTGCGTCCAGCGCTTCCGCGAGGACGTCGACGACGTGCATCGCGCGCATCTGACCGTCCAGCCCAGCTTTGTGGATGCCGAGTTTCATTTGCAACAGGCAGCCGGGGTTGGCTGTGGCCAAAATGTCGGCCCGGGTCTTTTGTACGTGCGCCATTTTTTCGTCTAACAGTTGCATGGACATCTCCGGCTGCGTCAAGTTGTATATACCGGCCGATCCGCAACAGCGGTCTGATTCGAACAACTCGACGTACTCAACTCCCGGGATAGCCTGCAGCAACTTGCGGGGAGCGTGACTCCCTTTCATCCCGTTTCGAAGGTGACACGAATCCTGGTACGTGATGCGCTCCGGAAGTGAACCGAGGGGTAGCGCGTCCATCGCTTCCCATAAGACTTCACTCACGTCTTTCAGTCGTTCACTGAACCAGGCGGCCTCTTCCCGCCATTCCGGTTCGTCTTTCAACCAGTGGACGTACTCGAGGAGCGACGCTCCGCAGCCCCCGGCATTGGCCACCACCACGTCGACTCCTGCTTCCTTAAACGCTCGAATGTTGCGCTTTGCCAGCTCCCTCGAACTGTCGGTTTCCCCGCTGTGTGCTTGCAAAGCACCGCAACACGTCTGGGTATCCGGCACGACGACGTCGTAACCGGCGGCGGCGAGCAATTTAGCTGTATTCCAGTTTGTTTCGGTAAACAGGATGTCCATGACACATCCCCGGAACAAGCCGATTTTCTTTTTAGGTTGAGCGGTTGCCGCCGAAACGCGTTCACGTGTGTAATGCCGGACTCCTCGTCCGCTGGCCGGGGGCAAAATGGCTTCCATTTGGCGCAAGTGCTCTGGAAATAAGCGCAAAAGTCCGCTCTTTCGCACCATCCACTGCAGCCCGCTCTTTTGATAAAACGCGAGTAAGCCGCCCATCCAACGCGTGCGCCGTGGATGGGGAAACAGCTGTTTGAACACGAGATGGCGCAGGAGTCGAATGGGCCAGGGTAGGGGATGGACCGTTTGAATGGCGTCTCGGGCCTGTTCCAAGAGCTGTCCGTACTGCACGCCTGCCGGGCAAGCTGTTTCACAGGCGCGGCAGCCGAGACAGAGGTCCAGCTGGTCGACAACGGACGGTTCCAGTTCGATCACACCGTCGTATACGCCTTTCATTAACGCGAGGCGTCCACGGGGGGAAGCGGCTTCCATCCCGGTTTCGCGGTAAGTGGGACAAGCTGGCAGGCAAAAGCCGCAGCGCATGCAGTTCGTCAATTCGTCTTCGTTCAATTTGAGTTGAAACTCTTGCTGCGTGTCCCGTTTTGTCACGTTTGTTGCGTCGTGTTCAGTTGCGCACATGAATCGACCACCACCCTTCTCCGCGTCTCTTTGGCAAACAGTTTCCCGGGATTCATGAGATTATCGGGGTCAAACGCCCGTTTAATCCCTTTCATGACCTCGATGCCGGTTTTTCCAACTTTCCACTCCAGGTACGGTGCCTTGGCCAAGCCGACGCCGTGTTCCCCTGTAATGGTTCCGCCCAAGTCGAGGGCAGCGGCAAATATTTCGTTAAACGCTTGTTCTACGCGCTCAATTTCTTCGCGGTCGCGGGCATCTGTCATACACGTCGGGTGCAAATTGCCGTCTCCGGCGTGACCGAACGTGCAAATGTCTAAACGGTATTTGTCGGCAATACGGTTGATCTGCTCCACCATGGGCGCGATTTGAGAGCGCGGAACGGTGGCGTCTTCCAGTATCGTCGTCGGTCTCAGTCTGGCGAGGGCGGACAGGGCACTGCGCCGGGCCGCCATCAGCTCTTCTCCCCTTTCTGTCGAATCGGCGACGATGACGTCTGCAGCCTTCTCTTCGCGGCAGATGGCGGCCATGCGTTCGACGTCCCGTTCGACAATGCTCGCCGGACCGTCCTGTTCAATGAGCAGAATCGCTTCCATCTCAGTGGGCAGACCGATGCGGGCGAAATTTTCCACGACTCGGATCGTGGCATTGTCCATAAACTCCAGTGTCGACGGGATGATGCGCGAGGCGATGATCCGTGAGACAGAGCGGGCGGCGTCGTACATGTCAGGGTAGTAAGCGATCATCACCTGTTTGCTTTCCGGGTAGGGGAGCAGTTTCACCGTCGCTTCCGTAATGATGGCGAGCGTTCCTTCAGAGCCGACGAGCAGCTTCGTTAAGTCGTAACCGGCTACGTCTTTCGTCAGCTTGCCGCCTGTTCTGAGGGTGTCACCGGATGGGAGCACCGCTTCCAGCCCGATGACGTAGTCTTTGGTCGTACCGTACTTCAAGCCGCGCAAGCCGCCAGCACATTCGGCGATGTTGCCCCCGAGGGTAGAGATGACCATGCTGCCGGGATCAGGCGGGTAGAACAAGTTGCGCGCCTCTACTGCTTCGTGCAAGCTTTTTGTAATCAAGCCCGGCTGGAAGGTCGCGGTCAAGTTCTCTTCGTCAATTTCTAAAAGATGGTTCATGCGTGTCAACACCATGACGACCCCTCCCTCTACGGGAACCGTGCCGGCTGAGAGGTTACTGCCGGACCCCCGCCCTACGACCGGGATGCGATGTCGGCTCAACACTTTCATCGCGGCGCGGACTTCCTCGGCATTTCCCGGGAAAATGACGCCGTCGGGCATCGCCTGATACATCGGGGTCGCGTCGTACGAGTGGGTGAGCCGTGCCTCCGTGTCGTCCAACACGTACTCGCTTCCGACGATGGCAGCCAGCTCACGTTTGACACTGCGATCGAGCACCGTGCCGATTCCTCCTTTTACTCGTTTATACGTGCTGCCAACCCCTTTGCTCATATTTTCACTCCATTGCTTAATCTGCTGCCGGCGCAAAGGGAACCACACTGATTTTTGCGCCAATATCCCTGCCGACCGCTAGTATCGGGCTTCATGAGAGCGCTCTAAAGACGAACCTATTCCCCCATCCAACTAACGGCACGACAAAGGGAGGCTGGCGATTTTTCGTTGAATAATCGTTCAATTTCCAGTATAACATAAATATGGTCATCTGATGACCGGATCACTAAAAATAGATAGGGTGTACCTAACGATGGCATTCCAGCGCGTGAAGCCAAAAAAAATTTATGAAGAAGTCGCGGAACAAATTGAAAAAATGATTAGAGAAAAGGAAATAAAACCGGGCGATCAACTGGCGTCCGTACAAACCCTCGCGGAACAGTTTGGCGTAGGGCGATCCGCCGTGCGGGAGGCCCTCAGTGCTCTCCGAGCGAAAGGTTTACTGGAAATGCGGCAAGGAGAGGGAACGTTCGTGCGTTCCTATGACCGCACTGTGATCAGCCACGCCATTTCGACGGCCGTTCTGATGAATCCCAAAGAGATCCGCGACCTGCTAGAAGTGCGCAAGTTTCTCGAAGTCGGATCAGCGGGGGCAGCGGCCGAACGCCGCTCCGAAGAGGATTTGGCCCGCATGCGGGCGGCGCTGTCGGACATGGAAGAGCACCTTGACGACGAAGCCGTCGGGGAACGGGCAGACGTACAATTTCATTTGGCTGTGACCAAAGCGAGTGCCAATGGCATGTTACAGCATTTGATGAACACTGTGGCGGAAACGATGACGGCCAACATGGGAGACAGCCGACGCCTGTGGCTGTACGCTGACTCTTCTTCAGCGAAGCAGTTGTTTAAAGAGCACCAAGCGATCTATGAGGCCATTCGCGAGCGAAACCGCGAGCAGGCAGAGCAGCTCATGTTTCGCCATTTAGACAAAGTGGAGCGAACTGTGTGGCAGTTTTTAGTACAAAAGCAAAATCATTAGGACGGACAGGATGACGTCGGCGACACCGGCAGTGAACAACGTGAGGATGAGCCCCACCCGCTTGTGAGTGCCTGTCTTTGGCAGAGGAGGCTTTTGTAAGGGTTTGTCCTTAAACAGAAGGTGCATCCCTTGGCCGATTACAAAACCGAAGTCACTGGAGAACAAAAAGATCAATGCAGCCAACACGAGTGACGCCATGCCGAGCAAAAAGAGGCGATTGCTTACGGTGACCCAGCTGTCCGCACCGATGAGGGACAGAATGACAGAGAGGGACGTGATGGCGATCAAAGAGAGGACAAACTGTCTGTGTGTGTTCATGTGTGTCGTCCTTTCCCGTGTTTCACTATATTCATTATATCGAAAATAAATACACATTGAGATTTTAAAACTTTATAGTATAAAAGTATAAATAGCCGGAACATATTCTCGTTTTTCGGTAAAAAAATTACCTTTTCAATTTCATACTATTTGTATATAATGAAATGTAACGCGAGTTAAACTTTTGTATCATCCTGAATTTCGAAAGTAAAGTTGCTTGATCCAGTAATAAAGGTGCTCCAATCCTTGGTATAATGGTGTTTGAACGAACAACAAAACCCAAAGAGAGGGGCACCCGTTAGGTGAAGTCTACCACAAACATCGCCAAAATGAAAACAGAATTCACGCTAAAGAATGCAACCTCACACGCAGGGAGTAAACCCTTGCTTGCGTACCTTGAAAAAATCAAACTGGAAGACGCTTTTCGTCAGATAGGTTGCGGGAAAGGCCGGAATACGCTTTTTCCGTTCTTCAAGATCTTGATGTACCTTTTAGTCGGATGGCTACTGGGTTGCGAACGTATATTCCATTTCCGCTCATTGCGAGACGATTCGCTGGTACGTCGTTTTTTAGGTGGACGTTGTCCCCATCACACTCTTTTGTATAAAGAACTGTGCCGCGCTGCTGTCTCCATGCCCACGATCCGTCGGGACTTGAAGGCATTAAACCTTGATCTCATCACTCCCTGCCTATCCGACGAATGCATTCTCGACCTCGATTCCACCGTTGAGACGGTGTACGGGAATCAGGAAGGGGCCGAAGTTGGGACAAACGCTCAAAAGCCCGGACGTAAAAGCTTCCAACCACTCATCGCCTTTGAAGGAAAGTCCCGTCTTTACCTTAATGCCGAACTGCGTTCAGGCAATACGCATTGTTCCCGCAATGCCCATACTTTCGCGAAGGAAACCCTTCAACGTCTTCCTAAATCGTGTAAAGTCAAGTATGCCCGATTCGACAAAGGATTCGGCGGCGAAACCTTCTATAGTTTTTGGGAAGGCAAACAGATCGGCTACGTTGGCAAACTCAAATGGACGCATCGGTTAGCCAAAGAAGTCGCCAAATGTCCTCATTGGAAACGCTATGTGGACGGAGACGTCATCATCGAAGGCCTTTGTTTAGTGTACAAAGCCACTTCTTGGAAAAAGGCTCGAATGGTGGTCGTCATCAGGAAAGCCGAACGCTACGATGGTGATCAACTCCAATTCGACTTTCTTTGGGATTACGAAGCAATCGTGACCAATTTGGATTGGGAGCCCATCGACATTTGGCGTTTTTACAATCAGCGCGCGTGCATGGAGAACTACATCAAAGAAGTGAAGCACGGCTTTTCGATTCACCGTATTCCGACAGATTCGTTTAAAGCCAATGAAATCGATCTGTTGCTGAAGCTGTTGGCCTACAATGTATTCGAGCGTTTTAAGATGGACTGCTGTGAACCGGTTCATCGCCGCTATACCATTGCACGATTTCGTAAGGAGTTTTTCCATGTCCCTGGTACGATCATCTATCGCAGTCGCCAAGTCATTCTAAAAATCGCGGCAGCCTTCCAAAATGAGTACAGTTGGCGGCGCATGGAAGAACGGGTGGTTCTCCTACAATAATGCCTATCCAAACTTTTACATGGAAATAACCGAGCCCGCTTGTGTGGGGAGGGGGAAAGTGTATCCCAAGAACAAGAAACCCCATCGAAAGGACAAGTTTAGTTTCCACTTTTACTGTTTGTTTCCATGTGGGTAATGCTAGAAATAGCTGATGTTATCCACATTCGAAATTCGGGATCATATTCCTTCCGAACGCATTCCTTTCTCCAGCCGCAGCTCGCTTTGCATTTGCGGAGTAGAAGCGTGTTTTTAGGGTTATCGGCAATTTGCCATAACTAAATACATTTAAGGGGGTCGACTTGATGCAAAGAAGCAAATGGCTCATCCTCATGTTTTCCCTCGTGATGGTGACGAGTCTTACACTGGCCGCCTGTGGCAGCGGCGGGACGTCTGGTGATCCGGCCGACGAAGGAACGTCTGAAGGCGACACGGCCACGTCGGAAGAAGGAGCTCCCGATGAAGTTCAGGAGTTGCACATCACGGAGAATCAGGAACCGCCGGACTTAGACAGTGCCAAGTCTACGGATTCGGTGTCGTTCACGATTTTGAACAACGTGAACGAGGGATTGATGCGCTTGGACGAGAACAATGAGCCCGTTCCGGGGATGGCTGAGGGCGAACCGGAAGTGAGTGAAGACGGCCTGACATACACATTCAAACTGCGTGACGCCAACTGGAGTGACGGCACACCGGTGACGGCCCACGACTTTGAGTACGCTTGGAAAAGGGCATTAGATCCCGAGACGGCTTCGCAGTACGCCTTTATTTTGTATTACATAAAAAATGCGGAAGCGTACAACGCCGGCGAAGCAGAAGCGGACGACGTCGGGGTGAAAGCCCTTGACGACAAGACGTTAGAAGTTGAACTGGAGCGGCCTGTACCGTACTTTCTCTCCCTGACGGCGTTTGCGACCTATTTGCCGCAAAAACAGGAATTTGTTGAAGAACAGGGCGACAATTACGCCAAAGAGGACGACGCCTTGCTGTACAACGGTCCGTTTGTCCTGCAAAACTGGGAACACGAAGCCGGTTGGGAACTGGCGAAAAACGAGCAGTACTGGGATGCCGAAAACGTTCAGCTGGATTTAATCACGGTTAATGTCGTGAAAGAGACGTCGACGTCTGTCAACTTGTATGAATCGGGTGAAATCGACCGCACCCAGGGATTAACCTCTGATTACGTCTCCCAGTTTAAAGACCGTGAAGACTACCAGGAAAGAATGGAGTACACTCTGTTTTACATCGTGCCGAACATGAACAACGAGTTTTTGGCCAACGATAAGATTCGCAAGGCGATCGCGAGTGCATTCGACAAAGAAGCCCACGCAGAAGTGATTTTAAACAACGGGTCGGTCCCCGCATACGGCCTCGTTCCGCCGGAAATGCCCGGACCTGAAGGGCAGACGTTCCGGGAAGCGAACGGCGATCTCAAACCTGCCGCCACGGTGGAAGAAGCGAAACAGCTGTTTGAAGAAGGTCTCAAAGAACTTGGCCTCGACGAACCGCCGGCCGTTGAGTATTTGACAGACGATACGGAAGGAGCGCGGCGATCGGCGGAATTCATGCAAGAAGAATTGCGCAAAAATCTCGGTCTCGAGCTGAAGATCAATCAGCAAACGTTCGCATCGCGCCTCGATTTGTCCCGTGAAGGCAAATTCGAGCTCGTTCTCAGCGGGTGGGGAGCTGACTACAACGACCCGCTGTCGTTCATGGATCTGTTCATTACGGACGGACCGTACAACGACGGAGATTGGAGCAATCCAGACTACGACGACGCCATCGAGTTCGCCATGACGTCCAATGACCCTGCGGAGCGGATGCAGCGTTTGCTCGACGCTGAGCCGCTGCTGATTGAAGACGCGGGGATCATTCCCGTGTACTTCCGCGGACAAGGTTACTTGTGGCAACCATACGTCAAAGAGTTGTATCACCATCCTTACGGGCCTGAGTGGAGCTTTAAGTGGGCCTACATTTCCGGTAAAGAACAGTGAGCTGGGCAATAGAGACAGTGTGGAAAGGAGGTATATGTCGCATGTGCGGCATATACCTTCGTCTGTCTCACACAAACTCTAACCGCACTGTAAGTGTTTACATTTTATAAGAGAGGTGAGACGGTGGGACGTTTTATCCTGACCCGTTTTGTGTACATGATCGTCGCTTTTTGGGTCGTCGTCACGGCGACGTTTTTTACGATGCACTTTCTGCCAGGGTCGCCTCTGCAAAACCAAGCGAAACTGCCGGAAAAGATGAGAGAGAGAATAGAGGAGCACTACGGATTAAACGACCCTCTGGCAGTGCAGTACTTTCGCTATTTGGGTGATCTCGCACAGGGAGATTTAGGGCTGTCGTTTAAATACGAAGGGCGCAGCGTGAATCAGATCATCGCAGAGCGCATCGGACCGTCTGCCCAACTCGGTGTACAAGCTCTCATTTTTGGGACTGTTGTCGGGGTCGCGTTGGGGATTCTGGCAGGTTTGCGACAGAATACGTGGATCGACTACAGTTCCATGGCCGTGGCCATCCTCAGCATGTCACTGCCCAATTTTGTGTTGGCGGCGTTTTTGTCGTATTTTGTCGGGGTGAAACTCGGCTGGTTGCCCGTCGCCCTGTGGGAGGGGTTTGAGTACACGATTTTGCCGACGTTAACGTTGTCTGGCACGGTTATCGCCATGCTGGCGCGGTTTATGCGCACGGAGATGATCGAAGTACTCGGACAGGATTACATCAAGACAGCGAAGGCGAAAGGGTTGTCCCCTTCGGCAGTCGTGTGGAAGCACACGATACGCAATGCGATGCTTCCGTCGGTCACGGTGTTAGGGACGATCGCGATTAACATTGTCACCGGCTCACTCGTCATCGAGCAGATGTTCGGGGTTCCTGGCATCGGCGAACAGTTTGTGACGTCCATACTGGCCAAAGATTTGACAGTGATCATGGGCGTGACCATATTTTACAGCGCCCTCTTTATTCTGACGATCTTTATAACAGATGTTCTGTACGGCGTCATCGATCCGCGCATTCGCTTGTCGGAGGTGAAGGCATAAGATGGAAACCCAACCGCGCGTGTACAACTCAGAAGACTTTCAGCCTGCTGACATCACTTACGGGGAACGAGAACGCATCGAAAGACCTCCGACTTCTCTGTTCAAAGACGGGTGGAACCAGCTGAAGCGGAACCGCGGCGCCGTATTCGGTCTGACGATTTTGTGTGCGCTGTTCCTCTTATCCGTCTTCGGGCCTTACATGACGGAGTACACGTATTACGAACAAGACGTTATGAAGACGAACCACTTTCCCAGCAGCGAACACTACTTCGGAACGGATCACCTCGGACGCGACATGTTTGCCCGGGTGTGGGAAGGGACGCGCATCTCGATGTTTATCGCTTTCTTGGCGGCCTTCCTCGACTTAATCATCGGCGTTACGTTTGGCGGCATTTCCGCCTATTACGGCGGCCGGGTCGACAACGTCATGCAGCGGATTATCGAGATTTTAGTCGGAATTCCCAACTTAATTGTCATTATTTTAATGATGATGATTTTAGAAGCGGGCATTGTGGCCATTGCCCTGGCCATGGTTATCACTGGTTGGGTGCCGATGGCGCGGATCGTCCGCGGCCAGATCCTCAAGTTGAAAAACCAGGAATTTATCATGGCGGCCCGGACGCTGGGGGCCAGCCACAAGCGCCTCATCTGGAAGCACTTAATGCCGAACGCCTTGGGACCGATTATTGTCAATCTGACGTTTACCATTCCAACGGCCATCTTTTTTGAAGCGTTCCTCAGTTTTATCGGCTTGGGTCTGCAACCGCCCAATACGAGCCTCGGAGTGATGGTGAACGAAGGCTTTCGACAAATGCGTTTCTATCCGTATCAAGTCCTCATTCCTTCGACAGTGATTGCGCTCTTGATGCTCGGGTTCAACTTGTTGGGTGACGGGCTGCGGGATGCGTTCGACCCGAAAATGAGAAAGTGAGGTGATGGGGATGAGAAAAATGTTGGAAGTGAACGATTTGCGCGTTTCGTTTGAGACGTACGCCGGCGAGGTTCAGGCTGTTCGGGGAGTTTCCTTTGAATTGGACAAGGGAGAGACGTTGGCCATCGTGGGCGAGTCGGGATGTGGCAAAAGCGTGACGGCCCAGAGTGTCATGCGCTTAGTGCCGACACCGCCGGGGCGTTATAAAGGCGGGTCGGTTCTGTTTGAAGGAAAAGACTTGATGAAACTGAAAGAGAAAGAGATGCAATCCATCCGCGGAGCGGAAATATCGATGATATTCCAGGACCCGATGACGTCCCTCAATCCGACGATGACAGTCGGCAAACAGATTGTAGAGGTCCTGATGAGACACCAGAAGGTGAGTAAAGCACAAGCGTTTTCCCGTGCCGTGGACATGTTGAGACGCGTAGGGATTCCGAATGCCAAAGAGAGAGCAGAGCAGTATCCGCACCAATTTAGCGGTGGCATGCGCCAGCGGGTCATGATTGCCATCGCCCTCGTCTGTGAGCCGAAAATTCTCATCGCCGACGAACCGACCACCGCCCTCGACGTGACGATTCAAGCACAAATACTCGACATAATGGTCGAGTTGCAGAAAAAAATTGACACGGCCATCATTCTCATCACGCACGATCTCGGCATCGTGGCCAACGTCGCCCAGCGGGTGGCCGTCATGTACGCCGGAAAGATCGTGGAAACGGGAACACTAGAGGAGATTTTTTACGATCCGAAACATCCTTACACGTGGGGGTTGTTGACGTCCGTGCCCCGTCTGGACAGTGACCGGGCCAACGAGTTGGTGGCCATTCCGGGAACGCCACCAGATCTCATCTCCCCTCCCAAAGGCTGTCCGTTTGCCGCGCGCTGCCCCACGCGATGAAAGTGTGCCAGGAGGAGATGCCGGTGGATACAGAAGTATCGCCGGGACACAGTGTTGCGTGCTGGTTGGAACATCCGATGGCGCCTAATGTCAAGCCGCCTGCGGCTGTCGCGGGAGGAGGAACGAGATGAGCGGGGAGCGCATTCTCGAAGTGCAGAAGGTGAAAAAATACTTTCGCGTCGGAAGAGGCGAGAATCTCCGCGCCGTGGACAATGTGTCGTTTCACGTGCACAAAGGGGAGACGTTCGGCCTCGTGGGCGAATCGGGTTGCGGAAAGTCGACCATCGGCCGCACCATTATCCGGCTTTATGACGCGACAGCGGGAAAAGTACTGTTTAAAGGGCGTGACGTTCACGGGCAAAACCGCCAACAGATGCAACAGTTCCGCCGCGAGGTGCAAATGATTTTTCAAGACCCTTACGCGTCGCTGAATCCCCGCATGACCGTGGAAGACATTGTCGCCGAAGGGTTGGACATCCATCGGTTAGTGGGGAGTAAATCTGAAAGGAGAAAACGGGTGCAAGAGCTGTTGGAGATCGTGGGGCTCAACCCTGAACACTTGAGCCGTTACCCGCACGAGTTCAGCGGCGGGCAGCGGCAACGGATCGGTATCGCCCGCGCACTGGCCGTCGAACCCGAATTCATCATCGCCGACGAGCCGATCTCCGCGCTGGACGTTTCGATTCAAGCGCAGGTCATCAACTTGATGCGCCGGTTGCAACGCGAGAAGGGATTGACGTATTTGTTTATCGCCCACGATTTGTCCATGGTCAAGCACATCAGCGACCGGGTAGGGGTCATGTACTTAGGCCATTTAGTGGAAGTGGCGGAAAGCGAAGTGTTGTACGCAGACCCGCTCCACCCTTACACCCGAGCGCTACTGTCAGCGATCCCAATTCCGGACCCGCACGTGGAGAAAAAGCGGGAGCGCATCATACTGGAAGGCGATGTGCCGAGTCCGATCACCCCTCCCAGCGGTTGCCGTTTTCGCACCCGCTGTCCCCACGCCATGACCATTTGCGCCGAAGCAGCTCCCGAGTGGAAAGAAATTAAACCGAACCACTGGACGGCGTGCCACTTGTACAATGACTCACCGTCGTCTTAAATGCACCATCCCGGGTGACACCGGGTTTTTTTGTGCACTGAAGAAGTCGGCTGAAGGGAGTGCATTTCGGGTCAGTGAGTCATACTCGTCTGCTGGACAAGCATACAATGTGGTAACGTTACGTTAAGGAGAGAACACAATGGACGAGCGAAAGAAACTGTTGTTGATCGTCGCCAGTGTGTTTGTTTGGTCAAGCAGTTTGCTCTTGTGGGGCGGTTGGTGGGTCCACAGGGAGCACGGGTCTGCCGTCAGCGCCCAAGTTGAAAAGAGCAATCCCCGGACAGGCGGTTCCATCAGCATTCCGCTGTATAACGATGTCCCGCGTTCCATTCGGCCCCTTACACCGGAAAACGAAGCAACGGAAACTGTACTGTCTTTCATCTATGAACCCCTCGTGGAAAGGCAGCCAGACGGAACGACGAAAAACGTGCTGGCTGAATCGTGGCAAATGGACGAACAGGCTGGGACAGTGAGCGTCACTCTGCGAAAGGGTGTCAAGTGGCACGATGGCGAGCCGTTGACGGCCGATGACGTCCTCTATACGTACCACAAGTTGGCAGACCCGAATTACAACGGGTCGTACCGTCGACTCGTCCAAGCGATTGCCGGCGTCGAAGACGTTCGATCTGGAAAGGTCAAAACGATTCAAGGCATTACACTAACCGAAGGCGAGGCGCCGTCACTCACCTTTCAACTGGACGAGGCCCCAGATTCGGTCACTGAACTGTTGCAAATTCCGATTGTTCCCCGTCACCTTCACGCAAGTTCTGACGGTGAGCCGGAAACGACACACTTGATCGGAACTGGGCCGTACCGCATGGCCGAAAGGTCGGAGAAATCCGTCATCGAACTGGAAAGGTTCAGCCAGTATTGGGATGAAGCACCGTCTCTCGACGAAGTGACGTGTCGCACGATGACGTTAGAGGAAGCTGTGACGCAGTTTAAAGAGGGGAAACTGGACGTTTTGCCCCAAATGGATGCGACGAACGCTCCAGCGGTACGCGATGGGTTAGACGTGTCCCCCCTGCAGAAAACGGGAGACGTTTTTCACTATGTTGCCTTTAATCCAATGCAAGACTTGTGGCAAGATGCTACTCTCCGGGCTCAAATGGGACACGTGATTGACAAACAGCAAATTGTCAAACAGTGGTTAAAAGGGTTCGGCGAAAAAATCGACACACCGCGGGGGATGCAAGTTGAGCGGGCGAAAAAGGATGAGGTGGAACAGGCGCTGAAGGCACTCAGAGAAGAGGAACTAAGTTTACACTTCACGTCCCAATGGGTGGAGCGGGATGGGTTGGCAGCTCAGTTGAAAAACCAGTGGGAAGCAGCCGGACTGACAGTGGAACTCGTCGAGCATGACCATGTGTCAAAACTGGCCAAAGCTGTTCAAACGGGAGACGCCGACCTGTTCTTAATGACGGACTGGGTGAGAGTCGAATCGCGTGCCCTCCTCGACTGGTGGGAAGAAGACGACTTGCGACAGTGGACGAGCTTGTCGACGAATCAACTGACAACGCTGCTGAGAGAAGCTGCCGAGGCAGAAGGAAAGGAGCGGGAACGGATCATGCTCCAATGGAACGAGCAGTTTGTTGAAGAAATGCCCCTAATCCCCTCGTGCGTCCGAAAATGCTCTATTTTGTAAACGACCGGTTGCACGGGGTGAAGGGGGAACATTTTCGACCCGACAAGCTGTACGTACGCGAATGGTGGGTAGAGGAAAAGGGATAACCAAAAACAGCTCCTGATCCAGGAGCTGTCGTCGATGCGATTTACAACACTTGTTCGACTTCCTTAATACCTTCCACTTCTTCCATGAGTGCGCGCTCGATGCCGGCTTTCAGCGTAATCGTGGAAGCAGGACAGCTTCCGCACGCTCCGAGCAACCTTACTTTGACGACGCCGTCCTCTACGTCTACCAGTTCCACATCGCCGCCGTCACCCTGAATAAAGGGGCGCAATTTATCCAGTACTTCTTGCACTTGTATCATTTGTTCAGTCGAAGACACTGTTAACCGCTCCTTCCACTTGTATCGCGTCATCCGATACACCCAATGTGCGACCGATCCTACGTCTTTCTTTATTGTACTCGATTTCCCCGCTGTTGACAATTGGTGTTTCGCTATTACTTCATCCCCGTCAATGTAATGCCTTTGATAATGTGCCGCTGCAAAATGAAAAATACGACGAGTAGAGGGACGACCGTCACGGTTGCGCCCGTCATGATCAGATGCCATTGGGACTTGACTTCGCTGGAAGCGAAAAAGGAAAGGCCGACGGGCAACGTCCGCAGCTCGGGGGACTCGATCACGATTAGCGGCCACAAGAAGGCATTCCAGTTGCTGAGGAACGTAAAGATGGCCAAAGCCGAAAGGGCTGACCACACTTGTGGAACCGCAATTTTAAAGAAAATCATATACTCGTTCATGCCGTCAATGCGCGCGGCATTGAGAAGGTCGTCCGGGATAGTTTCCATGAACTGTTTCATTAAAAACACTCCGAATCCAGTCATGAGACCGGGAAAGAGAATGCCCCAGTACGTGTCTGTCCAGCCCAGTTCGGTGCTCATCATGTACCAGGGGATAATCAGCATTTCTGTCGGCACCATGAGCGTACTCAGTATCGCGATAAAAATGATGGATCTGCCGACAAAGCGAAATTTCGCAATAATGTAGCCGACCAGTGTGTCAAAAAACGTGACGCTTACGGTCGTCAAGACGGCGATGACGATACTGTTCAAAAACCACCTCAAAAAGGCACTCTCTTCCATGATCGTTTTGTAGTTTTCCAAGGTCGGGTGTTCGGGAATGAGGTTCAATGTGTAAACGTCCATTGGAGACTTTAACGACGTTGAAAACATCCAGATGAACGGAAACACCATTACGACAGCCCCGATCGAGAGTAAAGTGTAAGTCAGTAGGTTGCTTGCGGTAGACCGGTACACCGTTTCTTCCCCCCTAGTAATCAAATTTCTTGGTCAACACTTTCATCTGAAACAGTGTCAGGGCGAGGATAAACAGGAACAACAGTACCGTCGCAGCCGCTGCCATCCCCATGTCAAACTGCCTGAACGCCAGTTGATAAATGTACACGACAACGGTGATGGTGGAGTGGAGAGGACCGCCAATGCCGTCAGAACTCATGTTGATGACTTGTGTAAAAGAGACTTGAATAAAATTAATGCTGCCAATTACGGCTGAAAAGACAATCGTCGGATTGAGGAGGGGAAGGGTGACATATCGCAATTTCTGCCACGCACTGGCGCCATCGATCACGGCTGCCTCGTAGTACAGCTGTGGAATGTTTTCCAAACCGGCGAGAAAAATGACCATCTGGAAACCGAGGGCTTGCCAGATCATGACGCCGATGATGACGAAAATGGCCTGGTCGGGTGAATTGAGGAAAGGCTGAGGGTCCATCCCCATGTTCACCAGGATATCGTTAACGAATCCGTTCTCCATTAGAAGCCATTGAAAGACCCAGCTCACGGCAACAATGCTCGTCACGTACGGAATGAAGTAAATCGTTCGAAACAAACCGGAAAAAAGGCGAACTCTATGTAAGAGAAGGGCGACTGCGAAACCGAACACGAGTTGGCCTAAGACGCCTAACACAATGTAAAGGAACGTGTTGTACAGCGATTTGAGGAAGACTTCGTCCTCAAACAGCGCTCTGTAGTTTTCCAAACCGATGAAAGCAGGGTCTTCGGGGGAAAGAATGTCCCACTCTCGGAAACTGACATTAAACGTGAAAAAGGTCGGGAATAGGCGAATGCAAGCGTAGAAAACAAGAGGGATCAACAGACATGAATAGACGAACACGTATTTTTGGTGCTTGAGCTTTAACTGAAACCGCCGTGGGCGCCCTTTGTTCGTCTGTTTTGTGGAAAGATGGGGTTGTGTCAACCGTGCACCTCCTTTAATTACCGTCATCCTGGAAGGACCTTGCCAAATGGCCTTTGGCAAGGTCTAAAGCGTCTCACTGTTTTCCTTGCCAATAGTCGTCGTACAGTACTTGCGTCTTCTGTACGAGTTCTTTAAAAGCTTCTTCCGGGGATGCGCCTTCGAGTAAAACTCTGTCGGCCGCTTGCATAATCAGGTCCCGTTCTCCCATTTCGTCAACAGAAAAATGGGAGACGGCATACGGGAGTTGTTCGATAAACGGACCGTATATGTCGTCTTCGACATACTTGTCTTGCATGGCAACAGACTCTTTGGCAGGCAATTCGCCGATTTCGTCCGTCCACTTTTCCATGACTTCATCACTTGTCAAAAACTGGAGAAACTTGACCGACGCCTCCAGTTTTTCGCCATCGACCCCCGCTGTAACGCCGTTACTCCAGAAGGAAGCACTCGTGGACTTTTCGTCTTGGGCTGGTAGCGGAGCAATACCGTAATGGAGGTCAGGCGCTTCCTCCTGTAACGTTCCGATGCGGAAGGAGCCGTCTACGTTCATCGCAGCTTTTCCTGTTGAAAAGGCCGTGATGTCGTCTGTGTAGAAACCCAGTTTCGACGTGCCCAGTTCTGTCGGGAAACTGATCCAGTACTTAAACGCTTCAAGTCCTTCAGGTCCATCTCCCCAAACGACCGTTTTACGGTCATCGCTTAAGACGCGCCCGCCCGCTTGGTACGTCAAACCGTCACGCAACCAGTTGTTTCCCTGTTGACCGGGTTCCCACGCTAATCCCGACTGTTCGAGACGATTACTGCCGTCCGTTTTGGTCAGTTTGACAGCGTATTCCGCCAGCTCATCCCACGTTTCAGGCGGAGAGTTCGGGTCAAGGCCCGCTTCTTCGAACAAATCTTTGTTAAAGAACAGTGCGAGGGTGCGAACCGCTGTCGGTATGGACCAGTATTCACCGTCAAGTTTGACTGCTTCGACCAGTGGAAAAAACTCACTCTCTATTTTTTCGTGGGGAAATGCATCTCGTGGCAACGGTTGCAAGTACCCGGAATCGACGTACTGCGGGACCCAGCCGTGAAACAGATTGATCACGTCCGGTCCTTTACCTGCGGGCACTTGAGCCGCGACCTTTTCGTTAAACTGCTCGTAAGGGAAAGTGGTTTGCTTGACTTGAATCCCTGGGTTTTCCGCTTCAAATTCTTCAATCAATTCATTTATCAACTCGACTTTGGCATCGAAGTGATACTGCCAGTACTCAATTTGAACGACATCCGCATTCTCAGTGTCACCGGTCGTTTCTTGGCCGCCGGAGCACGCGGTGAACGCGACAAAAACGGCTAGACTTAACAACCACCTTTTTTTTCTCAACACCGATATCCTCTCCTTTGAGTGATTTGGTGAAGTCCTTTCTCTTCTACGGTTTGAGCGGAGAATCGTGTTCCCTCAAACATAGGGCAGCAGCGCCTATGAGCGACACGTGTTCCAAATGTGTCACGTACACATCTGTCACAAAAGGGAGGTGCTTTTCGATGAACCCTCGGATTTTCGGAAGGAACCAAGCGCCTGATTTGGAAATACCACCTCCTAACACGACACATTCGGGGTTAAACAGGGCGATGACGTTGACAAGGGCGACCGCAATGTGGGAGACGGCTTCGTCGACAGCGTTCAGTGCCAGTTCATCCCCTTGCATCGCGGCCTGAAAAGTGTCCTTCGCTGTCCACTGGCGCCGTTCAGGTTGTGTGTCGGCCATTTTTTTGACGATAGAAGGCCCGCCGACGTGGCTCTCTAAAAAACCGTAACCGGAAAAAACGGGATCGTACGCCTCTGCTCTCTTTTTGTCTGTGATCATATACCCGATTTCACCTGCGGCGAAAGACGAACCCCGGTACAGGCGACCGTTCAGAATAATGCCGCACCCGACACCCGTTCCCAGTGTGATCAAAATGACGTTTTGTTTGCTTTTGGCCGCACCTTTCCACTGTTCACCGAGCACGGCGACGTTCACATCGTTGTCAACGTAGACAGGTAAGGGGAGCTGTTCGCTTAAACGATCTCTTAAAGGGTAGTTTTTCCACCCGAGGCTGGGGGCTTCAAAAACGGCTCCGTTGCGTACATCCGTGATGCCGGGAACTCCGACCCCGACAGCCATAATATGCTTGTGAGACAAACCGCACTTTTGTATCAGACGGGACACTTCGCTGCTTATAGCCGATGTGAAGTCGTCTTGCACATACTCTTGCGTGGAGAGCTGTTTCAAGGAGACGAGCTCCCCTTCGAGGTTCATGATTCCGACGTCCGTTGACGTGCCTCCGATGTCGATGCCCACGATGTATTTAGCGTTACGGTTGAAATACAGGCGGTACGGTTTTCTACCGCCTGACGCGCTGGCAAATGTGCTTTCCTTCTCGGTTATCCAGCCTTCCTTCAACAATTCTTCGACGATATTTGAAACCGTCGGTTTACTAATATTCAGGGCCTTTGAAATACTTGCCCGGGATTGCCCTTCAGAGTCTCGAATATACGTGAGCACCTTTTTTTTGTTTAAGTACTTTAAGTAGTTTGGGCGTGCGTGTGTGTTGTCGTGAGTGATCATGCGTACCTCCTCTCAGGACGGTCAAGCTGTTTCAAAAAATTGCGGCAGATACGGTCTGTTCACCTCCATTAGTTCGTCAAAGAGGTTGAGGGCTGCTTTTGCACTCGGGACGTTCGGATCCGTGAGCAAAGCTTGAATGGCAAGGTTTTTATCTCCTTCCACGCCTGCTGCCACTGCCAGTTGCTGTACGTGAATCTGAGCGGAACAGAGGGAGGCGATCCCTTGAGGCAGTTCTCCGAGGGAAAGCCCGTTAATTCCGTTGCCACTGACGATAACCGGGATCTCGACAATGGCGTCCTCGGGCAAATTTCGGATATAGCCCTGATTGGGGACGTTGGCCGACAGAATTAAAGCGTTTGTGTTGCACGTCATTCCTTTGATAATGTCAAAGGCCGCTTCGACAGACGGAGAGATCAGCCGGTTGTCAATGGGCACTGTCCCATTCACGATGCCGTCAATCACTTGGGCCGTATTTCGGCGACGCGATTCGTAATGTGCGAAGTCATATCCTTCTGTGCCCATCATCTCGTGGGCGTAAGGGAAAAATTCGCCGAGATGGTCGTCCCCGGAGGTGGGAAAGAGCCCGAAATGGCGAAAGACAAATCGGGACAGTTTTTCGAAGGCAGGGTCGTAGTCTTTTTCTTTTTCCCGCAGGAGGGGGTACAAGTCTTCTCCTGTCTCTTTGTCGCGAATGTCGACCATCCACGTCAGGTGATTAATCCCCCACGCTTTGACGTCTAGATCTTGGGGGTTTTTCCCAAGCAGGGTGGCGACAATTCGAATCCCTTCGTGAATCTGGTGACAGAGCCCGACAGCTTTGACGTTTGTGTATTGATGAATGGCAAGGCATATTCTGCTCTCCGGGTTTGTAAAATTAATGAGTAAGGCATCCGGGCACAGTTGTTCAATATCGCGGCAAATGCCCAAAATGATGGGGATATTCCGCATTGTGTGAAAGACGGCACCTGGTCCAGCGTTTTCTCCTAAAACGTGTTGGATCCCGTGTTTTTTCGGAATGTGAAAATCTTGTTTCCAAAGGGGAACGCGATCAACCGCAATGGAAGTAATGACAAAATCGGCGCCGGGAAGGGCTTCGGTACGGTCTGTCGTAAACGATATGGCGTATCCGGCATTTAAATGTCGATTGATGCGTTGAGCGGCTGTGGCCATTTTTTCTACCGCCGGGCGGTCAATATCGACAAAAACGAGTTCGCTTCCCCACAGTTCTTTTGTAGAAAAGGCGTCTTTGATCATGCTTAAACCGAAAATGGCGCTCCCGGCTCCGATGATGACAATCTTTGGCTTTTGACCCATGGCAGCACTCTCCCTCGGTGAGTTTGTAAAGTTTACTTTCTAATTGTAGTATGCAAT
This sequence comes from Novibacillus thermophilus, assembly GCF_002005165.1. Classification (NCBI taxonomy): domain Bacteria; kingdom Bacillati; phylum Bacillota; class Bacilli; order Caryophanales; family Thermoactinomycetaceae; genus Novibacillus; species Novibacillus thermophilus. The sequence continues at coordinate 1,800,711 of NZ_CP019699.1, forward strand.
GTTAATTCATAAAATTCCCTATTTAAAGAATAATAATGATATAGAAATTATAATGAATGATACATACTAAGTATGATAAAAAAGCTTACTAACTTCGTAAAAAGTAGGAGGTGTTCATGAAGTCTAAGGAGGAAGCCTCAGGGCATGGAGAGGGAGTTTTTAAAAAAAGAAGGAGGCTGAAGAAGTGAGTCAACAGGACCTTTTGAAAAGGTTCACGTCTACGTTGCTGGCGGTCTGTCTCGTTGTCACTTTGTGCTGGCCGACGGTAAGGGCGCAACATGACAGTGATCCTGAGCTGTGGAAAGTGGTCAAACCGTTAGATACCATTGTCAGTTTCATGAATACAGGGGCGCACCCAGATGACGAGCGCAGTGCGTTGCTTGCGTACATGTCTTTAGGAAAAGGCGTCCGCACCAGTAGTGTCATTGCGAACCGGGGCGAGGGTGGACAAAATGAAATAGGACATGAACTGGGGAACGGGCTGGGCATCGTTCGGACGCGTGAACTGGAAGAGGCGTCCAAAGTGACCAATGTCGATCTGTTTTTGCTAAGCCGGACGTTAGACGATAAAATTTACGATTTTGGCTTTTCCAAGTCTCCAGAAGAAACACTGGAAAAGTGGGGTGAAGAGGTAACGTATGAGCGGTTGATTCGCATTATCCGGGAACAGAGGCCAGATATTTTGTTCCCTTCATTCCGCGACGTACCCTCACAACACGGCCATCACCGTGCCATCAGCCGGCTGACCGTGCGGGCGTTTCGCGATGCGGCTGATCCGACAGTGTTTCCGCAGCATTTTGAGGAGGGGCTGGAACCGTGGCAGCCGCAGAAGTTGTACCTCCCAGGAACTGACGACGAGGAATCACTTCGATTTAACATCGGCGTCGTGGACCCCGTGTACAAAAAGACGTATCCGCAACTGGGAGAAGATTCCCGCTACTTGCACAAAAGCCAGGGAATGGGGCGGGATTTGCCCGTAGAAGACTACTTTGTTTCCTTGTACTTACAGGATTCAGTCGTCGGCTTTGGACATGAAGAGACGATTTTTGATAACCTCCCTTACGATTTTGTGGAATATGGGGAGCAAATCGAAAGCGAGGACTGGAAGGAGAAGCTAGTTGAGCTCCAAAGCCGTTTGGATGAGGTGATTGATGCTTATCCAGATAAGGAAGATGTGTTACAAAAGTCTCAAGCAGCACTGGGTGACGTGCGACAGTTGATCGCCGACGCAGATGAAGACACCGACAGTCTTTCACAAGCACAGCGAGTCGATCTAACGTATCGCCTTAAAGTAAAAGAGGAGCAGTTACAGAAAGTCAGTGTAAAATCGTCGGGGGTCGAAGTGGCGCTCACGGCAACGAACGGACAGCTGACGAGGGGAACGACAGCGGACGTGACACTGACCATCCAGAACCGCGGAAGTGAAACACTGTCGAACGTCCAAATCGAACCTATCGTTCCGAGTGGATGGGATGTTTCAGATCCTCCCTCGCTTTCTTCAATTTCTCCTGGTGAAACGGCAACCGCCCCAATGACGGTTACAGTTGATCCTGAATCCGAGTATTTCCATCCGTATCAACCTCCTGTCGTCCAGGCGAACGTCCGCTACACGTTAAAGGGAGCTCCAATAGAGCAAAACATACATCCCGATGATACGATCGCCGTCTTACCTGACTTCGGATTAAACATAACGCCGGAAGGCGCCGTATTTAGCACTGAGAAAAAAGGGCAGAAAATTGCAGTGGATGTGCACGTCACCAACTACGTCGACGGACCGAATGAAGGGCGTGTTGAGCTGGATGTGCCCGACGGATGGGAAGTTCAGCCCCAGAGCGCCCAGGTGTCATTTGCTGCACAAGGGGAGACGGAAAAGCGATCCTTTGTCGTTTATCCGACAGACGATAGCAGCGCGGGGCACTATACCTTGATGGCCGTTGTTCACCATGCAGACGGTGAGTTTTCTACCCAGGTCCAACCTATTGACTATGACCACATCGGGAGCAGTTACTGGCTGAAAGACGGCGAGTTCAACGTAGCGGCCTTTCCCCTTCAAACGGAGGACAGGTTAAAAGTCGGGTACGTGGACAGCGGGTTTGACCAAGTGGGCCAGGCGTTACGACAAGCAGGTGTCGATGTTGAATTTCTCGACAGAGATGCCCTGGCAAGCGGAGACTTGTCGCAGTATGACACGATCGTCGTCGGCATACGCGCTTACCTCAGCCGGGAAGATCTCCTTGAACACAATGATCGCCTGTTGGAGTATGTTCGCTACGGCGGAAATGTCGTCATGCAGTACCACACGCCGGCAAGCAATTGGTCGCAAGATTTGCCGCCATATCCCATCCAGTTGGGGACGCCTTCCATCAGTTGGCGCGTCACAGACGAAACGGCCCCGGTTACGATTTTGGAACCAGAGCATCCGTTGTTCCAGGGCCCGAACACCATCACGGCAGACGATTTCAACGGTTGGGTACAGGAACGGGGCCTTTATTTCCCGTCAAGTTGGGATGATGCGTATACGCCGCTGCTCTCTATGTCAGATCCAGGTGAAGAACCGATGGACGGGGGCCTTTTGGTGGCCGATTACGGCGCAGGGAGCTATATATTCTCCAGTCTCGTTTGGTACCGTCAAATACAGAGCCTCGTCCCCGGAGGGTATCGAATGTTTGTCAATTTAATCAGTTACAGCCGCGATCTCAGTTCAGCCGACATGCAGGAAGTTGTTCAGCGCCTGAACGAAGCGGGCGAGCTCGATCGCGATCGCGCTGTGCGTTCCTTAAAGATTCATTTGACGGCGGTTGAACGTTTTGAACAGCGAGATGCAGCCGAAAAAGTTGTGACACACATGAACCGTTTTAAACAGTTGCTCGACCATCAGTTCGAAAACGCGTGGATGACAGAGAAGGCATACAACATTCTCACAAAGAACGCTGACAGAGTGCTCGAACAGTGGCAGTAGACGACACGCTGTACGGCGGTTTCTCGTGCAGGCCCCCTTAAGGGGGCATTTTTGTGCGTCATGTCAAGACCCGCGTGTCGTATCCGGCACCTTTTAAAACCTTCCTTTGACGTGATAATATGGAGAAGAGTGAAATCGTGAGTGGGTGATCTTACATGAGTCATGTCGCAAACAGTGTACACGATCTGATAGGGAACACGCCGATGCTTCGCATCCGACACTTTCCCCTTCCGAGGGGCGTCCGCCTGTTTGCCAAGCTGGAGATGTTCAATCCTGGCGGCAGCGTCAAAGACCGCTTGGGCGTCGCCCTCATACAGGCCGGAGAGGAGAGCGGAAAACTGAAGCCGGGCGGAACGATTATCGAACCGACGGCTGGCAACACTGGGATTGGGCTCGCCCTGGCGGCCATCGGCAAGGGGTACCGCGTCATTTTCACCGTTCCAGAGAAATTTTCGGTGGAGAAACAACAGCTGATGCGCGCCCTCGGAGCGGAAATTGTCAACACCCCGACGGAGAAAGGAATGCGGGGGGCGATCGAACGAGCACGTGAATTGCAGCAAGAGATACCGAATGCGTACTGTCCGCAGCAATTCGCCAACCCGGCCAACCCCGAAGCCCACTACCGCACGACGGGTCCGGAAATTTGGGAGCAGCTCGACGGTGACGTCGATGTGTTCGTGAGCGGAGCCGGCTCCGGCGGAACGTTCATGGGGGCGGCCCGTTACTTGAAGGAACAGCGTCAGGACGTCCGTACTGTCATTGTAGAACCGGAAGGCTCTATTTTAAACGGCGGTGAGCCCGGTCCTCACAAGACCGAGGGAATCGGGATGGAGTTTTTGCCGGAGTACATGGATCGGTCGTATTTTGACGCGGTTTACACCATATCGGACCGCGAAGCGTTTCACTATGTCAAAGAATTGGCGTTAAAGGAAGGTTTGCTCGTCGGAAGTTCGTCGGGAGCCGCCTTTGCTGCAGCACTGCGCGAAGCGGAAAAGGCGACGTCCGGAAAGAGTATTGTCGTCATTTTTCCTGACAGCAGTGAACGGTATTTAAGCCAAGACATTTACGAATTTGAGGAGAAGGAGGACAACTAGATGCGCAAAGAGACGAAGTGTGTACACGGCGGCGTGTTCGGCGACGAGGTGACCGGGGCCGTCAGTGTCCCGATTTATCAAGTGTCGACGTACAGACAAGAAGGGGTGGGACGTCACAAAGGGTATGAGTACTCCCGCACTGGCAATCCGACCAGAAGTGCGCTGGAACAGTTCATCGCCGAACTGGAAAACGGCGTGCGCGGGTTCGCTTTCGCTTCTGGCATGGCGGCGATTTCCTCGGTGGTGATGCTGTTTGAACGAGGGGACCACTTTATCGTCGGCGACGATGTGTACGGCGGTACGTTTCGGGTCTTAAGCAAAGTGTTTACCCGATTCGGTATCGACGTGACCTACGTCGATACGAGTGATGTGTCGCGAGTTAAAGCGGCTGTAAAGGATCACACGAAAGCCGTCATCCTGGAAACGCCGAGCAACCCGCTGCTAAAAGTGACAGACATTGCGGCGGTCGCAGAGGTGACGAAAGAACACGACCTGTTGCTCGTGGTAGATAACACGTTTTTGACGCCTTACTGGCAGCAGCCGCTGGACCTTGGTGCTGACGTTGTGCTTCACAGCGCGACGAAGTATTTGGGCGGACACAGTGATGTCGTGGCCGGCCTCGTCGCCGTCAAAGATGAAGACTTAGGGGAACGGTTGCATTTTGTACAAAACTCGGCAGGAGGCATTTTAGGGCCGCACGACTCGTGGCTGTTAATGCGCGGGATGAAAACACTGGCACTGCGCATGCGTCAGCATGAGGAAAGCGCGAGAAAACTGTCACAATGGCTGGCGGCAAGGAAAGACGTTCAACGGGTTTACTACCCTGGCCTTTCTACACATCCCGGTCATGACATCGCCAGCCGGCAAGCGGACGGGTACGGCGGCATGCTGTCCTTTGATGTGGGGAGCGGTGACAGGGCGGAACGCGTCCTCTCCCGCGTCAAATACTTCACACTGGCTGAGAGTCTCGGTGCAGTGGAGAGTTTGATCTCCGTTCCCGCGCGCATGACGCACGCTTCGATTCCGGCAGAGCGCAGGGCAGAACTCGGCATTACGGACGGACTCATTCGCCTTTCGGTCGGTGTGGAACACGTCGAGGATTTAATGGAAGATCTGGATCAGGCGCTGGACGGTTAACGTAGTCAAGCGCAGACGGAGAAGGGGGTGTACTCAAGGCATCCCCTTTCCAGCACCTATGTGACGCGATTTTCTGCTAGTGCTGTAACGGGGGCAACCGTTAGACAACAAACTGAATGGAGGGACACGAATGACGCGGCGTTCAAAAGTGGTCGAAGTGACCGTGTACGGAGCGCAAAAACTGTGTCCATCATGTCTCAACCTGCCGTCGAGCGAAGAGACGGCCGATTGGCTGGAAGCCGCGTTAACGCGGGATTACGGCGACGGTGTCCGTGTGCGCTATGTCGATATCGACCAGCCGCACAACCGGCACAACCAGTTTGTCGAAGCTATTTTAGCGGATCGCTACGCTTACCCCCTCATCGTCATTGGCGAAGAAGTAGTCGGTGAAGGCAACCCTCGCTTGAATGTCATCCGCCGCAAACTGGAGGAGATGGGGTTGGAGCGGCACGCCTGAACGAGCTGACAGTTGGAAGAAGGGCGGTGTGGAGAACCTGCCGCCTCAGTTTCAGAAGAACGGGATTGAAACTTTTTCGGTTGCTCTTCGACTAATGGAGTGAGGCGAGGCGGCAACTCGGAAGGGAGCTTAAGGACGCGTGGACCGGTCTTTAACGTTTGATCGCCTTTACGAAGCGTACTACAACGATGTGTATCAGTACGTCTTCTACAGTGTGAGTCACCGTGCGCAAGCAGAGGATCTCACGCAAGAAGTGTTTATTCGCGCTTTGCTTGCCTACGATCGATTTCGCGGCGAGTCCACGGAAAAAACGTGGCTGTTCGCGATCGCTAGACGGGCTGTGATCGACTGGTATCGCAAGAAGAGGAAGGAAGTGCTGTTTGACTTTACCGCCTGGAAACAGCTCCCGTCACATGAGGCCCTTCCTGACGAACTCGCCGAAGCGAAAGATGACACGGTCGCGTTGTACAAAGGTATTCGCAAACTGAAACCGAACTATCGCGACGTGATTATCTTACGGTCGATACAAGATCTGTCGATCAAAGAAACCGCGGACATTATGGGGTGGAGTGTGACAAAAGTAAAGGTGACCCACCACCGTGCCATCAAAAAACTAAAGGAGATAGTGGGTCCCGAATTTTCTGCTTACACCGACCAAGAGGTGAGATCTCCGTGAATGATGACAAAGTTTTGCACGAGAAACTCAAAAACATGCCCCACATCAAACCTGTAATGAGCCGCGATGCAGTGCGCCAACACGTCCTGGCCGAAGTAGAAAAACGAGAGCGTCAGCGTCAGTCGCGCAAGCTGCGAAAGTTTCTGCTTCCAACGGCGTTTGCCGGTGCCGTCGCCGTATTCGTCTTCGCCATTTTGTCTCCGTGGATCATGCAAAAAGTTGGAAACAGCGGGGATGACGTCGGAAGTGGTGAACAGAAATTTAGTACGATGAGTGGTCAAACTTCTGAAGAAAAAAGTGTACCAGATCCGAACAGGGAGACGGCTGCCTCATCTTTCGATCGTCAAGAGTCAACTGAAGGGAACAGCGACTCCAGTCCAGCACGAGGAGATGAGGGGAAAGGCGAGCAGACGTCAGAACAGCCCACCTCCGACAACGCCAGAGATAACAGGGAAGTTCCGATGACCACAGCTCAAACGGTCGCCATCGAACCCAAAGGTCAAGTGTTCAGGGAGATTCAAATTGAAGGGATGAGGGAAGAAGCTCTCTTCGACCGCTACGTGTTGCACCCGTATAAGTTACAAGTCCTTATTCCGGTCATGTCCAATGGGGAAAAGTGGTTTGCCGAGCCGCAAATTGACGAGGGGGTCGGCCAATCTGTCGTCTTTGAAAGCAATGTCGAGACGACAGAAGGAGGAGAGTTGCTCATCAGCAGCGTGACGGTCACAGTCCATGACGATCAGTCGGTGGCCGCCGTAAAAGAAGCGGCCTTCGCCACTGAAAGGGAAAATGCAAAAGAGCTCGGGTATTCCGTCGACTCCCAAGAGGAACAGTTGCCGAACGGCGAACGCGTCATGTTTTTCCAAACCCTTGAAAATGAAGACGGAAGGTCGTACACTTATGTTCGTGAGACGTTCATCAGTGAGCAGAACAATCGAGTCTTTACGTTCCACATCGGGAGAAATGCTCGTACGAATGAGGGGTGGGACCCACGGTTGACGGACGTTGTCTACCCTGAAATGAAAATTGTCGACGAGTAGCCCCTACTGGCGCCAAAGGCCAGGCAGTCTGTTTGATACTTTATCAACATGATCATATAATAAGTTTATGTATTCGGACTGATAGTGTGTGTCAGTTGGATCATACTAAAGCTGACACTCTCGTTTTATAGTCTGAATGGAGTGATGCGTGATACGACCTCTTGTCGAGTTTTGCGTCAACAATTTGACTCCGGAAGTTAAGCAAGTCAAAGAAGACCTGGAGCATGACGACGATATAGACGTCGTGGAATACGACTGCCTGGGTCATTGCAGTGAATGTTACGTCCGTCCGTACGCCCTGTTGGATGGCGATTTTATCGCAGCTGACTCGGGACCGGAGCTTTTAAAAGCCATTCGGGAAGCGATTGACAAACAACAAGAATGGTGGGATGAACTGGATCGCCTGTTGTAGGCGATTTTTATTTGAAACTATTGACAATGATCCGGTATAATGTGAAGGAATGTGTTTTTTGGGGGTACCGTTTTGAAAGAGTTGGAAAAAGAAATTGAACATTTGCGCGAAAAATTGATGACGTCAGCGATGGAATGGGGGATGGACCACCCGGACGTCATCGCGTTGAGTAGGTGTTTGGACGAATTGCTTTTGGAGTGGCACAGGCAGAACGGCGACGTCGTGATGGATCCCTTCGCGGAGAGAGTGTATCGCATGAAACCGTTACACTCTGGTGTATGTGAAACGGCGTTCAGCGTTTTGCCAGTGTAACAGTGCAGACGACGAAGCTTGAGAATCGATTGCCTTCCTTGTATACTGTGGAATACAGGCAATATGACACACGTCGGGAGGGAAGCTCTGTGGTTCACATATCTGATGCAGCCGGTCACAAGATAAAAGAGATGATGGCCCAGGAAGAACATGCCGATGCCCTGTATTTGCGCCTGCAAGTCAAACCCGGTGGATGTACCGGCTTTACGTACGGGATGGGATTTGATAAAGAAAAGCACGAGGATGACCGTCTGTTTGAAGAAAAAGGGATTTCCGTTCTCGTAGATGAAGAAAGCATCCCTCTTATCAACGGCTTGGAAATTGACTACAAAGAATCGATGATGGGTGGGGGGTTCACCCTCAACAACCCGAATGCTATTGCGACGTGCGGTTGCGGGACGTCGTTTCGCACTGCGACGAAAGCTGGAAAACCCGAGAAGTGCTAAACTGTTAAGACAGAAAGAACCTCTTGGCGTACGAATCGCGTACGACGAGAGGTTTTTTCAATGTTTCACGGTCCTCCCAACTCTTCTTCCTCTACGCCGTGTACAGTTTCGCGCCCGCACCGCGTGCAGACAAACAGGTGCATGCACACATTTTGCTCTAGATCTACATATCCGTTTGTCATTCTTACGTCGTCGATTTCCCGGTAAGGGCTGTAGTCGTCAAACGTATCCTCTAGTCGCCCTGTGTCCGCCATTTTGTCACCACAAGCAGGACACAAACTTTCCACTTCGCGCAATCCGTTGCAGACTGGACAGCCGAATGCCATGTCAGTCTCTCCTGTTGAGCCAATTTGGGTAGACGACATACATCAGCAAGATGAGAAAGGCCAACACCGCTACGGCTACACCGTAAAAAAGGCTGTCGCCGTCGAGCCACGTCCCGACAACTAACAGCGCCGGAATCCCAACAGTGAGTAGCATGAGCAAAGCATTGTAACTGCGCGCCTTCGCTAAACGTCTTGCTCGCGTCACTTTGACCCGCCTCCTTGTGAGTAGCATGTCTCAAAACGAGAGACACTACTCACGGGACAGATCAAAAACTCATGTTGGAACTGTGGGCGGGTTGTAACTTCGCATCCGGATCGATGTACTGTTTGGCATTGTTGATCGCAGTCGGGGCTTCACCAAATCCGGTTGCGATGAGTTTAACTTTTCCAGGATACGTCGCAATGTCACCGGCTGCGTAAATACCCGGGATGTTCGTCTCCATTTTGGAGTTCACCACGATCGATCCTTTCTCAATCTCCAGCCCCCATTCGGTAATGGGACCGAGGGAGGAGACGAACCCAAAGTTGACGATAAGGGCATCGATTTCGTGCTCGCTCGTTTCCTTCGTTTTTTTATCGATTAACGTCACTTGTTCGATTTTACCCTCTCCTCGAACGGCCGCAATTTCTTTAGGTGTCAGTACGTTGACACTCGATTTGCGCAAACTTTCGACGCTGTGTTCGTGGGCGCGAAATTCGTTGCGTCTGTGGACGAGGGTGACGTCGTGGGCAATCGGTTCGAGCATGAGGGCCCAGTCAACGGCTGAGTCTCCCCCGCCTGCAACCATCACCCGTTGCCCTTGGAATGACTGTAAATCGCTGACGAAGTAGTGTAAGTTCGTCTTTTCGTACTTTTCGACGCCGGAAAGTTTGAGTTTTCGCGGTTCAAATGCGCCCACACCGGCTGTAATCAAGATCGTTTTCGAGAAGTGGCGCCCTTTTTGTGTTGTAATCGTAAAGTGGTCGCCATGCCGTTCTACATTCAGTACCCGTTCGTTTAAGCAAATGGTCGGATCGAAGTGCTTGGCCTGCTCGATTAAATTGTCCACTAACTCCTGTGCGCGAACTTTCGGAAAGCCAGCGACGTCGTATATATACTTTTCGGGATAAAGGGCCGCAAGTTGACCGCCGAGCTGAGGCATACTTTCTAAAATTTTTACTGATGCTTTTCGCATTCCACCGTAAAATGCAGCAAATATTCCCGTCGGCCCGCCTCCGACAATCGTGATGTCGTATACTTTTTCGTCTTCTTCACGAAAAGCGCCGTCAGACATCGTCTGTACACCTCCAAAAAAACAAAAGACCTGTCGTCATTCACAACCTTCATTATACTGGGAACAGCTGGTGATTGAAAGGGCTTTGAAGGTGAAAGGCGTGAACATAACGTGACGGAAAAGGGTGTCGTAAATTTGAAGATATTGTTGAAAAAAAATTGTGAACGATTTATCATGTAGATGGTCCCATTAATGAAGTATGATTACCATTATAGCATTGTTTGTGAGAAATTACACAGAATTGGGGAAGTGATTAGCATGGGTGAGTTGAAGAAAGTTCTCATATTAGGCGCCGGTTATGGAGGAATCGTCACCGCCGTTCACTTGCAAAAACAGCTCGGACTGAATGAAGCAGACGTGACCCTCGTCAACAACAACGATTACCATTATCTCACGACGCAGCTTCATGAACCGGCTGCTGGCACACTGCATCACGACAAAACGCGGGTCTCAATTGATTCATTAATCGACTCAAATAAAATTCGATTTGTCCAAGGTCACGTGACCGCGATTCGCCCCGACGAACAACGGGTGAGTTTAGAAAACCGGGAGGACGAATTAGAATACGACTACTTAGTGATCGGCTTGGGCAGCGCCCCTGCCACTTTCGGAATCAAAGGGCTGCTCGAACATTCAATGGGCATTCGGAATATCGACAGCGTGCGCATGATTCGCCAACACATCGAGTACATGTTTTCCCGTTACCGCAACGAACCCGAGCGCGAGGACTATCTCACTGTTGTCGTCGGAGGTGCCGGCTTTACCGGAATCGAGTTTGTCGGCGAGTTGGCGGATCGCATCCCTCAGCTGTGCAAGGAATACGACATCCCCCGGGAAAAAGTTCGGCTCGTCAATATTGAAGCTGCTCCGTCTGCTTTGCCTGGTTTTGATAAGGAACTCGTCGACTACGCTGTGTCCACTTTGGAGAAAAAAGGTGTAGAATTCTTAATCGGAACACCAATTAAAGAATGTCATGAAAATGGAGTGATCGTAGGAGACGGTGAAGAAATAAAAGCTGCTACCGTTATTTGGACAGGGGGTGTGACCGGGAACCCCTTGGTGGAAGAAGCCGGTTTTGAAGTTCAGCGCGGGCGCGTCCCTGTCGATGAGTATTTGCGAGCGCCGAACTACGACAACGTGTTTGTCATTGGCGATTCGTCCCTCATGTTTAACGACGAAGGGCGCCCTTACCCGCCGACGGCTCAAATGGCGACCCAACAAGGCCAACACTTGGCTCGAAACCTAGTGGCACTCATAAGGGATGGACAGTTGACCCCGTTTAAATTTGAAACAAAAGGAACGGTCGCTTCACTTGGAAAAGGGGAAGCGATCGGTATTGTCGGAAAACGCAAATTGTACGGTTGGACAGCGGCTCAAATGAAAAAGTTGATCGATTTACGATACTTGTTTATAATTGGCGGATTACCTCTTGTCTTGAGAAAAGGGAAATTTTTCTAACCGTGTCCGCTGTCGATTTTACAGCCGATTCCGAAAGGGAATCGGCGATATTTTTGTTGGACGGTGGATTCGTACACGTTTTTTCTATACACTTTAGTAGTAAACAGAGGAGTGAGGTATTGATATGGAAGTGAATATATACCAATTCATCGTGTCTATCCCGCTCTTTTTAGTGCTCGCTTTCGGCTTGGGCTTCATCATAAACATGATTGTTAAAACGACATGGGCACCGTCATACGTCTACATCCTCTTGGTTGCCTTTTTTGTGTACCGTTCGGGTGGAATGAACGGCCTGGACGCTGTCATCCTCCTAACCGGTTTAGTCGGCGTCATCCTGAGTGGAATCGTGATACGCACATTGCGAAAAAAGGGCTACCGCATGTTTTAAAGCTGACCGTCAGAGAAAGGTCAGCTTTTTTGCATAATGAGAGCAGTCTTTGCAGATCATATACTGCGGTTTACTGAACATTGTGCGTTTTGACAGGACAAAGCTGGTCTTGTTACGATGACGCAGTGTGGTCTGACACACGTCGTTGTGGAGGAGGGGGATTATGACAAACAGGTCACAAAGAAAGAAGGCGGCGATTTTGTTAGTGTTGGGGATGTCATCCTTCGCCGCCATGGGGGCCGCGTTGACGTCCCATGCAGACGATCTGGGAGACGATGGAGCTTCTTCACGTTCAGATGAACCGAGACCGGAAAATAACACATTAGATTCGTCTGTAGATTCGTTCATGATGAGAAAAATTTCAACGATCAGGCGGGATCCCGATAAGAAAACCGGTGTTCAACTGGCCTCAAGGGGCGGTGGAAAAGCTTTGACCAATCAGGGGAAAGGAGCGGAAGAAGTCGAAACATTTTCGGCTAGACGTGCTCTGCACCCCATCGACGATTTAACGCGTTACGAGGCGGTACACGTTTTGGCGACAGGATACACGGCCGGCGTCGAATCGACGGGGAAGACGGAATCGCATCCGGCTTACGGGATCACAAAATCGGGGATCAAAGTCCACCGTGGTGTGTATTCGACTGTGGCCGCTGACCCTGACGTCTTCCCCATGGGCACCATTCTCTACATTCCCGGCTACGGTTACGGTGTCGTCGCCGACACGGGAGCCGCGATCAAAGGGAACCGGCTGGATCTGTATTTCGACTCAGTGGATGAGGTGTACAATGAATGGGGGAAGCGACAGCTCGACGTATACGTGATACAGAAAGGTGATGGAACGCTCACGAAAGAACAGTTTGAGTATTACAACCGGGTAGCGGAGGCCAACGGTTTAGCGAAGCCGTAACAAGGCGGTCCACAATGCCTTCGTCAGCCAAAAATAAAGAGTGTGCCTAACGCGACAAAAATGCCGAACCAGGCGCCGACGAATACTTCAATCGGCTGATGCCCCAGCAGTTCTTTCAGGCGTGTCCGGTTTTCGATGGGAGTGCGGTTTTTCATCGTTTTGAGGCTCTCCACCACTTCGTTAAAATCGTGTACGAGCTGGTTGAGAACGACGGCTTGCATTCCCGCCTGCCGCCGGACACCGGTCGCATCGTACATGACGATGATGCCGAAGACGACACAGATGGCAAAAAGGTGCGAATCAAAGCCGTCTGAAATGCCGATACTCGTAGCCAACGCGGTCACTGCCGCGGAATGGGAGCTCGGCATTCCGCCGGTGCTGAACAGCAACTCCCATTTCCAGCGGCGGTGAAAGGCGTAAAACAGAGGAATTTTCATCAATTGTGCGGCCCCGATGGCAATCAGCGCTGACCAGAGGGGATAATTGATAAGGTGACTTGTCCACAAACGGGACCACCCTTTCCAGTGTTTCGTCCTCTTATATGATAAGCGAACTCTCATGAACTTACCATAAGAATTTTTCATCCGGGAGACAGAGCACTGCGTTGCGTGGATCTGTCTCTCGTCAGTCACGAAACATCTGGTTGCGAAACAGGTCCCGTGTCGTGCGCGTTTGACTTTACGATGACGGAGCGGTTAAGCTCCCGTATGGTCCGTTTGCCAGTGAGTGCCAAGGAAACGTCAATGTCGGAAATCAAGTGTTGAAGCACGTGACGGACTCCTGCTTCACCGCCGGCAGCCAAGCCGTAAATGTAGGGGCGTCCGAGGAGAACAGCGTCAGCCCCCATCGCGATGGCTTTAATGACGTCGGGACCGCGGCGTACTCCGCTGTCGAACAGTACGGGAATGCGGTTCTGTACGATGTCACACACGGGTTGAAGGGCGTCCAGTGCAGCGACCGCCCCGTCGAGCTGGCGTCCGCCGTGATTGGAGACGATGAGGCCGTCGACGCCGCAG